>JAFSAO010000005.1 GCA_017440935.1 Opitutales bacterium
AAAAGCATTGCTTCCTGCGTCAGGTCTGACGCAGGAAGCTTTTGTCGAGCTCGCGGAAATGGACTATAAAACGTATCAGCACATCGAAGCCGACCGGTGCCCAAATGTCCTCCTGTGCACTATCGAAAAAATTTGTGCCGCATATCGCATTGAGCTTTGGCAGTTCTTTTTCCCGACATTACCGGACAAGAAATAAGGGAATTAAGCTCTTTTATCTCCTTTAGGAGAGTGTGCGGGAGATGGCGTCGGCGGTGATGACGTTGTCGCGGTGGGCGGCGATGTCGTGCAGGCGTAGGCACGCCGCTCCGTGGAATGCGCCGAGCGCGCAGCAGGCGGAATCTCCGCCCGTGCGTTCCCGCGGAGGCTTTCCGCCGAGAACGATTCCCAGCGTGCTTTTCCGGCTCGTTCCGAGCAAAACCGGAAATCCGAGCTCGGCGATTTCCCGCAAACGCGCCACGATTTGCAAATTTTGTTCCGGTGTTTTTCCGAAGCCGAAACCGGGATCAATCCAAAGCTGATTCGCGGGAACGCCGCTTTTTAAAATGCGGTCGATACCGACATTTAAGTCTTTTAGAAAATCCGTCCAAAAATCCGCGTAATCCGCCGAAGGTCGGTTGTGCATCGCAATAACCGGAGCGCCCAAGCGCGCGGCGAGTTGTCCCATCTCATATTTCTCCGAAGCGGCGGGAACGGTGCCGGACGCCCCGATGGCGAGAACGTCGTTGATAATATCCGCGCCGGCGAGAATTGCGGCTTCGGCAACTTCCGGGCGCGACGTGTCGACGGAGACGGGAACGTGCGGGAGCGCATCGCGAATGGCGCGCAACGCGGGAAGCAACCGCCGCAATTCTTCGTCCGCACTGATTCGTTCCGAACCCGGGCGCGTGGATTCCGCGCCGAGGTCGATAATGTCCGCGCCCGCCGCGACCAATGCGCACGCCTGTTCCCGCGCGGCTTCGGGAGCGAGAAAATTTCCGCCGTCGGAAAACGAATCCGGCGTCGCATTCACGATGCCCATCAGCAAAGTGCGTTTCGCAAAATCACGCGGGAGCGCGCGCCCGTGCGGCGAAGTCCAAAAACCGTTTTTTGCAGAAAGCGCAGGCATTTTTTAGTGGAAAAGTGGAGTGTTAATTCCTAATTTCTCTGTTCCGGCAAAGTGTTTTGAGCAAAAGATAAAGCGTTTCGAGGTGCGGCATGGAAACGCCGTTGGCGGTGCCGCGACGAAGCGGTTCGCCCCAAATAGATTCGATTTCGACTTCCCGTCCGGCGCGAAAATCGAGCAGGCTCGACGGTAAATACGCGCCGCAACGCGCGGTAACGTCGAACTGTTTCTGCAAATGCTCGTCGGAAATTTCGCAACCGCGGGAACGCGCCGCCGCCTGAATTTCGCGCATAAGAATCCACGAAAGCTCGACAAGTTCCGGCGAAGCCAAAAGCGCGTCGCACGCGATATTTCCGCCGGCAATCGCGAGCCCGTTGAACGGAATATTCCAGCAGAGTTTTTTCCAAAGCGTTTCTTCGAGCGAATTTTTTGCTTCGGTCGGAAGCCCGGCTTCACAAAACATTTTCACGAGCGCGTGCGTGCGTTCCCGGGGCGCGCCGCCGTCGCCCTCGCCCAGCCAAAGGCGCGTGCCGCCGAGATTGGCGATAACGCCGGGCGCGACGCGGTTGATCGTAACGTAGCACAGCCCGCCGACGACGTTTTCCGCGCCGAAAAGCGCGCCGAGCGCCTCGACGTTTCCGAGTCCGTTTTGCAGAGTCAACACCGTCGTTCCCGCGCCGACAAGAGGCGGAAGAAGTTTCGGAAATTGTGCATTCGCCGTTGTTTTCAACGCGATTAAAACGAGGTCGCAACCGCCGATTTCCTCGGGCGTTTTGTGTGCGTGCACGGGAACGGTAAATGTGTTCCCGCGATCGCGAATTTCAAAACCGCGTTCCCGCACGATTTCGTAATCGCTACGCAAAAGGAAATGGACATCGTGTCCCGCTCTCGCGAGGCAAACTCCGTGGTAGGCGCCAACCGCGCCCGCTCCGACAACCGCAATTTTCATAATTGCGGGGAATTGTAATTACGCCTTTGCGAAATAGAAATAAGAAAAAAAAGACGAAAGCTTAGTGATTATAGAGCTTAGAGGTAATACCGAAATGGGCTTCTTCATCAGTATTTGCTTTGGGCAAAAACTTCAGTAATTGCCGGTTTCCGGGCTTCGGTCTCTAATTTACTTGATGCCCGATGCTTGAGACTCCAATTAGCTTCCCGCCTTTACCTGCTTATTGCGTTTGTCGCGCGAATTAGCGATGCGAAGCAATTCGTCAACCGTCATCGTGTCGCGGCAGGCAAAAAACGCTCGGGAAAAGCGCTTGAGCGCGAGGCGGATTTCGCGGTCTCCGCCGAGGAAAAGCGGTTCGCGAAGATTATCGAAACGCCGCTTAATTTCGGAAACGGTCATTTTCGGCACCGAACCCGTTGTATTGTAGCGCGTTTCGCTCCCGTCGCTCGCGAGCGGCACAATCATGCCCTGCGCTTCCAGCACATCGACACATTCCAAGACATGATTCACGGGAACGCTGAGCTTGTGGCTGAGTTCGTTCGGCGTAAACCCGACGGGTTCGCGGGAACATTTGGCAAAAATGGCGAAAAGACACGCGAAAAAGGCTTCCTGCTTCGAGCGCGGACTCAGTTCCGCCCACTCACGATTGAGATTTTTCAAAAAGCGCGCGTTCTGCACCGCGAAGGAAAGTTGTCCGCCCAGCAAAACGAAAATCCAGCCCATGTAGAGCATGAACATAATGATAAAAATGACGCTGAGGTTTCCGTAAATCGAATTGAACTCGGAAATCTGGCGCACATAAATCATCGCCAATTTTTGGTTCGCAATAAAGACGGCGGCAACAAAGGCGCCGCCCATCAGCGCCGGACGCCAACGCACCGACGTTTTCGGCATATATTTGTTCAAACATGCAAACGCAAGCGTGAGCGCGAGAAAGGCAATCAACGTCGGGACAAACGTCGTCATCAGTCCGAAAAATGTTTCGCCGCCGGGCAAAGACGCCGCCCAATCCGGAACCGTTCCCGTCATCGCCGTAATTCCGCGAAACGCGGCGGAAACGGAAAGCACCGACGCGGAAACCGCGACCAGCGCACCGCCAAACACGAGGAAAAGAAAATACACGAGAAAACGCTTGCTCCAGCTCCGCCCCACTTTGACGTTCCACATCAGGTTATACGCGTCTTCCACGCGCGCGACCATGAAGATCGCGAGAACGGCGAGAACGATAAAACCGATCGTTCCCGCAGAGCTCGAATTTGCCATCGTGCTTTCCAAAAGATTGTTGGCAAATTCCTGCAATTCCGGCGCCACCGTCGCGACCACCGTGTGTCCGGACTCCAGCGACGCGGCTTCTGCGGCATTTTGCTCGGCGGCGGTCGTTTCCGGCGCGATAAGCTGCATCGTTTCGGCGATGCGGAGTTTCATCGTTTCCACGGCTTCTTCCCCGCGCACGTTCATCACGACGCCGAAAACCGTCAGGACAAACATCACAAACGGCGCAAGAGCCATGAGCAAATAGTATGTGAGCGCCGCCGCCTGAAGCGGAATCCGGTTGGTCAGTGTGCGTGCAATCGTAATTTCGACAACGCGCCAGAGCAGAAAAAACGCCTGAAGCGGGAACGAGCGCTCGCCGGAGACCGTCGGTTTCCAAACTTCGTCGTAAAAACCGAGTCCGAATTTTTTTGCGCGCACGAAGAGTTCGGAAAAAGAAAATTTTCGAACGCAGTAGACTTCGTCGGAAGCAGGGGTGTCAGAGGTTCGGGGCGGCGTTTTCTCGTCTTCGCTCATGGCGAAAAATCATAGCGTTCCCGCGCCGCATCACAATCTTTTTCCTCGCGGGAACGCCGGAAGAAAATCCCGCCGGATTTCAGTTCTCGCCTTTTTTCGGCGACTGTTGCGGGAACGGCTCGTAACCGAGTTTTCGGCGCACTTCGAAGATGTAGGCGCGACGCTCTTTCCGGTTGAGCGAAAGAAATTTTTTGCGCTCGGCATCTGCCTGTTCCGGCGGAAGCGAAGAAAAGTAGCGTTCGAGCAAATCGGCGCGTTCGCGGCGGAAACGTTCCCGCATATCTTTTTCAAACGCGCGGCGCTGTTCAGGTGTTTTGACGGATGCCGCCCGCTCCAAATCCTCCGCCATTTGCCTGCGGCGCTCCGGCGGCATCTTTTCCAACCGCCGGATAAATTCGCCCAAGCGGCGTAACTCCTCGTTTTTCATGAGGAAAAGACGTTTGAGCATCCGCGCATCTTCGCGGGAAAATGCGGGCGGCGGAGGCGGAGACACGTCGGCAACCTCCGAGTTTTCCGGAACCCGGCACTGCGGCGCTTCCGCGGGAACGGATGTTTTTTCCGCATCGGCAAAAACAGAAGCGGAAAATCCGAGCGACAAAACGGCAGAAAGAATCAGATTTCGGAAATTCATAATCATTTTTTATACGGTTTCAAAAAGAAGCGCTCCCGCGAAAATTTTCAACAAGGATTTTCACGGGAGCGGTAACACAGTCGCTAAAACGACCTTGCGATAACTCGCCGATTATTCGGCGGCAGGTGCTTCTGCAACAGGAGCTTCCGGAGCCGGCGGCGGGAGCGGAGCGCCCTTTTTGCCGCACATGCAGGGCTTCATACCCGGGACTTTCGGACCGTGTCCGCGATGCCCGTGGAATTTCGCTCCCGGACCGCGACGGCCGTGATGGCATTTACCCATTTTTTTGTCGCCGCATTTCGGACCTTTGCATTTGGGACCTTTCGGGCCTTTGCACTTCGGGCCGAATTTGCTGCATCCGGGCTTACCGCGGAATTTTTTCATCTGCGGATGCGGACGAAATTCCGGTTTCGGGAGCGCCTTAATCGCTTCCGCCTTCTGTTCCGGCGTCATTTTGCGAACGGCGTCAACCTTTTCGGCGAGTTTTGCCAAATCTTCTTCGCTGAGCGAAAGAAGAACTCGCTGCACGAAAGCCTCGCGCATTTCCTGAGAAATTTGCGGACGCGCCTTCGGGCATTTTTTCGGCTGCGCGGCACAAACTTGCGGAGCCGGAGCCGTTTCGGGAGCGGTCGGAGCTTCGACGGCGGTTTCCGCGAAAGCGAAAACGGACGCAGCGAAGAACGTGAGGATTGCTGTGATTTTAGTTTTCATAGTATGCAAAAAAATCTGCGGTCTGAGAGGAATTGTCGTTGAGTGCCGTCAAAAGCTCCGACGCGGCAACGAGTTCGCTAAGCGTAAAATCATCGTCTGCCGAAGCGAGCCGGGCGAGCTCGGGATCGGAGCTGAGCACACTCGCTACTTGTTCGTTGAGCGATACTGCCTGCGGTTTCAGCGAGAAAATTCCGACGGTTACGGCGAGCACGGCGGCAACTCCGGCGGCAGACACGCGAAGCGCGCGGCGAAACGCAGGAAAACGCTGCGGGAACGCGACAACATTGTTTCCCGAGGAAATTTCCGCCATCACGCGAGCCGAAAAATCCGAGCTCGGCTCAACGGGCATCTGCGCGAGTTTCGCGTCAATCATTTCGTTCAGACACGCTTCGTAAACACGGTGCGCAAAATCGCCCGACGGCTCAAGCGGCGTTCCCGCGAGCAAGGTCTCCAAGCGTTTGTCCGCATCGACTGTGGCGTTGTTTTTCATTGCTTATGTTTAGGAAAACGAAAAATTTTCAAAAAAGTTTCAGCATGACGAAAATTATTTTTCCAGAAAAACGGAAAGTGCGTCGCGCAGACTCCGCCGCGCACGAAAAATCCAAGTTTTTACGTTTTGCACATTCGTTTCCATCGTTTCGGCGATTTCCTCGTAGGAAAGTTCCTGCTGGCACAAAAGCAGAATCGCCGTGCGGTGTTTTTCCGGAAGCGTTTTTACCGATTCGGAAAAAGCGTGCTCCAAATCGGAAACACCGAGCGCGTCAGTCGGTTCCGCCACGGCGGGCAAATCGGCGGGATCGGTCGCCGTCGACGGACGCACAATTTCCTTGCGGAAATTGCTGATGAGAATCGAACGCGCGACAAGGAAAATCCAGCTCGAAAAACGTGCTTTCGCTTCGTATGTTCCCGCGTTGCGAAAAATTTTGACGAATGTCGCCTGCGCCAAATCTTCCGCCGTGTGGACGGAGTTAACCGAGCGGAAAAAGAAGTTTATCAGCGGTTTTTGCCAGCGTTCGACGAGTTCCCGCATTGCCGAAAAATCTCCCGAAGCAACGCGCTGCATACGCTGTGCATCAAGATCGGGCTCGCAAGGAGATATTCGGGGTTCGCTCATCGGTTTGTAGTAGAGGATAAACGCGACGGGAACGCAAATGTTTCAAAGAAATTTAAAACGGAAAGAAAATGGTGCTTTTCTATTTTCGCGTGTAGAGAGGATCTATTTCGGCGAGTTTTTCGGCAATTTTTGCGGCGATAACGCGGTAGCCGGCAGCGTTCAGGTGAACGCTATCCCGCATCAGCTCGGGATTTGCCGTCTTTGAACCGGCAGCGAGCAAAAACGTTCCCGGATTGACGAAAAACACGTGTTCCCCGTCGGCGAGCGCGGCGTAGCGCAGGTTCGTTTTTTCTATGATTTCGGCAAGCTGTTTTTCGCGGCGAGGATAAACGCCGACGAGCAAAATTTTCGACTTCGGACTTTTTTCGCGAAGCAGCTGAACAAACGCCGCCATATTGTCCCCGCACGCCTCGGAGGAATCGCCGCGATGACCGATATTGTTTGTTCCGAGGTTTACGAGAATGACACGCGGAGCGATACCGTCGAGTTCTCCGTTTTCGACACGGTAATACGCGTTGTCAATATAATCGAAGCCGAAACCGCAATTCGTAACGACGTGTCCCGCGAAAAGTTTTTCCCAGGAATCCGCGCCGACAACGGGCATTACGTCGCACTTCGGTTGCCCGCCCCACCAGTGCGTAATGCTATCGCCGAAGAAAACGTAGTCGGGCTTTACGAGTTTGTTCCGCTCCAAAACTGCGGCGTGGCGATTCGCCCAGCCATACGCGTCCCGGCTATGGGCTTCGGATTTCAGTGTTTTCGGAAGCGTTCCCGCAAAAAGCATTGCGGAGCTGACACACAGCAACGCCGTTCCCGTAAAAATTTTTGAAAAAAACTTCATCGCAAGGAAAAAATACCGTTCCCGCGCGGTATCGCACAAGTCCCGAAATTCCTTTTTTGCATTTGCAAAGCCGTTCCCGCGCGCGTTTAATGGAAAAACTTTTTAAAAATCCAAAGACTATGGCAGCTAAAACAATTCGTGATATCGATGTTAACGGCAAACGCGTCTTCATCCGCGTTGACTTCAATGTCCCGCAGGACAAAGTGACGGGAGCGATTACCAACCCGCAGCGCATTATCGCAGCGCTTCCGACGATTCAATACGCGCTCGACAACGGTGCGGCGGTCGTCCTCGCCTCGCACCTCGGTCGCCCGAACGGTCAGGTAACGCCGAAATTCTCCCTCAAACCCGTCGCCGAAGAACTTTCCAAGCAAATCGGCAAACCGGTAAAATTCGTTGAAGACTGCGTCGGCGAAGCTGCCGAACAGGCAAAAGCCGATCTCAAACCGGGAGAAATTCTCCTCCTCGAAAACCTTCGCTTCCACATCGAAGAAGAAGGCAAGGCGAAAGACGCCGACGGGAACAAGATTAAGGCCGATCCCGCGAAAGTTGCGGAATTCCGCGCCAGCCTCTCCAAAAACGTCGATGTTTACGTGAACGACGCGTTCGGCACGGCTCACCGCGCTCACTCCTCGATGGTCGGTGTCGATCTTCCCGCGAAGGTTGCCGGCTTCCTCATGGAAAAGGAACTCAAAGCGTTTGCCGCAGTGCTCGATAATCCGGCGCGCCCGCTTCTCGCCATCCTCGGCGGAGCAAAAATCGCGGACAAAATTCCGCTGATCAAAAACCTTATCGACAAAGCCAACGAAATCATCATCGGCGGCGGCATGGCGTTCACGTTCAAGAAAGTCATGCAGAACATGGAAATCGGCTCTTCCCTCTTCGACGAAGAAGGCGCGAAGCTCGTTCCCGAACTCATTGCCAAGGCTGCCGAAAAAGGCGTGAAGATCACGCTTCCCGTCGACTACATCTGCGGTGACAAGTTCGCGGCTGACGCGGCAACGCAGGCTGCGACCGACGAAACCGGAATTCCCGCCGGCTGGATGGGGCTCGACGTCGGACCGAAAACCAACGAAATTTTCACCGCTTCCATTCTCGCTTCCAAAACCATCGTTTGGAACGGCCCGGCAGGCGTTTTTGAATTCGACAGCTTTGCCGCGGGAACGAAAGCCATGGCGGACGCAATTGCGAAAGCGACGGCTGACGGCGCGACGACGGTTGTCGGCGGCGGCGACACGGCTACGGCGGCGAAAAAGTTCGGCGTTGCGAAAACCGTTTCACACTGCTCCACGGGCGGAGGCGCTTCCCTCGAACTCCTCGAAGGCAAAATTCTCCCGGGCGTAGACGCACTCGACAAAGCATAAGGCTTAACGAACAATGAATGACGAATAGTGAATAATTCATTGTTCAAGATTTTTGCCTTCGGCAAAAATTTTAGCACTGCGTTATTCATTATTCACTGTTCGTTGTTCGCTATAAAAACATCCACTCATCAATAACTAACACTTTTATTAATATCAAAAATCATGTCACGCAAAATTCTCATTGCAGGTAACTGGAAAATGAACAAAACGGCGACGGAAGCCGTTGAACTCGCAAAGCCGATTATTGAAGCCGTCGCGAATCAGAACGATATCGACGTCCTGATGTGCCCGACGTTCACGTCGATTCCGTCGGTTTCCGCTCTCGTCGGCAATTCGACGACGAAAATCGGTGCACAAAACGTCAGCGACAAAGCCGCCGGCGCCTACACGGGCGAAATCTCCGCCGCCATGCTCCGCGGCCTTCAGGTCTCCTATGTTATTCTCGGACACAGCGAACGCCGCAGCTACTACGGAGAAACGGACGCTTTCATCAACAAAAAAGTCCTCGCTTGCCTTGAAAGCAATCTCAAGCCCGTTCTCTGCGTCGGTGAAACGCTCGAAGAACGCGAAGCCGGCAAGGTCGAAGAAGTCATCAAAACCCAGCTCGTCGGCGGTCTCGCAGACGTTCCCGCAGACAAAGCGGAAAGCGTCGTCATCGCATACGAACCGGTTTGGGCAATCGGCACGGGCAAAACGGCGACTCCGGAACAGGCGCAGGAAGTTCACGCTTTCATTCGTAAAACGCTCACCGAAATCCTCGGCACCGTTTCCGCGAACATCCGTATTCTCTACGGCGGCTCAATGAAACCGTCCAACGCGGACGAACTCCTCGCCAAGCCGGACATCGACGGCGGCTTGATCGGCGGCGCGGCTCTCGTTGCAAACGACTTCCTCGCACTCGTCAACAGCGGCATCAAAGCGCAGGCGGCAAAAGCCTAAAAGGTCTACAGACCGTGAAACAAAAGAAGCGTTCCCGCGGGAGCGCTTCTTTTGTTTTAGGGCAATTCGATTTTTTTTCTCAAAGCCACTCTTCGCGGGCGGCACAACGCAAGTTGAAGTTCAACGCGCGTTTTCCGGTCGCTTCGATTTTAATAAAACCTCCGGCGGCCTTAACAAGAGCCATCCCCGCAGCAACATCCCAGAGATTCGTCCCTTTTTCGCTGTAAACGTCGGCGCGTCCCGCAGCAACATAGGCGACGGCGAGCGCCGCCGTTCCGATCATGCGGATTTTTTTGAACATTCCGACTTCGGCGATAAACGGCGCAAGCGCCTCGGGCGATTTGTCCGCAAGCGCGGGAAATCCCGTCATCAGGCACGCCTGCGAAATCTCGCTTGCCCACGCGGGAACGATTTTTTCTCCGTTCAGAAAAATCCCCGTTCCGACCACACCGGAAAACATTTCATCCGCATTAAAATTATAAATCACGCCGAGCACGGGTTCGTTCCCGCGCATCAGACCGATGCTTACGCAGGTTAGCGGCTGTCCGCGCTGGTAGTTAAACGTTCCGTCGAGCGGATCCACGACCCAGTAAAGCGTTCCCGGAGAATCATAAAGCGCGGGATCGCCGCCAAGCTCTTCGCCGAAAATCGGCAAGCCGGTTGCGCCGAGGCGTTCCCGCACGAGCTTTTCGGAATCGACGTCGGCGGCAAGTTTGACATCGGTATCAGAGTTGAGAGCGACACTGCGATTTCCGCCGGCACGCAAAATCGCGCCCGTATCGCGCGCCGCATCTTCCGCAATTTTCAAAAGGTTTTTCAAATCTTCCATCGGGAACGGATTTTACGCGCGAAAACAAAAATTTTACAGAATCAAATTTCAAAAAAATCAAGCGGGCGACAACTCCTCGCGAAGTTTTTCCCGTAACGCAAGCAACGAGGGGAAAACTCCGGCAGCGTCGCGAAGTGCTTCGGGCGTGGGTGTAACCAAATCCGGAACAAGCACGGAAACGCAACCGGCGGAAAACGCGGAGCGAAATCCCGTCGGAGAATCCTCCACGGCAAGACAATTTTCTGCGGGAACGCCCAACTTTTCCGCCGTCGCGCGGTAGATTTCCGGATCGGGCTTTCCGATTGAGACCTCATCGCCGCACGTCGCCGCATCGACTCGGCTCCACAATCCGGCGTGTTCAAGTTTTTCTTGCGCACTTTCGCGGCGCGTAGATGTCGCAACGCCGATTTTCCAGCCGCGTTCCCGCGCGAAATCAAACATTTCCCGCGCGCCCGGCATCAGCGGAACGCCGGCGCGCACTAATGCCGCGTAATACTCCCGAGCCGAAGCGATGATTTGTTCATTCGGAAGCGGTCGCCCGATTTCGTGTTGCATAATCCGCATACAATCCGCCGAACGGTGTCCGACCATTTTGAGAAAAATTTCCCGTGTAACACGTTCGCCGATTTCCCGGGCGGCGGCGTCCCAAGCCTTATGGCTTAAACGTTCGGAATCCAGCAACGTGCCGTCCATATCAAAAATTACGGCGGAAATATTTGAAAAATTCATAATCGGATTCAGCAAATCGTGTTCCCGCCCAAAAGGGAATCCGGAAAAAAACAAAGAAGTGAAAGCGGCGGAGTTTGAAAAACTGCACGCCGGCTTCGCATTTTTCAAAATTGCATTTCACATCCCGAACTGTTCTAATGAACCCTTTTCAAAATTAACACACCAACACACCGAGAAATCGATGAGACACTTCCTGAAAGAAACCGATTTGAACGTCGAAGAAGCCGCCTACGTCTTTGAACTCGCAGCAAAGTTGAAAGCCGAACGCGGAAGTCCGAGCGCTCCCAAGCCTCTTGCGGATCAATCCTGGGGACTTTTGTTTTTCAAAAAATCGACGCGCACGCGTGTTTCGTTTCAGGTCGGCGTAAGGGAACTCGGCGGCAATCCCGTCATGCTCAATGCCGAAGATATGCAACTCGCCCGCGGCGAAACGCCGGAAGACACGGCAAAAGTTCTGTCGCGCTACCTGCACGGTATGGTGATTCGTTGCCACGAACACGCCCTGCTCGAAACCTTTGTTAAAGAAGGCTCAATGCCCGTTGTCAACGCGCTTTCGGATTTTCTCCATCCCTGCCAATTCTACACCGATATGTTCACGCTTGCCGAACGTTGGAGCGGCGGGAACGCCAAAGAAATGGGCAAATCCCTGCGCGGACGAAAAATCGTCTTCATCGGCGACACGGCGTGCAACATGGGCAACACTTTCGCACTCGGCTGCGTCCATCTCGGCATGGAAGTCGTGCTCTGCGGTCCCGCAGGTTACGAACCGACGGCTGAGCTTTACAAACAGTTCAAAGCCGACGGCATCGCGCCGAATTTCACGTTTACGACGGATCCCGAAGCCGCCGCCAAAGGAGCCGACGTGCTTTACACCGACGTTTGGGTCAGCATGGGCATGGAAGACGAAAAAGAGCGCCGCCTGCGCGAGTTCCGCCCGTATCAGGTCAATGAGCACTTGATGTCTCTCGCCGACAAAAATGCGTATTTCATGCATTGCCTTCCCGCGCACATCGGCGAAGAAGTTTCCGAAGGCGTGCTGAAAGGTCCGCAAAGTATCATTTTTGACGAAGCGGAAAACCGCCTCCACACGCAGAAAGCCATTCTCGCCTTTCTTGCACAGGAAAACGCAAAACGCCGCTAATCCTCCCGGAAAACTTTCCGCACGAGACAGGCAGAAATGCCTGTCTTTTTTTTCGTAATTCCCGAACGCACACTAATTTAACAAACACTTGTTATAAAAATACTTGAATCAGAAATTTTCCGTGATACGATTGTCGGAGTTTTGAACGTCCGTTTATTTCGGCACGTCAAAGTGTTAGAGGTTAATAGAGAGAAATAGTGTCAAATCAGTAAGAGATGACTCGCCGCCGATAGGTTCTTAGGGCTTGTCGGCGGTTTTCATTTTCTTCTCAAGAAAGCTCCGGCTAAAAATACTGCGTGTTGCGATCGAGGCTCCGATAATTGATAGCTTCAAGCAAATGCGGAGTTTCGATTGACGGCGTTCCCGCGAGATCCGCAATCGTTCGGGCAACCTTTAATATACGGTCGTAGGCGCGGGCGGAAAGTCCGAGATTTTCCATGGAGCGTTGCAAAATCATGCCCTGCTCCGCCGAGAGCGCACAAACTTCGCGCAGTTGTCGCGACGTCATTTGCGCATTGTTACGCAATGTCGTTCCCGCGAAGCGTTTTTTTTGAATTTCGCGCGCGGAGCAAATGCGTTCCCGCATGACGGCGGAACTTTCGCCCGGGGCGGCGGTGCGCAGTTCATCAATGGAAAGCGCGGGCGCTTCCACATGAATGTCGATACGGTCGAGAAGCGGTCCGGACAGGCGGGAGCGATAGCGTTGGATTTGAACCGGAGAGCAGCGGCATTGGCGCGATTTGTCACCGAGATAGCCGCAGGGACAAGGATTCATCGCGGCAACAAGCATGAATCTGCTCGGCAAAGTTATTTTTCCCGCAGCCCGGGAAATGCTGACTTCACCATCCTCCAACGGTTGGCGCATCACTTCCAGAGCCGAGCGTTTGAACTCCGGAAATTCATCGAGAAAAAGCACCCCATTGTGCGCGAGTGAAATTTCGCCCGGTCCGGGGACGCTTCCGCCGCCGATGAGTCCGACATCGGAAATCGTGTGGTGCGGACTGCGAAACGGTCGCGAGAAAAAACGATTTTCGTCCGCAAGCGAAATTCCCGCCGCAGAGTGAATCCCGAGAATCTCCAAAAATTCGTCGAGCGTCGGAGCGGGAAGAATCGTCGGAATCCGTTTGGCAATCATGCTTTTCCCCGAACCCGGCGAACCGATCATCAGAATATTGTGTCCTCCGGCAACGGCAACTTCGACGGCGCGCCGCACCTGCAACTGCCCTTTCACCTCGGAAAAATCTACGCTAAACGCGTTTGCGCGGGAACGAAACGGGCTTTTTTCCGGTGTCAGCGGAGCAATTTCCGAATCGCCGTTAAGGAATTTCACGCACTCTGCCAACGTCTCTACGGGAAAAACACGCACGCCTTCCACCAGCGCCGCTTCTTCGGCGGATTTTTTCGGCAAAATTAAATCACGCCGTTCCCGCCGCGCCAAAAGCGCAAGCGAAACACCTCCGCGCACTGGTCGCACGTTCCCGTTCAAACTCAATTCGCCCGCGATGACAAATTTTTCCAAGCGGGAAAAATCCATTTGCTTTGAAGTTGCCAAAATCGAAAGCGCAATCGGCAAATCATAAATCGGTCCTTCCTTGCGGATGTCGCCGGGCGCAAGGTTGATGACAGTGCGCGTATCGCTGAGCGAAAAGCCACCGTTCATCATTGCCGCCGTTACACGTTCCGTCGATTCCTTGACTGCCGCATCGGGCAAACCGACTACGCGCAAGCCGGGATCGCCGTGTAAGCCCGATTTCATTTCAATGTGGACGGGCAACGCTTCAATACCGATAAGAGCTCCGGAGTGAACAATCACAAACATTACCGAAATCGTAGAAATACGGTTTCGATTCGTCAAATTTCAATTTATCGCCGCCGTGACGGAGCTTCTGCCGCAACTGCTGTTTTTAGGCTTTCTTCTGCTCGTCGCAGAATTTTGTGCAAAGGTGCATTCCCGCCATACGCACGGCAACGCCGTTAGTGACTTGGCGCAGAATGACGGAGCGAGGACCGTCGGCAATTTCACTTTCGAGTTCAACTCCGCGATTAATCGGTCCCGGGTGCATGATGATGGCATCGGGTTTCATCCATTCGAGGCGCTCGCGATTGACGCCGAAAAACGCCGTATACTCGCCGAGAGACGGGAAATGCGTTGTCGTCTGGCGCTCGTGCTGAATCCGCAAAAGCATGACAGCATCTGCGTCCGAAAGCGCGCTTTTCAGGTCATGGGCGATACGCACGCCCGGGAACGAGCTGAATTCCTCGGGAACGAGCGTTGTCGGTCCCGCAAGCGTAACTTCGACGCCGAGTTTTGTGAGGCAGTAAATATTGGAACGGGCGACGCGAGAAAAAAGAATATCTCCAAGAATCGTAACCTTTTTTCCGGTCAAATCGCGCCCGAAGTGCTCCCGCAAAGTAAAGGCATCAAGTAGCGCCTGCGTCGGGTGCGCGTGCGCGCCGTCACCCGCGTTAACCACGGGAACGTCGAGAACTTTCGAGAGGTAAGACGCGGCTCCGGCGGCGGAGTGGCGCATAATGACCATATCGACCATCATTGCGCGAATGTTCATTGCCGTGTCGCGCAGTGTTTCACCCTTGGTGCGGGAAGAAGTCGTTTCGCTCAGCGTGAGCAAATCCGCACCGAGGCGACGTGCGGAAACTTCAAAAGCGGAACGCGTTCTCGTGCTCGGTTCAAAGAAAAACGTGGCAACGGTGCGATTTTTCAGCGTGTCAAATTTTTCGCGCCCGTTAAAGGAGGCTTTGAAAATTTCCGCTTGTGCGAAAAGGGTTTCGAGCTCGTCGCGGGAAAGGGGTTCGATGGCGATGAGGTCTTTGCGGTTCCAAACGTTGGGTGTCGGCATGCCGATAGAATGAATCCGTGAGATAAAAATTGGAAGCTGAAAGTTATATTCTGCGACCGATGTCAGGCGGCAAACTTTGATTTCGTTTCACACAAAAAAGAGAGCGTTCCTGCGGGTTTTGCGGGAACGCTCTCTTGGGGCAGAAATTTTCCGGAAATTAAACCGCAGATTGGCGGGCCGCTTTCGGAAGTTTTTCGTAAAACATTTCTGCTCGGTCGATAATGTTGGAA
>JAFSAO010000006.1 GCA_017440935.1 Opitutales bacterium
AATTTCAATTAATCTCGAATTTCAAATTCCGAATTGCGAATGAAGTGCCGTCAAAAATTGGGAACGAAGACCTCCCGGTCTTCGTCGTGGCGGGAAAGAACTTCAACTCTTGTTCGCAATCCCGAGAATCACTCGTAGCCACACATTCCTTTTTCCATCCTTGGTAATCATTCGGAATTCGAAATTCGAGATTCGCAATCGATTGAAATTTAGAGAAGCCAACGCTTCGCTAAATTTCTGTTTATGCAGAAGGCGATTAGGGTTAGGATTGAACCCGATGGAACTCATTTTGCTGGGCACGGGAACGTCGCAAGGCGTTCCGCTTCTCGGACATCCGAACGACGGCTTGGATTTGTCCGAGCCTAAGAATTGGCGAAATCGCGCCTGTGCGCATCTCGTCAGCGACGGCGCGCATATCCAAATCGATGCCGGTCCGGAATTCCGCCTCGCCTGCATGAAATTCGGCGTTCCCGCAGTCGATTATTTTTTCCTCACGCACGGACATTCCGACCACATTTTGGGTATGGACGACTTGCGCCGCTTCTGCGATTTGCGCGGCGGGAACGCTATTCCCGTTTGGACAACGCCGGAAGGCAAAGAACGCGTCGAGGCAATTTACCCTTACGGCATCCGCCCACAGTCCACACAGGGCTACATCGCACTTTTGCCCGAACTTGCTCCCGCAGAAATGACGCTTCCCTGCGGCACGCACGTCCGGACGACGATTCTCCCGCACGGTGCACGCTTCGTTTCGCTCGGCATGGTTTTTACGGAGAAAAAATCCGGCGCGAGAATCGCCTACTACACGGATTGTAGCGACGTTCCCGCCGAGGCAATTGCGCTTGCAAAAGACGCGGACGTGCTTGTTATCGACGCCCTACACCGCCCGCCGCACCCCACGCATCTCAATTTTGAAAAAGCGCTCGCCGTGGCGGAAGCGACTCGCGCAAAAAAAACGATTTTCACGCACATGACGTTTCGTGTCGATTATGTCCGGGATTCCGCCACGTTGCCTCCCGGTGTCGTTCTCGGCTACGACGGCATGAAAATTGAAATTTAGAAAACTCATTCCGGCTTCCCGTTTTTTGTTCCGGCTTAGTCAGCAACAAACGTCGGGGTTCGTTTTTTTCTCGCAAAGAAAAAAAGGGGGAGGTAGCTTTTCCCGAAATGTTCGGTTTCCGAAAAAGTTCAGAGCGCAAAAAAATCTCGTCCGTTCCCGCGGAATGCGATGAAACAACGGGAACGCTCATCGTCCGTCCGCAAGGGAAATGGTCGATTTCGCTCGGACTTGCCGACACGAAAACCCTGCAAAAAGCCTACGCCGAAGCGTCCCCGAAAACGCAATTACGCACGCTGAAATTCGACTGTTCCGAAGTTACGGAATACGATTCCGCGCTGATTTGCTACCTGCTGAAATGTATTTCTTTTTGCCGTGAAAAAAACATCGCTACCGACTTGGATTCGCTGCCTGCAGACATTCGCCGCCTGACGGAACTCGCTTCGGATTCCGCAAACGCGGGAACGAAAACGCACGGGAACGCGAACGAAAGCGATATTTTTTACCACATCGGAGAACGCGTCACGCAAGTCGCGGAAAACGCCCGCAAGCAACTGAATTTCCTCGGAGAAACCATTGCCGCATTCGGAAAACTTTTTCGCGGGAAAGCGCGTTATCGCGGGCGCGACGTGCTTTATTTCATCCAAGGTTGCGGAATTGACGCATTGCCCATCATTTCGCTGATTTCCTTTATCACGGGAATGATTCTCGCCTACATCGGGGCGATGCAGTTGGAGCGTTTCGGCGCAATCATTTACGTTGTCAGCCTCATCGCAATCGCGATGTATCGCGAAATGGGCGTAATTATGACAAGCGTGATTATGTGCGGGCGCACGGGGTCGGCGTTTGCGGCGCAAATCGGAAGTATGCAGGCGAGCGAAGAAATTTCCGCGCTGCGCGTGCTCGGAATCAATCCCGTGGAATATCTGGTGCTCCCGCGCATGATTGCGCTGACGCTCATGATGCCGCTCCTCACGCTTTACTCCGATGTTCTCGGGCTTTTGGGCGGATTCGCCGTCGTTTCCTCCATGGGTGTAACGCCGGAGCAGTTCTGGAACCAAACCGTGCTGACAATGAATCTGGAACATCTTTTTTCCGGGCTGATTAAAAGTGTGTTCTTCGGCTGGCTCGTCGCATGGGCGGGCTGCTATCGCGGAATGACGGCAGGAAAGAGTTCGCTCGCCGTCGGCGAAGCGGCGACCTCCGCCGCTGTGCTCGGTATCACGCTCATTGTCATCGGCGACGGAATTTTCGCCGTTGTTTTCAACATTATCGGATTTTAAGCCATGACGGGAACGCCAACAGAAAAACCGATTATCGAGGTCCGCAATCTCTCGATGGCATACGGCTTTGACGCACCGATTATGCGCGACTTGAATTTCTCGATTTTTCCGAAAGAAATTTTCATCATCATGGGCGGAAGCGGTTGCGGAAAATCCTCGCTTTTGCGTCACCTTATCGGCTTGCAACAACCGCGCGCAGGCGAAATTTTTCTCTTCGGGAAAAATCTCAACCGTTGCACGGAAAACGAACGAACCGCTTTGCGGCAACGCATCGGAGTCATGTATCAAGGCGGCGCGCTCTGGTCTTCGATGACGCTTCTTGAAAACGTTATGCTTCCGCTCGAAGAATTTTCCGAATTAAACACGCGGGAACGCCGCGAGGTGGCGCGCTACAAACTCGCCCTCGTCGGACTCGAAAGTGCCGCTGACAAATATCCGGCGGAAATTTCCGGCGGCATGGCAAAACGCGCGTCTATCGCCCGCGCGATTGCGCTCGATCCGGAAATTCTCTTTTTCGACGAACCCGGAGCCGGGCTCGACCCGATCGCGTCAAAAGAGCTCGACGACCTCACGCTGAACATTCGCGACGCGCTCGACACAACCATCGTCATTGTTACGCACGAACTCGACAGCATTTTCGCCGTCGGCGACCGCGCTCTTTTCCTCGATTCCGCCACCAAAACGGCGGGAGCGCTCGGCGACCCGCGCGAGCTCCGCGAAACCGCGCCCGCCGACATCCGCTACTTCCTTTCCCGCGCGGGAACAATTTCAAATCAGGAGCCTCAAACATCGAGCACCAAACCAAATCCTGAAGTTTTTGCTCAGCAGTGCAAAAACTTTGAACACAATACCTGATACTCGATATTTGATGCTTAAATCTAAAAAACCATGAGTCATTCTTCCAACAAAACCGCCATCGGAATTTTCACCGTCGTTTTCGGCGTATTGCTTCTTGCAAGTATTATTTTCTTCGGAAAATTTTCCTTCAACCGCGACAAAGCGCAGTTCGTGATTTACTTCTCGGACTCGCTGAACGGGCTCGACATCGGCTCCGCCGTCAAATTCAAGGGCGTAAAAGTCGGAAGCGTCAAAAGCATTAAAATGCAGTTGCGCGGCTCCCGCGCGGAAGACCTTTCCGTTCCCGTGGTAATCGAAATCGACCACTCCAACGCAAACACGCCGAACGAAAGCCTGCGCCGCGAAAAACTCGACGAAGCGATTCTGGAAGGTTTGCGCGCCCGGCTCCAACTCACCAGCATCGTCACGGGATTACTCTACGTCGATTTGGATTTTATGCCGGGAACGCCGATTATTCTTCACCGCGAAGCGGAGGCGTTCGACGTTCCCGAAATTCCGGCGGTTCCGTCAAACACTTCACAAATGATGAAAGCGGTTTCGACCATTCTCCAAGACCTTTCAAACGCAAAATTCTCCGAACTTTCCGCCCAACTCAAACAAACCGCCGAACGCATCAATCAGAGCCTCGGCGAAATCGAGTTTGAAAAAATCAACGCCAACGTCGTGCGCCTCACGGACTCCGCCGCGACGCTTCTCGAAGCGCCGGAGCTGAAAAACGCCGTCGCCAACGCGAACCGCCTGATTTGCAACATCGACACGCTCTCCGCGCACATCGCAGACCAAGTCGATCCCGTCGCCCAAGAAATCAAACAAAGCCTTGCCGACCTGCGTTCCACGCTCTCCGAAATCAGCCTCGCAATTCAAAATTTCCAAACACTCGTCACGCCGCGACAAGGCTCTATCGGGCAGGAATTCGGCGACGCGCTCGTGCAAATCAACGACGCCGCACGCGCCGTTCGTTCCCTCGCCGAGTTTCTCCAAGTTCAAATTTCCTCCGGCGAAAAACCGCCGCACACCAAATAATTTTTTAGATAAAATATGAAAAAAATCTTCCTTCCCGTCGCCGCGCTGGCGCTCGCTCACCTTTCCGCCTGCAATATTTCCGTGTTCCCGCGAGAATCCGACACGCACGCGCCAAAATATTATGTGCTTTCCGACGACGCCGCTCCCGCAGATTCCGAAACGTTCCCGCAGGTTCCTTTCGGTCGCATTTCGATTCCGTCGTATCTCGACGTTCCGCAAATCGTTACGCGCGACGGAAACCTCATTTCGCGTAGCGAAATAAACCGCTGGGGCGAACCGCTCGCGCGCGGAGTCGCCCGCAACCTTGCCCTGCGTTGCGCCGCGCACGCCGCCGCAGTCCGCGAAAAAATCACAATCGACGAAACGACGCGCATTCAGGTTGTTTTTGAACGCTTCGACGGCGAGCTCGACGGGAACGTCGAAATTTCCGCGCTCTACACGCTGATTTCCGGAAAAACCGGAACCGCTACGACTTCGCGAATTTTCAAAACTTCGATTCCCGTCGAAAAGCCGAACGACCACGCAGCCTACGTGCGCACGCTAAGCCGGGCACTTGATTCGCTTGCTGCCGACATCGTTTTTTCCGCGTTGGTTAAAAACTGATTTTTTTCAGAGAAACCCGAATGTTGCCTTTTCTGAAAAAACTCGTGAAATCGCGCCTTGTGCAACTCTGCACACTCGCGTGCGTTTTGCTCGTCGCGGGAACAATCATCGCCTGCAACCTGCTTGTGGCGACCGGTGAAAAATTCGTTTTTGAAAACCCGGAAGACGTTCCCGCAACGCAAACCGCGCTCGTTCTCGGAACGGCGCCGACCACGCGCAGCGGCGGCATTAACATTTATTTTGCAAACCGCATCGCCGCGACGAAGCGCCTTTTCGACTCCGGAAAAATCGAGCGCATCATCGTTTCCGGCGACAACCGCACGCACAATTACAACGAGCCGCAAGCGATGAAAAACGCACTCGTCCGCCTCGGCGTTCCCGCAGAAAAAATTTACTGCGACTACGCGGGACTGCGCACGCTGGATTCGGTAATTCGTGCACGCGAAATTTTCGGACAGGAAAAATTCGTCGTCGTTTCGCAGGCGTTTCACTGCGAACGTGCCGTTTTCCTTGCGCGTTCCCGCGGTATCGACGCCGTCGGATTCGTCGCGGTCGACAATCCGCCGCTACGCTACAAAATTAAACTTTGGTTGCGGGAACGCCTCGCGCGCGTCGCCGCCGTCGCCGACATCCTTTTCATGCGTTCGCCGAAACATCTCGGTGAACCCGTAATGATGAAATAACGACAAAAACCTATTCTCCCTATGATCCAACCTACACCGACAGACGATCCGAATATGCTCTACAGCACGGCAACGGGCGAAATTTGCCTCGACTTGCCCTCGCCCTACATTCCGCACAAAGAAACGGGCTTGTTGCACTTGCCGCGCTTCATCGCAAAAATCCGCAAACACCTCGCAGGGAAATTGCCGAAATCCTACCAACGCAATTTTTGCAAGGGTTTTGACCGCTTCCTTTGCCTTCACCTCGGCATCGATCCGCAAAGCGTCGTCGAGGCCGTGCGCGAATGCGGGAACGACAACGCCGCGCTCGATGCGAAACTCCTCGAAATTTTCCCGAAAGACCTTCGCGTCGCAAAATGGAACCGCGAATGCGTGCAAAAAGGCATGAGCGAAATGGGACGCGAAGCGCTCAACGACGCCAAACGCAAAATGGACGCGCTCGACCGCACCGACATCATTTCGTTCGCCGACATGATTGATTTCGACGAACAGCGCATTCCGTAAAATTTCGCCATCAGAAATTTTTATGAGTATCAGAAAAAGACGGCGAGCCAACCCAAGCCCGATTCCGTCGAAAAAATCGCTCTTGGTTTACGCTGAACCGGAACCGCCGACGCATCCGCAGGATTTTGAACAAAAGGACGCGGAAAGCGGCGCGGGAACGCTGACGGTATTTTCAATTTTACGCTACGTCGCGTTGAATCAGGGCGTCAATTCGCCGAAGCTCGCAGCGTTCTTCGATAAAACGATGAAACTCATCAGCCGTTTCACGACGGAACTGCGCTACCGGAATTTCATCGAATTTCGCGGCTCGCTCAACAAAGGCGGCTATTTTCTGAAACCCGACGGTTTGAAATTTCTACAAAACCCGGAAAATACCGACACTTTTGCCCCGAAACGTATGACCGGCGAACTCGTTCTCGAGTTCATCCGCGAACACCCGGGAGCGAACCACTACGCCATCGCCGCGCATTTTCAGCGCACGATAAAATCCGCCACGCGCCACACGCTCCGCCTGCGAAAAAAGGACAAAATCACGTTTCGCGGCACTCCGCGCGACGGCGGCTTCTATGCGAAAAAAAATAAAGACAGAGAACTGAAAAACGCACACGACGAATCCGCCGAAAACGTTTAATTTTCCAATTCCCCGTTTAATCATCATCCACTAAAAATGCCGGAACAAATCCTTTCCGCCCTGCTCTCCGCACGCGGAATTTTCTACATCATTCTGTTTTTCGGAGGCTCGATTTTCGTTCACGAACTCGGGCACTTTCTCGCCGCGAAATCGCGCGGGCTGAAAGTCGAACGCTTTTCCATCGGCTTCGGACCGAAAATTTTCGGTTGGAAGCGCAAAGAAACGGAATATCGCATTTCGCTGCTCCCGATCGGCGGCTACGTCGCGATCCCGCAACTTGCCGACATGGAAATGATTGAAGGGAAAACAGAAGATGCGAAAAGCGTTCCCGCGAAGCCGCTTTCATATGCGGACAAAGTCGTCGTGTTTGCGGCGGGCGCGTTTTTCAACGTGCTTTTCGCCGTGCTCTGCGCCGTAATTTTGTGGATTGCCAAAACGCCGGAAGTGGAAGGCATTTCGAGCAACATTGTCGGCAACACAATTCCGAAGCTCGAAGTCCGCCCGGGTGTTGCCGAAATTTCTCCCGCCGTCAAAGCCGGAATTTTGCCCGGCGACCGTATCACCGAAATCGACGGCGTTCCCGTGGAATCGTTTAAAGACATTACGATGAAAATCGCCACGGGAACGCGACGGACGGAAGACGGGAAACCCTCCGCCACGCTGAAAATCCGGCGCGGAGAAAAAGAATTTTCCCTCGAAGTCTTTCCGGAACTCGTCGCCTACAATCCGCGAAGCGGAGATTTCGTGCGCACACTCGGCATTGAGCCGATGATGCCGCTCATCGTTTCCGACCGCGGCGGCAAAGTCGCACTTCCGGAAGGATTTCTCGACGGCGACCGCGTTCTCGCCATCACGCTTCCCGGCGAAGCGGAGGAGCACCGCGTTTACTCGCTTTCGCAGTTTGCGGAACTTCTCGAAAAATCCGACGGAAAAACCGTTTCGATTACCGTTGCGCGCGGCGTTCCCGCCCAAGAAACCGTCATCGCGCTCACGCCGAAAAAAATCCCGTCCGTGCGCGAACTCGGAAAAATTTCGTTTGAAGAAAACGGACAACTCCGCGAGTTGCAGCTCGTTCCCGTGCCGGACAAGCTCGAAGACTTTTCCGAGAAAGCCGTGCGCAACAATCTGCGCGTGCTCAACACGCTCCCGCCCGATTCCGCGTTTGCGGAATCCTGCCCGCCGGGCACGAAAATTTCCGGCATTTCGAGCAAAACAAGCGGAATCGTCGCCGTCGCTTCGCCTGCCGACCTCGCCCGCTTTGCCGAAAGCAAGCAGGAACTGACGCTTTTTCTCGATCTCCCGAACGGAGAACAAACCATCATTTCCGTCGGCGACGCCACGGCGGAGAGCATTCCCGAGCAAAAAATTCTCCGCGCGGGTTTGCCGCTCGCGTTCCCGCAAAAATACGTCCGCGTCGCGCCGTGGACACAAATTGCGGAAGCCGTCGAAGTTACTTACGAATCTGTCGCCAGCCTCGTTAATCCGAAGTCCGACATCGGAGTCTCGCACCTGAACGGCATTTTCTCGATTGCCGACACTTACTACGAGCTTTCGTTTGACCTTCGCCGCGTGATCATGCTGACGATTCTGATTAACATCAATCTCGCGTTTCTGAATCTGCTTCCCGTTCCCGTGCTCGACGGCGGGCACATTCTTTTTGCCACAATCGAACGAATCCGCCGCAAACCGCTCCCGCGCAACATTCTTTCCGGTATTCAAACCGCATTTGTCGCGCTTCTGCTGATTTTCATGGCGTTTATCCTTTTCCGCGATTTTTCACGCACGCGCGGGAACGCCGATTTACGCACGCTTGACCTCATCTCCGAACACCGATTCTTCAAATAAAACGTTTAGCGACACTCGCGGCCGAGTATCAAAAATCGGCGAAAAGCGACATTCACCGTTAGCGGATCCCGAGGCGATTAGGAGTTTCAATTCACGGAAAAATCCGCCAAGATTTCCGGCATGAAACATTTTCTCGCCTCCGCCCTGTTCTGCTTTTGCTCGATAAACGTTCCCGCAACGGCAATCGAAGGTCTCGTTCCCTTGCCCGTTTCCGTCGAAAAAACGTCCGCTACACCGGTCGTCCTAACCGACGCGAACGACGGAAAAATCCGCGTCATCGACACCGAATCCGCCAGACGCGCCGCCGCCTATTTCCTAAACGCCGCCCGCGAAAAAAAATTAAAAATCGGCGGAGAAAAAATCATTTTCGCTTCGCTTGAAAATCCGGAAATCATTCGCGGGAACGCCGAAGGCTACGTCCTCGAAATCGGCGACGGGAAAATCAAACTTTCGGCAAACACTTACGCCGGTTACTTTTACGCGATTCAGACACTCTTTCAAATATTCCCGCGCGAAGCCGACGGGAACGGCGAAATCTCGCTCCCGCCCTGCAAAATCGTCGATTATCCGCGTTTCGCGTGGCGCGGGTTCATGCTCGATTCCGTTCGCCACTTCCAATCTGTGGAATGGATAAAAAAACTCATCGACGTGCTCGCTTCGCAAAAAATCAACACGCTGCATTGGCATTTGACGGACGATCAAGGCTGGCGCATCGAAATCAAAAAATACCCGAAACTCACGCAACAGGCGGCGTGGCGCGAACACATCGGCTTCGGATTGGAGCCGAATCAGTCCGAACACTACGACAAAGCCGGTCGCTACGGCGGGTTTTACTCACAGGATGAAATTCGCGAAATCGTCCGCTACGCCGCGTCGCGCAATATCACCGTCGTTCCCGAAATCGAACTTCCCGGGCACGCCGTTGCCGCGCTCTCCGTGTATCCGGAATTCGGATGCACGGGCGGACCGTATGAAATCCGCCTCATCGGCGGCGTTTCCGACGATGTTTACTGCGCAGGGAACGAAGCCGTTTACACTTTTTGGGAAAATATTTTTGACGAAGTCACACAACTTTTTCCGGGAAAATTCGTTCATGTCGGCGGAGACGAATGCCCGAAAATTCGTTGGGAAAACTGCCCGAAGTGCCAAGCTAAAATTCGTGCGGAAAACCTGAAAAACGAGCACGAGTTGCAAAGCTACGTTATCCGCCGCATGGAAAAAGTGCTTTCGCAACGCGGGAAACGCCTCATCGGTTGGGACGAAATTCTCGAAGGCGGACTCGCTCCCGAAGCAACGGTCATGAGCTGGCGCGGCGCAAAAGGCGGCGTAGAAGCCGCAAAAATGCAACACGATGTCGTGATGTCGCCGAACTCGCATTGCTACTACGATTACTCGCAGGCACATTCCGGCGAGCCGCGCTCTTTCGGCGGATTTATCCCGCTCGAACGCGCCTACGAATTCAACCCGACGGAAGGTGTTCCCGCGAAATTCCACAAACACATTCTCGGCGGACAGGCAAACCTTTGGACAGAATACATTCCCAACGAAAAACACGCCGAATATATGCTTGCTCCGCGCATTTCCGCTCTCGCCGAAGCGACGTGGACGCCGCAGGAACTGCGCTCGTGGGAAGATTTTCAAAACCGCATGGTGCACCAATACGCGCGCTTCGGCGAAGCCGACGTAAACTACCGTCGCCCGGAAGCTGTCCAGATTCTCGTCGAAAACGGACAACTCCGCTTCCGCCCGGACCTGCGAAACGCGAAAGTCGTTTTCACGCTCGACGGAAATGAACCGACGGCGGAATCGCAGAGTGCCGCGCCGGATGTGTGCGTTCCCGTTCCCGCGGGCGACGTAGCCGTATGCGTCCGAGCTCGCACCGTTTTCCCGGATGGCTCGCTCGGAAGAATCAACGAGCGTTTCCTGAATTTGCCGAAAGCCAAAGTTATTTCAACACTCAACACGGAAGCCGGAAACGTGCCTTCCCGTGCCTTCGACGGTTCCCGCGAAGCCGTCTATTGGGCAAACGGCGGTGCGCGCGTCGGCGACACCGTTGCCGTGGTTTTTGAACAAACTCAAACGCCGAAACACGTCAGTTGCATCACCGGGAAAAACGAAACCGGCGGCGGCGGAGACCGGCTTCACTCCGGCGTTTTGGAGATTTCGCCCGACGGCAAAACGTGGCTACCGGTCGCAGAATTTTCGCACGGATTTGCCGATGCCGAACTTCCTGCGGGAACGCAAGTCAAAGCGCTACGTCTGCGCGTCACGCAAGCGCAGGCGGAATGGCTTCTCGTCCGCGAATTTGAAATTCGGAATTAATCCGGGCGACGGGAAGAAAAAAATCGGCGAACGAAAATCTGTTCGCCGATTTTTTTTATTTCGCATCCGCCCAACTCTTGCCGGAAGCGGAATCGGCGACAAGCGGAACGGCGAGCGGGAACGCCGCAGACATTTCTTCCGAAAGCAGTTTTTTCACGGTTTCGGCTTCCGCTTCGGGAACCTCGACCAGCAACTCGTCGTGAATCTGCAAAACGATTTTTGCCGCGGGAACGTCTTTTTTCAAGCGCTTGTGCACGCGGAGCATCGCGATTTTAATGATGTCCGCCGCAGTTCCCTGAATCGGCGCATTGAGCGCCACGCGTTCGCCGAAAGCACGCACGTTGTGGTTGGACGAAGCGAGTTCGGGCATGGCGCGGCGGCGTCCGAGCAAAGTTGAGACGAAACCGTCCGACTTCGCTTTTTCGACCACGTTTTTCATGTAGTCGCGCACTCCGGAATATTTTTCCAAATAATTTTCGATATAGCGCTTCGCATCACGGCGGGCGACGCCGAGATCCTGCGCGAGCGAAAATTCGCCGATTCCATAAACGATTCCGAAATTCACCGCTTTGGCGTGGCGGCGCATGAGCGGCGTAATCTGAACGGGAACGGCGCGGAAAATCTGGCACGCCGTCACGGTGTGAATGTCTTCCCCGTCGCGAAATGCTTTTTGCATCGCGGCGTCGCCGGAAATGTGCGCCAGCACGCGCAATTCGATTTGCGAATAGTCGGCATCGACCAACACGTTCCCGCGTTCGGCGACAAACATTTTCCGCATTTCGTTTCCGAGTTCGCCGCGCGTCGGCACATTTTGAAGATTCGGGTCGGAAGAACTGAGGCGCCCCGTAGCGGTAATCGTCATGTTAAACGTCGTGTGAATACGCCCGTCAGCGGCGATCGCGTCGATTAGACCGTCGGCAATGGTTTTCAGTTTCGAGAATTGACGAAATTCTCCGATTTTGCCGACAACGGGGTGAAGCGGTTCCAGTTCTTTGAGCACGTCCGCGTTGGTGGAATAGCCCGTTTTCGTCTTTTTCTTCGCCGGCAAACCGAGTTTTTCAAAAAGAACTTCGCCGAGTTGCTTCGGGGAATTTAGGTTAAATTCCGTTCCCGCGAGCGAGAAAACTTCGCTCTGTGCCGCTTGCGCGCGAGTATCCGTTTCGCGGGAAAACGCCTCAAGTTTTTCTCGGTCGACGGCAATTCCGACGTGTTCCGCTTCCGCGAGCACGGCACAAAGAGGAAATTCGATTTCACGATAAAGTTTTGCCAAGCCCGCCGCGTCCAGTGCCGGAATTTGCGCTTCGCAAAATTCTTTCACAAGGAGCGCGCGTGCGGTTGCGGGAACGTCCTCCGGAAGCGGAGCAACCGCGCGTGTCGGTTCCAGCAAATACGCGGCAAGCGCGGTGTCGAAAACAAAACCGTCGGATGGAAGCCCGGCGGCAAGGCACGCCCGCATCAACGCTTTTACGTCGTGCGCGACTTTTTTGACGCTTCCGCCGAAAAATTTTTCCGAAAAAGCGCGAAAATCCGCCGGAGGAAATTTTTCCGAAGAAATTTCCGCGACACGCGTTCCCGCGACCACTGCGAGCGAGGCAAGCGGATTTTCTGATTTTGTATCCGAAAAAACATAGACACGCTCCTGCTTCTCGCAATGTGTAAGAAATTCCGACAACGACGAAATTTCGGCAAGCGCGGGAACGCCGTCCGATTTTTCCGCCGCACTTTCTCCGCTTGCGAAAAGCGGCAAATCGTCGTTCCCGCCGTCTGCGGGAGCGAGATTCCACTTAGCAATGAGCTTGGAAAATTCCAACTTTTTGAAAAGCGTGTAAAGAGCGGGAACATCCGGCTCGACGCGCAGATTTTTTTCCGGAGAAAACGCAATCGGAGCGTCCGTGCGAATCGTCGCCAAGTCATACGATTCAAAGGCGCTTTCGCGTCCCGCTTCGAGTTTTTTTCTCACGGAAGCGGAAACGTCGATTGTATCCAAATTTTCATAGACGGAAGAAATCGGTCCGAATTTTTTAATAAGCTCCGTCGCCGTTTTTTCGCCGATTCCGGCAACGCCTTTGATGTTGTCCGACGAATCGCCCATCAGCGCTTTCAAGTCCACGATTTGCGCGGGAACGAAGCCATAGGCTTCAAAAAAACTCGCCGGGGAAAATTCCTTGGTTTCGGTTTTCCCCATGCGGGAAACGACGAGTTTGACGTGAACGCGCTCGGTAACGAGCTGAAGGCTGTCGCGGTCTCCCGTAACAATTTCGCAATCCCAACCCGCCGCCTCACAATGCACGCCGATGGTTCCGAGCAAATCGTCCGCTTCCCAGCCGGCGAGTTCGTATGCGGGAACGCGCATCGCGGCGAGCACTTCTTTCAGGAGCGGGATTTGCGGGCGAAGTTCATCCGGCATCGGTCGGCGACCGGCTTTGTAATCGGCGTATTTTTCGTGGCGAAACGTCGGCGCGTGCACATCGAAGCAAACGCAAAGCGCGTCGGGTTTGCTCTCGTCGAGGAGCTTGGAAAGAATCGTGAGAAAACCGTAAACGGCGTTGGTCGGTATGCCGTCGCGCGTGGTCAGAAGCCGCACGCCGTAAAATGCGCGGTTAACAATGCTGTTTCCGTCCAAAACCATCAATTTCATACGGTGTTGCATTTTTTTTATAAAACGCGGCGGAGGCAAAGGAAAAAAGCCGTTTTTTATCGCCTCGGAACGGCTTTTGCGGGAGGATGTGCGCATGAAATTTTCCCGAACAGTCATTGAACGCATGGCGGTCGAACTTCCCGACGAAGTTTGGAGCTCCGAGTTGCTCGAAGAAAAACTCGCGCCCGTTTACTGCCGCCTGAAACTCCCGCAGGGACGTCTCGAACTGATGACGGGAATCCGGGAACGCCGTTTTTGGAGCCGCCCGACGCTTCCGTCGCAGGCGTCCGCCATGGCAGGGAAAAAGGCGATGCACGCGGCGGGAACGCGACCGGAAGACATCGACCTGCTGATTCACTCCGCCGTCTGCCGAGACCGACTCGAGCCGTCCACCGCCGCCTATGTGCATGGCTTGCTCGGGCTGACGCAACGCACGATGATTTTTGACGTTTCCAATGCGTGTCTCGGCTTCCTGAATGCGATGGTCGTTGCCGCCAACATGATTGAGAGCGGGCAAATTCGCCGCGCACTTATTTGCTCCGGCGAAAACGGACGCCCGCTCGTTGAAAACACGATTGCGAAACTCAATTCCGACGAAACACTGACGCGCAATTCCATCAAGCCGTATTTTGCGAATTTCACAATCGGAGCCGGAGCGGTTGCCGCCGTGCTTGCGCGCGAAGACCTCGCTCCCGCAGGTTCGCCGAAACTCATCGGCGGAATTGTTGCAACGGATTCTGACGCGAACCGCCTTTGCGAGGGCGACACGAGCGGAAACGCGCTCGCCATGCAGACGGATTCGGAAAAACTGCTCGAAGCGGGAATCGACCTCGCCGCGCGTGCGTGGGCGGATTTCAAGGCAGAAACGGGCTGGGACGAAAACGTTCCCGCGCACGTTATTACGCATCAGGTCGGCGTGCGTCATTCGTCCGCGCTGTTTGCGAAACTCGGGCTCGATCCCGCGAAGGACCGCCGCAGTTTTGATCGCCTCGGGAACGTCGGATCCGTCTCACTTCCGGCGACACTTGCGCTTTACGCCGAAGCGGGAACGTTCAAATCCGGCGAGAAAGCCGCCTTGCTCGGAATCGGCTCCGGGCTAAGCTCGCTCATGCTCGGCGTGGAATTTTAAAATTTCCGAAATTTCGGAACGACGCGTAGGAATCAGAGCGGCGGAAACGTATTTCCGTTCCCCGCTTTCGGTTTCTAATTCTTTGTTCCGAAGCCATTCCTTTCTTGAAAAACCACAAGGGAGCGCGCATCATTTCTTCTTTCTCAAAGCTTTTTGAAAACCCTTTACAACATTACGCTCATGCCCAAAGTTCTCCTGAAAGAAATCGATCCCCGCGAACAAAAACAAATCGCCGCCGCAGAAAACGCCATTGCACGCGGCAATCCGCAATTTGCTGCAGAAACCTGCCAAGCTGTTCTCGGTCGACATCCGGAATGCACGGAAGTGCGCCGCATTCTCCGCCGGGCGCAAAAAGCGATTTGCGGGAACAAGCCGGCGGGAAGCGGTTTCGGGAAACTGCTCAGCTCCGTTTCTTTGGCGGGAAAATCCTCCGTCGCCAAGTCCAACCCGACGGCGGCAATGGAACACGCGGAAAAAATGCTCGCGAAAAATCCTTTCGATATTCCCGCCAATAAATTGCTCGCGGCGGCGGCGGAAACGCTCGGGCTTTGGGACGCCGTCGCTCTCGCCTACGAGGAAATCGTCGCCGTTGAGCCCAAAACGGAAAACTACAAACTCCTCGTCAACGCTTATTTGAACGATGGTGACGGCGACCGCGCGGAAAAAGCCGTCAACGGAGCTTTGAAGAAATTCCCCGGCGACGGCGATTTGCAGGAACTCGCCCGCCAAGTTTCCGTCAAAATGACGATGAAGAAAAGCTGGGACAACGACGGTGACTACCGCAGCAAAATCGCCGACAAGGACAAAGCGTTGGAACTTGAAAAGAAATCCCGTGTCGTTTCCGACGCGGAATCGGCAGCGGCGGAAATTCCGAAACTCCTCGAAGCCGCACAAGCCGATCCCGAAAACACGCAAATCTTCCGCGATCTTTCCCGCAACTACAAAATTGCGGGCGACCTCAATGCCGCAATTTGGGCAATTCAGCAGGCACGCCAAACGACCAACGGAAAAACCGACGCAACGCTTGAAAAACTCGAACACTCGCTCACGACGGAAAACTACGAAAACTGCATCCGCGCCGCCGAAAAAGTCGTCGCCGAAAATCCCGGGAACGCCGAATATGCGGACTATTTGGAAAAACTCCGCGAAGCGGAAAAAGCCTATAAACTGCAGGCGATCCAGACGCTCGTCGAAAAATACCCGAACGATTACAACTATCGCTACGATCTCGGTTTGATGTTGCTCTCCTCCGGGGACATCAACGGCGCAATTCGCGAACTCCAACTTGCACAGCGTTCGCCGAAAAACCGCCATCTGGCGATGCTCAATCTCGGACGTGCGTTCATCGCGGGCAGCAAATACGACCTCGCCGCTGACCAGCTTGCCGTCGCCAAGGGCGAAATCGGTTTGATGAACGAGCTGAAAAAAGACGTGATTTACGAACTTGCCGACGCTTTGGAAAAATCCGGAAAACGCGAAGAAGCTATCGCCGAATACAAAGCGCTCTACATGGCAGATTCGACCTACAAGGACGTTTCCGAAAAAATCAACGCGTTCTACAAATAAGAAAAGAGTTAAGAGCGAGGAATTAGGGATAAGAAAACCTTCCTGATTCCTACTTTTTCATTTCTAATTTTTTCCCAAAATGCCGCTTCATCCCCAAATTAAATTTCTGATTTCCCGCTATCCTGTCCTCGAAGCCTGCGGGAACGATATCCAGCGCGCCGTCGACGTGCTCGCCGAATCCTACCGCAACGGCGGGAAACTGCTCATCTGCGGGAACGGCGGAAGTGCCGCAGACGCAGACCATATTTCCGGCGAATTGCTTAAAGGCTTTTGCTCAAAGCGTCCGCTGAAACCCGATGCGCGGGAACGCCTCGGCGAAGAACTCGCCTCGCAGTTGCAGGATGCCCTGCCCGCGATTCCGCTCCACAGTCTCGGAGCAATCAACACGGCGTGGCTGAACGACTGCGATCCGTATTACGGCTACGCCCAACTCGTCTGGGGTTTGGGTAACAAAGGAGACGTTTTGCTCGGACTTTCGACATCGGGAAATTCCAAAAACGTCGGCTACGCGATGCAGGTCGCCCGCGCCAAAGGCTTAGCGACCATCGGGCTTTCCGGAGCGACCGGAGGAAAGCTGAAATCACTCGCGGATGTATGTATCTGTGTTCCCGATACGGCGACGTTCAAAATTCAGGAACTTCATCTTCCCGTTTACCATACGATCTGCCTCGCGCTCGAAGATATTTTCTTCGGGTAAAAACGCGGACACTGTTCCCGTAAGGAAAATTTCCCCGAGTTCGTAGGAGTAATTTTACTCCTACGAATTTTTTTTGCGCCAGCGGCGGTTGCGCAGGTAGGCGGAAAGGAAAAGAAGCCCGCCAAGCGTAACGAACCACTCGCCGTGGCGTGCATAAAATGTGCGTCCGCCCGCGCCGAGCACGTTCCCGTCTTCGTCGAAACGCCGCCAGCCGTGGACCTCAAAGCTCTTTTGTCCGCGAAAATAAATCGTTCCGTCCAGCTTGTTATTTTCCGTCATCACCGCCATGTGCCCGAGCGGATTGATCAACCCGCTCCAACCCGCATTCCCGCAACGCACCACGGGAACGCCGAGGCTCACTGCCTGCATCACGGAATGAGCCGCGTGCTGATACGCGCCGGCTTCTCTTCCATACCACGCGTCGTTAGTAACCACGGCAAGGAAATCCGCTCCGCGGCGGACGAGATCGCGCCCGAGCTCCGGAAAAACATCTTCGTAGCACACAAGCGCCCCCATCGAAAACGATCCGTTTTTCAGATAAATCCGAATCGGCTCGTCGGACGTTCCCGCGAGGCAATCCGCTGCCGCCGGCACGATTTTCCGGAACGGCAAATAATCCGCAAACGGCAAATATTCGCCGAAAGGCACAAGATGCCGCTTCGCGTAAAACACGTCGGAAATTCCGGATTTCGGATAAGCGACGTGCACGGAATTATAATACGTTTTTTCGTCGTTCCCGTTGCAAATCCCGCCGAAAACAAGCGGCGTTCCCGCTTGAGCGACAAGTTCTTCAATCCACTCGCGGTAGCCGGGCAAATCGACGGGAAACGGTAGAGCCGCCTCGGGCCAAAGAATAAAATCCGGCGCGGGAACGCCTTTTGCCGCGGCAAGCGTCAACTCGTCCAGAACAGCGGCACACGCGGAAGTTCGCGATGAATCCCACTTTTCGTTCGGGTCAAAATCCGGCTGAACGGCAGCAAACACAAAGTATTTTTCGTTATTTTTTGCAAAATCCAAACAGGAATTCCAATACACGAAAACCGAGAGCAAAACCGGAATCAGCGCGCAGTAAAACTCCGGGCAAATGCTGCGCAGAGAGCTGAACATCGACTGCGAATCGCCCGGACGCACGCGCCAGATTTTTGCCTCAACGACCAAATGCCGTGCGTAGCGCGCCACTCCGAGATTGAAAAAAATAATCAGAAAACTCGCGCCGGCCGTTCCCGTCCACGGACAATAAGCAAGCATCGCCGGGCGCTCCCACTGCGTTGCGCCAAGCGGCATCCACGGGAACCCCGAAAGAAACCATGTCAAAACCCATTCGAGCAAAATCCAAAGTCCGGCAAGCCCGAGCAAGTTCAGCAAACGCGAAAAAAATCCGTGTTCTTTTCCGCTCGCCGGAAAAATCATTCGCAGCGCGACAAACCACAAAAACGGAAAAGCAGAATACCCCAACGGCAAGAGAAAAACCGCCAGCCAGCCCAACGGCGGATAGACGTGGCGAAGCCAAATCAGCGTCAGCACACCGCTCAAATACGCGCAAACCGCCGCGCCGAAAAGCCAACTCTTCCAGGTCGGTCGCGTTGCCGCCCAAAGCGCCATCGGCACCGCCCAAACCCACGCCAGCGAGGCAATATCCGCACCCGGCATCGACAAAACATAACACAGAGTCGAAAGCCCGACTGCGGCAATCGCGAACACGCGTTCCCGCGTAATTTTTTCCGAGAAAATCATTTCCGCTCAGCGTAAGACCCGCGCCCGCGCTTGGAAAGTTTTTTTGTCCGGAATCCGCCGCGCGCCGCCGTGTAAAATCGAATTTCTTCCGAATACGTCGCCTTCCGCCCTCCCGAATCAAAAAAATCCTTTTTTCATGGTGGACAAAATTTTTGAAAAAACAGACACTCCTTGCCGCTTTTACATTTACTTATGATTCACAAAATGAAATCCCTCGTTCCCGTGCTCGCGGCGTTTGCCGTAGCCCCGTTTGTTTCCGCCGCGGAAGAAACCGCGCAACCCTCGGCGATCGCGCCCGAAGCCGCCGCGCAAGAGGCACCGAAGAAAACCGAAATTACCCCCGAACAGCGTCAGCTTTTCCTGAAAGGTTTGGGCTGGCTCGTCGGTCAGCAGAGCGGCTTGGTCCAAGAGCTTCGTATTTCCAAGGCGGATGCCGCCGCCGTCGCGGAAGGGTTCCGCCTCGCGCTCATGGGCGAAGGTCAGGACATTCCCGCTCAGGTCATGGCAAATAACGATGCCTACTCGGCGTTTATCGACGAGTTGCAGGCAAACGCGATGGCGCAACTCGAAGCCGAAATGAAATCCGCTGCCGATGAAAACAAGAAAATCGGTGCAGAATTTGCTCAAAAAGCTCAAGCAGAAGACGACGCCTACAAAGCGCTTCCTTCCGGTGTTTTGATGAAAACCACAAAAGCGGGCGACACAGAAAAGAAGCCGTCGGTCGCCGACACGGTTTCCGTCCGCTACACGGGGAAACTCGTCGACGGCACAGTTTTCGACAGTTCGACGAAGGACGAAAACGGCGTTCCCGTCCAGTTTGTCGCGGGCGAAGGCGAAACGGTTTCCCTCCCGCTCGGTCAGCTGATTAAGGCTTGGGCAGAAGCGATTCCGTTGCTCGGCGTCGGCGGGCAATGCACGCTCATCGTTCCCGCAGATCAGGCTTACGGCGACCGCGCCGTCGGCATCATTCCGCCGGGTGCCACGCTCATTTTCGATATTGAACTCGACGGCATCGCCGAACCGGACAGCGAAAACGACGCCGCAGAAGAAATCGACATCGCCGAAATCGAAGAAGCATAATTGCCGATTCTTTTTTCAAAAACACGTTCCCGTGAGCCTCTTCGCTCGCGGGAACGTGCTTTTTTGAAGAAGGCAAAAAGCGGCAAATATTCTATTCCGTTGCCAAACCTATTTTTTTTCTATTGAATAATCTTTCCTTTAACAAAATCTGACTAGGACACAAAAAGATTAAAGTAGACAAACAACAAAAAATAACGATGGCAAAAACGACATCTTCCAAAAAGACAGCCAAGGCGGCATTGCAGTCCGTCACCGACAAATCCGGACAAGAAGCCGTAAAAGCATTTAAACAGTGGATTCTTTATCATTTGCGTTGCACACTCGCTCGCGACGCAGCCTCCGCAACCAATCACGACTGGCTTACTGCCGTCAGTTGCGCAATCCGCGACCTCCTGCACCACCGCTTCATCACCACGCAGGAAACCCACGTTAAAGAAAAAGCACGCCGTTGCTACTATCTTTCAATCGAATATTTGATGGGACGCTTGCTCCGCAATAATCTTGCGAACGCGGAATTGCTCGATGTCGCCGAAGCGGCGATTCGCGAGCTCGGACTCGATCCCGAAACGATTTTTGCGGAAGAAAAGGACATGGGTCTCGGCAACGGCGGTCTCGGTCGCCTCGCCGCGTGCTTCCTCGACTCGCTCGCTACGCTCGACCTCCCGAGCGTCGGTTACGGGATTCACTATGAATTCGGTCTTTTCCGCCAAACGTTCGTCAACGGCTATCAGGTGGAAACGGCGGATAACTGGCTCATCGCCGGCAACCCGTGGCACCTCCGCCGCGCGTCCCGCCGCCTCGAAGTTCCGGTTTACGGTCATGTCGAACTCTCCTACGACGAAAACGGCAATTTCCGCCCGCGCTGGGTCAACACGCAAACGCTCGTCGCCGTGCCGTGGGATATTCCGATTGTCGGCTACAAGGCAAAAACGATTAATTTCCTCCGCCTCTGGGAAGCCAAAGCCACGCGCGATTTCGATTTCCACAAGTTCAACGAAGGCGCTTACATCGAAGCGATTCACGAAAAAGCGAGTAGCGAAACCGTCTCCAAGGTGCTTTACCCGAACGACAAAGCCGCCGTCGGACGCCAGCTCCGCCTCGTCCAGCAGATTTTCTTCGTTTCCGCTTCGTTGCAGGATATCATCCGCCGCCACAAAGCCGAAAACGGTTCGCTCGACACGCTTCCGGAAAAAGCGGCAATCCAGCTCAACGATACGCACCCGACACTTGCGATTCCGGAATTGATGCGCCTCCTCCTCGATGTCGAAGGCTACTCCTGGGACAAAGCGTGGAGCATCGTCACGAAGGTCTTCGCCTACACGAACCACACGCTTCTTCCCGAAGCGCTCGAAAAGTGGAGCGTGCCGTTGTTTGAAAAAGTGCTCCCGCGCCATCTTCAGATTATTTACGAAATCAACCGCCGCTTCCTCATGGAAGTCGAAAAGAAATGGCCGGGCGATGAATCGAAGAAACGCGAACTTTCCATCATCGAAGAAGGTTTCCCGAAACAGGTTCGCATGGCGACGCTCGCCGTCATCACCTGCCACTCCACGAACGGGGTCGCCGCACTTCACACGGAACTGCTCAAACAAACGCTTTTCCACGATTTATACGAGCTCTATCCGGAACGTTTCAACAACAAGACGAACGGTATCACGCCGCGCCGCTGGCTCCGTGCCTGCAACACCGGGCTTTCCAAACTCATCGATTCCAAAATCGGCGGTGATTGGACGGCAGATCTTGACCAGCTCAAAAAGCTCGAAAAATTTGCCGACGACAAAGCCTTCCGCAAGTCCTACATGGACATCAAGCGCGCGAACAAGGTTGAGCTCGCCCGCATCATCAAGAACCTCTGCGGAATCGAAGTTTCTCCGGACGCACTCTTCGACGTTCAGATTAAGCGCTTGCACGAATACAAGCGCCAACACCTGAACCTGCTTCACATCCTGACGCTTTACCACCGCATCCTGAACAATCCGACGCTCGACATCACGCCGCGCGTGTTCATCTTCGGTGCAAAAGCCGCTCCGGGCTATGAACTCGCCAAGCACATCATCCACGCGATTAACGCCGTTGCCGCAAAAATCAACAACGACCCGCGCGTGGGCGACAAACTCAAAGTCGCGTTCATTCCGGATTATCGCGTTTCCCTCGCGGAAAAAATCATTCCCGCGGCGGATCTTTCCGAACAGATTTCCACGGCAGGCAAGGAAGCCTCGGGAACGGGCAACATGAAGCTCGCTCTCAACGGTGCGCTCACGATCGGCACGCTCGACGGCGCGAACGTCGAAATCAAGGAAGAAGTCGGTGACGACAACATCTTCATCTTCGGTCTCACGGTCGATGAAGTTAAAGCTCTGCGTTCCCGCGGCTACAATCCTTGGGAATACTACAATCGCGACGAAGAACTCAAAGCCGTTCTCGGCTGGCTCGCCAGCGATTACTTCACGCCGGAAGCACCGGGCTCGCTCGCTCCGGTTGTCCGTAGCCTTCTCGAAGGCGGAGACCCGTTCCTCGTCCTCGCAGACTACCGCGCTTATGTGGAATGCCACGAACGCGTGGACAAAGCGTTCCGCGACAAGGACGCGTGGGCGAAATCCGCGATTCTCAATACCGCACGCGTCGGCAAATTCTCGTCCGACCGCACGATTTCCGAATACGCGAAGGACATTTGGAATCTGCCCGCCCTTCCCGTCAAGCACGGAGAAATGCACTGGCGCATCATCGCGGAATAATTCATTCCGTTTCTAAAAAAAGCGTTCCCGCGAGGATTTCCTCACGGGAACGCTTTTTTTTTTAGGAATAAAGAATAACGGACGAACGCTAATCCCGAATTATCTGAGATTCATTCCTCCGGCGAACTCAAAACTTATTCGCCCCAAGAAACCGGCTGTCCGGTGCACTCGAGAACACCGCGCCAAAGCTCGCTCGTAACGTTGACTTTTTTGCGTTTGTTCGCAATGAGCGAAAGCGGTAAGTGAACGTGCGCACGGTGACACATTGCGACGAGCATTCCGGTTTTTCCCGCCATGCCCGCGTGAACGGCGTTGTGTGCCAAGTGCGAGCAATACGCATTGTCGTAAGCGTTCGCAGGAATGCTTCGAATAATGTAGCTCGGGTCGATGTATTTGATGGTGCAGTCGACGTTGTGCTCCTTCATATCGACCTTGATGCGATCGCGCAGATATTTGCCGATGTCGTTGTGAAGTTTGTTTCCGGAAGCATCGCGTCCGGCATCGCCGGAAAAGAGGTTTTGCCCCGCGCCTTCGGCAACGACGATAACGGCGTGTCCGCGCTCAACGATGCGTTTGCGAAGCATGTTGAGAAATCCCGTCGGACCGTCGAGCACGAGCGGCACTTCCGGAATAAGCACGAAGTTGGCTTCGGAGCTCGCGAGTGACGCATACGCGGCGATAAAACCGGAATCGCGTCCCATGAGTTTTACGATCCCGATTCCGTTCGGTGCGCCCTTCGCTTCCGCATGTGCGCAGTTGATGACTTTAACGGCTTCGGAAACTGCCGACTCGAAACCGAAACTCTTATCGAGCAAAACGATATCGTTGTCGATGGTTTTCGGAATCCCGATAACGGATTTTTTCAACCCGCGGAGCTTGCACTCATCGGAAATTTCGCGCGCAGCGCGCAATGTGCCGTCACCGCCGACGACGTAAAGAATATCAATGCTCATACGCTGGAGCGTATCGACGATCGTCGGCGTATCCTGCTGCCCGCGGGAACTCGCGAGCATCGTTCCGCCCTGCGCGTGGATGTCGGAAACGATATCCGGGTCGAGCAACATCGGTTCATGATTTCCCTGCGGCACGAGACCTTCGTAACCGTAGCGGAAACCGTAAATGCGCGTCACGCCGTAGGAGTGGTAAAGCCCCATGACGAGATTTCGAATCACGTCGTTCAAGCCCGGGCAAAGACCGCCGCAGGTCACGATACCGACTTTCGTATCCGCCGGATTAAAGAAAATATTTTCGCGCGGTCCCGCAGATTCAAACGAAACGAGCGGCTTACCGGCGCAAACGGCTTCCATTGCGCCCTTGAACGTAATGTCGGCAAGGATACGGTCGCTGTCCGTTTTAAAAAGTTCTTCGGAGAAATGCAGCTTTTTAAGCGGTGAAGGAAATCTGCAGGGACCGAGATTTTCGATAACGGTTTCCGGAGTAATAGAATTGTTGCAGGAGGTAGAACTCATAGTGCCGAAATTGTCTTACAGCACGAACTTTCGGGCAAGTTTTTATTTTCCGGAATGATGCCGCAGCGTTCCCGTAAGAAGAAAAATAATTTCAGACGAAACTTGCGCGGCGGCACGCTTCCTGCAAAGATTTTTCCGTAAAAAAATTATGAATGACTACACAAATCCCTTCGTCGTCGCTGCGGCGGCTCCCGCCACGCGCGCCGACTTTTACAGAAAAACCTATATGCTCGTCGCCGTCGCCTGCGCAGTCTTCGGACTTTTGCTCGCGGGAACGCTGGCGACGCCTGCGCTTGTGAATCCGCTGACGCGTCTGTTCTTCGGAAGCGGCGGGTTCGGATGGTTGCTCGTCCTCGGCGGATTCTGGCTGATTTCAATGTTTGCCAACCGCTTGGCATTCGGCGGCGTTTCCACGGGAACGCAACTCGCCGGGCTCGGCGTATACATCGTCGCGGAAGTTTTGCTCTTTGCGCCGATGCTGAATCTGCTGATGATTCAATTCGGACAGGATGCAATGATTTCGGAAATCGTCGCTCCCGCCGCGCTTTCCACGCTCCTGCTCGCAGGAGGGTTGACTGCGACGGTATTCATGACGAAAACGGATTTCTCGTTCCTGCGCGCATTCGTCTCCATCGGATTTTTCGTGGTTCTCGGCGCCGTCATCCTGCTGACGCTTTTCGGAACGGGCATCGGAACGTGGGGCATCATTGCGCTGACGGCATTTATCTCGGTCGTGATTCTTTACCAAACCTGGATGGTCAAAACACAGTTCCGCCCGGACCAACACGTCGGCGCGGCGCTGATTATTTTTTCCGGAATCGCCACGCTGTTCTGGTATCTGATTATGCTTTTTGCCGAACGTCGCGACTAAACGCGTTCCCGCGCAAAAGTAAAAATAAAAGAATGCGAACGCGTTCCCGCGCCGTTCGCATTTTTTTATCGACCGGGAATGCTTGCGCGACGCCGGAAAAAGCGTAAATTCCGTAAAAATGACGACTCGAAACAAAATCACGACGCTTCTTGCTCTTAGCGTTCCCGTGGCAGTTGCCGTATCTGCCGTCAATCCTCCCGCCGGAAACGTTTGGTTTATCGAAATTTTCTGGTGCGTCTCCTACTGGATTTTTCTCGCCGCAACATTCCGGCATTTCCGTTTTTCAAACACGGCATACTCAATCGCCGCATTCTGGTGTATTTTGCAAACCGTCGGCGCACACTACACGTTCGAGCTCGTTCCGCTAACACAGGATTGTTTCGGTTTTGAGCGAAACCATTTCGACCGCATCGCGCATTTCGCCGTCGGGCTAAACGCCTTTCTGATTTCGGAATTCCTTTTCCGCAAAAAAATCGTTCCCGGCCTTCGCGCAGCGGCAATCGGAGGTTTTTTTGTTATCGTTGCCGTCGCGGGACTTTGGGAGATTGTCGAGTGGCTCTACGCCGTATACGACGGCGGAGAAATGGGAGCCGCATTCCTCGGTTCGCAAGGCGATATTTGGGACGCGCAAAAGGATATTCTTTGCGATACGCTTGGTGGACTTGTTGCGGGAACGCTTTTTACGGGAATTTTCAGAAACTCAAAATCGCTAAGCAACGAATAGATAAACCCTGCGGGAACACGCCCACCGCACGCCCTTCTCTTTGGCAAGCAAACCTTCCGATTCCAAACGCCCCTTGCGTATTTTACATTGACGGAATCGCCACCACAAAAGCAGCACATATTTCGCTATGAAAAACTTAAAATTAGCGCTCGTCGGCATTCGCCGCAGACGCAAGCAAGCGTAATCCGTAACGCACAACCGATTTATAAACGAAGAAGAGACCGGAATTTCAACGGTCTCTTTTTCGTTCCCGCCAAAGCAAAAAATCTTGCCGTTTCACGCACATTCACGATTTTGGCATTTATATCGAATTTTAATTTCTTGCCAGCGGGACGGGAACAGGGCATTTTGTTGCGTTCATCAAACTTTTTTACAGCCGTGAGAGAAGATTATCTGAAACAAGCGAACAAAGTCATCAAGGATCCGAACATTCTCATCAATGTGGTTTCCCACCGCGTTCATCAGCTTCAGCACGAAGGCATGACACCGCTGATTGAATCCCTTGAAAAGCTCGAACCCGAGGATATCGCCCTCCGCGAAATCATCGAAGGCAAGCTCTCCTACGAATTGCCGGAATCGTTCCCGAACGCATAACTCTGCGGCGCGGGAGAAAAACGGGCGGGCGCGGCGCTCCGAGCTTCGGAGCGAATCGTCTGCCCTTTTCATTTTCTAAAATTTTGTGAGCAAGAAAAAAGACAACACGCGACTCGCCGAAGTCCGCAACCCGAAAGCCTCCCGAGATTATTTTCTCGGAAGCCGTTTTGAAGCGGGCATCGCACTCACGGGAACGGAGGTCAAGGCAATCCGCCTCGGACGCGCAAATATTGCCGATGCCTTCGTCCGAATCGACAACGGCTCCATTCCGATTCTCTACCACGCTCACATTTCCGAATACGATTTCGGAAACACCAATAATCACCAGCCCTACCGCCCGCGGAAATTGCTTTTGCACGCGCGCGAAATCCGGAAACTCGTTGCGGAAATTCGCTCCGGAGGAAAAACCATCGTCCCGACAAAACTTTATTTTCGCCACGGCTTGGTCAAAGCCGAAATCGCCCTTGCCCAAGGCAAAAAACTTTTCGACAAGCGCAACGACATCAAAAAGCGCGATGACGACCGCTATGTGCGCCGCGCTCTGCGCCGCAACTAAAATCGCATTGCGGCGTTCCCGCCGGCGGCTTAACTTTCCTCAAAACAAGAGATTTCTCCATGTCCTCGCTTCGAACAGTTTATTTCGTCTGCACCGGCAACACTTGCCGTAGTCCGATGGCGGAAGCGCTTTTTCGCGAAGTTTTAGCGCAGGAACATTTGGAGAAAAAATTTAAAACAGCTTCATTCGGGCTTGCCGCGGCAAGCGGCGCTCCCGCGTCAGCAGAAGCCCGGAAAGCCGTTGCGGAAAAAGGCGGCGACCTTTCCGCTCACCGTTCCCGCCGCGCGGCTGATGTTGCTCTTCACTCCGGAGACATTTTCGTCGGCATGACTTCCGGACATTTGCACGCCTTAAAAACGCTTCCCGCGCAAGTTTTCTGCATCGGCGAATTTTTCCCCGAAAACGCGGTCCCGCGCGAAGTTCCGGATCCGTTCGGAGGAACGGAAAACGATTACCGTGCCGCACGCGATGCCATTTTGTCCGCGTTCCCGCGCCTGATAAAATTTCTCAAAACTCTCGCTTGAACGATTATGACGGACGACGATTCCACCCTCGCAAAAAAAGACAACGCGAATACACTGCTCGTTTCGCCGCAGGATTTCGTCTGCAAAAAACCGTTCTCGTTCGAGCTCGGCGGAGAAATCCCCGAATTTAAAATCCGCTACGAGACCTACGGCACCCTCAACGCCGACAAATCCAACGCGATTCTGATTTGCCACGCACTTACGGGCGACCACCACGTCGCGGGCAAACACCGTCCGGAAGACAAACGACCCGGCTGGTGGGACCATTTCATCGGGGAAGGGAAAGCCGTCGATACGCGCAAATACTTCGTTATTTGCTCCAACTGCCTCGGCGGTTGCAGCGGATCCACGGGACCGAAATCCGTCAATCCCGCCACGGGAGATCCCTACGGGATCGACTTTCCCGTGCTGACGATGCGCGATATGGTCCGCGCACAAAAAGCGCTCATTGATTTTCTCGGTATCGAAAAACTTCACGCCGTCATCGGCGGCTCCATGGGCGGAATGCAAACGCTACTTTGGGCGATCGAATATCCCGACGCGGTGAAAAACATCGTCGCTATGGCATGCACGGCGCGCCAAAACACACAGGCAATCGCGTTCAACGCCGTCGCCCGCGCTGCAATTGTCCAAGACCCGAATTGGCTTGGCGGCTACTACGGAGAACTCGAAGGCACGGGACCGCGCACCGGACTCGCCGTCGCCCGCATGATGGCGCATATCACCTACCTTTCCGATTTCAGCCTAACGATGAAAACGCGTCGGGATCCGCGTATCGACCTGCCCGGCGGACGCATCGCGACCAGCGAGTTTCTGCGTAAAATCACGTTCCCGATTGAAAGTTATCTGCACCATCAAGGCGACAAATTCCTCGATCGCTTCGATGCCAATTCTTACCTCTACATCACGCAGGCGACAGATCGGTTCAATCTTTCCGAGCATAAATCGCTCGACCAGGTTTTTGCCGATGTCAAAGCGCGCGCACTCGTCATCGGATTTTCCACTGACTGGCTCTACCCGCCGTGGCAAAACCGAGAAATCGTTCTCGCATTGCAACGCGCCGGAAAAAATGCGCGTTACGCCGAAATCGAAGCTGTGAGCGGGCACGATTCCTTCCTCCTCGATTCTCAACGCCTTTACGAACTCACCGCCCAATTTCTCGCCGGACGATAAGCTCAAGACCTCGAGCATCAGGCACCAGGCAAATTTCCCAACGCAAAAAACCTTTCCGTGAGAAAACCTCACGGGAAGGTGGTCTATTCTTACGACTCTGTCTTCTCTTAACCTTTCTTATCTACGCCGGCGACGCGACGCAACAAGCGCAAGCCCCCCGCAATAAAACCGAATGCCGACGGTTCCGGAATTGTCGAAATGCTCAGCAAGGAGATTTCCGTATTTCCGGAAGTCGGAGTAAACGCAAGTGTGCCATCCTCATCTGTACGTGCGACAAAAGATATTCCCCAAATCTGATAACCAAGAGCCGCATCCCCTTTCAAATCTGTAAACTCTTTCCATTCAGTTTCATTATTAACAGCGCCATAGCTTCCGCTAACGAAACTTCCCGAAATAAAATCCAAATGCCACGTTTCTTGGATAACTCCATAAATCGTAGTAATCGAATACTCTGTGTTCGCCTCTAATCCACTGTGAGTCCGGCAAGAACCTTTCCCGCCTAAAAAAACTCAACATTCGGCATAGTTTTAGAAAAAAAAAAAACACATCCTTTGCAAGTAGTTTTTCTTTGTCTCATTTTTTTTCTTGTACCGCAAAAAGCGTTTCCCATTTTCAATTTGCGGGAACGCGACATATGCGTTATTTTTTTGGTTTTTCCTAATCTAAAATCGCTATGATCCAAACAGAAACCGATTTCGGTAAACCGACACTCGTTAACGCCGGAGCCGCAAGCAGCGGCACGAAAATGCGCGGAGCGGATGTCGTCGTCCGTTGCCTCGAACTCCTCGGCGTAGACACGGTTTTCGCCTATCCGGGCGGATCGGCAATCGAACTGAACCAAGCCCTTTCCAAGACAAAGAAAATGCGCATTATCCTGCCGCGACATGAGCAAGGCGGCGGATTTATGGCGAGCGGATACGCACGCTCCACCGGAAAACCCGGCGTATGCTTCGCAACGAGCGGTCCCGGCGCAACCAACCTTGTTACCGCCATCGCCGACGCATTTATGGACAGCATTCCCGTCGTCTTCATCACGGGACAGGTCTTTTCGCAATTCATCGGGAAACAGGCGTTTCAGGAAACAGACTTTTTCGGCATGACGCTTCCCGTCGTTAAGCACAGCTTCCTCGCACTCAACGCGGAAGATTTGCCGAACATCATGTTCCAAGCCTTTAAAATCGCGACAAGCGGACGTCCGGGTCCGGTCGTTATCGACATTCCGAAAGACGTTCAGCAAGCGCTGTTTACGCCGAAATTTCCGGCGTCCATGGAAGATTTTCCCGCAAAAATCCCCGGGAAACAGCACGCGATGGACGACGAGCTCAAACTCGTGCTCGACCTCATTTCTTCCGCGAAAAAACCGGTGCTCTACATCGGCGGCGGGATCATTTCGTCGGAATCCACGGAGCTTTTCCGCAAATTCGCAAAATTGACGGGCGTTCCCGTGGCATCGACGCTGATGGGCTTGGGAGTGTTCCCGCCGGACGACCCGCAATCGCTTTACTGGTTCGGAATGCACGGCACCGTCGCCGGAAACTGGGCGGTTTACCACTCCGACTTGCTCATCGCGATGGGCGCACGTTTCGACGACCGCATCACCGGTCCCGTGAAAACTTTTGCGCCGAACGCAACCATCGTTCACTTCGACATCGATCGCGCCGAACACAATAAAAACAAGCGTGTCCAATTCCCGATTGAAGGCGAAATTCATGACGCGCTGGAACGCCTTATCGACCTCGCCGAACGCACGAACTTCAAAAAGCCCGATCTCACCGAATGGTTCAAGACGATTGACGGTTGGAAAAAACAGCATCCGTTCCCGTTCAGCTACGATCGCCACGGCTCTCCGCACATCATGCCGCAGGAAGCCATCGAAGCACTTTACGAAGAAACCAAGGGCGACGCCATCGTCTGCACCGGGGTCGGTCAGCACCAGATGTGGACGCCGCAATACTATCATTTCAAAAATCCGCGGACGTTTATTAGCTCTCTCGGCTCCGGCACGATGGGCTTCGGCGTTCCCGCAGCGTGCGGCGTCGCGGCGGCACATCCCGACAAAATCGTCGTCAACGTAGACGGGGACGGCTCTGTTCTCATGAATATTCAGGAACTCGCGACAATGTCGGTGGAAAAACTCCCCGTCAAAATCGTTATTCTGAACAACCAGTTCCTCGGAATGGTCGCACAATGGGAAGACTGCTTCTACGGCTCCAACCGCGGACAAACGCTTCTCGGCGACGTTAACAACATCGGCTCGCCGGACAACATTCCCGGGCTTTACCCGGACTTTGTAACAATCGCCAAAGGCTTCGGCGTCAACGGTCGCCGCGTCATCAAACGCGAGGAACTTCATGATGCCATGCGCGAAATGCTCGACACGCCGGGACCGTTCGTTCTCGACGTCGTCGTTCCCTACGGTGAGCACGTGTTGCCGTTCCTTCCCGCCGGGCGCTCCGCGCTCGAAATCATGACGAACGAGTCCTGCGGCGACTGCACTGTTGCCCGCCTCGAACGCCTCTGGGGGAAAAAGGAATAAAAAGTTAAAAATCGGAAATTAGAAAAAGTGCGGATGTTCCTGCGGGAACGCCGCTCTTTTTTTTTTCAGAGAAAAATGGTTCCGGAAAACACGAATCTCCGCGCGGGAACGCAGTTCAGATTGTCGTTCGACGGCGAACTCCGAGAGTTTTTTCGCCTTCCGAACGAGCGTTTTTTTTCTTGTCCAATACCGATTTTTCGGGCAGTTTTTTCGGTGCTATGAAGAACTTATTTCTCTCTGCCGCAATGATGTCGGTGTTCGCCGGAATGGCGTTCGCCTCCTCTGAAACAGCATCAAGCTCTCAGCCGACGGGCAACGTTCCCGAACTGGACGTTGACAAATTTCTCTCGGCGTCCGGCAATATGCAAAGAGCCATCAACGAAGATGATCCCGTCCTTGAGAAACTCAATCTCGATGCCGACGACCTCGAAATCATGATGCCCGACGAACAATTCCAAGCCGTATGCGACGCCATCTCGTCGCACTACGCGGAAATTGAGGTCGGTGCCGCCAACAAGGCGAAGCTCGAAGACGCCAAAGTGATTTTCGGTGCGGAAAACGCAAAGGAAATCCAGCCGTTCATCGGCAATCAGGCAGCGATCGACAACGCCCGCCGCCAACTTCGCGACGCATACAACGTTTTTGCGGACTACCACTCCACACAGGAACTTGCATCTTCCGTCGTAGACTGGAACTGGGGCGACTCCTGGGGCGTGACGATTAACCCGAACGTCGGGACACTCGGTGTCGGGATCGATGCCGGCTACGAGTTCAACCGCTTCATCAAAATCCGCGCCCACTACGGCACGGGACGTATGGATACCACGATGAAATTGTCGGACACCAACTTGGATTTTGAATGGGAAAACCAGGACAACTACGGCATTTTCGTCGACTACCACCCGAAAGGTTCGCAGTTCCATGTAACCCTCGGACTCATGCGCATGGATCCGCGTATTCGCGTCGAAGCGAATTACCACGGAACCACCAACGCATATGATGCAATGGGGCAAGGCACACGCTATGACGTCAAGTCCGACTACATCATGGAAGGCGAGTGGAAAAATGAAATTCAACCTTATGTCGGTGTAGGTTGGTCTTCTGACGGGAGCAAAAAACGCACGCTTTATTTCTCCATCGACCTCGGTCTCGCCTATTTGGGCGAAGGAAATTACAAGGAAAGCGGAGCTCCGCACTTCTACAAAAACGGGGCACCCTTTGACCCGAATAATCCTATGGCAAATTTGGGTGAAATTGATGCCGTTTCCACTCTCCAACAGTTCGACTCCAACGTTCGTGATGCCGTCGATAAAGTGGCGGACTTCCTGAACGACATGTATGTTTATCCGGTGCTCCAGATCGGCGGCGGTATTCGCTTCTAATCGGCGTTCCCGTAAAAAAAGGCTAAACAAAAACCTCGGCAGGCACGTTCCCGCCGAGGTTTTTGATTTTCCGAATCCCGCACGAAAAAGAAGACTTTCCCGTGATTTCGGATAATTTCAATTGATAATTTAAAAGGGATAGTTTTTCCTCTTTGTTGCTTAGAAAAAAGCATTTTATACATCTATAACCACTATATGGTTCCCAACAAATCCCTTAGAGTTCTCATCATCGGTTCGGGCGGGCGCGAGCACGCGCTTCTCCGTGCCTGTAAAGCCAGCCCGCTCGTCGCAGCGGTCTCCGTCGCGCCCGGCAACGGCGGCATGGAGCAGGAAGCGGTCTGCTATCCGCTGAATGTCTCAGACACGGCGGCAATTGTCGCTCTCGCGAAAAAACTGGACGCAAATTTCGTCATCATCGGACCGGAAGTTCCGCTTTCCGTCGGTGTCGTCGATGAACTCGAAGCGGCGGGCATTCCCGCATACGGCCCCGTCAAAGCCGGAGCGAAGCTCGAAGCAAGCAAGAATTTCACGAAGGAATTCCTTGTCCGCCACAACATTCCGACGGCGCAGGGCAAACGTTTCACGTCCTCTGAAGAAGCGGTGGAGTATCTCACATCGCAAAAATTCCCGATCGTGATCAAGGCGGACGGGTTGGCATCCGGCAAAGGCGTAATTATCGCAGAAGATTTTGACCAAGCCTGCACGGCGGTTTACGACATGCTCGATTCCGGCTGTTTCGGAAAAAGCGGAAGCGAAATTCTCATCGAAGAATTTATGGAAGGCGAAGAAGCCTCCATCATGCTCATGGTTTGCGAAGACCGCTATGTGATGCTTCCTGCAAGTCAGGACCACAAGCGAGTGGGCGAAGGCGACACCGGACTGAACACCGGCGGCATGGGCGCTTACGCTCCTGCGCCCGTCGTCACGCCGGAAATCGAACGTCGCGTCGTTTCCGAAATCGTCGAACCCACGCTGAAAGGTTTGGCGGAAGACGGGATTCGCTACCGCGGCACGCTCTACGTCGGAATCATGATTACGGCGGAAGGTCCGAAAGTGGTTGAATTTAACGTGCGTTTCGGCGATCCGGAATGTCAGGTCCTGCTCCCGCTTCTGAAAACGGATCCGGTTGCCGTAATGTTCGCCTGTGCTACGGGAACGCTCGACCCGAAGGCGGTGGAATTCCACGACGGAAGCAACATCATCGTCGTCCTCGCCGCAGAAGGCTACCCGGGAACGCCGCGCAAAGGAGACGTCATCTCCCTGCCGTCGCGAATTCCTGCGGGAACGGGCATCATTCACTCCGGAACGGTTCGCGAAGACAACGGCACCATCACGACAGCAGGAGGACGCGTGCTCGGCGTAACGGCACGCGGCACAAACCTTGCCGAAGCCGCAAAATCTGCCTACGCACTCATTTCACAAATTCATTTTGAAGGGATGCACTACCGTCGCGACATCGGCGCACGCCAGCTCCGTCGGGACGCCGACAAGCCTTAAGGTTCGAATATCCTCGTCAAAAAGCGCAGGGCAACCGACGTAGCCCTGCGCTTTTTAGATCTCCTTCCCTCCTCTTCTCCAAACGCTAAAAAGAACACGTTAGATTTCAATTGTACTCGGATATTTTTCGGATTCCCCGTATTTGTTTCTCCCTTTCGTACTGTCAAAAAATATCGCAAAAAGTATTATGAATTTCAGGGACACGACCAAGGCGAGAAAGAGGATACCCAGCAAGGGGAAAACAGTAAAGGACAGCCCTGCGACAGGAACCAACGCCCATGACACAAAAACAATCGTTCCCGACATTCCGGAATCGTGCAAACGCCGACAAGTCAGCGTAACATGCGGGACAAACATGACGAGCTTACATATCGGAATAACGGGTGGCAGGAATACTGTAATTACAACGCTCACAAGCGCGATGAACAACTGCGCGAACCAGAACTCGGAACGCGTCGCTCTCCCCGAAACTTGAAACGCCCGAGTCCAAAATCGGGTAATCGCCTCGCCAAACGTCATCTGATAACGGCTTTGATTGCTTTTCATAACACTTAGTTTTTCGTTAATTCCACACGCATTTCTGCAATAAGGTTCACCATTTTTTGAGCATGAGCACGTGTTCCCGCGTCTTGGGAATTTTTCTTCGCATTCCATTCCCGATAAACGTTGTTGAGCTTGCTTAATTTCTCGGATTTGCTCATCGCGGGCGTAATCCCAAGCATTTCCTCCACATCACGTCGAGAAACCTCTCCGGAGCGATACAACACCGCCGGAAGTTCTTTTTCTTTCCACAGCTGATACTCATCCCAATCCAAACAAAAATTTTTCGCGACAATATCAAGCCAACGGAAATCCTTATCCGTAATTTTTCCTCCGTTTTTAAGGATTGCGGAAATATTATTCATCACCGCAAACGGAACTTCTTTAATACAGAGCCTAAACGAAGAATCCTTTTTGACACTTTTTCTAAGCTCTGAAAAAAACGCGGCACTATTTTTCGACAATTCGCTTTCAAGCTCTCCATACGGAACTGACCGTGCCTCCTTCAAGATAGCGTTCAGTTCCCTTTTCCGAGCATCAACATCTTTTCCTCGTTTTTTTTCGTCCTCAAGATCTTCGGAAACAATTTCCCGTTTAAAAGCCTCAAAGCGGACTTTCTCAAAATTGCGGTCACTTCGCACAAAGAAAATAAACATAGGGTAAGCGTGTTCCAAAAAAATACGCTCCATGTCCGCAATAAACTTATCTTCTGCTCGCTTTTGCTTTTTTTCCAACTGGCGAATTTTCGCTCTTATTTCCCTCCGAGCTTCTAAATCATTGATGTTTTCTCGGAGCCACTCCTCCTGCAAGTCATTCGGAAGTTCAACCAACTTTTCGGCAAGGTTCTTCATTGCTTCTTCGAGCTTTTCTTCCGCTTCTCGCCTATTCCCTGTTGGACGCTTTTGGCGAGAGGAATTATCGCTCTCGCCAAAAACAATACCCAAGATTATCATAATAACGAAAATCAGTGCGATTAAGATTAAGAAACTCATAGGGAAAATCTTTACACAATCTCAAATTCGGACGTTTCCACCTTCTTTTCGCGAATTTCGCTTTGAGAGAGCGTTCCCGAAGTACTGTAGGAAACATCCGTTTCGAAGCATCGACCATCCGGACCGACAACAGTCACGTGAAGACGCTGATTCTTGTCGTATTCGAATGTAACCTTAACCGGATCACCTCGACGCATCCCTGATGGCAACGGAATTTCCAACTTCCCGATTTTGTTCACTAAATCCAAATCCGTTGTATCCTCTTCAGACTCTGTAATGGCACTTTCAACTCCACGCTGATCGTCTCTCATGAGATAATAAGTCTGCATCTTTGAGCACGGAAGCGGCGTATTCTTTTTTAGAATAATCGAATTCACCAAACGACTCTCGTCTCCGTCAATACAATCTACTCCGAAATACTTATTACACACTTCAAGAATTTTCCGTCTTCCAACTTCTGTGCGCACCAATACAGAAACGGAAGAAGCTCCGTCTTTTTCCATTTTTCGTTGTCCGGCAATAATTGCCGCACCCAATGCGACAGCTTCATCGACATTGACGGCTTTTTCCGGCGGGGAACCAAAAAATTTTTCAATGCTCTTCTGCACGGCGGGAACGCGCGTACTTCCTCCAACCAAAAGGATTTTCTTTATGTCGCGCTTTGACATTCCTGCGTCTTCCAACGCGTTTTCCATGAGGAGTTCCGTTGCCGCAATAAACGGCTGAATCGCAGTCTCAAAATCTTCCCGCGTAATGGTCATGGAAAAATTTCTTCCGTTCAAATCCACAAAAGACAGCGAAGCTTTCGGGCGCGTGGAGAGAGATTTCTTCACCTGTTCCACCTGCTTCATTAATTTGTAGAAAAAGCACCGTTCATTCGTATTAAGTAATCTGTCGTTCCATGAGTCTAAAAATTCTTCGGGGAAGAAGCCGCATCCGTTTTGACGTTCCGCTTCACGATTTGCAAGTTTGACGAGTGCTTGGTCAAAATCCACCCCGCCTAAATGCACATCGCCCTTTGACGTTTTCACGGTAACATCTTTTCCGTGCATATTGAGGATTGTTACGTCGAAAGTACCGCCGCCCAAGTCATAAACCACGACGTTCCCGTTTACGTCCGTCTCTGAGCTGTAGTATATGGCTGCGGCTGTCGGTTCATTAACAACGCCGAGCACATTCAATCCGGCAATTGTTCCCGCGTCCATTGTCGATTTCCGCTGAACTTCATCAAATGCTGCGGGAACGGTAATAACGACATCGCGAATCTCGCCTTCTTGCGTGCAATCCTCTTTGAGTTTTCTGAGAATCATCGCGGAAATATCAATCGGAGAATAATCCTTTCCGAACATATTGTAGCGATAAGACGGCTCATTTATTTTTCGTTTTACAAACTGAACCACATGCTCCGGGTCGTCAGAAAGCCTGTTTTTAGCCTCCTGTCCTACACACATCGAGTCTCGAGAATTAAATGCGACGCACGATGCCGTAATGCGATCGCCGCTGACAGCCGGAACAATTTCCGGTTTCCCGAGTTTATTTAATACGGCAACTGCCGAATATGTTGTTCCTAAGTCAATTCCTGCTAACGTAGACATTTTGGTAAGCTCCTAAGGTTAATCGTTTAAATTAAATCATTGATATTATGCGAAATTTTCGGACTTCTTTGCCGCCGATAATTTGTATCGGCGTAACGAAACAGCTTGAATAAGCTTTTCTCCGTTCCCGTCATAGAGTTTGAATCCGCGTTCCTCCATCGCGAAAACGTAGTTTTCAAGTGCCGGATTATCCGTTTCCTCCAGAATAAATTTTATCTCTGCCGTAGATGCTCCTTCCATTTTTTGCCCAATGTATTCTTCTCCAAACGTGACAAATCCCTCTCCGTCAAGAGCATCAAGAAGACATGTCCGCATAAAATCCAAATCCTCAATCCGACACGCTTCCCCTCCCTGTTTTTTCAGCGAGGCTATCTTTATATCAAAATTACCGACCACATCGGCAATTCGTGTCAAAAAATTTCTTAAAATGCGTTGATCATAGCACTCCCGCCAACGCCGAAGCTCCTTTTCTTTTTCCACAGAGAAATCCCGTAATTGAATGAGAACCTCATCTACTTCGGAAATCTTGTTTTTCAAGGAATCGAAATCGGCATTCTGAATTACGGCACACTTCGCTACGAGTGCCCCGAAACACCACTCCAACCACTTCCCTAGCCACACGTGCTCCTCGATCGAAGACGTCTCCAACGGCTGAGAATCAGAAGTATTTTGAGATTCGGGGAATTTTAAATTTTCAAGAGGTTTTAACATAGGCATCGCAGTATTTAATTACCAAGACTAATGATTGCAGTCAAACACCGTTTTTTGAAAAAATCTGAATGGATGAGATTATTTGACGTATGTCGAAGTCCTCCAAACAGATTGCCATAAACTTCCCCAACGAGTTGTTGGCAATTTTTGAGTGCTACTTGCGAAAGAAACACTTTCGAGACTTTGTTCGCGAAGCTGTTGCAGAAAAGATTGAGCGTGATTTTTCTCATCCGATTTCCAGAGACATTGCGCACAGGAAACCCGGAGAACGCGTAGACCTGCGCAACCCAACCCAAGAAAAACGTGCTAAAATGGAACAACAAGCAGCTCATGCACGAACCTATGTAAAAAAGAAAGAGAAGAAAACTAAACTTTCCCGGGACTAAGTTCCACAACAGGGTTGTCGTTCATCTTTAATTTCAGAAAAGATTCCTAAAAATTTTATTCCAAAGAACGAAAAAATTTCTTACTCTGTGTGCCCGTTTATGAAATACATTTTTGTCACTGGCGGTGTGGTTTCCTCTTTGGGAAAAGGCTTGACGGCAGCGGCGCTCGGCGCCCTCCTCGAAATGCGCGGATTAAAGGTGCGCATGCAAAAATTCGACCCTTACCTGAACGTCGATCCGGGAACGATGAGTCCCTTTCAACACGGTGAAGTTTTCGTGACCGATGACGGTGCGGAAACCGACCTCGACCTCGGTCACTACGAGCGTTTTACCAGCGGTGCCCTCTCCCGCGCAAACTCTGTTTCCTCCGGAAAAATCTACGAGTCCGTTCTCGAAAAAGAACGCCGCGGCGATTATCTCGGCGTTACCGTGCAGGTCATTCCTCATGTAACGAACGAAATCAAATCGCGTATCGTTCGCGGCGGAGAAGGCGTTGATGTGCTGATTACCGAACTCGGCGGCACAACCGGCGACATTGAAGGACTTCCCTTCCTCGAAGCTCTCCGCCAATTCCAACTCGATGTCGGACGCGAAAACGTTTGCTTCGTTCACTGCGCACTTGTTCCCTACATTCGCGCTGCCGGCGAGATGAAAACTAAACCGGCACAGCAATCCACCGCAAAACTCCGCGAAATCGGCATTCAGCCGGACGTTCTCGTCTGCCGCACGGAACGCCCGATCACGCAGGAGATGCGCGAAAAGATGAGCCTTTACTGCAACGTTCCCGTGAACGCAGTCATCGAATGCCGCGACGTCGAGCACTCCATTTACGAACTTCCGCTCACGCTTGCGGCGGAACACTTTGACGAAGTCGTCATCAACCGCCTCGGGCTTCAGGCAAAGCCGCGCGATCTTTCCGTTTGGGAAAACATTCTGAAGCGTCTGCTTCACCCCGAACACAGCGTGAAAATCGGTGTTGTCGGCAAATACATCGAACTGCAAGACGCCTACAAATCCATTTACGAATCCATCGTTCACGGCGGGATTGCCAACACCTGCCGCATCGAAATCAAGCGTATCGACTCCGAAACACTTGAAAACGGCGATATGTCGCCGCTCGCAGACCTCGACGGAATTCTCGTTCCCGGCGGCTTCGGCGATCGCGGGATCGAGGGAAAAATCCTCGCCGCGAAATACGCCCGTGAAAACAAGATTCCGTATTTCGGAATCTGCCTCGGGATGCAAATCTCCGTTATCGAATACGCGCGCAACGTTCTCGGACTCGAAGAAGCCAATTCTACGGAATTTAAACCCGACACGAAACATCCGGTCGTAGACATTATGGAAGCGCAAAAATCCATCGTTTCCAAAGGCGCAACGATGCGTCTCGGGTCCTATGCCTGTGCCCTCGCACAGGATTCGCTCGCAAAAACCGCTTACGGCGAAGACGACATCATTCGCGAACGTCATCGCCATCGCTTTGAATTTAACAACAAATACCTCGACGCACTCAAGGAAGCCGGTCTGCGCATCGGCGGTGTGAATCCGGATTCGCACCTCGTCGAAATTGTTGAAGTCGAAAATCATCCGTGGATGGTCGGCGTTCAGTTCCATCCGGAATTCAAGTCCAAGCCTTCCAAGCCGCATCCGCTTTTCGCAGCCTTCATCAAAGCGGCAATCGCGAAAAAAGAAGCGTAAATTGCTGGTGAATAACGAATAGTGAAAATGAATAACGCTGTGTTTTAAGTTTTTGCTTTCGGGCAAAAACCTTTGATTTTAACTATTCGTTATTCACTATTCATTGTTCATTAAAAAAAGCCGCCATGGAGTTTAATTTGAAAAAGATTCTGAAAGCGATGCTCGCATCGACTTCGGAACCGCTTTCCATCAAAGACATACAGGCGGTTATCACGCGCTATCACGAACAGCGCGAAAAACAACCTGCGGGAACGCGTGACGACACGGACACCGACGGGAACACGGACGACACGGGAACGCCGGAGCAAGCCCTGATTCAGGACATCATCAACCAAGTTCCGACCTTGCTCACGGCGACGCAAATCCGCGAAGCCGTCGCCGAACTCAACCAGGAAATGGAAGATTTCGGCGACGTAACGCGCATCCTGCAAAGCCCGGAAGGCTTCCGCATGACCATCGCGCCGGATTACGCCGAGTGGATTCGCCTCCTGCGCAATGATCCGCGCCCGCAAAAGCTCACGCAGGCCGCATTGGAGACGCTCGCCATCGTCGCCTACCGCCAACCTGTGACGCGCGGCGAAATGGAGGCGATTCGCGGCGTTTCCGTGGACAGCGCACTCGCGCGCCTGCTGGATTTGGAACTTGTCGCCGTATCCGGAAAAGCGGATTTGCCCGGACGCCCCTCCCAGTTTTCAACAACACCGAAATTTCTCGATTTTGTCGGTTTGCAAACAATTTCGGAACTTCCGGAATCTGACGTCCTTTCTCCCGCACAAATTTCCGCGTGGATTGAACGTGCAAAAAATCCGACCAAAGCAACCGCCGCCGACGTCGGTTTGCCCGACGATTCCGCTCCCGTAAAACAAACGGAAATGCGACTGGACGCAACCGCTCCCGCACCGGCAGAAACTAACGCCGATCCCGCCGAACAATCCGATTCCGCCGAGTAGTCCGAGTAGTTTTTGCCGATTGTTTTTCCGAAAAAAAAATCCTCTCCCACAAAAAATTCCCTCCGACATGAAAGATATTCCCGCCGCACGCCAAGAAATCGAACGCATCGACTCGGAAATCATCCGTCTGCTCGCGGCGCGACAGGAATGCGCCCGCATCATCGGCGAAAACAAACGCCTCGCGGGAACGAATGTCTTTGTCCCCGAGCGCGAGGAAGAACTTTTGCGCAAGCTGGAAAATCTCGCCGCCGATTTGAAAATTCCCTCGGCGGACATCCGCTCAATTTACCGCGAAATCATTTCCGCCTCCGTCGCGCTTCAAATGCAGGATTTGCCCGTCGCCTACCTCGGGCCGGAAGGCACGTTCACGCATCAGGCGGCGAGAAAAAATTTCGGCGGGAGCGTAAAACTTTTGCCGATGCGCACCATCGCGGAAATCTTCGATGCCGTTGAACGCGACAAAGCCGGCTATGGCGTTATTCCGATTGAAAATTCCAACGCGGGAGCTGTCGCGGGAGCGCTCGACACGCTCGCTGAGTCCAATTTAAAAATCATTGCACAAATTCAACTCTCGATTGAGCAATGCCTCATTTCGCGTTCGCCGATTGAAAAAATCACACGCGTTCTCTCGAAAGACATCGGGCTTGCGCAGTGTTCGCACTGGCTCATGCAATATTTGCCGAAAGCGGACTTAGTCCCGACGGACAGCACAGCGGCGGCAGTCACGGAAGCAGCGAAGGACGAAACGGCGGCGGCAATCGCAAGCTCTGTCGCAGCCGAAATTCACGGCGTTCCCGTAGTTGAAAAAGGGATACAAAATCGCTCCGAAAATTTCACGCGTTTTCTCGTCGTCGGGAAAAAACCGAATCCGCCCTGCTCCTCTTTTGAAGAAAAAACGAGTCTTGTCGTTTCCATCAAAAACGAACCCGGCTCTTTGCTCGGTATGCTCGAACCGTTTTCCAAACGCGGAATCAATCTCGTCAGCATTGAGTCGCGCCCGTCGCGCAAACGCGCGTGGGAATATCTTTTCTTTGTGGACATCATCGGTTCGTGGGACGCGCCGAATGTGCGCGAAGCCGTCACCGAGCTGGAACGCCACAGCGTTTTCGTCAAACACCTCGGCTCCTACCCGAACCTCCAAGCGTAGGGAAAACCACGGTCAGACAAAAAAATCAGGAACGCAAAAAAATTCCGCGTTCCTGATTTTTTTTGTTTCCGGAAAGTTTTTCTAAACCTTTCTCAGCGTTTCCGTGTGAGCGACGATATCGTGCAAACGCGACAACCACGGACGGCAGAAAATAAACGTGTTGCGCGTAAACTTTTTCCATTTCGCGGCGGCGTTCAGGCGAGGAAGAATGTCGCGCGAATCAGCATAGGCGACCGAACCTTTCGCCGTGGTAAACTGTGCGACGAAACCGAGAGATTTCACAATCCTCACGGACGCGTCCGAGTAATGTCCCCAAGGCCAAAACATCATTTGCGGTGCGCGCCCGGTTATCGAAGAAATTTCATCGATGCAATTTTGCAAATCGGCGCGCAAAAATTTTTCAAAATCTTCCGCAGAAACATTTTTCGCGGGAGCGGAGATAGAGCTGATGTCGCGATCGTTTTTCAGATGGCGCGTTCCATGCGCCTCGATTGCCCAACAACCGGAATCGTGCATGGCGCGAACTTCCGCACGGGAAAGGTAAGACAGCGTATCGCCCTCGGGAGCAAGTTTTTCCGCATCGAGATTGCGCCGCTCGACGATTTCTGCGGAAACGTCTTCTGCGCGTTCCCGCAAGGCTCCGTCATGCAAAAACCCGGCGGAAAGAGCAAGCGCTGCACGCAATCCGCGCCGTTTCAAAATCGGTGTCGCATAAAGCCAGTTGTCCAGCCATCCGTCATCGAACGAAAGCATGGCAAAACGCCCGCGGGAACGCGGAAATTTTCCCGCGATAAAATCCGCCGCCTCTTCCGGCGTAAGCACTTCAAAATGCTTTTGAATGTAATCTAATTGCCGCTCGAAGACATCGATGCTCAGAGCGTCGGGATGAGGTTTCGGCAAAACGCGATGATAAGTAAAAACAGTAAGCGCCATTCCGGAACGATAGCACAGAAAATCCCTCGCGGCAAATTTCTGTTTTCTTGAAAAACGAAGCGGCGGGAGTATCATTTTTCGCAACCGTTTCCCCCAAAAAATCCCATTTCTTTTTATGAGCTACGCGCTTTCTCGTTTTAACTGCGTCCGTCGTCCCACCCGCGAAGTGCTTGTCGGCGGAGTCGGCATCGGTGGTAGCAACCCGATTCGGCTTCAATCCATGACGACGACAAACACGCTCGATATCGCGGGAACGGTGGCGCAGTGCATCCGCCTTGCGGAAGCGGGAAGCGAACTTATCCGCATCACGGCGCCGACCGTCGAAGCCGCCCGCGCGCTACGCGAAATTCACCGCGATTTTCGCGCCGCAGGATTTTCCCAACCGCTCGTCGCGGACATTCATTTCCTCCCGGCGGCGGCGATGGAAGCACTCGAACACGTCGAAAAAGTTCGCATCAATCCGGGAAATTATGCGGACAAACGCACGGCGTTCCCGCGAGATTACACGGACGCGGAATATGCCGAAGAACTGGAACGCGTCGCAGAAGCCGTTTCTCCGCTGATTCGCCGAGCCAAAGAACTCGGACGCACTCTGCGCATCGGCACCAATCACGGTTCACTTTCCGAGCGCACGCTCAACCGCTTTGGCGACACGCCGGCGGGCATGGTGGAAGCGGCAATGGAATTTGTCCGCATTTGCGAAAGTAACGGGTTCTACGATCTCGTGCTTTCGATGAAATCGTCGAACACGAAAGTGATGATCGAAGCCTACCGCCTTGCCGTGAAACAAATGCGCGACAACGGCATGAGCTACCCGATCCACCTCGGCGTTACCGAAGCCGGGGAAGGCGAAGATGCGCGCATCAAATCCGCCGTCGGAATCGGCTCGCTCCTGCTCGACGGGATCGGCGACACCATTCGCGTTTCGCTCACCGAGGATCCGTGGCACGAGCTTCCCGCCTGCCGCGAAATCACGTCCCGTATCGGCGCAATTTGCACAATGCCGAGCACGTCGAATCCCGTTCCCGCGCCCGTGCGAGACACCGACATCGCGTCGTTCTCCTTCCGCCGCAGGGAAATCGTTCCCGTCGAACTCGGCTTGGGGAAAAAACTTTCCGTCGACGCGCCGCCGCGCGTTTTTGTCCTGCTCGACGTCGAAAAACCGCTCGATGCAATCGCCAAAGACCTGCGTGCGCTTCTCGATGCCACGCGCGGGAAAACGCCGATCGAAGGCATTGTTATGCCGATTGCGACGGAAAGCGACCTCGCCGCCGCCTGCGAACTTCAGGCGATGTTTGAAAACGAAATTCCCGCTTTCGTTTTTGACCCGATCAAAACTTCCGTTCCCGCGCTTTTTGAGAAACTTTCCCCGTCGAAAAAATCAGCGACCTACATTCAGCGCCGCTTCAATCCGGCAAACGCTGAAATTATTCCGGATTGGATTGCGCTTTGCCGCGAAAAAAATATCGGGCTCGTCGTCGACACAACCGCCGGCGCGCGCGCGGCAATCGTTCCCGCGCTCGAAAACTTCCCGCAGGATAAACTCATTTTCACTTCGAGCCGAAAAACGCCCGACTCGCATCCCGTCGGCGGCTACCGAAAACTCGCCCAAATGCTTGCAAATGCCGGCATCCATGCGCCGATTTGGATTCGCTCCACTTCAAAAAATACTATTTTGCCGCTCCCGAAATTCGGTGGAGAAAACGATGCTCGCGTCGAAGCCTCCCTCCTCGCCGGTGCCCTGCTCTGCGACGGAATCGGAGACATTCTCAGCGTAGAGCTTTCGTCTGATTCCGTGCGCAACGTAACGCTCGCCTACGACATTCTTCAGGCGACGCGGTCACGGCAAACCAAGACGGAATACATTGCCTGCCCAAGTTGCGGGCGCACGCAATACAACATTCAGGAAACGGTAAAAAAAATCAAAGAACGCACGATGCATCTCAGCGGAGTAACCATCGGCGTCATGGGTTGCATTGTCAACGGTCCCGGAGAAATGGCGGATGCTGATTTCGGATACGTCGGAGGCGCTCCCGGGAAAATCAATCTTTACGTCCGCAAGGAGTGCGTCGAACGCGGAATTCCGCAGGAAGAAGCCGTCGAACGCCTTGTCGATTTGATCAAATCTCACGGAAAGTGGCGGGAACCCGGTAGTTGAAGCCCTTTGTTAAAAAGCGAAAACGAGAAACAAGAAATCAGTGATTTTTTCCTTTCTCATTTTCAATTTCTCGCTTCTAATTCTCAGCTCCTAAAATACTATGAAAAAACTTCTCTTCGTTTGTCTCGGAAACATCTGCCGCTCTCCGGCGGCAGACGGCGTTTTCTCCGCCATGATTGCGAAAAAAAATCTCACGGGAACGCTTGCTTGCGATTCCTGCGGAACGGGCGACTGGCACATCGGTCAACTTCCGGATTCCCGTATGCGTGCCGCGGGAGCGCAACGCGGCTACAACTTTAACCACAGAGCCCGTCAGCTCTGCGCAGCAGACTATAAGAATTTTGATTTAATCATTGCGATGGACGACGCGAACTTTCGCGACATCATTGCACGAGCCCCGGCAGGAACCGACATTTCCAAAGTTCACCGCTTCGCAGAGTTCTGCACCGGAGAATTTGCGGGCACATCTCACGTCCCCGATCCCTACTACGGCGGCGAAAAAGATTTTCACCACGCACTCGATATTATCGAAAACGGTTGCTCCTCCCTGTTGAAATTTAGCGAAGCAGAGCCTCACTAAATTCGGTGACGGGAACCCGAAGGCGACTCCCGTCTCTGCACCGAAAAAATCGGCACGCCCGGTTTCTATTTGAAGAAATCGCCAAGGGAACCGAAGCCACCGCCGGAAGAACCTCCGGTCGAAAAACGGCGCGGAGAAGCATCGTTCCCGCGATTATCGCGACGCCCGCCGCCGAAGCCGTTTCCTCCGAAACCGCCGCGGCGCGGAGCGTTCCCGCGCCCGTCGCGCTCGGCAAAACTTTCCCGCGCACTGCGTGCCGCTTTTTCCGGGTTCGTCTTCATCGAAAGCCCGATACGGCGGCGCGGAATATCCACTTCCATAACCGTCACGGAAACTTTTTGTCCGACTTTGACGACTTCCGCCGGGTCTTTCACAAACGTATCCGAAATTTGCGATACGTGAACGAGTCCGTCCTGATGAACGCCGACATCGACAAACGCGCCGAATGCCGTCACATTCGTCACAACGCCGGGCAAACGCATCCCTTCCTTCAAATCGGAAATTTCGTGCACGCCTTCCTTGAAGGAAAAAACTTCAAATTTTTCACGCGGGTCGCGCCCGGGTTTTTCAAGTTCTTTCAAAATGTCCTGCAAGGTCGGCAGCCCGACATCGTCCGAAACGTATTTTTTCAAATCGATACGGGAACGCAATTTGCCGTCGGCGAGCAATGCGGGAACGTCACAACCCAAATCCGCCGCCATTTGCTCGACAAGCGCGTAGCGTTCCGGGTGCACGGCGGAGGCGTCGAGCGGATGCGCGCCGTCGCGAATACGCAAAAATCCTGCGCATTGTTCAAACGCTTTTTCGCCGAGGCGCGGCACTTTTTTCAAATCTTTGCGGGAACGGAACGCGCCGTGTTCATTGCGGTAAGCGACAATGTTGGCGGCGATGCTCGCGTTTAAGCCGGAAACGTAGCTCAGAAGCTGCTTCGACGCTGTGTTGACCTCCACGCCGACTTTGTTCACGCAGGAAATGACCACGTCGTCGAGCGAACGTTTCAGCGCAACTTGATTCACATCGTGCTGATATTGCCCGACGCCGATGCTCTTCGGGTCAATTTTGACGAGTTCCGCGAGCGGGTCCATGAGGCGACGCCCGATGGAAACCGCGCCGCGCACAGTCACGTCCTCGTTCGGGAATTCCTCGCGCGCCGCTTCGCTCGCCGAGTAAATCGACGCGCCGCTTTCGTTGACGACGACGACCGGAATCGATGCGGGAACGCCGCAACCGCGCACGAAAGTTTCCGTTTCGCGGGAAGCCGTTCCGTTCCCGATGGCAATCGCCTGAATTTTAAATTGGTGGCAAAGAATGCGAATGCGGTTTTCCGCATCGGCGTATTGTGCGGACGACCCCGCCGTCGGGTAAATCACTTCGTGGTGAAGCAGTTTGCCTTGCGCGTCGAGCACGACAAGTTTGCAGCCCGTGCGAAAACCGGGGTCGAGCGCAAGCACGCTTTTTTGCCCGAGCGCCGGAGCCATCAGCAGTTCGGAAACATTCGCCGCAAAAACGCGAATCGCTTCTTCGTCGGCACGCTCCTTGGATTTCAGGCGCGCTTCGGTTTCGAGCGACGGACCGAGCAGGCGCTTCCACGAATCATGCGATGCCGTGCGCACTTCGTTCCCGCAGGCACCGTTCCCGCCGACAAAAATTTTGTCCAAGCGCGAAAACGCTTCATCTTCATTCACCGTGATGCGGAAAAACAGAAAGCCTTCCTTTTCGCCCCGGCGAATCGCCAAAACGCGGTGCGACGGCGCAGACGCGAGCGGTTCGCTCCATTCAAAATAATCTTTGAATTTCGCGCCCTCGGTTTCCTTGCCTTTGATGACTTCGGAGGAAAGTTCGGCGGATTTTTCGTAAATTTCGCGACAGGAAGCTCGCGCCGTTTTGTCGTCGGAAATGCGTTCGGCGAGAATGTCGCGCGCACCCGCAAGCGCGGTGGCGACGTCGGGAACGTCTTTGTCGGGCGCGACGAATTTCGCGGCTTCGGCGGCGGGATCGGCGTTTTGATTTTCAAAAATAAAATCGGCGAGCGGTTCGAGTCCGCGTTCCCGCGCGATCGTAGCGCGCGTGCGGCGCTTCGGCTTGTAAGGCGCGTAAATATCTTCGAGCTCCGTGGCGGTTTTAGCTTTTTCGACGGCGGCTTTCAGCTCGGGCGTAAGGTGCTTGTTGTCTTCAAGCGATTTGAGAATCGAAGCTCGGCGGGCGTCGAGTTCGCGAAGTTGTTCGAGGCGGTCGCGAATCGTCGCGATCTGGACTTCGTCCATTTCGCCGGTGGCTTCTTTGCGGTAGCGCGCGATAAACGGCACGGTCGCGCCCTCGGAGAGGAGTTTGGCAACCGCCATCACGCGCGTGACGGCAAAATTGTTTTCCTGCGCAATGCGCAAAACGTAATCGGAAATTGTAATTGTGTTTTCGGAAGATGTTTCAGCCATAAAAAAATTGCGGGACATTTCATAGAATTTTCCGTTCCCGCGCGAACGATTTTTTTTCTTCAAAAAAACCTTGACTATTACTGTTGACCGCGTGAACCGAGCTTTTATAATGCGTTCTCTACTTTATTGGAAGTTAGATTACTTAATATATGAAAAAGACAACAAAGACCGCAGCAACCAAATGCTGTGCGAAAAAGAAAACAACAACGGCAGAAAAGAAAACCGCGACTGCCGGCAAGAAGGTCACAACGAAAGCCGCCGTAAAGGCGCCTGCCGCAAAAACGACCAAGAAAGCGGTGAAAAAAACGACGGCTCCCGTCGCAAAAAAAGCAGCTAAGAAGGTAACGCGTATCATTGCCAACGTTGATGTCGGATGGGGAAATATGCTCTACATTCGCGGCGAAGGCGCCGGGCTTAGCTGGGAACAGGGCGTCCCGATGCTTTGCAACAATGACACCGAATGGCACTGGACGGCGGAAACCGATGCCGAGCCGATTTCGTTCAAGTTCCTCGTCAACGACGAAAAGTGGGCATCCGGTGAGAACGTAACGATTAACGCCGGAGACGTTCACATTTCCACACCGACGTTCTAAGCGCTCAATCAAACAAAAAAAAACGCGTTCCCGCAAAAAATCACGGGAACGTGTTTTTTTATACAAATTTTATTTCGATTTCTTCCGAAGGTGCGACGGGAGCGCCGATTTGCGGGAACACTCACAGCCGCAATTGCAACCGGCTGATGCGTGCGGATCGCGCAAAGAACGCAGTTTTTTTCGCAAGCGGAAAAAAAGATACGCCGCCGCGCCAAGCACGAAAATCGAAACTAAAATAATGTCGAACATTTTATTAATGAACAATGAATAGTTAATAGTGAATAATTCAGTGTGAAAGTTTTTGCCGGAGGCAAAACATTGGCACTGCGTTATTCACTATCCATTATCAACTACTAATTAGAACAGGCTGCCGATTTGGAAGCAAAGCACGGCGCCGAGCCACGCGAGAAACGTCATTTGCGCCCAAGCAATGCACGCCCATTTCCAAGTGGATTCGCGGGCGATAACAACGATTTCCGCAAGGCACTGTCCGCAAAGTGCGAAGAACACCATGATGCCGATAATGACCGGGATCGTGAATACAGGCGAGCCGTCCGCGTGCGTTGTTTTTTCCATCGACGCGTAGAGGTCTTCGGTTTCTTCGTCCACGTCTCCGCCGAGGCTGTAAGTGATTCCGAGCGTAGAAACGATAAGTTCTCGCGCCGGGAACGAGCCGAGCACGCCGACCGTAATACGCCAGTCAAATCCGCACGGAGCAAACACCGGCTGGCAGAATTTGCCGAAACGCCCGATGTAGGAATTTTCCATCCACGCGCCGTCGACCTTGTTGCCGAGAGCGCCGACGAGCGCTTCCTGTTCTTCACTCGGTTCTTCGGCTTCCTCCGCGGCAACGAGAATTTTTTCAAATTCCGCCACGGGAACGTTCTGCTCCGCCGCCGTTTCCGCAATAAATTCCGTGCGTGCCTGTGCCTCGACCGCTTCGTTACGCGGGAAATACGACAGGAACCAAATAATCACGGACATCGCGAAAATAATCGTTCCCGCGCGACGCGTATATTCCCAGCCGCTTTGCCAGACACGCAATCCGATGTCGCGCAGACGCGGTAACTGATAACGCGGCATTTCGAGCACAAACGGTGCCGCCTTAGCTTTCAAAACAAACTTCGTGTAAAGCCACGACACGGGAACGGCAACGAGCACACCGACAAAATACATCGCGACAAACACCGCCGACGCAATTCCCGCCGACGCTTCCGCATAAGCGGGATTTTCGGAAAGCACTCGCTGGAGCACGCCGCACATCAGCACATAAACCGGCATACGCGCGCCGCAACTCATAAACGGCACAGCGAGAATCGTTGCCAAGCGCGCTTTCGGATCTTCAATCGTGCGCGCGCCCATAATCCCGGGAATCCCGCACGCGTAACCGGAAAGCATCGGCACAAAACTTTTTCCGTTCAAACCGCACCAGCCGAAAAGTTTGTCCATCAAAAACGCCGCTCGCGCCATATAACCGGTCGATTCGAGCAAACCGAGGAAGAAGAACAAAATCAAAATCTGCGGCAAAAACACAAGCACGCCGCCGACGCCGGCGATAATTCCGTCGACTACCAATGATTGGAAAACCGGACTGCCTTCGAGCTTCGCACCGACGCTTTCGCCGAGCGAACCGAACCAACCGTCAATCCAATCCATCGGGAACGCTGCCAGCGTGTAAATGCACCAGAAAACGCCCCACATCGCCGCAAAGAAAAACACGACACCGAAAACGCGGTTGAGCAAAAGTTTGTCCACGAGCGAAGTAAACGTCGTCCGTTCTTTGCCGCGGTGCGTCGCTCCCGCGAGAATTTCTTTGATAAACGCGTATCGCTGAAGCGCTTCCGTCGAGTGAGGATTTTCGCCGAAATCGCGGATGCACTCGCGCGCCTTTTTCAGAATTTCGCCGATGTGTTCAATGTCTTCCCCTTTGAGGCGATTCGCCACGGGAGATGCCACGTCAAAAATAACGCGTTCGAGTTCGGCATCGCTGACGTTTTTCTTCACGTCTTCGGAAAGTCCGGCTCGCAACGTTTCGATCGCTTTGCGCGTTCCCGCGTTCCATACGACGGTTTTCATCTTGTTGCCGTTTTTCAAAACATCGGCAATCGCCTGCTTGAGTGCGTCAATGCCCTCACCTTTGCGGGCGGAAACGGCAATCACGGGAATTCCGAGGCGTTCCCGCAACAAATCCGTGTTCACGGAAAGCCCGTCGCGGCGCGCCACATCGATTTGATTCAGCGCGAGCACCATCGGGATTCCGAGCTCGGCGACCTGCGTTGCGAGGAAGAGATTGCGTTGGAGATTGTTCACGTCAACGACGCAGACAATCGCGTCCGGGCGCGGTGTGCCTTTTTTTGCCAAGCGTCCGGAAAGCACATCGATGACGACGCGTTCGTCAAGCGAAGTCGCCGCAAGCGAGTAAATTCCGGGAAGGTCCGTCAGTTCGATTTTTTCACCGTGAAAAAGTTTGAGCGGTCCGGAATATTTGGAAACCGTGACACCCGGATAATTGCCGACGTGCTGGCGCAACCCCGTAAGCGAGTTGAACAGCGTAGTTTTTCCCGTGTTAGCGTTCCCGACGAGAGCAACGTTCGGGAAACCGCTCGGCTCGACTGCGGGAACGTTTTCCGGAACTTCGGCATCCTCACAGCAATGTTTTTTTCCGCAACAGCAGGACGTTTCTTCTGAAATATTCTCCATATTTTATTTTTAAAGCTTAAAGATGACGGCTTGGAGCTTAGGGGTATTACCGGAAAGAAATTTTTAAATTCTTTTCCTAAATGGTAATGCCTCTAAGCTCTAACCTTTCATCTATTTTTAATCACATTTCTTCGACCATGACGCGAGCGGCGTCCGTGCGGCGAATCATTACTTTTTGCGAACAAAACGAAATGGCAATCGGATCGCCCAGCGGAGCCACGTGCACGACGCGCACTTCCGCGCCGGGAGTCAGCCCGAATGCCAAGAGGCGCTGGTTAACGGGTTCGTCCACGTCCATGTTTTGGACTTGAACTTTTTGCCCGACTTTAACTTCAGATAAGGGAATCATTTCCTATAAAAGAGAGATTTTATGCTCGGAATTTTACCGTGTTCCGCCGTTTATTCAAATGATTTTCATTTTCAAAAACAGCGGCAATCGAAGTCACGGGAACGGCGAAAACAGATATATGGCAAACAAAGCGTTTCCGCCGTTCCCGCGGCTTCGATTCAAAATCAGAATGCGTAACCGAACTGGGCGGCAACCGTCATGTCGTCCGCCGTCGTAAACAGGCGCGGCGCAACCGTCACGGCAATCCACCATTTTTCGGCTTCGTAGCAAAAATTCGGTCCGGCGTAAAACTGGTCTTCGACAAAGCCGTTCGCGTCGTAGGAAAGCGCATAAACGCCTTCTACACCAACGCGGAAACCTCCGCCGATGTGGTAAGACGCGCCCGCTGCGAGCGAGTATTCCGTAGAATCAAACGTAGAATCCGTGCTACCGGTTGCGGGATCGCCCTTCACCGACGTGAACGCAACACCCGGCGTAAACGCGAGGATCAAATCGCCGTCGAGCAGGTTTTTCTGGAAATTCAAACCAAGCTCAAACGTCACGTCGCGCGCACTATTTTGGCTCGCGTCCGCCCAACCCCAAGCAAATCCGCCGACAAAAGCGAGGCCGAACGGATTGTTCGCATCTTCGGGATCGAGAATCTGATTTTTCAACCCGAGGGAAATTCCCGTAAAATTGAAATCATTCGTGCGCTTTTCGCCTGTCTTGCGAGCGTAATCGCCGCTGATGTAGTCGTGTCCGAAATCAAGCGAAACACCGATTTCGAGCGTTTCCGCCGCGCCGTAGGCAAATTCCAACCCGGGAGCGGTGGAAATTGCCCGCGCATGATTAGTGGCAACAACGGATTCCCAATTTACATGGAACTCCAAGTCGCCTTTTGCGACGGGACAAGCGTCGTCGGTGATGACAAACACACCGGCAAGCGCGTTAACTGCGGGAATCGCACCCGCTGCCAGGATTGTCCCCAGCTTTGATAACTTGCTTTTATTCATAGTAAGGAAAAAACTGTGCGAAAGAAAATAAGACCCGTTCGCATTTGTCAACCTACTTTTTAAGAATAATTCTCAATTTCATAAACAAAAAAAGAAAAGGCTTTCCCCTCAGCAAGAAGTGTTGGCGGCGTTCCCGTAAAGGACCGCGAAATCCGGAAAACGCCGAGGTTTTACGCTAAAAAAGTCCGTGCGCTCCCTGAAATCGCCGAACAATTTCCGTGCCACGTTCTCCGAGAGCCTCGAAGATTTCCCGCAACGGAATTTTCACGAAATCGCGTTCCCGCCAGCGCGGATGCGGAAGCCTCAAATACGGCGTTTCCCGCGTTTCGTTTTCAAAAAAAATCAAATCCAAATCCAAAGTTCTCGGCGCATTCGGGAACGGGCGTTCCCGTCCGAACTGCGTTTCGATTGCAAGCAACTGCGCGAGAAAATCCTCCGGCGAAACGGTTTCCGGCACGCCGACCAACGCCGTCGCATTCAGAAAATCCGGCTGATTGGCATAGCCGACAGGTTCCGTTTCGTAAAACGAAGAGCGCGCAAGAACCTTGTTCCCGCGCGCTTCCAGCGCGACCAACGCGGCGTTCAGCGTTCCCGCTCGGTCCCCGAGATTTGCGCCCAACGCAACGACGGCGAGACGCAAACTCCCGGAAAAATTACTATTTATCGGCGAACCGTGCATTTCACGGCGCGCTCGATATCGAGCATAATTTTTTCAAAAACTTTCATCACTTCCGCGTCTGTCAGCGTTTTCGTTTCTGAACGGAAAACGATTTCAAACGCGAGAGATTTTTTGCCTTCCGGCAAACCTTTTCCCGTGTAAACGTCGAAGCAGTTGACCTTCTCGACGTTGAACTGCTTCGCGGTTGCCTTCGTCGCCGTCGCTTTGAGGCGATCGGCAACGTCGCCCGCGGGAACGCCGGCATCGACGATGAGCGCGATATCTTTCGTCACCGGCGGGAACGAAGAGAACGGTTTGAAGCGCGTGCGTTTCGGCGGATTTTTGAAGACGTCCTGCGTAAACAAAATTTCTCCGGCGACAACCGTGCCGTCAATATCCCAAGTTTGCCGGGCAAGTTTCACGTTAACCAAGCCGAGCGCAAGTTCGAGCGCGCGGGCGCGGTCGCTTCCGGCGGCGGAATGCCCTTTTTGCCAAATCGGTGTCGCATCCGCATCCATTGCGGAGAACAACAAACGCTGTTCGGCGATCCCGGCGCGCGCGGCAATATCGAGACAAAGTTTTTTCGCAAAGTAGAAATCGATTTTTTCACGGGAACGCCAAGCGCGCGTAACCGGCTCAGCGAGCGCGACGAAAGCGACGGAAATCAGCTCGCGCAACGAGCCGTCTTTCTGCGGACGAAATACTGTGCCGATTTCAAACAACCGACGCGGCTCGTTATGCGTAGCAAGATTGAGTTTCATCGCATCAAGCAGGCCCGGAAGAAGCGACGGACGAATATGCGACTGGTCACTCGTGAGCGGATTCGCCAACGCGAGCGCCGCCGTCATTTTTTCGCCGAAACATTTTTTGAGTTCGACGGAATCGCGCAACGTGTAGTGCACACATTCCGCAAAGCCCTGCCCCGCGAGCAACGCGACCGCCTTGCGGCGAAAATCCGCGGCGGGAGCGTCGATTTCGGGAACTTTCGGCGCGGGAATGGCTTCCGACGGAATCGTATCCGTTCCGTAAATACGCACAAATTCTTCCACGAGGTCAATCGGGCGATCAACTTCCGGACGGAACGCGGGAACGAGCACACGCCACGCGGAACCGTTTTCCGTAACGGAAAATCCGAGACGACGGAAAATATCGAGAATCGCTGCATCTTCCACGGCGTAGCCGCAACGTTCCCGCACATAATCGCCGGAAATTTCGATTTCGCGGTCCCCGCGCGGGAACGCACCAAGGGAAATTTGCGGACCGGCAATTTCGCCGCCTGCGATTTCGCAAATCATTTGCGCGGCGCGCGCGCCCGCCTTGGCGACCATCGTCGGGTCAACGTCGCGCGTAAAACGCGTCGAGCTGTCGGACGAAAGCACGAGGCGGCGCGAGGTTTTGCGCACGTTTGCGGGATTAAACCACGCGGCTTCGAGCACGACATCGACCGTAGCTTCCGTCACGCCGGACTCTTCGCCGCCCATCACGCCGGCGACGACGAGCGGCTTTTCCGCATCGGCAATCAGGCACATTTCGGGAGAAAGCTCGTAATCTTTGCCGTCAAGCAACTTGATTTTTTCGCCTTCTGCGGCTTGGCGCACGCAAATCGTGTTCCCGCCGATTTTTGCGGCATCAAACGCGTGAAGCGGGCAACCGAGCTCCATCAGCACCCAATTCGTGATGTCGACCACGTTGTTGATCGGGCGCAAGCCGACGGCGAGCAAATCACGCTGCATCCAGTCGGGAGACGGCGCAATTTTCACACCGCGAATCGAAAACGCATTGTAAAGCGCGCAGTTCGGCGAAGTGATTTCAAGTTTTTTCAAAAGGGAATTTCCTGCGGGAACGTTGCTGATCGGCGCAAGATTTTGCGGGAACGCCGGCATTTTCAACGGTTTGTCGAAATACGCCGCAAGATCGCGTGCCACACCGACGATGCTTAGGCAATCGCCGCGGTTTGCCGTAATCGAAATATCAAAAACCGTGTCGGCGGGCGGGAAGTGATCGTTAATCGAAGTGCCGAGCGGCAAATTGCGTTCCGTGAGAATGAGCAATCCGGCGTGATCCTCGCTGATACCGAGTTCGCGCGCCGAGCACATCATGCCCTGCGAAACTTCGCCGCGCATTTTTGTTTCGTTGATGGCGAATCCGCCCGGCATCACCGCGCCGGGAAGCGCCACGGGAACGACATCTCCCGCCTTAAAATTTTTCGCACCGCAAACGATTTGGCGAATCGTTCCGTCGCCGACATCGACTTGGCAAACGCTCAAGTGGTCGCTGTTCGTGTGCGGCACGAAAGAGAGAATTTTCCCGATAACAATATGTTCGAGCGGCACCAAGCCCGCCGAAGAAATTTCTTCGACTTCAAGTCCGATCATCGGAAGCGCGTCCGCAATTTTTTTTGCGGGAACGTCGCTTAAATCCACATACTTATTCAACCACTGGAGGGAAACTTTCATAATTGGCGGGAAATGATAGCTGTTCCCCCCTGCACGCGCAAAACAGAAATTTAGCGAAGCGTTGGCTTCGCTAAATTTCAATCAATTGCGAATCTCGAATTGCGAATCCCGAATGATTACCAAGGATGGAAAAAGGAATGTATGGCTACGAGTGATTCTCGGGACTACGAACAAGAGTTGAAGTTATTTCCCGCCACGACGAAGACCGGGAGGTCTTCGTTCCCAATTTTTGACGGCACTTCATTCGCAATTCGGAATTTGAAATTCGAGATTAATTGAAATTTGCCGCAGGCAAATTTCAATTTGCGCCGCTTCTATGAAAAGCACAGAATTTTTCCACTTATGAGCAAAACAGTTCTACTTGTTATTCGTGACGGTTGGGGAGCCAACCACAACGCCGCGCAGGATAAATTCAATGCGCTCAAAATCGCGAACATTCCGTTCTCGAACAAACTTTCCGCCGAATGGCCGCGCACGGAAGTCGCCGCCCACGGTCCCGCAGTCGGGCTTCCCGAAGGCATCATGGGCAACTCCGAAGTCGGGCACCAAAACATCGGCGCCGGACGCATCGTCCCGCAGGAAATCATGCGCATTGACCTCGGTCTCACCGACGAAGGCATGAAAAATAACGCCGTTCTCCAAGCCGCATTCGGTAACGTGAACGCGAAAAACTCCACGCTCCACCTCATGGGCCTTGCGAGCGCGGCGGGCGTTCACTCGACGCTCCCGCACCTCTACGGTTTGATTCGCGGAGCGAAAGCCGCCGGCGTGCAAAACGTCTGCATTCACGCGTTCATGGACGGACGCGACAGCCCGCCCACGAGCGGCGTCGGTTTCATCAAGGAAATCGAAGACGAATGCGCCAAAATCGGTCTCGGCAAAATCGCCACGGTTTCCGGTCGTTTCTGGGCAATGGACCGCGATAACCGCTGGAACCGCGTCGAAAAAGCCTACAACTGCCTCGTCGGCGGAGACGCGCTCACGGCAGAATCCGCCACCGCCGCAGTCGAATGGTATTACAATAATCCGTCGAGCGATTCCGAACAGGGAGACGAATTTGTCCTCCCAACCCGCGTCGTTAAAGACGGCGTTCCCGTCGGCTCCATCCAAGACGGCGACAGCGTCATTTTCTTCAACTTCCGAGGCGACCGCCCGCGCGAACTCACACACGCGTTCATCGACGACACGTTTGACGGTTTCCCGCGCGCCAAGAAACTCGACATTTACTACGCAACGATGACCGAATATCAAAAAGGTCTTTGCCCGAATGTCGTGTTCCCGAAACCGGCTCCGATGACGAACATTCTCGGCGATTGGATTGCGAAACAGGGACTCACGCAGTTCCGCACGGCGGAAACGGAAAAATTCCCGCACGTCACGTTCTTCTTCAACGACTATCGCGATGAACCGTTCCCGGGCGAAGAACGCGGGCTGATTCCGTCTCCGAAAGAAGTCGCCACCTACGACCAAAAACCGGAAATGTCCGCAGAAGGCGTTTGCGAATCCACGATTAACGCACTCCGTAGCGGTAAATACGCACTCATCGTAACGAATTTTGCCAATCCGGACATGGTCGGACACACCGGCAAACAGCCGGCAATCATCAAAGCCGTCGAAACCGTCGATAAATGCCTCGAACGCATTTGCGCCGTTGCCGACGAATGCGGCGTTGATATGCTCATCACCGCCGACCACGGGAACGTCGATGAAATGTATGACGAAACGACGAAAGGTCCGCACACGCAGCACACACTCAATCCGGTCGAAGTCGTGCTTTACGGCAAAGATGTCAAAAACGTGAAACTGCGCCAAAACGGCGGCGCGCTCGGCGACATCGCTCCGACGCTTCTTGACATGATGGGCTTACCGACTCCGCCGGAAATGACCGGCAAATCTCTGATTGAAAAATAGACTAAAATCAGAGATAAAAAAAGCGTTCCCGCGATTTGTTCGCGGGAACGCTTTTTTTACGGAAGACGCAACGCGCCTACAATCAAACGCACTAACGCAGAGAAAATTAGCGTCTCGCTTTTCTGCGGGAACATGCCATCCCTAGCGCAAACACACCCGCCAACAAACCGAACGCAGAGGGCTCAGGAATCGGATATACGGAAAGCCCATAGAGATTCGTTATTAAATTTTTATTCCCATAGTCCGTATTCGACAAATAAATCTCCCTTTTAAAATCATCATACGTTATTTCATACTCTCTCAAGCCCGATGCCGTTAATGTCCTCTCCGCGTCATCTGAGTCTGTGATATAAACTTTTGTAACGAGACCAACAGAATCGAAATCCGCCCCCCATAGAGTAAATGCGTGGCCTCCTCGGAGAGATGTATTTGCACCAAATCCCGCAGCTCCTTTACTTAAAATATTTTGTATCACTTCTGAAAAAATTTTTATTGTAGATACTGATTTATCTGACGCATATCCACCCCAAGTCGAATATCCGCTTATTTCATCTTGGATAAAGTTGTCCCCAAGTTGTTTCTGAATTGTCGTGTATTCGGACTTCCAGTACCCACCCGTCCCGGGAACAGGAAGTGCATAATTTCCGGAGAATGTGTGTCCCTCTCCGTTAAAATACCATTTAAGGGCAACTCTTTGATCCGCGCCTCGGGAAGAACCGTTCACAACGGAGTTCCAGTTGGAATCATCTAAAAAAATATCAAAAGTCGAAGACTCGTAGCCCCCTAGCGAATCATTCAGAGAAGGGATAGTATTAGGAAGATTATTTCCAGCAGCAACATATCGGGACTCCCAATAATCAATAAGGTTAGAAGCAGATGCCGCCCAACAATAAGTGAAATCCTTCTCCGACCTTTGCTCCGTGCTCTTCTTATTTACGTCATACCAACCGCTTTCGCGCGTAACCCCCGGCGCGAAGACGGTTGTCGTTCCCGCAGAAGCAGAGGCAGACGCAAGCAAAACCAAGGTGCCGACAGAAAAAAACGAGGTTTTGAGTGAGCGGAAGTGTGGGTTAATCGCTTTCATGCCAATAAACTACCGACACGGTAAACAATTCATCAACATAAAACTACTGCTTAAGAAGTTTTTTTTTAACGAATCAAACGTCTTGCAAGGCGAACGGCATTTGCGAAACTTTTTGTCCGCGCAATGCCCTTTCCCGCGATACCGTAAGCGGTGCCGTGATCCGGCGACGTGCGAATATACGGCAAACCCAGCGAAATATTTACGGCTTCGTCAAACTCCACGGTTTTTAGCGGTGCTAACGCTTGGTCGTGGTAAAGCGCGACGACGACATCGAATTCGCCGCGCAACTGACGCGCGAAAATGGTGTCCGCGGGAACGCAATGCGAGAGCCCGGGAAAACGCGTGCGCAGTTTTTCCAAAATCGGCTCGATGATTTCAATTTCTTCCCGTCCCAAAATCCCCTGCTCTCCCGCATGAGGATTCAATCCGCACACGCCGATCGAAACTTCGCTTCCGGCCGCTTCGCGCGTTTTCAGTTTGCGGGCGAGGAAAGCGGCTTGTTCGGCAGCGCGGGAAAGCGTTTCTTCGGTGAGCGCGGCGGAAACGTCGCGAAGCGGAATGTGCCACGTCGCCAGCACGACGGAAAGTTTTCCTCCGGCGAACGCCATCACGGGAACGCCACCCCAGCGCGACGCAAAAAACTCGGTTTGTCCGGGAAAACCGTAGCCGATACTTTTCAATCCGGCTTTGTTCACGGGAGCAGTAACGACAGCGGAAAATTCACCGCCGCGCGTTCCCGCCGCCGCGCGCTCCATTGCGGCGAGTGCGACGCGTTGCCCGGCTTCGCTCGGCGCTCCGGGCGTGATTTCAAAATTTTCTTCTCCGACGGCGATGCCCGCGCACGGCAACGCGTTGAGCCACGTTTTCGGTCCGATCGCCGTCACGTTTTGCGCTTCGGACGGATTTTCCGCCAACCAACGCGCAATAATCTCCGGTCCGACGCCGGCGGGATCTCCGCAAGTAAGTGCGATTTTTTTCATGGAGAAAAAACCTCAGTGCTTCTTCCGGCAAGCGGAGCACGAACACCCGTCGCCGTGCAGAAGTCTGTCTTCATGCGGCAACAACTCGTTCCCGCGCGGTTTGCGGAAACTTTCCGGAGCGTTCGGATCCGTTCCCGCCGTTTTGTGATAAACGCCCGTTGCGGCATCGCGCACGTATTTGGTAAAGCCGCGAGACGCGAGGTAGTTCTCGTCGGTGCTTTTACGTTTCATTTCTCCTTCGGAATACTGCGTTGCCAAGCCGAGCGGAGAAAACACACGCCGCAACGGCTCGCCTGTGATCGGATGCTTCGTCAGCGGCGCATCGCCCAGTCCCTGCTCGATTTCGAGCTGAGCACCTTCGCTCCCGTCGGGATTAATGATTACGTAAGTAAAAGTTGCCATCTGATTTTCGGGGAAAGCCTACTAAGGATTTTGACCTCCTTAAAGCCTTTATTTACAAGAAAAAGGCGTTCCCGTGAGAACCGACTTTCGTCGCTACGGGAACGCTCTTTTCTTTGAGCTTTAAACTCTAAGCTCGCATCCTACGCTCCGAGTTCGTTTTTGACTTCAATGAACGCCGCAAGTGCTTTTTCCAAGTCCGCGCGCGTGTGTCCCGCCGTAATTTGCGTGCGGATACGCGCCTTACCTTTCGGAACGACCGGGTAGAAGAAGCCGATCGCGTAAATGCCTTTTTCGAGCAGGCGGCGGGAATATTCCTGCGCCAAACGTGCGTCGCCGAGCATGACGGGAACGACCGGGTGCGTGCCGGGAACAACGTTGAAGCCCGCCTTTGTCAGACCTTCGCGCCAGAACTTCGTGTTTTCCTGAATGCGTTGGACAAACGACGGATCGTTTTCGAGCAGTTCGAGCGCCTTGAGCGCGCCGCCGACAATCGCCGGAGCAATCGAGTTGGAGAACAGATACGGACGGGACTGCTGGCGGAGCAAGTCGATGATTTCCTTTTTGCCCGAAGTAAAGCCGCCGGAACCGCCGGAAATCCCCTTGCCGAGCGTTCCCGTGATAACGTCCACGCGATCCATGACGCCGCAGTGTTCGTGCGTTCCGCGTCCCGTTGCGCCGAGGCAACCCGTAGAGTGGCATTCGTCAAAACCGACGAGCGCATCGTATTTGTCGGCGAGGTCGCAGATTCCCTTGAGGTTGGCGATAACGCCGTCCATCGAGAATGAACCGTCCGTGAAAATCATGATGTTTTTCGCTCCCGCCGCACGCGCTTCCTGAAGTTTGGCTTCGAGGTCCGCCATGTCGTTATTTTTGTAGCGGAAACGCATCGCTTTGCAGAGGCGCACGCCGTCGATAATCGAAGCGTGATTGAGTTCGTCGGAAATGATCGCGTCGCCTTCTTTGAGGAGGCATTCAAAAAGACCGCCGTTCGCGTCGAAGCACGCACCGTAGAGAATCGTGTCTTCGGTTTTGAGGAATTTGGAAATCGCGGCTTCGAGTTGTTTGTGAATCGTTTGCGTGCCGCAGATAAAGCGGACGGAGGCGCAACCGAATCCGTATTTATCGAGCGCTTCGTGCGCCGCCTTGATGACGTCCGGATTGTCCGCAAGCCCGAGATAGTTGTTCGCGCACATATTGATGACTTCGCGCCCGTCTTCGAGGCGAATGTGCGCCGCCTGCGGGCTGGCGATTACGCGTTCTTCCTTGTAAAGCCCGGCTTCGCGGATTTCGGCGAGGCGAGCATTCACCGTTTCAAGATAGCTTTTGTATGCCATAGGTCTTCGGAATAAATTGAGGTTGTTAAAGGGGGAGATTTTACTCCGATTCTTCGTTTCGGAAAGGAAAATGTTTTTCAAGGCGGAAACGAAATGCGGGAAAACCTTGCAAGAAAACGGGAACGCGATTTTCATTTTTCGGCAGAAAAAAAAATGGACTGGTTTCCGGAAACAATTTCGAATGCGAATCAACGCCCCGATGCCTCCGCCGAATTTGTCGAAATCATGCCTTTCGACGGCGGCGGGCGCGCGTATACTTACCGCGTTCCCGCAGAATTTTCCGGTAAAACCGCTCTCGGTTCGCTTGTCAAAATTCCGCTCGGCTCCCGCGAAAATTTCGGAATCGTTTGGAAAACCGGAGTCGTTCCCGCTCCGGCTTGGGCGAAAAAAGTGCGCGACCTCGCCGAGCTCTGTTGCGACGTTCCCGTCCTCACTCCGGACGCCTTGAAACTGTGCGAATGGCTCGCCGCTTACTACGCCGCTCCGCTTAACAGCGTCCTGCTGACTATTCTGCCGAGCACCGTCCGCCACGGTGTTCGCCCCGTTACGGAAAAATATATTTCGCTCGCGCGGGAACTCCCGCCCGAGACCCTCGAAAAACTCCGCCGACGCGCCAAAAAACAAGCCGCGCTCTACGAGCTTCTACTAAGCGCCAAAACGGGAGAAACGACACTCCTGTCGCTTCCGGAAAAACCGACGGGCTCCGGGAAAGGAACTTCCGCCGACGCGCCGTCGAAAACGGAAACTTCCGGCGAAAACCTGCGTTCCCGCGGAAGCGACAGGAGTGTCGCTTCTCCCGTAAAACGGTCAGCGATTCCGTTTTCGGCAGCTGTGATTGATGCGCTCATTTTCGCGGGTATTGCGAAGGAAGAAATTGCGGTAAAATCCCGCCTCGCCTACAACGACGATTTTGAAGGCGGCGCCCGCGGGAACGCCGTCGCCGTGCTTCCGCCCGATCTTAACGCGGAACAACGCGCCGCGCTCGCTTCCGTTTCGCAAAGCTTGTCCGAAAAAAAATTCCGCACGCACCTGCTTCATGGCGTTACCGGTTCCGGAAAAACCGAAGTTTACATCGGCTCTATTCGCAAAGTTCTCGAAGACGGCGGAAGCGCAATTTTTCTCGTTCCCGAAGTCGCGCTTACCCCGCAAACCGTCGAGCGACTGCGTTCCCGCCTCTCCGATTGCGCGACGCAAATCGTCGTCTGGCACAGCAACCTTTCCGCCGGAGAACGCTACGACGCGTGGATGGCGATGGCTCGCGGAGAAGCGCGACTCCTCGTCGGCGCGCGTTCGGCGATTTTTGCTCCGCTGAAAAATCTTCGCCTCATCGTTGTCGACGAGGAGCACGAGCCTTCTTTCAAGCAGGGCGAAACACCGTTTTACCACGGGCGCGACGTTGCCGTCTTCCGCGCGCACCTCTGCAATGCCGTTTGCGTGCTCGGCTCGGCGACGCCCTCGCTCGAAAGTTTTTACAACGCCCGCAACGGAAAATATTTGCTGAATCGCATCTCCAAACGCGTGGACGACCGCGCGTTCCCGCCGATGAAAATCATCGATATGCGCCGGGAAATCCTCCACACGAGCGGGCAAACCACGTTCTCGCGCCCGCTCATCGACGCTCTGCGGGAACGCCTCGAACGCCGCGAACAAAGCATTCTTTTCTTGAATCGCCGCGGCTATTCGCGCGCGCTCATTTGTCCGGATTGCGGGCACGTCATCACTTGCCCGCATTGCTCGTCCGCGCTCACCTATCATCGGGCGGAAGAGTTGATGCGCTGCCACCTTTGCGACCACGTCGAACCCGCCGCCTCGCGGTGTCCCGCGTGCGGTTCACCGAAAATCCGCTGGCGCGGCTTCGGCACGCAACGCGCGGAAGAAATTTTGAAAAACATTTTTCCCGATGCCGTCGCCGTGCGACTCGATGCCGACACGATGTCGAAAAAAAACGAATTCAGGAAAATCCTCAGCGATTTTCGCGCGGGGAAAATCGATATCTTGCTCGGCACGCAAATGATTGCCAAAGGCTTGGATTTCCCGCGCGTAACGCTGGTCGGGATTCTCGATGCGGATTTGTCGTTGCACGTTCCCGATTTTCGCGCGGCGGAACGCACGTTTCAGCTACTCGTGCAAGTCGCCGGGCGCGCCGGGCGCGGAACGCTCGAAGGCGAAGTTCTCGTTCAAACCTTCACACCGCACGCCGCGCCGATACAATTCGCCAAGCGCGCCGATTTTGACGAATTTCTCGAAGACGAATTGGAACGCCGCAAAGAATTCGGTTACCCGCCGCAACGCCACGTCATCCGCCATTTATTTCGCGGGCAAAACGCAGAACTCGTCGAAGAAACCGCCGACCGTTGGGCGGAGTTCTTGGAACAAAACGCGCCGGATCTTTGCGAAATTCGCGGTCCCGCGCCCTGCCCGACGGAAAAAATCCAAGACAACTACCGCTTCCACATTTGGTATTTCTGCGACAACGTCGTGCGTGCAAGCTCGCGGCTCGTGCAACTGCGGGACGCGTTCCCGTGGCCGCAGGATGTCATTGACCTGCTCGACGTCGATCCAGCAGACGTGAACTGAATGCTCCGGCGAAATACCGTCATGCAGAACGCAAAAAAAGAAGCGCGGGAACGAACCCGCGCTTCTTTCGTGCAATTTTCCGGAGAAAATTACGCCTGTTTTTCAACGGAAGCCGCAACGACAACATCGAGCGCCTTGTTGAAAAGAATGTTCTGCTGAAGCTCGGCAACGCGCGCCTGATCTTTCGTCAGTTCCTTGACGAATTTTTCAACCGGCTGACCGCTCATGTAGGCTTCCTGCGAAATGCGCTTGGAGATGTCTTCCTGCTCGACTTTCACGCCTTCTTTCTTCGCGATGGCGTTGAGGATGAGCTGGGTTTTGACACGCGTTTTCGCCGCTTCCTTGGTATTTTCCATGAGTTCCTCGCGCTGCGCTTCGATTTCTTCAACCTTCACGCCCTGACGGAGCTGCATATTGGCGAACTCGACAAAAATATTGTAGCTTTCGCGTTCGATTGCGCTTTCCGGAAGTTCAAAATCAACTTTTTCGTTGAGCTTGTTGATGAGCTCTTCGCGTTTTTTCGACGTTGCCGTGTTTTTCTTGCGGGTTTCGAGACCTTCGCGAACCTGTTTGTTGAGTTCTTCGGCGTCGGCAACGTGAAGCGATTTGAAGAATTCTCCGTTCATTTCCGGGAGAACGCGTTCACGGATTTCCGCCACGTCAATCGTGTAAACGGCGGTTTTGCCGCGCAGGCTTTCCGCGGAGAAATCTTCCGGGAACGTGACGGTCACTTCCTTCTTTTCGCCCGCGCTCATTCCGACGAGAGCGGCGACGATTTCCTTAACCGTTGCACCGAACGTTTCGTCCGCACCGGCTTCTTCCCACGTTCCCGTCTGTTTTCCGTAGATAGCGGCATCGGGAGCGACTTCGGCGAGCGGCTTGCCGTCGACGGAGGCTTCGTAAGAAAGTTTCACATAGTCGCCCTTTTCGGCGGCTTTTTCGACTTTATTAAATTCCGCGCGCTGAGAACGGAGGTTTTTAATCATGTCGGCGATTTCTTCGTCGGAAACGGCGAGATCGCTTTTTTCGACTTCAATGCCCTTGTATTCCGGAAGTTCAAACGCGGGAACGACGTCGATTTCAAAACGGATTTCCACCGGCTGTCCTTCGACGATTTCCGGTTCCGTCACGTCGACGAGCGAGTAAACGTTGAGGCTTTCGTCGCCGCGAACGCTTTTGTAGGCTTCCTGCGTCACGCGCTGGACGAGTTCTTTCTGCAAGTCTTTCCCGAACTTCTGCTTAACGACGCTCACGGGAGCTTTTCCCGGGCGGAAGCCGGCAATGCGAGCGTGCGCAGCGTATTCGCCGAGGAGTTTTTTCTGCTGAGCTTCGATGACGTCTGCGGGAACGGTAACAACCGCCGCCTTGCGCGTTGCATTGATTTCTTCGATTTTGATATCCATTGTCTTAAAAAAATAAAAATAGACGGCAAATAAAATAGTTTTCCGTCGCCCCGGTCAAGCCTTAGGGCTTTTTAAACGGGGAAATACGCGCAGAATTGTCGCCGAAATTTCTCCAAAATTACCTTGCTCGGCCCTGCGGTTTGCGGATATTTTGTGAAGCGATGTCCGCCGACCCGAAACCTGCTCAGAAGTTGCCCCTCTCCGTCGTCATTGTCGCACGCAATGAGGAAAAAAATATCCGTGAATGCCTTCTTTCCGTGGGCTTTGCCGAAGAAATCGTTCTCGTAGACGACAATTCGACGGATGCCACTCCGGAAATTGCCAAAAGTCTCGGAGCAAAAGTTTTCCGCCGCGCCATGGCGGGCGATTGGGGCGCACAGCAAACGTTTGCCATCGAGCAGGCAACGCAACCTTGGATTTTGCTTCTGGATTGTGACGAGCGCATCACGCCCGCCCTCGCCGGGGAAATACGGGAACGCGTTCTCTCCGGAGAAAAATTCGCCTACGCGATTAAACGCATCAATCATTTTAAAGGCATTCGAGTCAATCACGGCGTTTTGCGTCCGGACTTTGTCCCGCGCCTTATGGAAAAAGAAGGTTCCCGCGTGGAAGGCTTCGTTCACCCGAAAATCATTTTCAAAGCTCCGCTGAAACGTCTCCGCGAACCGATGCTTCATTTCACCTACGAAAAATGGGGAGCGTATTTAAACAAGCTGGAAAAATACACGCGCCTCGCCGCGGAAAAAGCCTTTGAGGAAGGCAAACGCGCCACATTTTTTCGCGACATCGTCTTCCGCCCGGCGTTTGCATTTTTCAAAATGTATGTTCTCCAAGGCGGATTTCTCGACGGGAAAATCGGCTGGATTCTCTCCGTAAATCATTATTTCTACACGGAAATGAAATACGTGCGCCTGTATTTTCTCGCACGGGAACGCGAAGCGGAAAGCACAAAGTAATGAGCATTCCGGCAACAGAGTCCGACGGGTTTAAAATTTTTTGCGCCGACGAAAAATTCGCCGCGACGTTCCCGCGTATCCGAGAAATGCTGGAAAAACGCGACGGGGAAATTCTCGGAGACCGCATGGACGCGCCGAAGCGCAAACGCCTCATCATCAAAGCCGAAATCGCGGGAACGCCCGTTGTTCTCAAGCGCGAACTTTTTGTTTTCCGCTTCGACCGCTCAATAAAAGCCTTTCTTTTCGGTTCCGACGCCAAAAATATTTTTAAAATCAGTTGCCGGGCGCGGGAACACGGTTTTACGAAAATTCCGAAAACATTCCTCGTCGCGGAGAAGTTTTCCGGAGGCATTTTGCGCGAAACAATTTCCGCTACGGAATTTCTGGAAGGACGCGCCCTGCGTCCGCCGATTTCTCCGGAACGGGCGGAGGAAATCAAAAATCTTCTCACGGAAAGCCACGCGAACGGCATCATTTCCGGCGACGTTCAATTCGACAACTTCATCGCGACCCCCGACGGCGTGAAGCTCATCGATTTTCGCGGAAACAAGGTGTTCCCGTGGCTCGCCAAGGCGCGTGACCGCCTTCAGCTCGAATTCACCCTCGGCATTCCCGCCGGGAAACGCAATCTCGCCGAAAAGTTTTTTCTCCTGCAAAATTCTTTTCGCAACTTCTGCCGCAAACTGCGCGGAAAACCGCCCCAACACAGTTAGCCTCTTACGAAAATCTCGACGCCCTATTCCAATTGATTAAAAATTGATTAAATACACAAAAGCATATTAGATTCTTACCCGAAAAGATAAACGAACCGCAAAGGATACGAAGGTAACGAAGAAATGGTTCCGGATTCCCATATTGAGCGTATTTTCAAGCACGTTTTGGATGCCGCATTTGCGGTTCATTCCGAAATGGGACCCGGCCTCCTTGAAACCGTTCCCGTGAATTTTTGGAAAACGCGCTCCCGCAGATATCACAGATTCGCGCAGAAAGGAAATATTGATGAACGAGCAAGGAATGAACAAAAATCCGTGTGAGGGCGCACAATGTGCGGGAAGTTCGATTTCAGCAGAAAATTTAAATCGGATTTCCTATGCGATTCGCGGATCGATTTTTAAGGTTTACAACGAACTTGGACCCGGGCTTTTGGAGTCGGTTTACGAGGCGGCGTTGCTTTATCAACTTCGAAAAGA
>JAFSAO010000001.1 GCA_017440935.1 Opitutales bacterium
AGCGTTTTAATTCGGGACTCGAGATTTGAAATTCTCGATTGTCGAAGCGTAGTGAGCCGACCTCCTCCACCGCGCCGGGGCGCGGTTCCCATCCTCTTAGAAAGAGGATGAGCTTTTTTTATTTTTTATATTTGCCTGATGTCTGATCTTTGGCGCTTATGTGAAAAGGATTTTTCCAAAACAAAAAACCGTGTGCCGAAATCGACACACGGTTTTTTGAAGAACGCGAAAACGGATTAACGTTTCGAGAACTGGAAGCGCTTGCGCGCGCCCGGCTGACCGCTTTTCTTACGTTCTTTGGCACGACCGTCGCGTGTGAGCAGACCGGCTTTTTTCAAAACCGTGCGGAGCTCCGGATTGTATTTTTCGATCGCGCGAGCGATACCGTGGGAAATCGCGCCGGCTTGGCTGTTGCACCCGCCGCCGTTCACGCGGACAGCGATGTCGAGCGAGCCGTCGAGACCTGCGACGGAGACCGGAAGCGTAGCCGTTTTGGCGAGGGCTTCCGTGAAGCAGTATTCTTCAACCGGTTTGTCGTTGACCAGAATCTTGCCGGAGCCGCTGGCAACGCGAACGCGTGCTGTGGAAGTTTTACGGCGCCCGACGGCGACAAAAACAGGAACGTCTTTATTCATATTCTGAGAAAACTGAGATTAGATTTTATACTCAACCGGGTTTTGTGCGGCGTGCGGGTGTTCCGCACCTGCATAAACTTTGAGTTTCTTCATCATCGCATTTGCGAGGCGATTTTTCGGGAGCATGCCTTTAACCGCGTGTTCGACAATGAACGCCGGTTTGTGTCCGCGCATGAATTCAGCCGTGCGGCGGTAAGCGGTTCCGACCCAGCCAGTGTAGAACATATAGGTTTTGTCGGTTTCTTTGTTGCCCGTGAATTTCGCTTTGTCGGCGTTGATAACGACGACGAAATCGCCCGTGTCAACGTGGGGCGTGTAAGTCGGCTTATGACGTCCGCGCAGGATCGTTGCGATTTTGACGGCAAGGCGACCGACCGGCTGGTCGGTTGCGTCCACTACGAACCAAGTCTTATCGGCGGCGTTGGATGTCTTCGCTAAAGTTGTTTTCATTTCCGAATTAATTAAAAGAAAGGTCAGTAAAAATTTTTATTGCGTTGAGCGCAAGCGTTTTTTTATTCACAAAATTTTTTTTTGTGATTGTAATGGATTTTATGTCGTTTGATTCGCATGAAATCGGGGCTTCCGTGAGCGGGCTTGTCCATTCCGTCGAAACGTGCGGGACGGTGGACGGGCCCGGCATCCGCTACATTGTTTTTCTCTCCGGATGCAGTTTGCGGTGCAAATATTGTCATAATCCCGACACGTCGTTTGTGCGTCGCGGGAACGAGATGACGGCGGGGGAAGTGCTTACGGATATCGAACGCTATGCCGGATTTTTAAAAGGGAGCGGCGGCGGAGTTACGCTTTCGGGCGGCGATCCGCTTTTTCAGATAGAATTTTCCCGCGCTGTTTTGTCCGGATGTAAAAAAATGGGGTTGCATACTGCGCTCGATACGTCCGGCGCGCTGGGCGCTGCGGCAGACGACGATTATTTGTCGCTTACGGATTTGGTTTTGCTTGATATCAAAGCCGGAGTTCCCGCGACTTATCGTGCAGCGACGGGCGGGGATTTGGAGCCGACGCTTGCTTTCGCCCGGCGCCTTGCCGCGCTCGGTAAAAAAGTGTGGCTGCGCTATGTGCTTGTTCCCGCGCTGACGGACAATGATGAGGATGTGCGTCGCGTGGCGGAGTTCGCGGTGGGGCTGGGAAATGTCGAGCGGGTTGATGTTTTGCCGTTCCACAAAATCGGTGCGTATAAGTGGAAGGAGCTCGGGTTGAAAGATCCGCTTGCGGAGACCCCGGAGCCGTCGGGTGCGGCGGTCGCTCGCGCAAAAGCGATTTTTACCGACGCCGGATTTTCCTGTGTGAAATAGAAGGCGCGTGCGGCGTTGCTCCGTCTCCGATTGTTTTTTTTTCGGAAAAAATTAAACAAAAACGTTTCGGGCGACGCTTTTCTTACAGTTGAGGTTAACAGAGAGAGAAGTTAGAGAGTTAAGTCAGTAGTAAGAAACAACGGCGGCGAATCCTTAGGGTTCGTCGCCGCTTTGTTTGGTGTGGAAAGAGCTTCGTGTTCCCGCGCTCAGCAAACCAGTGCTCGGAAGTCCGAAAACGTGTGATCGAGTCCGCCGGGAACGCCTTTGACAATGACGGAAACGGCATCGTGCGAGTGAAGCGATTCCAGATGGGCGCAGACGATGCGAAAATCGATAATTCTCGGTTCGGTGTTGAACTGCGCGAAAAGCAGGCGGGCGGCATCTTCTACGAATTTGTAGTATGCGCCGTTGAGTTCGGCAAACGCCTGCTCGTCTTCCCGCTTGACCATGACTTGCGTTTCCGTGTGGAGCGCGCGCAGGCAGATTTCCTGAAAGTCTTCGATGAAAATGTCCTGTGCGGGATCAATTTCCGCGAGAATGCGTGCCTTGGAGCGTTGGGAATGCGGAATCCCGAGAATGTTGCGCGAGGTGCGCGCGTGCTCCGAAAGCTCCGCTGAGCATGGGCATGCGGACGAATAAACAAAATCGAAATGGACAAACGCCCGGAATTTTCCGTTTTCTAAAACGCCTTCGTAGGCGCAGGTGTAATACTGATATCCGGAAAGCCCGCTACGGAGGCTTTTTTGCAGAATCGGATAATTGAAATCAAGGCGCACTTGTGCGCGGGAAGACCCGATTTCCGCAAGGTAGGTTTCGAGGATCTTCTTCAGCGTTTGCGGCGTGAAGGTTTCGTTTTGAAACTCATAAAAGATGCGGACGATGCGCGACATATTGATGCCTTTGTGCATCGCATCGAGCGAAACCGTTCCCGTTACCGACGCTTCTACGGCGACCGTTCCCGCGTTCCCGCGACGCGCCAGCGTCAGCGGAAGGCGAAAATTCGACATGCCGACCTGAAGTAACGGAACAACGCCGCCGGGAATCGACGTCACGTTGCTGTTTTGCATATCCGGCAACGAGGCGCGATACTCGGGCGTGACTTCAAATCCCGCGTCGTAAAATCTCAATGGACATTCTGCACTCATTACAAAAAATGTCCGAAAAGCATCTCACATTCCTCCGGGCTTGTAAAATTGAAATTTGAACGGAAGAAAGCACGCCGGACCTCAGGTTTTCAGCGGCTCGATGTGAATTGTCGCGTCAATACCGAGTTCGTCGAAAATTGCTTTTTCTATTTCGGAGCCGCAGCGGTGTGCTTCAAGGAGTGTCGTTTCCGGGGCAAGGCGGATGTGGAATGTAATTTCGCGATGCGCGCCGTAGGCGTGCAAGTGGATATGGTGGAGGCGCAAGTCGTCGTTCCCGCTGACGCGGCGCGCGATTTCGCGGATTTGCGTTTTCATTTCCGCGGGAACGGCTTCGCCGAGCAGTTTGTTCCCGGCATCGCGCAAAACCGTCCACGCCACGCGCAGGAGCATAATTCCGACAAGGGTCCCGAGCGCGCCGTCCATCCACCAGAGGAGGGTGCTTCCGAAAAGATTTGTCGCAATCATACCGATGAGAATGACCAACGAACTGAGCGCATCGCTACGGTGGTGGTAGCCGTCTGCGCGCAGGGAGGTCATTCCCGTTTTTTTTGCCGCCCAAAACGCATATTGCGCCATTGCTTCCTTGATGATGATTGTGGAAATCATGGCAGAATAGCCGAGCCAACCGAACGTCACCGTTTCATGGGCGATGATTTTTTCAATCCCGCTGCGCGTAAATTCTACGCCCACTCCGGCGAGCATCATTCCGATAATGACAGCGGTTATCAGCTCCGCACGTCCGTGCCCGAAAGGGTGTTCCGCGTCCGCCGGTTTTTCCGAAATTTTCAGCCCGACGAGCAGGATGACGGACGAAAGGCTGTCCGAAAGCGTGTGCCAGGCATCGGCGACGACGGCGAGAGAACCCGTGAAAAAACCGACAAAAAACTTAAACGCCGCGAGCGTGATATTTCCCCAAATGGCGAGATGTCCCTCGGTTTTTGCGAGGTGCATATGGGTTTCGTGTTCGGCGTTTTTTTCGGATTCCATAAATCTCGCAAGAAAATGTGCGTTCCCGCATGTTCTCGCAATGCGAAAAAACTTTTTTAATCCGCCCGAAACATACGTTGACGTTTTGCTCGCGGGAACGCATCTTTTCCCGCGTATGAAGAAGTTTTTCGACGCGACGGAATCTTTAAAAAAACGCCTCGGTTCGGAAGTTGTCCGGACGGATGCCGAGGCATGCTTCGCGGCGTCTTTTGATAACACAAAACTTTCGTTCTTGCCGGAAGCCGTGATTTTCCCGAGGGACGAATCCGACGTGGAAACGGTTTTGCGGGAGGCGAACAAAAACGGCGTTCCCGTATGCGTGCGCGGCGCGGGAACGGGAACGACGGCGGCGGCGGCTCCTGTTTGCGGCGGCTGGGTTATTTCTTTTGCGGAGTGGACACAACTTGAAATTGATGCCGACGCGGGAACGGCGACCGTTCAGCCGGGTGTCGTTACGCAGAAGATTAACGATGCGGCGGCGGCTCACGGGCTTTTTTATCCGCCGGATCCCGCCAGCGTCAAACACTGCACAATCGGCGGAAATATCGCGACAAATGCCGGAGGCTTGCACGCCGCGAAATACGGCGTAACACGCGATTACGTGCTCGCACTTGAAGGATTTTTGCCGACGGGTGAAAAAGTGCGGTGGGGCGGTGCGGTGAAAAAATACGTCAGCGGCTACAATCTGCGCGATTTGTGGATAGGTTCGGAAGGAATGCTCGGCGTGATTACGCGCGCGACGCTCCGGCTTGTTCCGCGCCCGGAAACGAAGCACACGTTCCTTTGCGCGTTTGCGGACGATGCTTCTGCTTTGCGAGCCGCGCAGGATTTGTCACGGGAACGCATCGTTCCGTCCGTATGTGAGTTTTTGGATACGGTTTCCGTGGATTGTGCCGAGCGCTACAGCGGGAAAAAGTTTTTTGAAAAAACGTCCGCCGTTCTTTTGGTGGAGGTTGACGGCGATGCGGAGAGCGTTCCCGCACAAGCGGAACGCGTTCGGGCATGGGCGCGTTCCCGCGCGACGGCATTTCGCGAAACCTCCGATGCCGAAGAAGCGGAATCACTTTGGGAAGTGCGCAGAATTTGTTCACAGTCCATGTTTTTGCTCGCCGATTCCAAATTGAACGAGGATGTCGCCGTTCCCGCCAAAAATTTCGTGCCTCTGTTGGAGGCGATGCGAAACGTGACCGGAGAAACCGGCCTCGCAACACCGATTTTCGGTCATGCCGCTGACGGAAATTTGCATGTGCACGTGATGTTTCATCGCGATAACGAGCAGGAACGCCAAGCCGCGCAGGTCGCGATTCGCCGCGTGATGGAAACCGTCGTCGCGCTCGACGGCGTAATTACCGGAGAACACGGAATCGGTTTGGCAAAGTCTCCGTTTCTCGCCATTCAGCATTCTTCCGCAGAAATTGCGGCAATGCTTGCCGTGAAAAAAGCCCTCGACCCGAACGATATTCTCGGTCGCGGGAAGATGTTTACGCCGTTTAATGTCTGGGACTGCGTTCCCGTGGACGTAAAACTCCCGTGGGACAAAAAGAAAGTTGCGAGATGAAAATCGAAAATTGAAAATTTTCAAAAATACAAAAAAAAGCGCTCCGAATTTTCGGAACGCTTTTTTGTGCGTAGCAGAAAGCGATTTGCTTACGCTTCGACCGGAGCGATCGAGACTTTGCGGTGCGCTTTGTCCCAGACAACCGTGCCGTCCTTGAGTGCGAACAACGTGTAATCGCGACCCATTCCGACGTTTTGCCCCGCACGCATTTTCGTGCCGCACTGACGGATCAGGATGCTGCCGGCGCGAGCGAATTGCCCGCCGTAAAGTTTAACACCGCGGCGCTGTGCATTCGAGTCGCGCCCGTTGGAAGAAGTTCCTCCGCCCTTATGATGTGCCATTTTTTATCCTTCTGTTAAATTTTAAATCGCTTACGCGTTGATGGATTCGATCTTGATGACCGAGAGCTCCTGGCGGTGACCGCGCGTGCGGCGATAGCCTTTGCGGCGTTTCATTTTGAAGATGATAATCTTGTTGCCGCGTTTGTTTTCAAGAATTTTAGCCGTGACGCTTGCACCCGGGATCGTCGGCGTGCCGACCTTGGCGGTTTCGCCTTCTCCTGCGAAGATGACCTGATCAATCGTGACGGTGTCTCCCGCTTTCGTTTCGGGATAGCGGTTGACGGAAAGAATATCGCCTTCCTTGACGGTGAACTGGCGTCCTTGCGTGATGATTGTCGCTTTCATTGTTGCTGAAAAATGTGAATAGCCAAAAAAACAGGTTTCGTTGTCGCTTTGCAAGCGTTTTTTTGAAATTGCTTAAATCTGCGTTCCCGGGAGGGTTATTTCTCGAGGATTTCGAGGATTTGCGGGAGCGATTTTTTGCCGAATGCGACGATTTTTCCGTTCACGGCGAGCGCGGGAACGCTCATGACGTTGTAGCGTTCGCGGATTTCCGGGAAGTGCGCGATATCGAAAACGTCGGTCGAAATCCCCGAGTTTTCGAGCGCGATGCGCTGTGTCGCCGTAACGACTTCCGGGCATTGTGTGCAGGAAAGCGAAACGAGCACTTCGATTTTTTGCGGACGGAGAGCGCGAATGCGTTCCCGCGTTTCGTCGTCGATCGCCTGTCCCGGCCCGGCGGCGTTGTAAAGTGCAATAATGAAGGAGTTGACTTCGTGTCCGCCGGGAACGCCGTGGAACGTCGCACCGCGCGAGTTCCCGCGTGCATCGCAAATCGTCACGCACGGGCGTTGAGCGGAGGCTTCCGCATTTTCGGGCGCGCCGATTCGGAGCGAAATTTTCTCCGAAAGTGATGCGATTTCTTCGAGGAAATTTTTGAGTTCGACGGAAACGGCGTTTGCATCGTCGAGTTCCGCCGCGAGCATAACCTCGTTTTCGAAGCGTGCGAAAACGCCTTGGAGCTGGGCGCGCGCGGCTTCGTCAAAAAATCTTCCGTCTCCGGAATCTGTGTTTTCTTCGGCGGGTGTGTGTGCCGCTTCGTTTTGTTCTGCGGGAACGGCTTTGCGGATTTCGCCCGCGGTGCGCGTGGCGACTCCGGCGCGCTTGCGGGCTTCCGGCAAGTATTTTTCGAGAGCGGTGGCGGAAGTCGCACCGTCCGCAACGGCGGTTACGACTTGGCGCAAGCGCTTACGGCGCAAGTCGCCCGCGATGTAAAGTCCGTCGATTTCGGTTTTCCCCTCGGCATCTGCCACGGCATAGCCGTCTTTGTCGATCGCGATTTTGTCTTTGAGCAAATCGCTTGCGGGAGCGTAGCCGACGAAGACGAAAACGCCGAACGAATCGCCGTCTGCCGTGCGGAATTCTTCAGTTTCTCCCGTTTTGTTGTTTTTCAGGACGGCGCTCTCCGGTGCGGCGTTCCCGCGGACTTCGAGCAATTCTGTGTTGAAGCGCACGGAAATTTTCGGATTGTTTAAAACTTCTTCGACAACGCCTTGCGCACAGGAAAATTCGTTGCGGCGCACGAGCATCGTGATTTTTTTCGCGTAGCGCGTGAGGAAGATCGCTTCTTCGCACGCGGCAAATCCGCCGCCGACGATGAGCAATTCTTTTCCCGTGAAAAATTCTCCGTCGCAAGTCGCGCAATAGGCGACTCCGCGCCCGCGAAATTCTTCTTCTCCCTTAAATCCGACCGAACGCGGACGCGCGCCCGCCGCGACAACCACGCCGAGCGCGCGAATATCGCCGCGCGTGGTTTTTACCGTTTTCACGTCGCCCGACAAATCGAGTTCCCGTGCTTCCGCGACAAGAAATTCCGCACCGAAGTTTTCCGCCTGCTTGCGCATCGTTTCCGTAAGCGCTTTTCCCGAAGTGTGCAAAACTCCGGGGTAGTTGACGACTTCATCCGTGATCGTGATTTGCCCGCCGATGTTTTCGCGTTCGAGAACAAGCACGCTGAAACGCGCGCGGGCGAGATAAATTGCGGCGGAGAGCCCGGCGGGACCGGCTCCGATAATGACGGTATCGTAAATATTTTCAGAGGAATTCATAGCGTTTGGCGGGAAGAAAAATCGGAGAGAGGAGGAATGATAACGAATAGTGGATAATGAATAGCGAACAACGCAGTGTTTAAAATTTTTGCCCCAAAAGGGGCAAAAATTTTAGCAATGAATTATTCTCTATTCATTATCACTGTTCTTTAGTTTAGATTGCGCCGACGAGGTCGAGGCTCGGCTTCAGCGTCTTCGCGCCGGGTTGCCATTTCGCCGGGCAAACTTCGTCTCCGTGTTTCGCAACAAACTGCAGGGCTTGAACGCGGCGGAAGAGTTCGTCCGCATTGCGGCCGATGTTGCCGGCAACGACTTCGTAGGAAACGATCTTGCCTTCCGGATTGACGATGAAGGTGCCGCGTTCCGTGAGTCCGGCGTCTTCGATCAGCACGTCAAACGCGCGGGCGAGCGTCGCGGTCGGGTCAGCGAGCATCGGGTATTGAATTTTCTGAATAGTCTTGGACGCGTCGTGCCACGCTTTGTGGACAAAGTGCGTGTCGCAGGAAACCGAGTAGATTTCGCAGCCGATTTTCTTGAACTCGTCGTATTTGTTCGCGAGGTCTTCGAGTTCCGTCGGGCAAACAAAGGTGAAGTCCGCCGGGTAGAAGAAGAACACGCTCCACTTGCCGAGCACGTCTTTCTTGGAGACGGGAACGAAGCTGTTGTTCTGGTAGGATTGGACCGTGAAGTCCGTGATTTCTTTATTGATCAGTGACATGATGTTTTAGTTTCTTTCTATTGTTGGTTTGTTGATGAATGTGTGTGAAATGTTGTTTTGTGTGCAACAAATTTGTAATTATTACAAAAAAATGTCAATAGAAAATTTGTAATTATTACAAAGTTTATAAAGTCCCTTTAAAATAAAGCGTTCCCGCAAAGAAATTTACGGGAACACGTTCTGTAATTTTTACGTTGAGAATTACTTTCTGCGGCGGCGCGAAACACCGAGCGCAAGAGCGAATACACCCGCAAGCAGTCCGAATACCGAAGGCTCGGGGATAGGATATGCCGTGAGACCGTACAAGCTTACAATCATTGTTGTCGCTCCATAGTCTGTATTCGTGAGGTAGACTTCTCTTTTAGAGGAATCGGAGGTGACGCTATATTTTCTTAAATCAGAGCTGAGAGTCCGATATCCATCGTCAGAGTCCGTTGAAGTACCAAGCAAGACCAACGTAGGGATCGGCCGCACCAGACGTCCAGTTATTGAAAAATTCGTCAAAAATCGCTAGGTCATACCCGAGAGAAGAATTTTTCCCGTTAGGAAGGTTTTGGGGAAGATTATTTCCTGCCGTGACGTATCGATCTTGCCAATATTGAATAAGACACGCGCCTGCCGCGGCTCAACAGTAAAGTACGTCTTTGTGTGGGGTTTGGTCCGAATGCTTTTTGTTCACGTCATACCAACCGGAATTGGCAGTAACGCCGGGAGCGAAAATGGTTGTCGTTCCCGCGAGGCACGGGAAGGTGGAGAAGGAGAGTGCGGTCGCCGCGAGAGTGAGGCGTGCCGCGTAGCGGAATGTCGTGTGGTCGCGTCTCATGACGACACACGCTACTTTGCGAGTAGCCTTTGTCGATGCTATATTTCTTTGCGTTTCCGGTGTTTGTTTTTACCTCAAAAAATTAGGAATCAGTTTTTCAGCTTTGATTTGCAGGCGCCGGGGCAAATTGCAAGTCCGCCGAGAGAGGTTTCGCGCAGTTCGCGCGGCATGCGGCGTCCGACGTCGCGCATGGCGAAAATTGCATCGTCGAGGGATACTCGCGGATCGGCTCCGGCGAGTGCGAGGGTCGCGGCGAGCCAAGAATGGACGGCAAACATTCCGTTTCGGGAGACACAGGGAACTTCGACAAATCCGCCGATCGGGTCGCATACGAGTCCAAGCGTGTTAATCAGTGCGAACGTTCCCGCGGCGCAAGCGCGTTCGGGCGTGCCGTCGAGCGCTTCGACAATGGCGGCTGCGGCGATGCATGAGGCGCTGCCGACCTCTGCCTGACATCCGCCTTGCGCTCCGGCGAGAAACGCATTTCCAGCGATAATAATACCGATTCCGCTGGCGGAGAAAAGTGCCTGCGTGAGCTTATCTTCGTCGATTCCGCGCGTTTCTTCCAGCAAAACGAGGCACGCGGGAACGATGCCGGAAGAGCCTGCGGTCGGTGTCGCAACGATACGTCCGAATTGCGCATTGGTTTCCAAAACCGCACAACTGTATGCCACGAGGCGTGTCAAATCCTCCCCGAGTAACGCGTTTCCGCTTTTTGCGTAATCGAAAACTTTTGCCGCATCGCCTCCGGAAAGACCGCTCGTCGAGGGCGTGCGAATTTCCAGCCCGTGCCGAATCGATGCGCGCATCGTCTGAAAATACGTCTTCATTTTCGCGAAAATTTCTTCGCGGGAAAGTCCGGTCATTTCAACTTCGCGGCGGAGGGCAAGCTCGGAGATTGAAATTTTTTCCTGCTCGCAAAGCGCGAGCATTTCGGCGGCTGTAGCGTAGGCGTTCATAGAAAAAAACTTTTTGCGGATTGCGTGATATTTGTCGCTCGATTGTTGGCGTCCGAAAAAAAAAAATTACGGGAGCTTCGGGACGGCGAGGAGCCGGCGAACAAAGGGAATTTTTCGCAAAACGCTCATGCAGTCCGGCGGGAGCGGCGCGTCGATTTTGATGATGGTGAGCGCCTCGCTGTTGCGCATCCGGCGCGTGGTTTGAATGGCGGCGATGTTGACTTCGATGCAGGCGAGCAAACCCGTCACGCGGGCGAGAAATCCCGGGCGGTCCATATGCCAGAAAACAACGGTGTCGAGTTCGCCGTTTAGCTCCGTTTCAAAACCGTCGATTTCGCGCACGACGACGCTTCCGCCGCCGATGCTTGCTCCCGTGACGGAAAGCCGCTCTCCGTCGGGAAACAGATAGGTGATGCGCGCCGTGTTCGGGTGCGCGTTTACGCCGAGATCCACTTTGCGAAATTCGATATTGATGCCGTTGGCTTGAGCGAGTTTGAGGGAGTCTTTGAGGCGATCGTCGTCAGGCGGAAGCCCGAGAAGCCCGGCGACGAGCCCGCGATCCGTCGCGTGCCCTTCGCCTGTTGCGGCAAACGAGCCGTGGAGTTCGATTAAAATATTCGGATAAAACGCTGTGCCTCCGCCGCAAATTCCGCGTGCGAGCAAACCGAGCCGGACGGCGCCTGCCGTGTGTGAGCTGGAGGGGCCGATCATAGCGGGGCCGATGATATCGAATGCGGAGTAAGTGTTATTCATTGGCGGAAAACTGCGGAAACACCGAAAATCTAAAACGGCAACTGCAACGCGGCAAATTGAAATTTAGCGAAGCGTTGGCTTCGCTAAATTTCAATTGATTGCGAATCTCGAATGATTACCAAGGATGGAAAAAGGAATGTATGGCTACGAGTGATTCTCGGGATTACGAACAAGAGTTGAAGTTCTTTCCCGTCACGCCGAAGACCGGAGGTCTTCGTTCCCAATTTTTGACGGCACTTCATTCGCAATTCGGAATTTGAAATTCGAGATTAATTGAAATTTGCCCGCGGCAAATTTCAATTTGCGGGAACACGGGCTTTGCGAGAGAATTTCTCGTGTGAAAAGCTTTTCTTCGGCGGCTCGTCTGTTTTGCTCCGCATTCGCGTGTGCGTTTGCGGCGGGAACGCTGTGTGCGGACGAACCGGAGGAAAAAAAGAAAATCGCGGGAGAGTTGCAGGGTTATTTTGTGCGCGTGAAAAGCGGCGTTTCCGGCGAAAAGGAACTTTACTACAATAAGGACGGTTCGTTGCGAAGCACTTCCGGCGACGGTTTGCTCGGCGGTGATTTTTCGCTCGACGAAAGTTTGCTCGGCGACGGCGATTTGAATCTCGAATTTGAACCGGAGCCGATTCCGCAGGACGAAGCCCCGCAGTCCGCCGTCGCTCGCGTTCCCGCGAAAAAATCTTCCGAGCTTCCGCCTCCGCCCGTTCCCGCGACGAAAGCGAGCGCGAAAAAATCCGAACCGGAGGAGGAAATCGGAACGGTCGACGAAGATGCGACGCTTAGAAAATTTTCCCGCAAGCACAGCGATTTCGGCATCAATTCCGACAACTTCAAAAAAGTCGTCAACACCACGGTGACCGACCGTTTTAGTGATGCGGTTTCGCTCCGCGAGTGGCAAGGTTCGGTGTCTTACGGGATGCGGCGTTTTTCGGGTTTGGACGAAAATTACGAGATGCGCACGGCGCAGTTTGACGGGAGCGCGATCGAACTCGGGCTTTTTGAAACACGCTCCAATCTCGCGGGCGAAAAAATGTTTGTCCGCACGAACGAAGGGCTTCTCGAAGTGCGTCTGAACAGCAAGTTTTCTTCGATGCAAAATATGCGCGCGGCGGAGCGCCCGATTGCGTTGCGCGAAACGTCGGGTTTTTCCATGCAGGATATCAACCGCTACCAGTTTCGCCGCAACCGTTCGGGCGATCCGGGCTTGTCCGTCGTTTCGCCGGGCGGCGAGGGCACGGTGCGCAAGGAAACTTTTAACGGGAAAGACCTAAAAGTCGGGAAATAGCGTCTCCCGCGTTCCCGCAGATTTTTTTGAAAAATTTTACGAGAAAGAACCACGATGCCGGAAGGTGCCAAAGTGCAGAAAATGTTCGCCGGAATTGCGAAACGCTACGATTTAGCGAATTTGCTGTTGAGCGGCGGATGCAGTTTTTATTGGACGCGGCGGCTGGTTGCGCAGGTAAAGCGCTTCGCGCCGAAAGAAATCGCGGACCTCGCGACGGGAAGCGGCGATGTCGCGTTCGAGTTGAAACGCCGCTTGCCGGATGCGTGCGTGCGCGGCTTCGATTTTTGCGAAGAAATGCTCGCCGTCGCGCGGGAACGGGCTGAGAAAATTCCCGGCGCGGACGCGATAGAATTTGCGTTCGGCGACTGCATGGCGCTCCCGCTCGCAGAGGACTCCGTCGATGCCGTGACGATTGCCTACGGCGTGCGTAATTTTGAAAATCGTCCGCGAGGCTTGCGCGAAATCCGTCGCGTGCTCAAAACCGGAGGCAAAGTATTTGTTCTCGAATTTACTCAACCTGCGGCGTGGTTTCGCCCGATTTATTTTCTCTACCTGAAATTTTTGTTGCCGCTGGTGGCGCGGGTCGTAACGGGCGACAAAAAAGCCTACGATTATTTGGCGGGGTCCATCGAAGCGTTCCCGCCGAAAGAACGGCTGGCGGCGGAGTTGCGCGATGCCGGATTTTCGTCCGTGCGCGCAATCGGGCTCACGGCATCAATCGTCGCAATTCATGTGGCGGAAAAGTAATTCGTTTTTCCGATGGTTTTTCAAAAAACAGTTTTTGAACGGCGCGCTCCCGCGAAAATCAATCTGATGCTTGCGATTACGGGAACGCGCGGAGACGGTTTTCACAATCTCGTTTCGCTGGTGACACCCGTTCCCGCGCTGTTCGATGTCTTGAAAATGACTTTGCGCCCCGACGCTTCGGAGGATTCGATTGAGTGCGCGATGCCGGGCGTTCCGCTCGATGCGTCCAATCTCGTTTTGCGCGCGGCGGCGGCGTTTCGTTCCCGCGTTCCCGCGTTTCCGTTTGTTCATTTCGAGTTGGAAAAAAATATTCCGCACGGAGCCGGGTTGGGCGGCGGAAGCTCCGATGCCGCAACGGCGATTTTGCTCATGGCGGAAGCCGCAGGAACGCTCGCGCCGTGTGATGAAATTTTACATACAATCGCGGCGGAAATCGGTTCGGATTGCCCGCTGTTTCTCGCAGGCGAGCCGATTGTGATGCGCGGGCGCGGCGAACGCACGGAAAAACTTTCCGCGGAGGAAAAACTCGCGATTTTCTCAAAACGTTTTCTGATTTTTAAGCCGGCGTTCGGCGTATCCACGGCGGAAGCCTATGGCGCGATGAAGCGCGCGGCGCCTGCATACTATACGCCGGAAACCCTCGCGGAAGAAAAACTTGCCGCATGGCGGAAAAATCCCGCGGGAACGCCGCTTCCGTTGTTCAACGACATGGAGCGTCCGGTTTTCAAAAAACACTTGGCGTTGCCGGCGCTTTTCGGAATTCTGCGGGAACGCTTCGGACTCGATCCGCACATGAGCGGGAGCGGAAGTGCGTGTTTCGCGGAGATTTCCGATTCGACGGACTTGCTCGCCGTCAAAGCCTGTATCCGCGAGAGCTGGGGCGAAACGGCTTTCGTTTTTTAACAAAACGTTTCTGTCTACTTTGCGCTGTCGAGCGCGCGGCGCAGATCCCGCGAGAGCGTGAGTGCGTCGTTGCGGGCGAGAACGGCTTTGTCCCATTGCGCCGCGAGCGTTTCGTTGTCGACATCGGGATTTCCGAACATTTCGAGAAAAAGCCCGTATTCGGCAAACGCGTTGTGCCAAACGGGATTTACTTTGCGGAAATGTGCGGAAAATTCGGAAAGTTTTTCGGAGACGAGTCGGCGAATGTCTTCGTTTAAACGAAACTCCACAAGGTCGCTTGCGAGAACGCGCGCCTCGTCCCCGTCTTTTTCGATGAGAAAAAGAAGCGCGTTGTCAAAAACGCGTTGCGATTCTTCCGGCAAATCAATGCCGGACGGCGCGGCAGCGACGAGTCGGTGAAAGCGGGCGTTCCAGAATTTGCGTGCGGCATGTTCTTCATATTTCCCTTCCGGAAAAATCTGCGGGAACGCGGCGGCGAACTTTTCTTCATCCGTCTTTTCCGTATCCAGAAAATGAAATACGTTGGGCGAAGCGCGCAAAAGCCAAAGCGCGTTTGTGCGCAAGGAATCGTCTCGGGAAAGAGCCGTGCCCGTTGCGCCGAGGATCGAAAGCGGCGGTAACACCGGCGTTTGACGGGATTTTTTTTGCAAAAAAATCCTCCGCCCGGGCATACTTCCGATGCGGCTTTCTTCCGCGACGGCAAAGGCGATCCACGCGGGAACGTCTGTCGGATTTTTCCCGGGAACGAGGTTGAAAATCATTGCCTGCGCGAGGCGGAGCCGAATTGCATCGCGCGCGGCGGCTTCGGAAAAATCGACGCTGAGAAAAAGCGTCACGAAATTGTCTTCGTTTTTGGAAAGGCGGAAAATTCCGGGTTGAGAAAAAAGCTCCGCGCGAACGCGAAATCCCGCCGGAGGGAGCAGAACTTTCCAGAGGCGCGGATTTCTGACGAAATAGGTTTCCACTTCCCGTGCGAGCTCGGCGGCTTGTTTTACGGCGGTCGGAGAATCCGACGAAAGCTCGAAATATTCCGTGCGTGCGCCCGAGAATTTCTCCGTGGATTCGGGTGAAATTTCTTCGACGTTTTCGGCGCTTCCCTCCGGCGGGATTTCCTTCGCGGGAACGTCCGGTGCGGCGAGCGTGCTCGCTGTTGCCGCACAAAGGAATGCGGCGGGAACGGCAATTTTTTCTCGGAGAAAAATCATGTGCGTTCAGGCACGTAGGCGAGCTCGAGTGTTTGTCCGGGCGCGAGCGTTACGGGTTCGCCGAGCGGCTCGGCTTCGTCGTCGTTGCGGAGAATGCGCACGGTGATTTCTTCGGTGAGCGCGTCGAAATCGTAGCTCCATTTTCCTATTTCGACAAAGGTCATCGGTGTTCCCGTGTGTTCGGAAAGACCGGGCGCGTTTCCGCGCAAAAACGGTTTGTTGCCGATGCCGAGCATGGCTTCGAGAACGAGTGTTGCGGCGTGCGCTTGCGGAAAATCACCGAGTTCAAATTCACCTTGCTTTGCGGGAGCGTCTTCCGGCTCGGAGGGCGTTTCCTCGGCGGAAATTTCGGCGTCGTCTTCGGGAAAATCTTCGACGAAATCGTCGTCTTCGGCGATTGTTTCTTCCGGCTCGTTCGGCGCGGCGGTCGCGGGCGAATCGAAGTTTTCGGAATCTTCGTTTTCGTCGTCAATTTCGCCGGGCGCGAGGTTTTCCAGCGCAACCAAAAAATCTTCGAGACGCTCGGAAATTGCGTCCAGCTTTTTGTGAACGTCTTCGTCGGGCTCGGGAACGCCGATTTTTTCGTCCAATTCCTCGAAATGTTCTTCGAGATTTTTAAAGAGTTTTTCGCGGAAGGCGTCGAAATCGTCAGTCAAATCCGGTTTTGCCTTGGCGAGTGCCGCGAGGAATTTTTTCTCGATGGATTCCTGTCTCTCGGAAAGTGCGTTGAGGCGTTTGATGAGTGTTTCGCCGAGCGAGCGCAAATCTTCGTGAATAATTTGCTGGTTTGCCACGATTTTTTGTGAACCGGTATCGCTTCCCGCCGGATTTTGAGGCGTTCCCGTCCGCGGTTTTTTCGCTTCAAAAATAAACGGGAGGGTGGCGCAAATTTGTCCGACCAGCAAAACCGACGCGAGCAGGACGAGCGTTCCCGTGTCGTGCTCTTCCTGACTGACGTAAAAAAGCGTGGCGGCAACGGCGGAAATAAAAATAACGGGAAGAGCGATTTTTTGCATAGGAAACGGGGTTGGGGGAGGACGGAAATTGATACTTGAAAGTTTTTCAAACGGGAGAAGCGACACTCTTGTCGCTTCTCCCGTTTAAGAAAGGAAGCCGACTTTGCGGTAGACTTTCGACAGTGTGCGATTGGCGGCGCGCTGTGCGGCTTCCGCTCCGGCTTTGAGCACGGAATCCAGGTAGTCTTTTTGCGAAACGAGCTCTTCGTAGCGAGTGCGGATCGGCGAAAGCATCGCGACAACGGCGTCGGCAACGGATTTTTTGAAATCGCCGTAGCCTTTGCCGGCAAATTCCGCTTCGACGGCGTCGGCGGTCGTTCCCGTGATGGCGGAATAAATCGAAATCAGATTCGTCACGCCGGGTTTATTTTCCGCATCGATGCGGATGGAGCCTTCGGAATCCGTCACGGCGGACATGATTTTTTTGCGGATAACATCGTCCGTGTCGACAATGTAAACCGTTCCCGCCTGATTCGGGTCGGATTTCGACATTTTCGAGGTTGGGTTTTGGAGCGACATCACGCGCGCGCCTGCCTTGCCGATAAACGGTTCGGGAATGTTGAACGTCGGCGAATATGTCGAATTGAACTTTTCCGCGAGGTCTCGCGTGATTTCCAAGTGTTGCTTTTGGTCTTCGCCCACGGGAACGACGTGTGCGTTGTACAGCAAAATATCCGCAGCCATCAGCGCCGGATAGTAAAGCAAGCCTGCTCCGACGGAAATTTGCTTTTTGGCTTTGTCTTTAAATTGCGTCATGCGTTCAAGTTGCCCGAGCGGGCAAATGCAACCGAGAATCCACGCAAGTTCCGTGTGTCCGATAACCTGACTTTGCGCAAACAACGCGCTTTTCGCAGGATCAAGTCCGCAGGCCATGTATTGCGCGAGGCAGGAATACGTGTTTTTGCGAAGCTCGGCAGCAACGGTCGGAACCGTAATGGCGTGCTGATTCGCGATCATGAAAAAGCAGGTGTAATCGTCCTGCATTTTTTTCCAGTTGAGCGCTGCGCCGAGATAATTCCCGAGGTGGAGGCGCCCGGTGGGTTGCGCTCCCGTGAGCACAATCGGTTTTTGCGTAGCGGTGTTTGCAGAATTGTTTTCGGACATAATAACCTTTGCTTCCCATCATGAACCCGCTTCGGCGAATTGGCAATTTCGCATTCGTTTTGCGGGAACGCGCCGCACCTACTTTTCTTCCTCATTCTTAATTTCTCATTCTCAAAAAAAAAATGTAATCATTACAAATTTGCTTGCAAAGTTTTTCGGAAAAGTAGAGATTTGCGCCCGTCGAAGGGAAATTCCTCCGATGGGAACGACTGATTTTTCGATCTTTAAACAAATTTCATTCACATAACGCTTAAATCAATAAAGAAAGACAACAAATCATGAAAAAATACGAACAAAAACCCCTCCGTTACGCCGTGGACGCTCTCGAACCTCATATGCAGAAATGCACGATAGAGTTTCACTACGGAAAGCATCATGCAGCGTATATTGCGAATCTGAACGCAGCGCTCGAAAAAGCTCCGGAGTTTGAAGCTCCCGAATGCCCGGCGCGTCTCGTTCACCACCTTCACCACGTTCCCGAAGCGATTCGCACGGCGGTGCGCAATAACGGCGGCGGGCACTTCAACCACTCGTTTTTCTGGAAATGCCTCACGCCGAACGGGCAGGGCGCTCCCGTGGGTGAACTCGCCAAGGCAATCGACCGCGACTTCGGCTCGTTTGACGCGTTTCGTGAAAAATTTGAAGCGGCGGCAATGTCGCACTTTGGCGCGGGATGGGCTTGGCTGATCTTGAAAAAAGACGGAAAACTCGCCGTTTGCTCGACCCCGAATCAGGATTGCCCGCTGATGCCGGAAAGCGTCGTTCCGGGCATTGAGCACGGTCGCCCGATTCTCGCGCTCGACCTCTGGGAGCACTCCTTTTACTTGCAGTATCAGAACCGGAAAGCGGACTACATCAAGTCGTTTTGGAAACTTGTTGATTGGGAACAAGCCGAAAAAGTTTACCAAAAAGCACTTGCGCACCGCCTCGCCAAGGCGGAAGGAAAAAAGGACGGCTGTTGCTGCTCTCAAGAAAAACAAGGATGCATGATTTAACCGCTCCCGTGACGGTTGTCGGAAGATAAAAACGATTCACAATCAAACTTCCTTGGGCGTTCCCGAAAAGAAAGGCGGGAACGCTTTTTTTTTGAACCACGGAAATCACCGAAAACACGGGATCTTTTCGATACGGAGAAATACAGAGTTTTTCAAAAAGGGAGCAAGCCCGTGCGTTCCGTGGTTCAAAAAACTCCGTGTCACTACGGCTCCGTGAGAGGATTTTATTCGGGATTCGCTATCCGCCATTGCGAGCGGCGCGAGTTGCCGCTGCGAGGGAAAATTCGCAACCGCAGTAGCACTGGCGGTAGATTCCGAGTGCGGCGGAAAGTTCCATCGTGTGTTTGAAGCCGTCTTTTTTCTTAAAGTCGATTTCGAGAAAATGTTCGGGATCAATGCTTTTCCCGACTTCAAAAATCACTTTCGACGGCTTGTATCGGCTGACGGTGAGCGTGGTCGTAAATCCGTCACAGGCGTGTTCCCGCATCGCCGCCGCCGCACGCAAGAGAGAGTAGCGGAAGCAGCGCGGACACCGTGCGCCGCGTTCTGGCTCGGTCTCAAATCCGCGCGCGACGCGTTCCCGCCAGTCGGCGTGGTCCGGAGCGTCTACAATCAGCGGAACGTTATAATGTGCGGCGAGGGTTTCGAGCCCTTCTAAGCGGCGCAAGAATTCTTCGTGCGGGTAAATATTGGCGTTGGAGTAAAAGAGAAGCACCTCGTCTCCGCGAGCGAGCAGGAGATCGACACAATGCGCGGCGCAAACTCCGCAACAGGCATGGAGGAGAATTTTCACGTTCCGTGAGCATCAGACATCAGGCTTCAAACATCAAGCAAACACTTCGGCGAATTTCACCCGGCGCTCTCGATGTTTTGTGTTTGACCCCGGTTAAATTCCGAGATCGAGCTCGGTTTCGTCTTGGAGTTCCGACGGGAACGGATCGACTCCGTCTTCGCGCGCGTCGCAGTAAATTTCAGCGAAAACTTCGTCTTGCCGCACGATGATTTGCCCGAGTCGTGCCAGCTCCAGACACGCGAGGAACGTGGAAACGAGCACGGCGACGGTGAGTTTTTCCGGCAAAAGCGACGTAAACGAAAAGGATTTTTCCGTGCGGACGCGTTCCAGAATATCTTCCATGCGTTGGGCGATGGTGACGGAATCGCCTTGGATTTCTCCGGGCAAAATGCGATCGGCGAGGCGTTTTAGGACGAGGTTGAAGACGTTCCACAAGTCCATGCGCCCGACGGGAGCAATCGGGCGTTGCTCGGGTGCTTCGTCAGGCGTGATGTTGCGCGTCATGAAACCTTGGCGCTCGGCGATGAGACCTGCGATGTGCTCGGAAGATTCCTTGAGGCGCTTGTATTGAATGAGTTGGCGGACGAGTTGCCAGCGCGGGTCGAGCTCTTCGTCCTCGTTTCCGCCGAGTTCGGTTTTGTCGGGAATCGTTTCGCTGCTCGGAAGCAGGACGCGGCTTTTGATATACATGAGCGTTGCCGCCATGACAAAAAATTCGCCCGCGATGTCGAGATTCATCCGCTCGTTCCCGCGCAGAATTTCGAGGTATTGCTTGGTGACGGATTCGATCGGAATATCGTAAATGTCGATTTCGTTTTTCCGAATCAGAAAAAGGAGCAAATCGAGCGGACCCTCAAAACGGGAAAGGCGAATGACGGGGGCTTCGTCTTCGAGCAAACCGTCGCGAATTTTGGCATCACGAAAGTAGGGAAACTCGGAACCGGCTTCGGGAATGGGAGTCGTGTCGCTCATCGGGTTTTGCGGGAACGCGGCATCAGAACAACATCAGGCTTGCGCCGACGTTGAAGCTGAAGTCGCTGTCGTCGCCCGCGTTGCGGCGGTGTCGGACGGAATATTCGATTTCCCAGATATTTCCGAGGCGTTGGCGCACGCCGTAAACTTGGTCGGTCATTTCGTTGCGCAAATCGTCGAAACGCCAGTGCGCGAACGCTGCCCAAAACGTGTTCAGGCGGTAATCGATTCCGGCGTAAAGTTGCCGCGCGCGGGATTCGCCGTAGGCGGACGGATACGGATTTTTGTAAAGGTGAATGGTTCCGAAAGAGGCTTTCCAAACGTCGCCGTCGGTGAGTGTCATGCCGGTTGTCAGCGCATTGGTCGAGAAATCATAAACGTCCATGCGGTGCGAGACGTTAAAGCTGACCCAATCTGCCGGCGTGACATTGAGGTCGATAAAATTATCGGAGAGTGTGCGTGTGTCGCCCGGGCGGTAGGTTTTTCGGAAATCCTGATAAATATTGAGTTCGACGAGGTCGCGGGAACCGTAGCCGTCGGCGCGGGTTTGGAAGAGATTTTCCAAGCCGATGCGGAAGACGTGTTCGTCGTAGAGCTGGTCGATGGCGCGATTGTCGGAAAGATCGATAATCGTCGGGCGCGAAAGGTAAATTTCGCGGTCGATGGCGGGAATGCGGTGGTCTCCGACGGTCGGATTGGGAATGTAGCGGTATTGAAGAACGGGGCGGAGAATGTGGCGCAAGCCGTTGATGCCCCAAGTTTCGTTGCGGTAATTGTTCGTTCCCGAAATGACAAATTCCATGTCGAACCCGACTTGCCCGAGCGTGCGCGTGTAAGTCTCTTCGGGATTTGCGCCGATGGTTTCGCCGTAGCAGGTTGTCATGACGCCGAGCACGGGCGTGAACGAGCCGAAGTTTCCGAACTTAATCGGTGCGGTCCAACCGATGTAAACGTTGGCGCGGGAACTTTCGAGCGCGTCGGGTCCGTCGTTCCCGATTACGCCGTAGCGGAAGAAGTCGTATTGGTCCGAAGATTCTTCCCGCAAAAACGCGTAGGAGGCGCTGAAATGCTGGTAAATTCCGGTTTTGCCGAGTGGCGTCGGTTGCAAATCGAAGCGCAGTTCCGGCAGGCGTTGCTGAACGTTTTGATAATCGTTCAAATGCAGGCGCGTGAACGCGGAGGCGTAGAAATAATCGTCCGGCAAAACAAATTCGATATAGCTGTCGGGATTTTGATTTTCGTCGTAAATTTTCGGACGGAAGTCGCGCATGACTTCGGAGTCGCTCCACTTGTGAATGGATGCGGAAACTTCGATGCGTTCGAGGTGCTGTTTGTGGAACCAGTCGATGAAACCGCGGCGCCCGCCGATGGCGTTCCCGTAAATGTCGTCTTCACGGTTTGCGGTGTCGTTGATGTATCCGGAGCGGAAATGTCCGCGCATTTTCAGCGGGAACGCCGAGTCGTAAGTATCGTAGGTCGCGGCGGGGCCGGCGAGTATGCCGGAGCGTTCGTAAAAATCAAGCAAAACGCCGGGTTCAAATTCGTCCCAAAGCGTCAGGTAGGTTTCCGATCGGAAATATGTTCCCGCAGAGCCGCTTTCGCCCGGATTGAACCACACGCGCACAGGCGGGCGGTCAAACCGTATCACGGACAGTTCCGGCAAAGGAAGCACGGGAACGCCCGCCACGCGGAAAACCGACGAACCGAGGTGGAAGTAATCTTCTTCGGCATCGTAGGCGAGTTTTTCCGTTGTAAAAGAAATTGTGGACCAATGCGGTTCGCCCAGATAAAACGCCGCGCCGCGAATTTCCGCAAAATCGCGGGACGCCGAAATACTGTCTCCGCCGAAAAATGCGAAATCGCGTCCGCCGCGGACTTTTTTTGAAACTAATTTTTGCGCGTTCCCGTCAAATTCCGCCGAACCGAAAATGAACCGCGAACCCTGAAAATCCAGTGTTGAGGGCGTGGGGATTTCCGCAATTTGCGTTTCCGCGTTGTAAATCATTTCTTCCGTGCGCAGTTGCAGTTCTCCGGCGGAAACACGCACACCTCCGCTCAAATACTGCACGCCGTCTTCCGCCGAAAAGCGCATATCGCCCGCGTCGATAATCGTATCCGTTTCCGTGAACGGCGTTTCTCCGGCAAACAGCGTTGCAGCGCCGATGAAAAAGAGCACGGATTGCGAGGTTGTTTTCAGGAAATGAGAGCGTTTTTTAAGCACGATTTATAAAAAATTAAACTTGCCGGAAATCCTAATGATTTAGCGGAAAGTTGAAAGAGAAAACTCTCGGCGTTGCTCGGTTTGAAGGCAGATGCCTTGTGTTTGGCGCCGACTCCACTATGCTTCCAAATCGGAGAGCACGGCGAGCATTTGCGGCAAAAGCTGTTTTTTTCGCGAAAGCACGCCCGGAAGCACGAAAATTCCGTCTTTGTCGCGTGTGTAGTGCAGGCTGCGGATAATTTCTTCGTCACCGACGGCGAGCATTTCGGATTCCTCGCGCACGGCATCCGTCACCAACAAGCCGAAGAAATGAACGCCTCCCGCTGCGCAAACAGCGCTCATTTCGCGCTCTAATTCTTCCCGCCGCAGGTGCAAAAGTTGCAGGTTGGATTCTTCGACCTGCGCCAACGCGAAGCGGAAACGTCCGCTCGTGTAATTTTTGCGGTCGCCGTTGATGACGTCCGCCGCGCTTTTTGCCGTGAGCGGAGAGTTGATTTTCAGAAGTTCATACATGAGTTCCCGCGCCGTTACGCCGGAGAGTTTTTCCAGCCACGCGCAGATTTCGCAGTCTAGCGGAGTGGTCGTCGGCGATTTCAAAACCAGCGTGTCGGAAATGAGTCCGCCGAGTAAAACGCCCGCCGTTCCCGCGCTCACGGGAACGCCCGCTTCGCGAAACATCTTGGCGACGAGGGTGCAGGTGCTTCCTACGACATCGCCCGTGAAGCGGATCGGCGTCGCCGAGCCGATGGTGCCGATCCGGTGGTGGTCGACGATTTCCGCAACGGGCAGTTCCTCTGCTCCCGGAATGCGCTGTTCCGGTTCGTTGTGGTCGACCAAAATCATTTGGTAGGGCGGCGGTTCCGAAAGCGTTTTCTTGGAAATAACGCCGGCGAGGATGCCGTTTGCGTCCACGACGGGAAAAAGTTCCGACGGCGCGCGCAAAATCCGCGTGCGAAAATCGCGCAACCGGTCGTCCGGCGAAAGTTTGAGCGTTCCCGCGGCGGAAATTTCCGCCAATTCTACGGGCATGGAAAATTTCAAACGTCGCGTGACGGTCGCCGAGTCCAAATTTGTTTTCAACACGGAAACGCCGTGCAGTTTTGCCGCTGCGACCACACCGCCGGGGATTTCTTCTTCACCCGTTACCACCAGAAGCCGCACGCCGTTGTCGATGACTTTCCACAAAATTTCCGTGCGGTTGCCGACGATGACTGCGAGATTTTTTGTTTCCCGCACAGGAATGTGGTCTTCAAAACTTTCCGCACGCATCGCCGCGACGTAAACGTCGAAATCTTCGATTTTTTCCGCATCAAACGCCGCCGGCATTGCTGCGTCGAGCACGCGGCGCATGAGGTCGACGGAGCTGCGGATGCGCCGTCCGGCAAAACTTTCGCAATCATCTGTTCCGATGTTGAGCAGGCGGGACAAAAGCGCGAGCGCGCTCAACATTCCGAGATAGCGCCCGTTTTCGTCGGTAACGGGAAGTTGCTGGATTCCGCGTTCCCGCAGAATCGTGACAGCGTCAAAAAGCGACGTTCCCGCAAGAATTGCGGGCGCGGGAACGAGCAAGTCGCGCATACGCAGATACAGGTCGTTTTTGCGTTGCGGCGGCGTGACGCCGAAGCGTCGGAAAAGATGCGCGGCACGTTCGGGAAACACACCCGGGCACACGGGAACGTAATCCGCATCGGGATTTTGCGCTCGGCGCAGTTCCGCCAGCGCGTATGCGGCGGCGATGCTGTCGGCGTCCGGATTGCGATGCCCGGAAATGTAAAACGTGTTGCGCATAGAAATTTTCGTGCCCGCCAATCTACACGGCATTGAGCACAAACGCCAAACCGAAAAAATTAGGCATGGAGAAAGAATCGTGCTCGGAGTGTGACCACCTGCGTAGTTGACAACGTGCGCGCGCAACGGCAAAATGTCCGCTTCACATTTCAAGGCTTTCTGTCGAAAGCGGGGGACTGTTCCCCGCTTTTTTTGGTTTTCCGAGAAGTGCAACAATTTCAATCCAACACCTATTCCGAAGCATGAACAACGAAATTATCAGCGTATTCGAGTATTTAGAAAAAGAGAAAGGCGTTTCACGGGAACGCCTCATTCCCGTTATTGCCGAAGCGATTAAGAACGCCTCGGAAAAAGGTGTGAACGCCGGACAGAAGCTCAAAATCGAAATCGATCCGCGTTCGGGCGACATCAAAGCGCACCTCGTGCTCACGGTTGTCGATTCCGTTGCCGACCCGAAAACGGAAATTCACGTCAAACAGGCGGCACTTTACGCGAAAAATCCGCAGCTCGGCGACGTTATCGAAAAGGAAATTCAGCTTGCGAACCTTGGTCGTATCGTTGCGCAAACCGTTCAGCAGACGATTGTGCAGTGGATTCGCCAAGACGAAAAAGACCGCCTCTACAACACGTTTAAAGATCAGGTCGGGTTGCTCGTTTCCGGAACGATTCGCCGCCGTGAACGCGGCGATCTCATCGTCGAACTCGGCAAGGCGGAAGCGACGCTCCCGCGCAAGGAAACCTGCTACAACGAAGATTTTCAGGTGGGCGACCACATCACTTGCCTTTTGAAAACGATTGAATCCACGCCGCGCGGACCGGAAATCATTCTTTCCCGCACGGACCCGCTTCTCGTTCGTCGTATGTTGGAACGTGAAGTGACGGAAATTGCAGACGGCTCCGTTACGATTGTCGGCATTGCTCGCGATGCCGGAAACCGCACGAAAATCGCCGTGGATGCCGCCGATCCGAAAATCGATCCCGTCGGCGCGTGCGTCGGCGCGAAGGGCGCTCGCGTTCGCAATCTCGTTAAGGAACTCAACAACGAGAAAATCGATATCATTCGCTACATGGACGATCCCGCGGAAATGCTCCGCGAAGCGATTAAACCGGCAGTCCCGCGCAATGTTCAGGTCAACGAAGAGGCGCACCGCATTTACTTTGAAGTTTCCTCGGGCGATATGTCCGTTGCACTCGGTCGCCACGGGCAAAACGCGAAGCTGACGTCAAAGCTCCTCGGCTGGCGCCTCGATATCGGCAAGGTCGAAGAAGCTCCGAAGGGCGTTGATCATCGCATCGGGCAAGCCGTTTCCGTGTTTGCGAATATTCCGGGAATTCCGGAAGACGTTGCGAAAGCGCTCGTCGACTTGGGCTTTACCGATCTTCAGGTTTTCGACGATCCGCACATCGTTGACGACCTCGTCGAAGCCGGCTTTGAACAGGAAGATGCGGAAATTATCGTCGACGCCGTTAAATCCGCGAAATAATTCAATTTTTTACATTCACTAAATGAGTATCCGCGTTAGCGCATTAAGCAAGGAACTCGGCACGACCAACAAAGTGCTGATCGGTTTTCTCGCCGAAGAATATCCGACTTGGGGAATTTCGGATTACAAAACCCACCACTCGAAAACGATTACCGACCTTTATAAGGAAGAAATCGTCGAGAAATTTGGGCGCTACTTGGAGGCGCATCCCGGATTGGAAGGGACGCGTAAGCCCAAGAACGAAGCGGACGCTCCCGCGCCCGAATCGGAGCCGAAAAGTGAAACTCCGGCGGCTCCCGTTCAGGAAAACAAGCCGGCACCCGTGCCGCCGCCTGTTCCCGTCGCGCCGAAAGCTCCGGTTCCGCCTCCTCCCGTTCCCGCAGTAAAGGCCGCTCCGCTTCCGCCGCCGGTGGTCCCGCGTCCGATTGCGGCGCCTGTGCCTCCTCCCGTTCCCGTAGCGAAGCCCGCGCCGATCCCGCCGATGCCGAAATCTGCGCCTGTGCCGCCGCCTGCGGCAGTTGCTCCGAAAGCACCTGTTCCGCCGATTCCTGCGGTCGGTGCTCCGCGCCCTGCGCCCGCGGTTCCTCCGCCTGCGCCGAAACCCGCTCCCGCGGTCAGCGCACCGAAGCCGGCTCCGGTTCCGCCTCCGATGGCTGCACCGAAGGCTCCGGTAGTTCCTCCTCCCGTTCCCGCGATGCCGAAAGCTCCGTCTGTGCCGCCGGTTCCGGTTGTCAAGACGGCTCCTTCGGCTCCGGTTCCTCCTGTGGTGCCGGGTGTCCCCGCGGCTCCCGCCCCGGCTGCGGATGCTCCTCGAAAAAAACTTTCTTTGCGCGCGCCCGTGGTTGTTCGCGACCTCGCAACCGCGCTCGATATTCGTCCGTTCCGCATTATTTCAGAGCTTATGAGCATGGGGATTTTTGCCTCGCTCAATCAGGACATTAAAGACGAAGTCGCTGTTAAAATTGCCGATAATCACGGGATCGATCTTGAAGTCAAGCACCGTGAAAAAGGCGCGGCACAACAGGCTCCGAAACCGGAACCCGTTGTGCAAAAACCGGTGGACGACGAAAAGGACAAGGCTCCGCGTTGTCCGGTGGTTTGTGTGCTCGGGCACGTCGACCACGGGAAGACGACACTTCTCGACTACTACCGCAAGTCCAACGTTACCGCAGGCGAAGCCGGCGGGATCACGCAGCACGTCGGCGCGTATACGGTCGTTCACAACAATCAGCGAATCACGTTTTTGGATACACCCGGGCACGCGGCGTTTTCAAAGATGCGCGAACGTGGTGCCGCACTTACGGACATCGCGGTTCTCGTTGTCGCGGCGGACGACGGTTTTATGCCGCAGACGGACGAAGCGCTTAAATTTGCACAGAAAAATAATGTTCAGCTCGTTGTCGCCATCAATAAATGCGATGCGAAGGGCGCGAACATTGATCGCGTAAAACAGCAGATGCAGCAGCGCGGCATTACCTCGGAAGACTGGGGCGGAACCGTGCAGTGTGAAGCCGTTTCCGCGCTCAAAGGAACGAATATGGACTCCCTGCTCGATGCGATTCTGCTTCAGGCTGAAATCATGGAGCTCAAAGCGAATCCGAAGTGCCCGGCGGAAGGCGTTGTTGTCGAAGCCCAAATGGAACAGGGGCGCGGCCCGACGGCGACCGTTATTGTTCAGCGCGGAACGCTGAAGACGGGAGATGCCTTTGTTTGTGCGCAACATTTCTGCCGCGTTCGCGCGATTCTCGACGAATACGGCAAGCCGATGAAGTCCATCGCTCCGGGCAATCCGGGACGCGTGCTTGGTTGGTCCGGCGTTCCTTCGGCAGGCTCCGTTTTCTCCGTGGTCAAAAACGCTCGTGAGGCGGAAAAAATCGCGGAAGAAAACAAGTATAAGCTCCGCAAGGCGGAAGAAGCCGAGGAAGAGGAAGCCAAAGCCGCCGCCGCCGCGTCGAAAAAAGGTATGTCCGACATGGATTTACTCAATTCGCTTCTCAAAGAATCGACCGAAAAAGTTTTCAAATGCGTTCTCAAGGCGGACGTGGACGGCACGCTCGAAGCGCTCGAAAGCACTTTGCTCGGCATCAAGTCCAAGCTCGTGAAAATCGAAGTTGTCGGCGGTTCCGTCGGTCCGATTACTCCGGGCGACGTCAACACGGCGTCTGCGGCGGGAGCGACGATTGTCGCATTCGACGTGAAGCAGGAAAATTCCGTTCCCGCGCTTTTGAAACGTGTCGGTGTGAAGGTGATTTCGCACGATATTATCTACATGCTCCTTGATATGGTGAAGGAAGCGATGTCCGAACTGCTCGATCCCGAATACAAGGAAAACGAAGTCGGCGAAGCGGAAGTGCGTGCGATTTTCTCGCTCGGGAAAAATAACAACGTCGCGGGTTCGATGGTGCTCGACGGCAGTATTCGCCGCGATTTCAACGCAAGAGTCATTCGCAAGGGCGAAGTGCTCCATACGGGCAAAATCGATACGCTCAAACGTTTCAAGGACGACGTTACGGAAGTCAAATCCGGCTACGAATGCGGTATCCGTGTTACCGGATTCGACGATTACCGAGAAGGCGACCGGATCGAATGCTTCGAAATTCTCGAAGTGCGTCCGGCACTTTAATCCCCGGAAAAATGCGTTCCCGCACGGGAACGCATTTTTTTTGTGTTGCACGGTGTTTAAGAAATCGACATTCTGCCACTTCAAATTTTTTAACATTTTAAGAAAGTAAAACATCATGCCGCGAGAAACCGTTATTATCGAATGCACCGAAGCGCGTAAAGAAGGCAAAAACCCTTCCCGTTATATGACGACGCGTAATAAGAAGACGATGCAGGCTAAGGTCGAAAAGATGAAATACAATCCGAGCCTTCGCCGTCGCACGCTCCACAAGGAAATCAAGGGCTAATTCCCGTTTTCCTCGTTTAAAAAACTCCTGCCGAGAGCGGGAGTTTTTTTTTCGGAGTTTATTCAGCGTTTGTCGTGTAGCCTCGTTCCTTGACAAGGAGCGGGCGCGTTTGATTTAATTTAAGCCTTTATTTGCAGAGTCATTATGAACAAGCTTCCTCGCATCGTTATCACAGGTGTCGGACTGACGGCTCCGAACGGGAACACGCTTGACGAATTTCGCGCGAACCTGCTCGCGGGCAAGGCGAACATTCGCGAGATCGACGTGCGCTATATGGGCAAACACCCGGCGGGGATTTGTGATTTTGACGCGAAAAAATATCAGTCGCGCCGCGAATTGCGGACGAGCACCCGCGCGGGAAGTATCGCGATTTACTGCGCACATGAAGCCGTTGTCGATTCCGGAATTAATTGGGAAGCGACGGACAAGGCGCGCGTCGGCGTTTACGTCGGAATTACCGAACACGGGAACGTCGAAACGGAAAACGAAATTTACAACATTTCGCAGTTCGGCTACGACACGAAGTTCTGGACGCATCACCATAATCCGCGCACGGTTGCGAATAATCCGGCGGGTGAAGTGACGATTAATATGCAGATTACGGGACCGCATTACACCATCGGAGCTGCGTGCGCCGCCGGAAACGCGGGCGTGATTCAAGCCGCTCAAATGCTCCAGCTCGGTGAAGTTGATTTCGCTATCGCGGGCGGTGTTTCCGAATCTCCGGGCACTTTCGGGATTTTTGCCGGATTTAAAAACCAAACGGCTCTCGCTTCTCACGAAGACCCGAATAAGGCTTCGCGTCCGTTTGACAAATCCCGCAACGGAATCGTGATTTCCGAAGGCGGTTGTCTGTATACGCTCGAACGCTTGGACGACGCACTGGCGCGCGGAGCAAACATCATCGCCGAAGTCGCCGGCTGGTATATCAATTCCGACGCGGGCGATACCGTGCTTCCCGACCCCGTCCGCCAAGCCGAGTGCATGCGCGGGGCGCTTGCCCGTGCGGGACTGAGACCGCAGGATATCGACATTGTCAGCACCCACGCCACGGGAACGGGCAAAGGCGACGTGCAGGAAATTATCGCCATGCGCGACGTTTTTGCGGATTGCCCGAACACGAAAGTAAACAACACGAAAGGCTTTATCGGGCACTGTATGGGCGCGGCGGGAACGCTTGAGCTCGCCGGTAATCTCGGTTCTCTCTCCGATGCGACGGTTCACCCCTGCATCAATATCGACGAACTCGATCCCGATTGCGCGATGCCGGGGCTCGTCATCGGCGCTCCGGAAAAAGTTGCAAAGGTCGACACGATTTTGAACAACTCTTTCGGAATGCTCGGTATTAACTCGACGCTCATCGTAAAGCGTTTCGTCGCATAAATTTTTCTTACACTTACAATTATCCTTAACCACCACGAAACATGACCGCAGAAGAAATCAAACAGATTGTTCTCGAAATCGTCGCCGATATCGCTCCGGACGAAGATCTCAGCAACGTGAAACCTGACGTGAAATTGCGTGAACAGCTCAGCCTCGATTCGATGGACTTTCTCGATATCGTTATGGAGCTCCGTAAAAAACACGGTATCGAAGTTCCGGAAGCTGACTATCCGCGCCTCGCTTCGCTCGACAGCTGTGCGGAATATCTCGGACCGAAATTTGCCGAAAAAGGCAAATAATCCTCCGCGAGATTTCGGAAAAGCGTTCCCGTGATAGGCGGGAGCGCTTTTTTTTGCTTAAAAACAGTGCGGCGGAAACGTTTTCATTTTGAAAAAAGCGGCGGGCGGGAGTTGAATTACGGCAATGGAAGAAATTCTCGTTATTAAACCCTCTTCACTCGGAGACATTATCCACGCGCTTGTCGTCGTGGAATCCTTGCGGAATCAGCGCGGGAACGACGTGCGCGTGACGTGGCTCGTGCGCGATATTTTTGCTCCCGTGCTGGAAGTTTGCCCGACTGTGGATCGTGTCATTACCTACAACCGGGGCGGCGGGGTTCGGGAAATTCTTCGTGTCGGCAAGCAGTTGCGCCGGGAAAAATTTGACCTCGTGCTCGATATGCAAGGCTTAGCGCGCTCGGCGTATTGGGCGCTTTGCGCGCGTGCGCCGCGAAAAATCGGTCGGGGAGACGGACGCGAGTTTTCCCGTTTTGCGTTTCGCGAGCTTGCTCCCGCGCCGGCAAAAGGCTTCAAAAAAGCCCATGCGGTAGACATTCTCCTGCAATTTTTGAAACCGCTCGGACTGAAGCCGGAGGTCTGCGGGAACGTCGAATTTTCCCGTGCGGTTCTCGCACCGAAGATTCGCGAAATTCTCATGCCCGACGGCGGCGAGCTTCCCGCTCCGATTTTGCTGTTCCCCGATTCCCGTCGCGCGGAAAAGGAATGGAAAGGCTTTCGCGAGCTGACGGCTCTGCTTTTGGCAAAATCCCAAGGCACGCCGATTATTTGGGTCGGCGGCGGCGACCTCGCGCCCGATGCGTCGTGGGACGCGATGTATACCGACTTCTTTTCGCTGATGGGGAAAACTTCACTCATCGACGTGCTCGCGCTCATTTCCCGCGCGAAATTTTGTGTGACAAACGACAGCGGCCCGATGCACATCGCGGCGGCGATGGGCGTTCCCGTGCTCGGCGTTTTCGGTCCGACTTCGCCCGAGCTCTACGGACCGTTCCCGCCGGCTTCACCGAAAAATCACGTAATTTGCGCGCCCGGCGGAGATCTTTCCAAACTTCCCGCAGAGGACGTTTTTGAAAAAATCACTCGCGTTTTCCCGCTTTAAAAATTCGTGTTCATTGGTGTTTATTCGTGGTTCCATTATTTGAAAAATGATTTTGCGCGGAAAATTTATTAGCTTTGAGGGCGTGGAAGGTGTCGGAAAATCGACACAAATCGCCCGTTTCAAGGCATTTCTCGAAGCTCGCGGGCACACTGTCGCGTTTGTGCGTGAACCCGGCGGAACCGAGTTGGGGGAAGATGTTCGCAAAATTTTGAAGTTCGCCGATTACGGTGACCGCATGAGCGCGGAGGCGGAAGCGCTTCTGTTTTCCGCCGCGCGTGCGCAACTCGTGCGTGAAAAACTGCTTCCCGCGCTTGCCGGCGGAGCGTGCGTGCTCGCCGATCGTTTTACGGATTCTTCCGTCGCCTATCAGGGCGCGGGGCGCGGTTTGGGCGAGAAAAAAATAGCCGCGATGAACGAATTTGCAACGGGCGGACTCGTGCCGGATTTTACGGTTTTGCTCGATCTCGATCCGGAAATCGGTTTCGCACGGACACGTTCCCGCGCAGGAGAATCCGCCGACGGGAAAGCGGACCGCATGGAAACGTTCCCGCGGGATTTTTACGAGCGCGTTCGCGCCGCGTATTTGCGGCTCGCCGAAGCAAATCCGCAACGTTTTTTTGTCGTCGATGCTGCGCTCTCTCCCGACGAAGTTTTTGAAAAAATTTGTGCAGAATATGTCCGCCGATTTGCCTGAGTCGCTCGCGTCCTCGCGAACCCTTCAAACGCTTTTTGCCGCCGAGGCGGAAGGGCGGCTTCCGCACGCGCTTCTTTTTTCCGGGGAATCGTCGAGCAATCTCGAAGCGGCGATGGTTGCCCTTGCGGGAAAAATTCTCGGCGGGAACGCGGTTTCGCATCCGGATTTTCATTACATTCGTCCGGAGAACAAAATGCGGCGCATCAGCATCGAAAATACCTTGCAACTCGTGCGCAAAATTCAACAGTCCCCGCTTATCGGCGAGCGCAAAATTGCGTGCGTTTACGAGCCGGAGCGAATGGGGCGAGATGCCGCAAACGCTTTTCTGAAAACGCTTGAAGAACCGCCTGCGGGAACGACCATTTTCCTGCTCTCCGGTGCCGTGAATCAGGTTTTGCCGACGATTCGTTCCCGCTGTTTGCATTTTCGTATTCACGGCACGGCGAGTTTTGATGATGCGCGCTGGTCCGAGTGGATTGCGGATTTTTCAAAATGGATTTGCGCCTTGCGTGAGGGGAAGTTGTTGCGCGACATCGGCACGGGAGTGTTTTCGATTTACGGGTTGGTGACGCGTTTTGAGGCGATTCTCGATGCCCTCACGGAAGAAGCGTGGGAGAATACGCAAATTCCCGAAACGGCGACTGCCGATCAGCGCGACGCGATGCGCGAGGGAATGTCGCGCGGAATGCGCCGTCGCCTGCTCGCGGGAATTGAGGAGGCTCTACTGGCGCTCGCTTGTGATTCCTCGACGGGAAAAATCTACGTTTCCGAAACGTCAAAATCCTGCGAGCTGCTCGAAGATTTTTCCGGTTTGCTTGAACTCAATGCTCAAATTTCCGTCGCGCTCGAAGCATTTTTGCTCAATTGCCTGCGGATTTGGACAAAGCGCAAATAACGCGCTTAGCGGCAGAATCCCGAAAAAGAAGCCTTCTCGAACGAGGCTTCTTTTTTTTTTTTCAAAAACTACTTGCATCGTAGGTTTTTTTTTTTGTTAGAACTGTCTCGTAAAATTGAGTCTTTTTGACGAGAACGGTTCTCTCAGGACTTAGTTTTCGCATAAATATAAAAACAACCAAATAAGTAGACATAAGATGAAAAAACACATAACCATTGCCGCCCTCTTAGTCGCGGGAACAAGCCTCGCTAATGCGGGAACGGCAAACTTTACGTTCAATTCTCCTATTGATGGAGCAACAAATATAACCGTTGCTTTCAGATCAACGGAAACAGTTACCGGAAGTTTAGATATGATTGTTTCCGGGGCAAAAATTGAGATTTCTCAAGGTGGGGATTTCGGCTGGTCAACCGTTAGAGGAGATATTGTTTCTCCATATAATTCTTCGTCCCTTAAATGGAACAACGATGTCGCGTTGTCAGAGATTTCGAGCGTTTCCGGAATTACCGTAGACGCATTAAAGAACATTACTCAAGGAATCGGAGATTATTTCGGTCCTTCCGGAAATCCGCAGGTCGTAACCCTTTCCGGGCTGGCTGCCAACACCGAGTACGCGATTACAACTATTTGGGGGCCGGTGGAAAAATCTTGGAAACTTGATTTTACTCAAGGGTCCTTTGTCGAAGGACATTATGGTAATCTATTCTTGAGTCAGGCACATAATACAGAATGGGAAAAGTTTGATGAACTTTCCGGTCCGTCTTCCGGCGTTTCGATTTGCGGGATTAAAACAATTGTGCGTTCCGATGAAACGGGAAATATTTCTTTTACAGGGACATCTAATTCCGAGATTGCCTTTGTGAGTGTTTCTGCAATTCCGGAGCCGTCGGCGTTTGGGATGCTTGCGGGGGTAGGTGCTCTTGCGCTTGCGGTTTCCCGTCGTCGTCGAAAATAGCAGGTAATAATAGATAAGAGTAAGCAGAGTTAAGATAAATAAATCGGCGTTCCCGTGAGGATTTTCTGCACGGGAACGCTTTTTTTATTTCGGCGGGAACGCGAATTGCTTAGTTTTTAAGGCGATTTCTATGAAAAAACTTTTAATTCAGATTTTTGCGGTGTGCGTGTGTGCATTTATGTTTTCCGGATGTGCCGGAATGAATGCCGGAGGAAAAAATCCGTGGGCTCCGCCGGAAAAGAAAAAGCCGTTGGCGGAACGTTGGGACGAAGCAGAGAAAAAGGCGGAAGAAACGAAGAAAGCTGCGGCAGAAGGCGGGCAGAGCGCAGAGGGAATCCCGAGCGCGACGGTTACCGTGGCGGAATCTCACGAAGTGGCGGAAGTCGTTTTTGCCGAGCCGACAATGGCGGTTGCGTATCGCTTGGGCGGAATCCGCGTTCCCGTGAAAAAGGGCGAAGTTTTTGCGTTGCGCGGGAAAGATTTGGCGTTGTCGGGCGTGGCTCGGTTGGACGTGATTGACGGCGACACGCTGGGCTTTGCCGTGGTTGCGGGTTCGCCCGCTATCGGGGATTTGGTGACGATTCCGGGAAAGAAGTTGCGGGAAGAAATGCAGACGAAATTCCCCGGAAGCGTTCCGCCGGAAGCAATGAAAGAATAATTTTTTTGAGGAAAATCGCATGGCGGAGCTTTCCGAATCGAAATTTTTTGTCGGCGTTGACGGCGGAGGCACGAAAACGCGTGCGTTGATTGTTTCCGCCGACGGCACACGCCGCGGGAGTGCGCTTGCGGGAGCGTCCAATCCGAACAGTGTCGGCGCGGAAGCTGCGCTTGCGAATTTGCGTCGTGCGTTGATTGACGCGGCGGAGTCCGCCGGAATTGAGCCGCATTTTGAGGCGGGATTTTTCGGTATTTCCGGCGTGAATGACAGTGTCGCTGCTCGTTATTTGCGCGAAAAAATTGCGGCGTTTGAGGGCGTTTCGCAAAATCGTTTTCTCGTTGAAAACGACACACGTTCGTTGTGTGCGGCGACGTTCGGAATGCACAGCGGAGTCGTGCTTATCGCGGGAACGGGCTCGAAGTGCTACGGGCGCACCGAAGACGGGCGCGAGTGGGAAACGGGCGGTTACGATTTTCACGTTTCCGACGAAGCGAGCGCGTTTGACCTTGCGCGGCGCGGGCTGACCGCCGCCGTGCGTGCGGCGGACGGGCGCGGCGCTCCGACCGTTCTCAAAGAAATTCTCTTCCGCGAATTGCAAATTTCCGAGACGGGGCAAATTTCTCAGCGCCTGCATCAGGATTCGTTGAAAAATCCCGGCAAACCGATGTCGAAGGATGAAATCGCGGCGCTCGCGCGCTTTGTCGATGAAGCGTATTTGGCGGGCGATCCCGTCGCGAAAGAGATTCTTGAATCAGCGATGGAGGATTTGGTGAAAATGGTGACGACGGTAATCGCGAAGCTCGAAATTCCTGCGGGAACGGCGAGGCTGGGAATTACCGGAGGCGTTATTTTGCACGAACCGTGCGGCGGAATTTTCCGGAAAAAAATGGAGCTTGCCGTTCCCGGAATCGAAATCGTGGAGCCGGAATTGCCTCCGGTGGTCGGTGCGGCGATTCGGGCGCTTTCTCTCGGAGGGATTGAAATTACGCCCGAAATTATGGCGAACCTACGGGGCAGTTATTCCTAATTTCTCATTTTTAATTTTTTAAGAAATGCCTGCTTCTCCGCATTTTATTTTGGTGGTCGGCGACGACGATTTTCTCGTCGATCGCGAAGCGCGCGCGCGTTTTGAAGCGCTTAGCGCGAATGCGGAAGATGAAATGTCGAGGGAGATTATCGACGGTACGGCGACGAAAGTCGCGGAAGTCGAGAGCGTGATGTCGGCATTTCTCGCGGCAACACGCACGGTTTCTCTTTTCGGTGGAAGGAAATACGTTTGGTTGAGAAATTTGAATTGGCTCGCCGACGGCGTGATTCGTGTAAAAACGGCGGATGCCGCAGATGTTCCCGCGAAGAAGGGTAGGGGAAAAGCGGCAGCGAAAAAAGATATTCTCGAAGATTCTGTCGACAAAATCGCGGAGGAATTTGCGGCGAGCGATCCCGCATCCCTGTGCGTGGTGATTTCCGTGGTGCGACCGGACAAGCGCCGCACGCCGTCGAAAAAACTTTTGAAGGTCGGAGAGGTCGTCGCAATTGCGTCGATGAATGATTCCGAAGAGCTGGTTTTTACGCTGGAAAAAGCGGCGCGGGAACTTGGTGTTTCCCTCGACGAGGACGCGGCGCGCTTGCTCGTGGGAAAAGTTAACGGGCATATGCGGATGACGTTTTCCGAGTTGGAGAAACTTGCGTGCTACGTCGGCAAGGGCGGAAATATTGACGCGGAAACGGTGATGAAACTCGTTCCCGTATTCGGTTCCGGCGATTTCTTCGAGCCGGTGGAATTTTTCTTTGCCGGGGATTTGGAAGGAACTCTCGCCGCGCTGAAACGTTTCTTTTTCAACAATTCGTCGGCGCGACCGCTTCTTTCCGCGTTGCAGAACCGGAATCGTTTGCTGATTCAGTTGCGGGCGCTGGTGGATGCCGGAGATGCGTCGTTGAGTTTTCGCGGCGGAATCTCCAAAAGCGCAATCGAATCCGCAAGTGCGCGTTACGGGCATCTTTTCGGCGGGAACGACGAAAAATCTTCGCTCAATCTTTTTTCGCAAAATGCGTGGTATGTCGGCGAAAAAGTTGCGGGAACGACACTTAAAAACAAGGCGATAACGCTGAAACGCCTAATTGATTGGCAACTGGATTTCGTCCGCGCTTTTGAGGCGCTGATTTCCCGCCCCGGAGAAGATGAAGCCGTGATGCGGGAACTCGCCGCTCGTTGCTTGAGCAAATAGGCGCCGACGGGCATTTGCGTCGCTTTTTCCGGTCTTTTTGCCATTCTTTCAAAAATTGCCGTTGACAGTGCGCCTGCAAAACGGTTTGATGAACCACTCATTCAATTTCAAAGGGACAGTATTATGAAAGTTTCATCTTCACTCAAGTCGCTCAAAGGACGCCACCCGAACTGCCAAGTCGTTCGTCGCCGCGGTCGCGTCTACGTCATCAATAAAACGCACCCGCGCTACAAAGCGCGCCAGGGCTAATTTCAGCGCGAAAAGGATAAACCGTTATGAAGAAAAATATTCATCCTTCCGTTAACTTTGTTTGCTTCCGCGACGTTTCTACGGGACGTAAGTTCCTCACGACGTCTACGCTTTCCTCCAAGGAAAAGGAAGTCATCGACGGTATCGAATACTGCGTGATTCCGCGTGACGTTACGGCTGACTCTCACCCGGCCTACACCGGGGAAAAGCGCTTCGTTGACACCGCCGGTCGCGTTGACAAATTCCAGAGCAAGTTTGCTCGCCGCCGCCGCTAATACTGTTCCTGCAACGGCAAAAAAACTCCCGCAAGATTCTGCGGGAGTTTTTTTTGCGAAAATTTCAATTTTGCGTTCACGGCGGGAACGCTGTTTTATCTCTTTCCATATATGAAAGCTAAAGCCCTTGTTTATAACGAAACCGGAAAACCGCTCGAAGTTCTAGCGTTGCAGGAAATCGACGTTCCCGCGCCTGCTGCCGACGAAGTTACCGTCGCTCTCGAAATGGCGGTGGTTCACCCGTCCGATATGGGAATGATCAGCGGCACTTACGGGCGTTTGCGCGATTTGCCTGCCGTCGCCGGACGAGAAGGCGTGGGGCGCATTTCTGCCGTTGGAGAAAATGTTAAAAATCTCGCAATCGGCGATCGCGTTCGTATGCCGGAAGATGCGGGTGTGTGGCGCGAAGCGATTACCGTTCCCGCGTCGGAAATCGAAAAGGTTCCTTCGGACGTTCCCGCGGAATTGGCGGCGATGGCGTTCATCAATCCGATGACGGTTTGGCGGATTCTTCATGATTTTGTCGAACTCAAGCCGGGCGATTGGGTTTTGCAAAATGCGGGAAGTTCCGCGCTCGGACAATGTCTGGTTCAAATGGCGCACGCGCTCGGTTTGAAAACGGTTTCGATGGTGCGCAACGTCGAAAAATGGGAGCCGATTTTGAAATCGCTCGGCGCAGATGCCGTTTTGCCGGAAGAAAAAGATTCGATCAAAAAAATCGCGGAAATCGTCGGCGGGAAAGTGAATTTGCCGAAACTCGCGCTCAATTCCATCGGCGGCGAAAGTGCGGCGCGCCTCACGCGTATGGTCGGCTTCGCGGGAACGATCGTTACGTTCGGCGGTATGACGGGAGATTTGATTCGTTTTCCCACGCGCGAATTTATTTTTAACGATTTGCGTTTGCGCGGATTTTGGATGGACCGATGGAATCGCGCGGCTTCGCCCGAAGCGAAAGCGGAAATGGCGGACAAAATTTTCGGAATGATGCGCGAAGGAAAGCTCAACATGGCAGTCGATGCCGTGTATCCGCTTTCCGATTACAAAAACGCAATCGCCCGTGCGCTCGAAGGCGGGCGCAATGGCAAGGTTTTGTTCAAGGCGTAATCTTTAAGCATTAAGCTCTAATCTTTAATCTTTCTTTCCATGGCAAAAAAATCTTCGACGACGAAAAAGACAGCGGCTCGCAAGGAGCAGGCAACTTGGGGCGGACGCTTTTCGCAAGGTCCCGCCGAGCTGATGCTCAAATTCAGCGAAAGCGTTTCGTTTGACGCGCGCCTTGCGCCGTTTGACATTGCGGGAAGCAAAGCGCAGGCGAAGATGCTTGCCCACGTCGGCATTATCTCCAAAAAAGAATGCAACGATATTGTGCGCGGGCTCGATGCAATTTTGAAGGAAATTGAAGCCGGAAAATTTGAATGGAACATCGCGCTTGAAGACGTTCACATGAACATCGAGCAGGCGTTGACGAAGCGCGTTCCCGCCGCCGCGAAACTGCACACGGCGCGTTCCCGCAACGATCAGGTGGCAACGGATATGCGTCTGTTTTTCAAGGACGCGAGCGCGAAAATTTTTGAAAAACTCGGTGCGCTGATGAACACGTTGCTCGATGTTGCGGCGCGCAATCAGGACGTTTACATTCCCGGATTTACGCATTTGCAACGCGCGCAACCGGTTTCCGTCGCGCATCATTTGCTCGCCTACGTCGAAATGTTTTCCCGCGACCGCGAGCGTTTTGCGGCAGTTTTTGACCACGCGAACTGGTCGCCGCTCGGGTCGGGAGCGATTGCGGGAACGACTCTTCCGATTGACCGCGAATTTTCCGCGATTGAAATGGATTTTGTCGATGATCGCGGGAACGCGCGTGTGACGCGCAACAGCATGGATGCGGTTTCCGACCGCGATACGTTTATCGAATTTGCTTCGGCGTGTGCGCTTTGCGGCGTGCATTTTTCGCGTATCGCGGAAGATTTGATCTTGTGGAATTCCTCGGAGTTCGGCTTCGTCGCGCTTCCCGATACGTTTACGACGGGTTCGTCGCTGATGCCGCAGAAGAAAAATCCGGATTCGCTCGAATTGCTCCGAGGGAAATCCGCCCGACTGCACGGCAATCTGGTTGCGCTCGTCACGATGGTCAAAGGCTTGCCGCTGACTTACAATCGCGATTTGCAGGAAGACAAACCGCCGGTGTTTGATTCGTTCGACACGGTGATGATTTCGCTCGATGTTTTGCGGGAAACGCTCGCGGGAGCGTCGATGCGCGCCGACCGTTGTGCCGCCGCCGTTGCCGATCCGCTTTTGCTCGCCACGGACGTGGCGGATTATCTCGTGCGCGCGGGTGTGCCGTTCCGCGAAGCGCATCACGTTGTCGGGCATCTCGTTGCGCTCGCGGAAAAAGAAGGTTTACCGCTGAATGAGCTCCCGTTTGAGAAAGTGAAAAAAGTGCACCCGAAACTGCGGGAAGATTGGGTGAAGGTTTTCGATCTGAAAACGGCGATGGCATCGCGGGAACGCGTTGGCATGCCCGGCCCGAAGCAGGTTAAAAAACAAATTCTCGACTGGCGCAAACGTTTGGTTTGAGGTTTGAGTTTTCGACACTGTCGGGCGACAAAAAAACGAAGATTTCGCGTTCCGTGCGGAATCTTCGTTTTTTTTTTGTTCGGGTTTTAATTCCGGAATTAGCTCCAGACCCTAATTTTTCGCGCATTTCTCTGCGATTTTTCTTTTTCGGGAACGCTTTTTTCGTATAATCAGCGTCGTAGAACGAACAACACCCCTTACCCCACAAATTAACGAAAGGTTTACTAACAATGAGAAGAATTTTGGCTTGTATTGACGGCTCCAGTTACGGGCAAATTTGCGCAAAATATGCCGTTTGGCTTTCGAAGCAACTCGACGTGAAGGTAACCGCGCTTTACGTGTCCGAACTCTGGCAGTATGAAACCCCGTTGATTGCCGATTTCGGCGGAACGCTCGGCACGCAACCGTATCTTGGGCTGACGGCGCAACTGAAAGAAATTGAAAACGGCAAGGCGAAGGCTATTTGCGATTACGTGAAGAAACTTTTTGCGGACGCGGGAATTCCCGACAACGTGGAATTTGAGCACCGTTCGGGCTTGCTCGTGGATTGCATCGACGAGTTTGAAAATCAGCGCAAAAACATTGATTTCATCATTCTCGGCAAACGCGGGGAAAATGCGAATTTGGCAAAAGGACATCTCGGCTCGAACATGGAACGCGTGATTCGCGCGTCGCGCCGTCCGTGCTTTGTCGCTAACCGCAAATTCATCGAGCAGAAGAAAATTCTCCTCGCCTACGACGGAAGCCCGTCGGCAACGCGTGCGCTGAATTGGTTGGCAAACACGAAGGCGTTCCCGACCTGCGAAATCCACGTTGTCAGCGTCGGGAAAACGGGAGCGGAAGCCGAAGCCTCGAAGTTGATTATCGAAGCGGAATCGATTTTCCAAGGCACGGACAAAAAGCCGATTTGCCAAGTGCTTTCCGGGGCTCCGGGCGAAGCGATTGAGCAATATGTAATTGAAAACGACATTACGGCGCTGATAATGGGCGCATACGGGCATTCCCGCATTCGCCAGTTTATCATCGGGAGCACGACGTCCGAACTCGTTCGCCGTTGCCTCGTTCCCGTCGTGATGTTCCGATAAACGGGAAAACCCGAAACGTTCGCGTTAAAAAACGGGGAGCCGGATTTGTTATTCCGGTTCTCCCGCTTTTTTTGCGTTAAATTTCAATTTGAGGAAATGCGGAAAAAGGGTAAGGATTTCGGACGATGAATCCTGTTTTGGAAATCAAAGATTTGTGCGTGGATTTTTATTCGCGCGGGAACGTGTCGCCGGCGGTGCGGGGCGTTTCGTTTGATTTGAAGAAGGGAGAAATTCTTGCGGTTGTCGGCGAAAGCGGTAGCGGAAAGTCCGTAACGTCGCAGGCGCTAACCGGACTGTTGCCCGGAGAGCCGACGTGCCGAGTGCGCGGGAGCGTGAAGCTCGACGGACGCGAAATTCTCGGGTTGCCGGAGCGCGAATTGCGCAAAATTCGCGGTCGGGAAATCGCGTATATTTTTCAGGATCCGCTCAGTTCGCTCAATCCGGTTTACACGGTCGGCTGGCAAATTGAAGAAGCCCTGCGTTTTCACGTTCCCGCGTTGAAAACGGCGCCTGCGCGGCGTGAGCGCGTGCGTGAAGTGCTTTTCGCCGTCGGCGTGAATCCGGACTTGGCGGATTCGTTCCCGCACCAGTTTTCCGGCGGAATGCAACAACGCGTGATGATTGCGATGGCACTTGCCTGCGAACCGAAAATTCTCGTTGCGGACGAGCCGACAACGGCGCTGGACGTTACGATTCAAAAACAAATCATGGATTTGCTTCTCTCCCTGCGGGAACGCTTCGGCATGAGCGTTTTGCTGATTACGCACAATTTCGGAATCGTGGCGCAGACGGCAGATCGCGCGGTGGTGCTTTTTCGCGGCGAAAAAGTAGAGGAAGGTCGCGCCGCAGACGTGATTTCCTTTCCGCAACACGAATACACGCGTGCGTTGCTCGCTTGCGTGCCGCGCTTGAAATTCGCGTAACGAAACGTGTTATTTCGCGAAGAAAAATCGCGGGCGCCCGGATAAATCCGTTTTGGATTCAATTTCGGAAAAACCGCATTCCCGTGCGATTTCGGCAAGTTTTTCGTGCTGTGCGATTCCGGTTTCAAACGCGACAAAACCGTCGGGCGCGAGGTGCTCCCGTGCGCCGCGAAGGATGATTTCGAGGTCGGCGAGTCCGGCGTTGTCGGCAACGAGCGCGGAAAGCGGTTCGTGGTTTTTCACTTCCGATTGCGCGCATTCCCATTCGCTTCGGGTAAGGTAGGGCGGATTGGAAATGATGACATCAAACACGCCGGAAACGTTTTCAAACCAATTGCTTTCCAAAAATTTTACGTTTGCGGGAGCGCCGATTTTTTCGAGATTTTCGCGGGCGAGGGCGAGCGCGTCGGCGGATTTGTCCACGGCAATGACTTCCGTTCCCGCGCGCTCCGTGGCGACGGAAAGTGCGATTGCTCCCGTTCCCGTGCCGAGGTCCAGGACGCGCACCGGCGTTCCCGCAGGTTTTTGCGCATTAAGTTTTTCGAGGACAAAATCCACGAGCTCTTCGGTTTCCGGGCGAGGAATCAGAGCTCTCGAATCACATTTCAGCGTGAGGTTGCGAAAATCGGTATCACCGACAATGTATTGCACCGGTTCGCGGTGTGCGCGGCGGACAATTCGTTCCCGCAGGAGATCGACTTGCGCTTGCGTAAGCGGGCGCTCGAACTGCAAATATAAATCCAGGCGGCGGCAACGCAACGTTCCCGCGAAAATGAGTTCGCTTTGGAGGCGGGCGTTTTCGATGCCTTTTTTGGACAAAAATTCCGTGCTTTTTTTGAGCAGTTCGAGAAGGGAATTCATGGAGAGGAATTTTTACGCAAGTCCTGATTTTTCACGAGTGCAAAAAAAGGCGGATGCCCTTGGAGGCATCCGCCTTTTTTAGATTTTCGGCAAAAAATTATTCGCCGTAAACCGTGCATTCGTAGGTCCCGACGAGACCGAGAATGTTGTTGGCTTTCCAATCAACGAAGTGAACTTTCGTGATGTTGCCGTTTTTCATAGCCGCTGCGATGGACGCATCGCCTTGTGCGATGAGGGCGAGAACGTCTTTGCATTGGGACTTGCCGACTTTGAGCGTGTCAACTTTCGCGGACGCATTTGCGACTGTAACCGGAAGCGAGAGGTCCGTGAGGAGAGCGCCCTTCGGCATATAACCGGCGCAACCGGAAGCCAATGCGGCGACGAGGGAAGCAATAGTCAGAACGACGTATTTTTTCATTAGAAGGAGGATGTTTTGTATAGGATTTGCTTACTGCGGGCGAAACCGTTTCGAACCGCAAAGCATCTTCAAGGCTACCAAACTGCATTGTTTCGGCAAGGGTTTTCTTTTTCTGCGGGAACGCGTGAATAAAGGATTGCAGGGTAAGAAGCCGTGAAAGATATTCTTTTTTATGAAAAAATTTGTAGAAAGTTTGCTTTTGGCGGTGGGCGTGTGTGTGTCCGGTTGCATCGGTCCCGGGCTTTCCGGCGAAATGTCGCGTGAGGATGCGATTCGGCTTTATAACGGCGGAATCCCGGAAGCCGCGTGGCTTGAAGAACTCGACACGATTTCGCGCAATTTGCCGATGCCGGATACGAAATCCGTTCAGCTTTCCGACGGGTTTCTCTTTTACAAAAGTGCAAAAAAAAGCGGATGCCCTTGGATGCATCCGCCTTTTTTAGATTTTCGGCAAAAAATTATTCGCCGTAAACGGTGCACTCGTAGTTGCCGATGAGGCCGAGAATGTTGTTGGCTTTCCAATCAACGAAGTGAACTTTCTTGATGTCGCCGTTTTTCATAGCCGCTGCGATGGACGCGTCGCCCTGAGCGATAAGGGAGAGAAGGTCTTTGCACTGGGATTTCCCGACTTTGAGGGTATCCACCTTGGCGGAACCTTCGGCGACCGCGTAGGGAAGCGTTACTTCCGTGAGGAGTGCTCCGCGCGGCGTGTAGCCGGCGCAACCGGAAACGAGAGCCGCAACAGCAGCGATAGAAGCGAGGATGAGGGACTTTTTCATAGTTTTTGTGATTTACTGATTTTTGTGTGCTTTTCTGCGGGGCAAAACCGTTTTGTCTCGCAAAGCGAAACAAAGGAAACCAAATTAGTGGACTTTAGGCAAGGGTTTTCTTTTTCTGCGGGAACGCGTGAATAAAGGATTGCAGGGTAAGAAGCCGTGAAAGATATTCTTTTTTATGAAAAAATTTGTAGTAAGTTTGCTTTTGGCGGCGGGCGTGTGTGTGTCCGGCTGCATCGGTCCCGGGCTTTCCGGCGAAATGTCGCGTGAGGATGCGATTCGGCTTTATAACGGCGGAGTCCCGGAAGCCGCGTGGCTTGAAGAACTCGACACGATTTCGCGCAATTTGCCGATGCCGGATACGAAATCCGTTCAGCTTTCCGACGGGTTTCTCTTTTACAAAACAAGTCTGTGCAACGGCGAATGGTGGGTTACGGATGTCATTCCGCCGGCGGACGCGCCGGATTCTCTGAAAGATTTGGCAAAATCCCTGCGAAAAGGCACGCCTGCGCCTGTGGCGCTTGTGCTCGACGGGAACGTGCTTTCCCGGGACGGCGTTCCCGTGTCCGAGGCGGATTTGCGTGTGTTGGCGGCGGAGCTCGCGAAGTTGCCCGAATCGCAACGCCCGGAAATTAAAATTTCGGCAAAGACGAACGTGCTCGCCGTCGATCTATACAAAATTCTGAAAACGTTTGAAGGCTCAGGCATTAAAAATATCAAAGTTTACAACGAAACTTCCGCCGCCGAATCTGCAGATTTTTAACTGTTGATAAATGGGACTGATTCTTAGAAAATCTCCCATTCCGTTTTTACCGATTTTCAAGTCATGGAAGTTTTCACATTTTCCTCGGAATCCGTCGGCGCGGGGCATCCCGACAAAGTTGCGGATTTTATTTCCGATTGCGTTCTTGACGCCTGCTTGGCGCAGGACCCGCGTTCCCGCGTCGCTTGTGAGACGCTCGTTAAGGACGGGAACGTCGTGCTTGCCGGCGAAATTACGACTTCGGCGACTCTGGATTTCGATACGATTGTGCGCAACGCGATTCGCGAAATCGGCTATGTGGATTCCCGCGACGATGCGGTTTTCCACGCGGGAACGGTGAAAATCCTGAATCTTCTCGGACAGCAATCACCCGACATCGCGCAGGGCGTGGACGCCGCAGCCGCTTCGGGAAAAAGCACCGCAGAACAGGGCGCGGGCGACCAGGGAATTATGTTCGGTTATGCGACGGATGAAACGCCGGAACTGATGCCCGCTCCCGTGATGTTCGCACACCGCATTCTGCGCAAACTCGAAGAAATTCGCAAAAATCCAGCCGAACCCGCTGCGCGTTGGTTGCGTCCGGACTGCAAATCGCAGGTTGCCGTTCGCTACGAAAACGGCGTGCCCGCTGCGATTGAAAACGTCGTTCTCTCCACGCAACACACGGAAGACGTTTCGCACGCGGAAATCGTCAAATTCGGTGAAGCCCTCATTCGCTCCGTGCTTCCTGCGGAATTTATTTCTTCGGAAACAAAGTTTTTCATCAATCCGACCGGAAAATTCGTCATCGGCGGACCGAATGGCGATGCCGGGCTGACCGGGCGCAAAATCATCGTCGACACCTACGGCGGAGTCGGTCGCCACGGCGGCGGCGCATTCTCCGGAAAAGACCCGTCGAAGGTTGACCGCTCCGGCGCGTATATGTGCCGCTGGGTGGCGAAAAACATCGTTGCGGCCGGTTTGGCAAAACGTTGCGAACTTCAAGTTGCATACGCAATCGGTGAGCCGGAACCGACGAGCATTCACATCGACACGTTCGGCACGGGAACGATTTCCGACGAAAAAATTATTGCCGCAGTGAAAAAAGTTTTTTCGTTTAAGCCGGCGGCAATCATCGCGCAACTCGATTTGCTCCGTCCGATTTACGCGGGAACGGTGCAATACGGGCATTTCACGAAATCCGAGCTCCCGTGGGAACAAACGGACAAGGTTGACGAACTCAAAACGGCAATCGGTTGATTTTGAGTTTCAAAAAAAAGAGCGTTAAAGTCACACGACCTTAACGCTCTTTTTTTTTTTTACCGAAATACCTTAGATTGCCAGATACTTCGAGCCGGGAATCCCGCAATACGGGCATTTTTCGGGAACATTTCCTTCGGCGACGGTATCGCCGCAAACCGGGCAAACGAGGTATTTTTTCGGAAGCGAAGCAACCGTTCCCGCGTTAATGGCATCAATCGCGTTCTGGTAGAGCTGCGCGTGGACTTTTTCCACTTCGAGCGCCTGTGTGAACGTGACAATCGCCGCCTTCGCGCCGTCGGATTCAGCGTCTTTCAAAAATGCCGGATACATTTCGGAGAACTCATAAACTTCGCCCGCTTTGGCGTGAGCGAGATTTTCGAGCGTCGTGCCGACTTCGATTTCGATTTTGAACTTCGGCAACGTGCCTCCGAGTTGTTTGAGCACGCGGGCGTGATTCGCGGCGTGAATGCTTTCGGCTTTCGAGGTCGCCTCAAACATTTTCTGGATTGCGGGATAGCCTTCGCGCGCGGCTTGGGCGGCGAAAGCGGCGTAGGTCGCTCCCGCGGTGGATTCGCCGATAATTCCGGCGATAAGGTTTCGTATCGTTTTTTCCATAGCAATAAAAAATTAAGAATTAGGAATGAGGAATTAGGAAAGCGTTCTGCTTCACGCGTGCCAAATCTTTTCGGCGACAAGTTTTGCCGTAACTTTCCCCGACCAATCCTTGTTTGCCGCCGGGCTCGCGGGAGAAGGATGAATGACGCGCGTGAATTTCATCGGCATTCCCGCGAGAGCGCGCTTTGCCGCCGTTTCCGCGAAATTTCCGATGCCGACGAGCCATTCCGGTTCCAAAATCTCCGCGAGTCGCCGCAAAAAAAGATCGCAGGGCGCATTCACGGCATCGCGTTCCTCGGGAACGAGATCTTCCGGCGTCAAATTTTTCCCGCGTTCGTTCCCGGCAACGAAAAGAAGCGGACAAAAATTCGTCACGAAATGTTCTTTGAAAAAGTTCTCCGGAGCGCCAAAGCGTTCTCGAAAAAGTCCCCACAGGCGGCGACCGCTGACTTCCGAACGCGGACACCCGAAGCCGTCTACGGGCTTCGCCGGATGTTCCTGCGGCGGTTTCCCGACGAATCCGAAAATGCCCAACCAATTTTGCACGGCATCAATTTCGCCGAACGGAACGCCTGTTTGCGCCATGCCGAAAGGTCCCGGATTCATTCCGAGAAAAACAAAGCGCTTGCGCCCGTTCCCGTAACGCGCGAGGAACTGCTCGTGCGTTTCCCTCGCGTATTCAAGCGGGTTGTAAACGTAGGCGACGGGTTCGGAAAATTTCAGAGCGCCGACGGCATCGGAAAGTTCCCGCGTCGCGGCGATAAGCAATTTGGAACGAGAAGGCATGGGGAAAGGGGAAATGAAGAATTAGAAATTAGGAATGAGGAAGTTTTTTCTAATTTCTCATTCCCGACTTCTAATTTCCTAATTAAAACTCAATTTCAAAGGGAATCCGCGCGTAAACGTGGTTCGGGTCATTAAACGCGCGAAGGCGTTGCGCCGTGCGACGCAGATTTTTTACTACCGCACGCAACGAGGGATTGTTCCCGCAAAGTGCGAGCTCTGCCGCTTCCGCGGAGGCGACGGGAGCGGGCGCATTGTTGAACCTGTCGATTAATTCCTGGTAGCGGTTTACGGCTCCGGGAACGGAAAAAATCGGCGCGTCGTCGTCAAGATTTGCGGCTTTTTTCGCAAAATCAATGGCATTGACCAAGCCGCCGAACTCGTCGATCAGCTTGTTGTTTTTGGCGGAAATCCCGTCCCAAACTTGCCCTTGCGCGACGGCATCAACCTCGGCAACGCTCATTCCGCGCGCATCGGCAACGAATTTCAAAAAGTCCGCGTAAATCCGGTCCGTCGATTTTTGAATCAGAGCCATTTCCTGCGGTGTTTTCGGACGGCGGACCGTATCGATTTCGGCAAATGGCGCGGAAAGGACGGCTTCGGAATTGACGCCGATTTGCTTTCCGAGATTTTCCAAATTGAAAATGACACCGAAGACGCCGATGGAGCCGGTAATCGTCGACGGCTCAGCGAAAACTTTTTCCGCAGGCGTGGAAATCCAGTAGCCGCCACTTGCCGCAATATCGCCCATCGAAACGACGAACGTTTTTTTCGCGGCGAGCAGTTCGGCTTCGCGGCGTATTTGCTCGCTGGCAAATGCGGAGCCGCCCGGGCTGTTGATGCGCAAGACGACGGCTTTGACGGAATCGTCGTTGCGAAGTTTGCGCAATGCGTGGGCAAACCACGCGCCGCCGACTTCGTTGGGAGCACCCAAGCCGTCCACGATTTCGCCCTCGGCGTAAACAACGGCGAGGCTCGGCGGGAGCGCTTCGAGTTCTTTGGGCGCGGGAACGGCATTCCCGAAAATCATCGGAGGTTCGACGGAAATTTCCTGCACGCGCAGGTAGTCGTCGAGTGCAATTTGCCGGAACGAATGTGTCGTTTCATCCGTTCCCGCGATGTTTTTCAGGCGCTCAATCATTTCGTCTTCATAGAGCGCGGCATCGATAAATTTTTTCTCAACGGCTTCTCGCGCGGGAACGTAGCCTTGCGTGATGACGGCTTGCGTAAAATCTTCCGCGAGGCGTGTTTTTTCTTCGTCGGTTTCCAGCTTTTCAGCGCGCGCGGTGAAAATACGCTGAATCGAAAGATTCCAAAGTGTATTGGTGAGGCGGGTCCGCTGTTCGCGGTCTTCGGGACTCATTTTATCGGAAATGAGCGGTTCGACGGCGGATTTGTGCGAGCCCACGCGTGTGATTTGCACTCCGATCCCGATGTTTTCGAGTAGATTTTTGAAATAAAGCCCGGTTGAGTTCAAACCGTTAATCGGCAATTCGGAAAACGGGTGAAGCCAGATTTCGTCTGCCGCAGAGGAAAGCAGATAATCCTTGTAGCTCGGCGACGGCAAATACGCGAAAACGGGTTTCCCGCTCGCGTTGCGAAAGCCTGTCAGCGCGCCGTGCAGTTCTGCGGTCGAGGCGAGTCCGTTCCCGCCGGAAAAACTTCCGCCGAGCAGAAGCACGCCGGAAATGTTGTCGTCTCCCGCCGCTGTTTCCAACGCCTGAAGCGTATCAAGCAAGCCGTAAGCGCCTTTTGTTCCGCCGGAGAAAATTCCGGGCGTGTTGGCGGGGCTGAGCGTCGGCGCGTCCGAAAAACCGCGGGAAAGGTCGATCACCAAGAGTGTTTCGCTTTCCGGCGGAGTCGGTTTTCCCGTTCCGTTAAGTTTGGCTTCCACCGTTTCTGAAACGGAACTCACCATGAGTCCGAGCATTGCGAAAACCCCGAAAAACAGGAAAAAAAACAATGCCGCAACGGAAAAGCAGGAGCCGAAAAAACTTGCAACGATTTGCTTTAGAAACGCTTTCATCGCTCGCAACTTTACTCCGTGAAGTGTTCCCGCGCGAGAAAAATTGAGTGGCGGGAACTCCTTTGTCCTTACGCGAGGAGGAATGTGCGGATTTTTTCGGAAAGTTCAGGCGAAACGCCGAGAGCTTCGCGCAAAAAGCGTTCCCGCGAACCCCACGCTTTTTCGATTTCGTCGAGTGCGGCTTCGAGAAATTGCGGGAACACCGTCATCAGCACCTCGAGCGTTTTCGGCGGAATGATTTCGAGCAGGCGATGAACGGAGCGCTCGTTGGTCGGAATCGTATTTTTTCGCGAAAGCAAAAAATCTTCGCGAATATCGGAATCGTTCACGCCGAGCACGGAATAGAGCATCGCGGCGGCGAATCCCGTGCGGTCTTTTCCGCCGGTGCAGTGGAAGACGAGCGGGAAGTTTTCCGGATTATGAAAAAGTGCGAAAAAATCGCGAAACGCGGCGTAGCGTTCCCGCGCGAAGGAGCGGTTGGCTTCCTCCATCAGCGCGAGGGCGCCCTGCGGGGAAAGTCCGCGTGTGAGGCGTTCTTCAAAAAAACCTTCCGGCGTGTCGGAAAAAACGGTCAGCGAGAGCCGGCGAACTTGCGGGCGAGCGTAGTTCGTCGGATTGCGGCGCTGTTCTCCGGGCGAGCGGAAATCGACAATTGTTCGGATTCCGAGCGCGTCCAGAACCGCTTCGCCTTCCGGCAGGATTTTGTCAAATTTCGCGCTTCGGAAAACGAGTCCGCGCCGCACGATACGCCCGCCGCATCCGACGAGTCCGCCCAAATCGCGAAAATTTTTCACGCCGGGAATATCGATTTCTCTGCTCGCGGGAACGCTCATTTTTTGACGAGAACGGCGATGTTTTCGATGTGGCGCGTTTGCGGGAACAAATCGAACGGCTGGACTTCTTCGAGCGTGTATTTCCCGCTTGTGAGAATCATTTGAAGGTCGCGCGCTTGCGTGTCCGGACCGCACGAAACGTAAACGACGCGCGTCGGCGCGAATGCAAGCAATTGTGAAATAAACGCTTCGTCGCAACCTTTGCGCGGCGGGTCGATAATCAGCGCGGTTTCTTCCGGCGCGAACGGAACTTTTGCGAAAATAATTTCGGACGAACCGGCGGTAAATTCGCAGTTGTTCAAGCCGTTTGCCTTCGCGTTTTCGCGGGCTTTGACAACGGCATCTTCGCTGACTTCCACGCCGAGGACTTTTTCAAAATATTTCGCGGCGGAAAGCGCGAAAAGCCCGCTCCCGCAATACGTATCTACAAGGAATTTACATTCGCCGTTCCCGCGTGCGGCGCGCACGCCGAAATCGACAAATTCCGGCAGGATAAACGGATTGTTCTGGAAAAAATCCCCGGCGACGAATTTCAAAACCAAATCGCCGACGCGCTCGGAAACCGGCGCTTTGTGGTCGGTGGCGATACCTTCGAGCGTTTCGCGAATCAGCATGGTCACGCCCCGGCGAAATTCGCCGCGTGCGGCGCGGGAACGCATTTGGTCGCGCAGTCGCGGGAGCGCGGCGTTTACGGCGTCCGTCGCGATCGGACACGCGGGAACGTCGACGATGCGGCGCGAGGTTCCCGCCGCGAGAAATCCGATGGGGAAATCTTTTTCGCCTTGGCGCGGGCGCTCAAAGTGCGGCGTGATTTTTGAACGGTAGCCGTATTGTTTCGGCGAGCCGCGGCAGGGATTCACGGGAAACGAGATTTTTCCGAGGCGTTCGAGCAATTCCGAAACCTGCTGGGTTTTCCATGCGAGTTGCGCACCGTATTCAAAGTTTTGATACTGGCAACCGCCGCATTTCCCGAAAAGCGGGCAACGAGGCTCGACGCGTTCTTTCGCGGGAACGAGCACTTCGACCAAGTCCGCGCGGGAAAAGTTTTTCGCATTGTGCCAAACACGCGCTTTGATGCGCTCGCCCGGAAGCGCGCCGGGAACAAACACGACCCAGCCGTCATACCGCGCGACGCCTTCGCCGAGATTTGTCAGCGTGGCAACATCGAGTTCCAGCTCCTGGTGGTAGGCGAACGGTTCCGCTTTAAACTTCGCGGGAACGCGCGCCGCCTTGTTTTGAAAATCCGTCTTCATGAAAAATTGCGAATCCCCGGCAACTTTCAAAAAGTTTGCGTTTTACGAGCCCGGGTGAGTTGCGGGAATGGCGGCAAGCTCCGGCGGGAGCGCGTCGGGCTGATACGTCGGGAACGAAAGTTCGAGCAACGAAACGGAGGGCATCGGAAGCGTTGCGTTGCCGGCGGAGCGGTCAACAAGCATCGCACACGCGACGGGAACGCCGCCCCACGCCTTAATAATGTCCGCACATTCAACGACGCGACCTCCGCGCGTGACAACGTCTTCCGCGACGAGAATTTTTTCGCCCGGCGCAATTTTGAAGTTTCGGCGAAGAACGAGCTTATTGTCTTCCTTTTCGGCGAAAATGAAGCGCACACCGAGCTGGCGCGCGATTTCCTGCCCGACGACCAAGCCACCCATCGCGGGAGCGAGAACGGTTTCGACGCCGAGGTCTTTCAGCTTCGGGAGAAGCAACTCAACGAGGCGCGAAACTTTGTCCATGTATTGGCAAACTTGCGCGCATTGGAAGTAGTTGGCGCTGTGGAGTCCGCTGCGCAGGATAAAATGCCCGGAGAGGAGGGCGCCGCTTTCTTTGAAAATGTTGAGGACTTCTTCTTGTATTTGAGAATTCATAGTGCCGCTAAGTATGCGCGTTCCCGCCGCTTTTCTGCAAATTGAAATTTGGCGGCGGGAGAATGATTCGGTGTTCGTGGAAAAATCAGTTTTTCTTTTTTTGTTCGAGGCGTTCGGCGCGGCGCTCCTGCGGGGTCATTTTGGCGCGGCGTTCCCGTTCGGCGTGTTTTTCTTCGGCTCCGGCTTTTCCGGTGAGGGCACCGCGTTCTTCAAGAAGGAAGCGAATGCCCCGGGTGCGGTCGGATTTTTTCGCAATGTCGAGCGGTGTTTCTCCGGCGTGGTCGCGCTCGTTCATGTTGATGTCGGTAGAAAGCAGGTAGGAAACGGCGGAGGCGCTTCCGGCGATAACGGCGTAGTGCAGGGCGTTTCTTCCGGTGGCGGGGTCGGAGAGGTTCGGACTTGTTCCGTATTCGATCAGAACGCGCAGAATTTCGATGAGGTTTTCGTTGGCTTTGGCGGATCGGTTCGCCGAAATCAGAGAAAACGCACGCATGAAAAGCGGGTCGCCGACGAGGGAATTGATTCCGGAGACGGGATCGATGTCCAACTCGTTGAAAAGAAGGTAAAACATTTCCGCATTGGCGTGATTTACGGCGATGTGCAGCGGCGTTTCGTTTGCGCGGTTTTTCTCGTTTACGGGAGCGCCGGAATCGAGAAGAAAGCGAACGACTTCGCGGGCGTTGTCTCCGGCGGCAACGGCAAGGTGCAACGGCGTGTTGCGATCGTTGTCTGCGGCGGTAATCAGTTTCGGATATTTTTTTGCAACAAATTCCGCCAAGTCGTCGCGACCCGAAATGCAAAGATAGTGGAACGGAACGCGCCCGTGCTTGTCCTTTCTCGCGTGGATTTTTGAACCGGATTCAAGTTCCATCAGTTGGTGGATTTCCCGGAATGCGGAAAAAGGAATTTCGACTTGCTCGCAGAGGCGGTGCAGCGGTGTTTTTTGGTCCAAATCGAACGCGATAATCGGCGTTCCCGCGGCGATGAGTTCGCGGACGGCTTGGACGTCGCCGTCTTTTACCGCGAGGTGGAGAACGGTTTCCCGCGTGGCTTGGAAGACTTTTTTCGGCGCGGTTTCACGGGGACGCGTCGGGAATTTACGCGGTTTTTTCAAGCGGACTTCGAGTTTCCCGAACGTCGGGCGCTTGCTCGGAGAATAGATTTTTCTGCCGCGCAAAATGCGAAACATGGCTTCGGAGTTGGCGTAGTCACGGGCGGTTTTTCCGTTGGTCAAATCGTTGGCTTCGCCGTCGGCACCGTAGCCGACGAGAAGTTTTGCCAGCGAGTCCTGTCCTTCCTGAACGCAGGTCATCAGCGCGGTTTTTCCCCAGCCGTCGCGAAAATCCGTCGGGTAGCCGTAATCGAGAATCAGCTGGAGCATACGGATTTTCTGCGTTCGGGAAACTTGCGGCGACGCGCAGATGATTGCCGTGGCGACGCTGAAATTTTTCAGCCCCATTTTTTCGTTTTCGGTAACAAACGTGGTCAGCGATTTCAGCGTTCCCGCAGAAGAGCCCGCGTCGCCCTGGAGATTCAAGACGTTTGTTTTCGCACCGAAATCGAGCAGTATTTCGACGGCTTCGACGTTCCCGCCGTATGCGAGACGGATAATCGGGTAATCGCCTACGCGTGTGCGCGCATTCGGGTTCGCGCCGTTGAGGAGGGCGCCGCGAAGCCCGCTCAGATCTGTCCAGCCGAGGAGAACGAGCTCGTCGCCGGAAATTTTGGCGTTCGCCTTGCGTTGCGCGACAACGGGTTGCGGATCGGTTTTCGCGGGAACGCTTTTTTCGGGCGGTGTTTCGTCTGCGGATGCGGCGCACGGGAACGCAAAGGAAAGAGCGAAAATCAGGGTGCCGAGGATGCAGGCGACATTTCGGAAAATCCGGTTTTGGGGGGAAGCGCAAGACATAGCCGCAAGGGTATTTTTTCCGAAATGCCGCGTCAAATTTCAAATCCTGAAACACAGACCCTTTTTAGCACCAAATATCGAGCATCATGCATCAGGCAAATACAGAAATAAAAAAACTTTTCGCTCCTTAGTGCGAGGGTTGCGAGGGTTTCCCTAAAAAGAGGTTGACGTGCCGTTTTTTTTTTTGCGAGAATCTGAAACGGAAATTGGGACATAAATGCGGAATCTTTTATTCCGTGTCCTTTTTTTTTTAGTTTTAACAACAAACATCATCATTACTATGAAAAAATATATTACGGTTGCGGCACTCCTCGCCGCAGGAGCCGCCTGCGCGAACGCGGGATGGTGGAACGGGACGTATTATTACAATGGGAAAACAGAGGATGCTTCGGTTGATGCAACGACCGTTGGGAATTCGTTCAATCTTATGGCGGGAGACTTGACATCCGGAACGATTGACTCGTTGACTATGGCAGACGGACAAACAATGACAGTTGCCTATAATTCCGGAAACGGGAGGAATGTTACAGGAATTACTATTTCCAGCCTAACCGGAGACAATGTCAGTATTGTCGTGAATAGCGAACAGATACTTACTCTGAACGGGCTTACAGGGACGATTTCAAGTGTGGTTGTGGATGGCACGTTCAACCTTGGTAGTGGTGTTATCGGTTTGAATAACTTTACGTTGGATGCAGACAGCATGATCGGAGGGATTTACAATGTGGGGACGTCCGGAGTTGATAAGGTCACGTTTACCCTTTCTGATACGGGCGTGATTGAGGCCGCGTTGTCAACCGGAAATAACTATGAGAAGCAGCTTACCGGGACTATGTGGAACGCCGAAAAAATCGGATCTGCAGTATTGAATGCCGGAGGTTATGCAAACGGAGGGTTGGTTTTTCTTAATACGACTACAGGGAAGTATTACAGCGCAACAACTTGGAAGAACGGGTACGTTTCATACGACGATGCAAAGGAAATTTCTCTTGATGACAGCACGGGATACATTGTTTCTAAAATAAGTGGAAACAGTATCACCGGGCTTTATGCAACAATTACGGTCCCTGAGCCGTCGGCGTTTGGTATGCTTGCGGGCTTGGGTGCGTTGGCGCTCGTGGCTGCGCGTCGCCGCCGTCGCTAATCCGATGACAATCGCAAATAGCGAATTTCTGATTCCGAATTATTTGCGATTCCCAAAAGCGTTCCCGTGGGGGATTTTCCTCGCGGGAACGCTTTTTTTGAAAAACGTTGCTTTCTTTGCGTTAAAAAACAAGTCCGTGATGTTCTGTGTATTCCGTGGTTCTCCCATGAAAAATTGCGGTAAAAAAACGTTCCCGTCGCACCGGGAATTCGAGCGTTTGTCTTGAATTTCGATACGGAGGAGCGTTTAATTAATACAACTTTTTCGCAAAATGCTGATTGTTCAAAAATACGGCGGAACTTCCGTTGGGAACGTTGACCGCATTAAAAACGTCGCCGCAAAGATCAAGAGTTACTGGTCGGAAGGGCATCAGGTTGTCGTTGTCGTTTCCGCGCGTAGCGGCGTAACGAACGAACTCATTGCCCGGGCGAAGTCGATTTCGGCGCAACCGAGCGAACGCGAGATGGATATGCTTCTTGCGACGGGCGAACAGGAAACGATTGCGCTGACGGCGCTTGCGCTTCATTCCATCGGCGTTCCCGCCGTTTCGCGGACGGGAGCGCAGGCGGGAATTATCACGGATACGCTTCATTCCCGCGCGCGCATTTCCCAGCTTACGGGCGGCGACATCAAGGAACGCCTTGACGAAGGGAAAGTCGTCATCGTCGCCGGGTTCCAAGGGATTTCCTCGGAAAGCGAAATTACGACGCTCGGGCGCGGCGGGAGCGACCTTACGGCGATTGCGTTGGCGGCGGTCCTCAAAGCGGACATTTGCCAGATTTTCACGGACGTGGACGGCGTTTATACGGCGGACCCGCGCGTCGTTCTCAATGCGCGCAAACTTCACCACATTTGCTACGAAGAAATGTTGGAGCTTGCGGCGAGCGGCTCGAAAGTCATGCAGTCGCGCTCGGTCGAATTTGCGCAAAAATACGGCGTCACGTTTGAAGTGCGCTCTTCCTTTAACGATCAACCCGGAACTATTGTGAAATCTTTTGAAAAAACCATGGAAGACGCCCTCGTCTCCGGCGTCGCGCTCGACCGCACGCAAACGCGTGTTACGGTGGGTGATTTGCCCGATTCTCCCGCCGCGTTTTCGGCGATTTTTGACGCGCTCGGCGAAGCCTCGCTCAGCGTCGATATGATCGTGAAAAACGTTGCACCGATTCCCGGTTCGGCGAATTTGACGTTCTCCGTCAATTCCGATCAGGTGGCGTATGCGGAGAAGGTTATCACGGCAACGTTGAAAAAACTCGGCGCGGGAACGTTCCGCTCGACGGGAGAAATCGCGAAGGTTTCGATTGTCGGCGTGGGCATGACATCTCATCCGGGTGTCGCGGGAACGCTTTTCCGCGCGCTTTCCGAAGCCGGAATTAACAGCGAACTCATTACGACCTCGGAAATCAAAATTTCCGTCGGGATTGCACCGGATAAGGCGGACGCCGCCGTGCGTGCCATTCACGACGCTTTTGGTCTGGACAAGTAGGTTTTATAAGCCTCAAGCATTAGGCATCGGGCATCAGGCAGAGTGTTTTTGCTGAAAGCAAAAACTTTGAAGTGTCTGCTTTGATCCTGATGCTTGATGTTTGAAGCGTGGAGCTTAAAAAAAAAATGCGTCAGCTCATCTTCACGTCAGCCCTTGTCGGTTTGGCTCCCGGGCGTTCCGGATTTTGCACGGTTGCTCGGCATGCATCTTTGCGCGCCCGAACGGTTGCCGAGTTGGAGAGAATGAGTGAATACAAGCCGCCCGCGGGAACGCGACCGACGATTTTTCTGTATCGCGTTTATTCCGGCGGGAACGAACCGCTTTATATTCTGACGCGTGCGGGCGACGCGGGAACGGACGATTTCGGACGCCCGAATTTTATCGTTCACCATTTGATTTTCCGCAAAGCGGAACTGCCGCAACTTTTGCCTCCGGCGGAAGTCGCATTGCGGTTTCGCGGCTGGTGCAAGAAATATGAAGGCGCTCCGCAATTTTTGCCGGAAGACGAATCGCTTCCTCCGGAAATTTTGCGTGCGGAGGGCGAATCTCTGTTGCCTGCGAAGCGCTGGGAGGAACTGACGGGCGACGCCGGAAATGCGGCGTTGTTGTGTCCGCATGGAGATGCGCGGGCGACGGCGTTTCTCGGCGATGAATTTTTTACGGAAACCGTGCTCGGGCTTTTTGCGGAATCGGCGGAAACGCTCGGCGGTGAGAATACATGGAATTTGGCTTTTTCTACGGGAATTTGTGCGGAAAGCGGACCGGGACGATTTTTGTGGCGCATGGTTTCCGAACGGGAAATCGGCGTTTGCCGCCCGGGAGATTTCGTCCTCGATTTTCTGGCGCCGCTTGAGTTTTTGCGTGCTCCGAAAACGAAATTTGCCGAATATGCACGTTCGGGAATTTTTCCGGAGGCTTTTCCCGTATCCTCGGAGGGCGCTCCGGCGGATGAAAATTCAAACGAAGAAGAATCTGTTTTCCCGGCGCTGATTGTTCCGGAAATACCCGCCGAGCCCGCGGGAACAAGCAGCGGCGACGAACCTCCTCCCGGAACCGCGCATAAGCGGTTCGCGGATATTGCGGGAACGGCGAAGTTTCTCGGAATTTCTGCCGTTGTCGTCGCGCTGGTGGTCGCGTGTGTCGTCTTCTTCGGTGCAAAGCCGGAAGCTCGGCGCGGCGGAAACGGGGCTTCTGAAATTTCTGCGACGGAAGCATCTGTCGGCGCTTTCAGAAAAACGTTGGACGAAAAAATTAAAAAGGAAGATTTTGTCGGAGCAGCGGAAACATGGTGCGCGTTTTCCGATTCGTTTTCGGATGAGGCTGCCCGCTTGCGGTCGAGTTATTTGCCGCGGTTTAAGCTGAAAGTTGCAGATGCGTATGCGGCGCGCCTTGCCGAGCGAATGTCTCCGCTGGAACTCGGCGGGCAGTTATCCGTTGCGGAAAAACAGTTGCTGGCGGGAGAATTGGCGATGTTTAAGCGGATTTGCCGGGAATTGGGGCTTACGCCGCAACGTTTGCAGAAACGGAACTTGGCAATTATTGAGCGCGCGGAAGCCGTTCTTGCCGACGGGAATTGAGTTTCGTCCCATATTTCTGCTTTACAGCGTTCCCGTAAAAAGGTTTAATCACACTTCTTTCTTATGCAAAAGACTAAGAAATCCATCGCTAAACGGTTCAAGAAGACCGGCACGGGCAAACTTATGCGTCGCTCGCCGAACACGCGTCACCTTCTCCGCAACAAGAGCAACAAGGCTCGTCGTCGTCGCGGAAATGACAAGCGCGTGGACGAAGGCTTTGAAGCAACGTTCAAGTCTGCGATGCCGTTCGCTTAATTCCCCGGAGGAAATCGAACCACAAGATTAACTGCACTTGCCGGGTGAATTTTTTTCTGACGACCCGGCGGTCTTAAACCAATAGAAGTAAAACATGTCACGAGTTACAAATGCTCCCGCAACCCGCGCGCGTCGTAAACGCGTTTTGAAGCAGGCGAAAGGCTACTTCGGGCTGAAATCCCGTTGCTTCCGCCATGCAGAAGACGCCGTCAACCGCGCTAACCGCTATGCCTACGAACACCGCCGGAATCGCAAATCCGAATTCCGTCAACTTTGGATTGTTCGTATCAATGCTGCCTGCCGTCCGCTCGGCATCACTTACAGCCGCCTCGTCGCGGGGCTGAAGAAGGCGAATATCATTATCGACCGCAAGAATCTCAGCGAGCTCGCCATCAACGATGCCGTTGCGTTCAACGCGATCGTCGAGCAGGCTAAAGCGGCTCTCGCTTAAGTTTTCTTTTCGGAAAACGAAAAAAAAAAGCGTTCCCGTAAATTTTCGGGAACGCTTTTTTTTGCCGGAAATCAGGGAGAACCTGAGAAAACGGTAAAAACATCGGTGCCAAAGTCCTTAGGCGGACGTTGGCGCCGAGTGCGTATTTCACACGTTTCGTTTACGAAAGGGCGGCAATGATGTTCGCTTTGCTTTGAACGCCGACCATCTTCTTGTCCAACTCGCCGTTTTTGAAGACGAGGAGCGTCGGAATATTCATAATTCCGAATTTCGCTGCAATGTCCGGGGCTTCGTCCACATTGACTTTGCAGATTTTCGCCGAGTCCTTGAGTTCTTCTGCGACCTGATCGACCACCGGTGCAAGCATACGGCAGGGTCCGCACCAGGGCGCCCAAAAATCGACAAGGACGGGAACGCTTGTGTTAATTTCGGAATCGAAGTTCGATCCGTTGAGTTCTTTTACGAATGAGGAGGACATATGAAGAGAGCGGAGACGTGTGGGATTTTTGTTTAATTAAAAGAGAATCGCAGCGGAGGTGTAGTCCAGATACAGCAGAACGGCTCCGGCGACACCGGCGGCAAGCGCGAGAACGTCGATGACGGCGGCGATGGTCGATTCGTTCGGGGACACTTCTTCCGTAGCGGCAGGTGTCGCTTCCGTCGATTCTTCGCCTTCCTTGTCTTTATTGGCTCCGACGGGGCGGACAACGGTCGGACGCGGTGCGGGCGCGGCGGCGGGACGCGGAATTGCAGCCTTCGTCGGCACAGCCGCAGCTGCGGGCTTCGGAACGGCAACGGGGCGCGGTTTCAACACCGGTTTCGGTGCGGCGGGTTGCGGCGCGGGAGCGGGCGCGGGCGGCGGAACACCCATTCCGGCAGGCGGAATCGGCATACCTTGAGGCGGCATCGGCATTCCCTGCGGGGGAACAGGCATTCCCATCGGAGGCGTGGGCATTCCCGGCATCATACCCGGAGGCGGCATCGGCATTCCCGGCATCGGCGGCATGCCGGGAGGCGGAACGCCCATCGCGGGCGGCGGCATCGGCATACCGGCGGGCGGCGGCGGAAAGCCTACCGCAGGATTGTTACTGCGCAGATTCAATTTCGGCGCTTGAGGAAATCCGGCTGGGGGAGGGGGCGTTTGGGGGTCCATATGCTTGCAGATAGAAGATTAAAAACTGTTCACAAGATAATGCGTTATTTCGTTTGAGAAAAGGAAAAAGTTGACTCAGCGGGAAGAATCAGGCTCGGATAAGCGACCGGCTACTTCGCGGCAAGTTGCTTTTCAATCGCCTTGATTTTGGAGTGCATTTCCGGAATACGCATTTTCAGCACCATGAGCTTTTTGGCGAGTCCGATCGGGATTGCCGGAGAGTCCAGCATCGTTGCTCCCGGTTCGACATCTCCGAGGACGCCGGCTTGTGCGCCGATGGTTGCTTTGTCGCCGATTTTGATGTGTCCGGCGAGTCCGACCTGTCCGGCGAGCGTGACGTAATCGCCGACGGTCGTCGATCCTGCCATGCCGACTTGTCCGCACAGGAAACAGTATTTTCCGATAACGCAGTTGTGCCCGATTTGGACGAGATTGTCGATTTTCGTGCCTTTGCCGATACGCGTCGACGAGAAGCGTGCCCGGTCGATGCACGTTCCCGCGCCGATTTCGACATCGTCTTCAATGACGACGTTCCCGATTTGCGGAATTTTTTCGATTTTGCCGTCTACGGGAATAAAGCCGAAGCCGTCGGCGCCGATTACGGCGTTGGGGAGAACGTGGACGCGTGCGCCCAACTGCGAGTAGGCACAGATGCGGACTCCGCTTTCGATATGCGAGTTTTCGCCGATGCTTACGGCTGTGCCGACGGAAACGTGCGAGTCGAGAACTGCGCCGTCGCCGACAGTCGCTTTTTCTCCGATAACGCAGAACGGACCGATATGCACGTTTTTGCCGATTTTAGCGGATTCTGCGATGACGGCGGTCGGGTGTGTTCCCGCGGGCGGCTTCGGCCAAAGCGCGGCTTCGATTTGACCGCAAATCAGCGCGAGCGTGTAAGAGGGTTTTTCTACGAAAATATACGCCTGATTTTCTTTCGGAGAACTTCCCGTGTAATTCGCGGGAACGAGAATTGCCGACGCGTTGCATTCGGCAACTTGCGCGTGGTATTTGTCGTTGCCGAGAAAGGCAAGGTCGCCTTCCGTGGCGGAATCAAGCGCTCCGATGTTGGAGAGCGGAGTCGAAGTGTTGCCTTCGACTTTGATCGGGTCAATGACGTTACAAAGTTGTTCTAAGGTAAAAGCGAGAGCCATGCCTCCGATAATAAGCAGAAAGTCCGCTTCGTCAAATTTCAATTTGGAAACCGTAGCCGGTATTGAGCCGCTTGTTTTTCGTCGGCAAAGTCGATGTCCGCACTAAATTTCGATTTACGCGGGAGCGGGGCGGACGCAAAATGTCGTATGTTATGACGAAAAAAGAACGCGCCGCTTTTGTGATGCAGACGCTGGAAGAACTCTATCCGGAAACGCCGATTCCGCTACGCCACAGCGACGCGTTTACGTTGCTCGTTGCCGTCGTTCTTTCCGCGCAATGCACGGACAAGCGTGTAAACGAAGTTACGCCCGCACTTTTTGCACTTGCCGACACACCGGAAAAAATGGCGCAACTTCCGCGGGAGCGCGTCGAGGAAATAATTCGTCCGTGCGGGCTGTCTCCAAGAAAATCCCTCGCGCTTGTGAGTCTTTCCAAAACCATTGTCGAAAAACACGGCGGACGCGTTCCCGCGAGCTTTGAGGAGCTGGAAGCGCTCGACGGCGTCGGGCACAAGACGGCATCGGTGGTTATGTCGCAAGCATTCGGCGTTCCCGCGTTTCCCGTGGATACGCATATTCACCGCCTTGCGGCGCGGTGGAAACTTGCCGCCGGAAAAAATGTCGTCGACACCGAAAATTCCTTGAAAAAGCTGTTTCCCCGGGAGCGGTGGAACAAACTCCATCTGCAAATTATTTTTTACGGACGCGAGCATTGCACGGCGCGCGGTTGCGACGGGCACACCTGTCGAATTTGCCGGGCGCTGAACGGGGAGAAAAAAGGCGTGAAAGGAAGCGGAAAGCAGTGATTCTTTTTTCTGCAGTTTTCGCGCTGGCGGTCGTCGTTTTTCTCGCTGTCTCATTGCGTGCGAAAAGGCGGCGGGAACGTTATTTTGCGGCGCCGTTCCCGCAGGAGTGGGAAAAAATTCTTCTCCGCAACGTTCCCGCCTACGCGATTTTGCCGAACACACTTCGCGAAAAATACCATCGCCGTATCAAAGAATTTTTATCCGAAAAAACTTTTGAAGCCTGCGGCGGGCTGAAATCCGTTTCGGATGAAATGGCGCTTACGATTGCCGGACACGCGTCGCTCCTTTCCGTTAATCGGAGCGGGACCGCTTGGAGTTCGCTTCATTCCGTGCTCGTTTATCCGCGGGCTTTTGCCGCGCCCGGAGAGGAGAGCGAAACCGAAGGCGGGCTGGTCGCTCGGGAACGCGGGACGCGCGACGGCGAGTCTTGGACTCACGGGAGTGTCGTTTTTTCGTGGCAACGCATTGCGCGTGACATTGCGTTGCACGGGAACGGACAAAACGTCGTTATTCACGAATTTGCACACCAGCTGGATTCTGATGACGGAATTACGGGCGGGTGTCCTGCGTTTTCCGAGCTTTCCGATGTGCGGGCATGGCAAAATATCGCCGCGCGGGAACTCGAGCGGCTTCGTTCCGGAGACGCGGGAACGATTCTTGACGAATACGGCGCGGAAAATCCCGCGGAATTTTTTGCCGTTTCCGTTGAAGCGTTTTTCGAGCAACCGATTGAGACCAAGCGGGCACATCCGGAAATTTACGCGCTGCTCTCCCGGCTTTTTTCGCTTGATCCGGCAACATGGGAAGACGAGCGGACACCGAACGTTCCGATTTGATTTTCCCTGACCCGGAATCGGTTTTCCCGAGGCGGATCTTTTTTCGCGGACTTTCAATTTTCTTTCCAAATTCCCCGGCTTTATCCATTATTGCCGAAGCAATGCCTCTGATCGACCGACACATTTTATGGGAATGGCTGAAAATTTTCGCGATGTCGCTTCTCGCGATGATCGGAATGCTTCTCATTTCCGCCGTTTATAACAACTTGGAAGACCTTTTGGTCTGGAATGTCCCGACGCTTCAATCTATCGAGTTTTTTGCGATGATAGCGATGGGATTTCTTCCGGTTGTTATTCCCGTGTCGCTCCTTGTTTCCCTGCTTTTCATGCTGGGGCATTTGCACAAAAATCAGGAACTTACGGCGATGCGCGCGGCGGGCTTGGGTATTTTTCGCATTACGCGTTCGCTCTGGGCGGCGGGAGCGGTGCTGTCGTTTCTCATGCTCGCGCTGAACGCTTCGCTCGTCCCGTATGCCACGGAGCGCGCGGCAACGATTCTTTCCGAAGGCGAACTGAAATACCGCGAAAGCAAAGGTGATTTCAACCGCGCCAGCGTTCGCGGGGAAATGCTGTTTTTCAATAATTCCGCAGATCGCCGGAATTGGTATATTGCCAACTACAATCCTTACACGCGCAAAGCCTACGGCGTAAATATTTACACCTACGACGAACGCGGGCGCATCACGAATGCTCTCGTCGCGGAAACGGGTTCGTTTGAAGAATCAACGCGAACTTGGACGCTGAAAAACGGCAAAGAACTCGTTTACGAAAACGGACAACTTTTGCGTCAGCCGAAATTTACCGAGCGGAAGGAATCCAAGTTTTCGGAAAATCCCTCGCTGATGGCGCTCATCGGACGAAAAACAAGCGACCTTTCGATTCCCGAAATCCGTCGCATCCTCAAAGAAACCGACCCGAAAAGCAACCCGCGCATCTCCGAATACGAAGTTTATTACAACTCGGTTTTGGCGAGTCCGTTCTGTTGTCTCATCGTCGTCGGGATTGCGATTCCGTTTGCCGTCGCCGGCGTGCGCGTTAATCCGATGGTCGGCGTATCCAAATCCATCGGACTTTTTGCGGCGTATTACCTGTTGACCAACATTTTCAATATGCTCGGCACGGGGCAGTGGCTTCCGCCTGTGCTCGCGGCATGGGCTCCGAATGTGCTCATGTTTGCCTACGCGGTTTACCTTTGCAGAAAGGTGAACTAAAAACGCTTAAAATTTTCCGGCTTGGTGTTTTCTCCGAAACGAAATCCCGATTGCTGTGCGTTCCCGCCGCCCGGAGCGCAGGCGCAAAACGCTCCGCTGATTAAGCCGGAGGAATTGCCGACGTGGATTGTCGAGGAAGACGCGGATTTCCTTGCGTTCAGCAAACCGGGCTGGGTTGTTTGCCACCCGTCAAAAAACGGTCCGTGGTCGAGCCTCGTCGGCGCGGTGCGGGAATGGCGCGGCGGCGAAACAATGCATCTCGTTTCCCGCCTCGATCGCGAAACCAGCGGGATTATTCTCATCGCGCTCAATCGCGAAGCTGCAAGCAAAAGCCAAAAAGCCGTCGAGCGCCGGTGGGTTTCCAAAACTTACCTCGCTATTCTCGAAGGCGAAATGCGCGAGCCCCGACTTGTCGATGCTCCGTTGCGACCCGACACCGCGAGTCCTGTTCTTGTCAAACAGTGCGTGGGCGAGGGTCCGGATGCGCAAACCGCCGTTACATTTTTTGAACCGCTGTATTGCGGGAACGGATACACGCTCGCCCGCGTTGAGCTCCACACGGGACGAAAACACCAAATCCGTGCCCACGCACAACACATCGGGCATTGCGTTGTCGGAGATAAACTTTACGGACACAACGAGCGCCTTTATTTGGATTTTTGCGAGAAAGGGTGGACGGAGCGCCATGCGCGGGAACTCGAAATGCCGCGCCAAGCTCTGCACGCCGCGCGTCTCGTTTTCAAAAGTCCCGAAATTCAACGCACTTTTTCCGCGCCGCTCCCGTCGGATATGCGCGATTTTTGCCGGGAAAAACTCGGCATGAGCGACGGCGATTTGAAATCCGCCGAAACTCTTGACTGAAGCATTCCGCGTTCCCGCGCTGTCTATTTCCGAAATTATATGATGAATTTACAAACACCGACACTCGCTCAATGCGTTTCTCCCGACGAAAAACGCCATCTCGTGTGGATTGACTGCGCGCGCTGGATTGCGATGTTCCTCGTTGTCGTTTGCCACGCTTGCGATCCGTTTAACTGTTCGACGGAATCGGCGAGCAATCCGGATTTTCTGCGCTGGGGCGCAATTTGGGGCTCGATGCTGCGCCCGAGCGTTCCGCTGTTCGTGATGATTACGGGAGCTCTGTTGCTTCCCGTGCGGGAAAACACGCTCGGCGGATTTTACAAAAAACGTATTCCGCGCGTGCTGATTCCGTTCCTGATCTGGTCGACGATTTACACGCTGTTCCCGTGGTTTGCGAGTTTGGTCTGCTCTACGCCCGAATCTGCAAAGGAACTCGTGCTCACCTTTTTCCCGTATTCGAGCTTTATGAACGGCGGGAACGGTCCGGAAACCACACTCTCCGCCGCGCTCGGGACGCTTACGACAGTTCCGTTTTCGTTCAACTACTTTTCCGTCCATCTGTGGTATGTTTATATGCTTCTGGGGCTGTATCTTTACCTGCCGGTTTTTTCGGCGTGGGTGGAGAAAGTTTCGACGCAAACCAAGTGGGCGTTTCTCGGAATTTGGGGCGTCACGCTTGTTATTCCTTACGCCGACGTTTTTCTGACGCCGCACTTGCCTTTCGGTGAAGGCTACCTTTTCGGCACCTGTTCGTGGAACGCGTTCGGCACGTTTTACGCGTTTGCGGGATTCAACGGCTATTTGTTGCTCGGACACGTTCTCGCCGAAGCCTCACCGAAGCTCAGCGTAAAAAAGGCATTCGCGATCGGCGTTCCGATGTTACTTGCGGGAACGTTTTTGACCTTTGTCGCGTTTTTCTGGGTGCGCCTCATGGGGAGTCTTGACAATCCGCAGGTTTTCAACGCACTTGCCGACGGCGGCGCGCTCTCCAAATGCCTCGCCGATGTCGCGCAATCGCTCGCGGGAACGACTCCGGACGCTGTCGCCGCTACCGCGAAAACGTTCCAAGCAGAGCCGATGGTCGAACTTTTCTGGACGTATTGTTCGTTCAACGTCGTGCTTTCGAGCGCTGCACTGTTTTTGTTGATTTCAAAAATTGATCTTGCGCCGGGACGCTTTACACGCTTTCTCGCCACGCTTGGAAAACTCGGCTTCGGCGTTTATCTCGTGCATTACTTTTTTGTCGGACCGAGCTACGTTCTCGCCGTCAAAATCGGCATTCCGCTCGAACTGCAAATTCCCGTTTCCGCGCTTTTCGCTCTTGCCGCAACCTACATTCTCGTGCGCGCGCTTTATGCGATTCTCCCCAAGCCGAAAATTTTCTTGGGCTAAAAAAGATTAAAGCTTAATGCTTGGAGCTTAAAGAACCCGAATGCGCCAACGGGGAACGAGTTTTTCTTTCACGAAAGCGACAAAAACTTCCGCGCTTTTTCCATAAATTCGGGTGTTCCCGCAACCCAGCGCAAATTCGGCATTTTTGAGGAAACTTCCCGTAGGGGAAACGCCTGCGCCCCGCGAAAAACGATTTCGCGTCCCGCGGCACCGAGCATCGCCGCCGCCGCCGCGATATCCCAAATCTTCGTGTTGTAATCGACGCTTCCGTCAATCGCACCGAACGCATTATACGCCAGATTCAACGCCGCAGAGCCTTGGCATCGCACCGCGTTCACCGTCGTAAACGGTTCGAGCTCCGACAGCTCGTTTTTTTTCAGCGGGAAATGGAAACTCACAATGCTGTGATGATTGAACGCCGGGCATTCCGTTTTCACGGGAACGCCGCCGCGCGACAGCGGAACTGTTTTTCCTCCCTCCAAAAATGTTTTTTGAGCATGGTCGTAAATGATTCCGTAAACGGGGAATCCGTCTTCGAGAAGCGCCAGCGAAACCGCACAGAGCGGAATTCCGCGTGCAAAATTATTTGTTCCGTCAATCGGATCCAACACCCACGCAAAACGCGAATGCAGTTCCCGCGCGGGAGCGTCGGGCGGCGGTAAATCTTCCTCCGAACAAAAATCGTCCTGCGGGAACGCCGTCGTAATGAAATCCGTGATACGTTTCGAGATTTCAAAATCCGCTTCCGTTACGCGTGTGTCGTCGCGCTTCCACAGACTTTCGACCTTGGAAAATTTTTCGTCGAAAAACGGAACAACGCTTGCGACGGCTTCCCGCGCGGCTTTTATGCGGTTTGAAATTTCCATAATTTTGCAGGTAAAACGACAAGCGTGTCGCTTCTTTCGTGCTTACAAATCGAAAACTTCACGGCAGTCGGCGACGCACCCGGAAACGGCGGCAGCGGCAACCATCAGCGGAGACATCAGCAGCGTGCGTCCCGTCGGCGAGCCTTGGCGTCCCTTGAAATTACGATTCGACGCGCTCGCGCAAACCTGATCGCCGACGAGTTTATCCGGATTCATCGCCAAACACATCGAACACCCCGCCAAGCGCCATTCAAATCCCGCATCACGGAAAATCTGCGCGATTCCGAGTTTTTCGCACTGAGCGGCAACGATTTGCGAGCCGGGAACGGCGAGTGCTTTTACGCCCGGAGCCACTTTTTTTCCCGCCAAATATTTTGCAACCGATTGAAAGTCCGAAAGTCGCCCGTTCGTGCAGGAACCGATAAACGCGACATCGACTTTCGTTCCCGCAACAGGTGTTCCCGGAGAAAAACGCGTGTAGCGGTAGGCTTCTTCCGCCGTCGCGGCATCCGTCGCGGAAAGATCTTCCGGGCGCGGGAACGCCGCCGTCACGGGAACGCTCTGCGCGGGCGTGATCCCCCAGGTTACCGTCGGAGCAATGTCTGCCGCATCAACGTTCACGATATCGTCGTAAACGCAGTCCGGATCGCTTGCGAAAGATTTCCAGCGTTCCACCGCCGCGTCCCATTCTGCGCCCTGCGGAGCGAACTTACGACCTTTGAGGTAGGCGAACGTCGTTTCGTCGGGATTGACGTAGCCGACGCGCGCGCCGCCTTCAATCGCCATGTTGCAAACCGTCATGCGCTCATCCATTGAGAAATTGTCGAAAACGTCTCCGCCGTATTCGTGCGCGTAGCCGATTCCGCCGTCCACACCGAGCAGATTAATCAAGTGCAGGGCGACATCTTTCGCCGTGACACCGGGCTTGAGCGCGCCGTTTACGTTGATGCGGCGCACTTTGAGCGGAGAAAACGCGAGCGTTTGCGTCGCGAGCACATTGCGCACCTGCGACGTTCCGATTCCGAACGCCACTGCTCCGAATGCTCCGTGCGTCGCCGTGTGCGAATCGCCGCACGCAATCGTTTTTCCCGGTTGGGTGATTCCCTGTTCCGGACCGACGATGTGGACGATGCCCTGATGTCCCGTGTTTGTATCGAAAAAGCGAATACCGTTTTCCGCACAATTTTTGCGTAGTTCGGAAATCATCGATTGCGCAATTGTGTCCGGGAACGGTTCTGCAACGCTCGTCGTGGGGACGATGTGGTCCACCGTTGCGAATGTGCGTTCGGGGTGCATGACGGGCAGATTCATGTCGCGCAACATTCCGAACGCCTGCGGCGAAGTTACTTCGTGAATGTAATGCGTCGCGATGAAAAGTTGCGTTTGCCCGTTCGGGAGCGTTGCCACCGTGTGCGCGTCCCAAACCTTTCGGAAAAGTGTTTTACCCATAATCGACAAAATCTAAATCGCTTATAGCGTTCCCGCAAAACGAAAAACGTCGGGAGAATTTTTGTTCCCGCGAAAGAGGCAAGGGCAGGGGGCGAGGGTTATGCGCGGCTTTTGCCCGGAGACGTTAATTCAAAGTGCAATTACAATTCTTCGATTTGTTCCGCGAGGGATTCCCAAAGCGCGTAGGCGGCGGCGATTTCGGTTTTAACGGTTTCGTAGCGGGCAACGTCGGCTTTGGTCGCTTCGCCGCGAGAGAAGAATTCCGGAGAGGACATTTTGTTTTCCCAATCCGCTTGTTCGGTTTCGAGTCCGGCGATGCGAGTTTCGGTTTCGTTCAGTTTTTTGCGAAGCGGAGCCAGCTGCTTGGCGCGTTCGGCATTTGCGCGGCGGCGTTCCCGCGGGTCGTTTACCGCAGGTTTTGCGGATACCGTTCCCGCCGCAGAAATTTTTTCGCGCTCGCGGGAACGCTCTTCGGCGGTTGCGGCGAGGTAGTCGCTGACATTTCCGAGAAAAACGCGGATGCCGTGATTTTTTACTTCGATGACTTTGGTCACAAGCGGATCGAGGAAATCGCGGTCGTGCGAAACGATGACAAACGTTCCCGTGTATTGTTTCAGCGCCTGCGCGAGCACTGCCTTGGAACGCATATCGAGGTGATTCGTCGGCTCGTCGAGAATGAGAAAATTGAACGGACGCAACAGCATGCGCGCGAGCGCGAGCCGGTTGCGCTCTCCTCCGGAAAGCACGCGGACGGGCTTAAAAACGTCTTCGCCACGGAAGAGAAATGCACCGAGAAGCGTGCGCAGGCGGGTGGTGCCGAGCCCGGCGGCAACGTCGTTCACGGTTGCGAGCACGTCGATGTCCGGGTTCAGTTCCTTTGCCTGATGTTGCGCAAAATACGAGACGGCAACGTTGAGTCCTTCCGTGCGCGTTCCCGCCGTTTGCGCTTCCGTTCCCGCGAGCATACGAATGAGCGTGGATTTCCCGGCCCCGTTTACGCCGACGACGGCGATGCGTTCGCCGCGCTCGATTTTAAAATTGATGTTTTTTAAAACGTTTAACGCACCGTAGCTTTTGTCCAAACCGTTTAATTCGAGAACGACTTGACCGCTCTGCGGTGCGGGCGGAAACGCAAACGCGATTTGAGAGTCGTCTTCTTCCTCGAATTCGATGCGCTCGATTTTTTCCAGCGCTTTGATGCGCGATTGCACTTGCGCAGCCTTCGTCGCCTTGGCGCGAAAACGTTCGATAAACTCTTCGGTTTTCTCGATTTCGCGTGCCTGATTTTGCGCGGCGCGGCGAAGGGACTCCCGGCGTTCCCGCGACGTTTTTTCAAAATAGGAATAATTTCCATTGTAAACCTCGAGCCGTCCGGCGGTTAGCGCAAAGGTTTTTCCGCAAATCGTATCGAGAAACGCGCGATCGTGCGAAACGATCATCACCGTTCCCGCGTAGCGTGAAAGCCAGTTTTCGAGCCAGTCCTGAGACTCGATGTCGAGGTGATTCGTCGGTTCGTCGAGCAGTAGAAGCGCCGGTTCCCGCAAGAGAAGTTTCGCGAGGGCAATGCGCATTTGCCACCCGCCGGAAAATTCTCCCGTGTCACGCTCCATGTCGCTTTGAACAAAGCCGAGTCCGTGCAAAATAGTTTCGACGCGGGAACGCAATTTCGCGGCATCCGCATCTTCAAGGCGGCGCTCCCAGGCGGAAATGAGCTCAAGCGTTTCGCGATATTCGTCGGAATCCGGCGGGAGCGATTGCAATTCGGCATCTGCCGTTTCAATTTTTTTGCGAAGCGAAAGAATGTCTTCAAAGGCGCTTTCGACTTCGGCGTAAAGCGTTTTCCCGTGCGTTTCCAAGCCGTCTTGCGGGAGGTAGCCGACAGTTGCGTTTTTCGCGGCGGAAATCGTTCCCGCATCAAAGTCCTGCTCACCGGCAAGAATTTTCAGAAGCGTGGATTTGCCTGCGCCGTTCGATCCGACCAAACCGATGCGTTCCCGCGCATTAATTGTTGCGGAAATCCCATTAAACAAAATACGCGGACCGTATTGCAGGCGAACCTCGTTAAGCGTGAACATAAAACGAATAAGGGAAACGTCCACGCCGCGCCTTTTCAACCACGAAAGCAACGTGTCCCTATTTCTTCCCGCTCAACTTTTTCCGCTCTTTTGCGACACGAAGACGGCTCGAACGGGAAGAATTAAAAATACGTTTTTACGGCGAATTCAACTTGTTCAATAAAAATTTTTTTGAAGGCGCTTAGGTTGTTTTGCTCATAAAAAATCAACAAGGCTTCTTTGTAGTCGAGAGAATCCACCGTGCGAAACGAGAGCGGACAGTGTCGGTTGGCAAGAAGTAATGCATTACACACGATACGTGCCGTCCGTTTGTTTCCGTCAGAAAACGGTTGGATATAAGAAATCAGAAGGATTGCTAAAAGCGCTTTTTCAAAAACGTTTTGCTTGGCGTTTATCAGATTGCATGTATCGTTCAGCGCTTCACGAATTTGAAATTCGTTATCAAGCGGACGATAGTTCGTTCCCGTGATGCCGACTCGCGTGGTGCGAATGTTTCGTTGAACATTCAGATTCTTGACGAGAAGGCTGTGGACGTCTTCTATCCGGCTGACGGCGAGATTTTCAAGGTAGTCTTCGTTCTCAACGAGAAATCTCAACGCTTCCTTATGATTTAGAAGCATTTGTGCTTCTTCTTTCGTTCTTCCTCGAGCCTCTTCGTTTTCTTTCAGGAGCTTTTCCGTTTCCAAAAGGGTGTAGGTGTTGCCTTCGATTTGGGAGGACTTCCAGCTCAAGTCGATTCCCAAACGTTCCATTTCTTTCGTGCGGGAATCCGGCGAGAGTTTAGAAATGTTTTCGGAAAACATTGCGTGGAGTCGGGATAATCGTTCCTGCTCTTCGTCTGTGAAGATTTTTTTTTTGGGGGGGGGGGGATCGCAAAAAGGCACGAAAAAGCCCGCGAATTTTTGATTCGCGGGTTTTTGAAAGTGGCGCCCCTTCAGGGATTCGAACCCTGGTCGCCTCAGTGAAAGCGAGGTGTCCTAGGCCGGGCTAGACGAAAGGGGCGTAAAATTGATTGTTTCAATATCAAAACAAAAAGTGGTTGTTCCGTCAAGCACTTTTTGTTGATTTTTTTTTGACGAAATAAAAAAACGCGCGGAATCAGGCTTCTGCTCTCAGATATTCGATCAAATCCTTAATCGAAACGAGCGGAAGCGCGTATTTTTTCGCGTATTCGGTAACTTCGGGAAGGCGCGACATTGTCCCGTCGGGATTTGTCAGTTCACAAAGCACTCCGCAGGGTTTGAATCCGGCAAGGCGCATCAGGTCGACGGTGGCTTCCGTGTGTCCCGGGCGTTCGAGGACGCCGCCGTTACGTGCAACGAGCGGGAACATATGCCCGGGGGCGACAAGGTTTTCGCGCGAAGCGTTGTCGGCAATCACGGCGCGCACGGCTTCGAGTCGGTCTGCGGCGGAAACGCCCGTCGTTACATTTTCCTTGGCATCGATGGAAATGGTAAATGCCGTTCCGTAGCGGCTGGTGTTTTCGGGCACCATCATCGGAAGGTTGAGTTCCCGCGCTTTTTCTTCCGTGATGCAGATGCATATGATCCCGCTGCAATCGCGGATTTGCATGGCGATTTGCTCGGTCGTCAGCGTTTCCGAGGCAAAAATCAGGTCTCCTTCGTTCTCGCGGTCTTCATCGTCGACAACAAGGACACCGCGTCCGGCACGAATGGCGGTGACGGCACTTTCGACGCGGGAACGCGCATCAGAGCCAAAATCTTCCAAGAAGTTTTTTTCCATAAAAAGAAGTTTTCCGACAATACTAACGAAAAAGCGCAAAATCGTAAAATTGAAATTTATTGCGCGAACCGTTGATGGACGGGAAGGGTCGCGTGTGCTTTCTTCTTTCAACTTAGCGGCAAAAAACTATTATAGTCGGGAATCGAGCCCGAAAGAAAATGCTAACCCCTCAACAACCGCCGAAAGAAGCGAAAGTTCTCTCTGAAGAGGATTTGCGGGCGTTGGCGCGGCGGCATATGTTGTTGTTGCGGAAGTTCAATGCGTTGCGGGAACGGAAAAATCTGCGGAAGCATCAGGAAGCGGAAGTGGTTTTTCTGGCGCAACGCATGGCGGCGGAGATGCTTTACCGGAATGCGGCGCAGAACGCGGTGTCGGAGGTGTCGGTTGCGCAGGGCGGTGCGGCGGCTGTTTCCGCGCCTTTGAGTCCTGCGAAGAACGCGGAGAATTCCGTTCGCGGGAACGAGGCGGAAGAGCGTGATTCGGAGGAGTCGGAAAATCCATCTTCGGAGTTGCAAAAGGCTCCGGTCATTCATCATTTCGAAGCGCTTCCGGAAGTTTCGGAAACGGTAAAATTTTGGCGAAAAATCGGCGGCGGGAGCTTGGCGTTTTCTCTGATTTTCCACGCGCTGCTGATATTCTTTGCGATTTTTTATGTGGTTTCGACGTATGTCGCGCCGCCGGAAGAACCGCCGTCGTTTTTCGCAACGGGAAGCGGCGGAGGGCGCGGCGGGGATCGTCCGTCCTACGCCGATGTCCAATCTTCGCGCCGGAAAAACGTGAGAATCAGCGCGGGAGCGCAGAGCCGAAAAATCGTTTCCAAGGTGGCGAATGCCAAGTTCGCGCTACCGGAGCTTCCGGAAATGGCGACGATGTCCGCTTTTTCCGGAAGCACGCTGACGGCGGGCGGAATGCACGGGCTGGGTGGTGATTTGTCGAGCGGGAGCGGCGGCGGACTCGGGGGCGGAATCGGCACGGGAACGGGTATCGGTGTCGGGAACGCACGCAATTTTGTAAGCAAATTTCAATCAACGCAAAAAATTCTCGGAACGAATGTGACGGCGGGGCGCCTTGCGGTTTACATGGACTCGTCTGGCTCGATGACGGAGGTCTTGCCGGTGGTGCGCGAGGAGATTTTGAAGAAATTTCCGACGGCAGACGTCTTTGAATTCATGGGTTGCGGCATGGGGCAAATTTCCGGAATTTCGCGTTCGCGGCTTGAGCAGGGTGCTTGGGAGCGCAAGAAGAAATCGTTGCTCAAATCCTATGAGCGCGAGAAAAAACCTTCCGCTTCCCGTGCGGCAATGAAATCGATGATTCGGAAAAACAAAAAGTCGCGCAAAAACGGAGTCTACGATTATTCCGGCGGCGGGAACGAGTGGGCGGAACATTTAAGTTCCTACGGTAAGGCGCTACTTTCGGAATGGTCCGGGAACGACTATTCTTCGTGGCTCGCGCTCGGTCGTTGGCTGGAAATGATTCTTTCCGAAGGCGGATACGATTCGGTGATTGTTTTTGCGGATTTTCAGGATTATCGCGACGGGCAGATTCCGGACGAATCGGCGTTGTTTGAGCGTTGGTTGAAGCTCGCACAGGACAACGGGCAACGCGTTTACTTTTTTACGACGGAAATGCTCCCGCAGAATATTTTCCGGGCCCTTGCGGATTACACGAACGGAGACATCGCGATTCCGAAGGACACGGCGAAAAATTCCAAGACGGCTCAAGAAACGGAAGATTTCTTGAAAAAAACGCGCCGCAAGCAAAATCGGCTGAAAACGGACTTGGGTTTACTTTCCGTTCCCGGAAAATTTGAAATCGAATACGAGGAAGGGTTTGAAGAACTCGGTCCCGAGGTCGAAGAAGACGAGGGGCTTTTCGATATTTAGTGTGTCTGTGAGTCGGCTGTGTTCCGTTAACGTTTGGGGCACACTCTCCGGGAGCGGTCTTTGCTCTTCGGGCGCTAATTGAAATTTCTATTTGCGTGGTTCAGGCGGAGCGCATTTAATGTCCGCTTTCGATTTTTTTTATGGGCAGTATTCTTATTTACGGTGCGTTGACGGTTCTCGCTTTTGTGAGCGTGTTGGTCGTCCTTTTCGTTTTGATGCAGAAACCGAGCGCGAACGCGGGCATGGGCTCCGCACTCGGCGGTGCCGCGTCCGAAAGCGTTTTCGGGGGAGAAGCCGCAGGCGTGCTTTCCAAAGCGACGGTGATTTTTATTTCTGCGTTTTTCATTCTTTGCGCGGTGCTTTATTTCGCGTTCCTCGGAGCTCAGGACAAGGGCGAAGGGCAGGGCTTGAAACTTGAAGAACAGGCGGCTCCGTCCATGACGGCGCCCGCTGCGGTTGAAACGGCTCCGGAAGCAGCAATCGTTCCCGTCGACGCCCCGGTCGCTCCGGTTTCGACGCCGGAAAGCGTTCCCGCCAAGTAATACTGCGGGCTTTCCGCAATTTTTATTTTTTATCCGAATTCCATGAGCTGGGATAATTTTAAGCAGAATTTCATCGCGTTTGACGCGCTCAATTTTGCCATCGATTTGAGCCGTGTCGGGTTCCCGGTAACCTACATCACGGAGTCCAAGCCGATGCTCGACAAGGCGTTTGACGCTATGGCGGAGCTCGAAAAAGGCGCGATCGCCAATCCCGACGAAAACCGCATGGTCGGGCATTACTGGCTTCGCTCTCCGCAACTCGCGCCGACGGCGGAACTCGCCGCCGAGATCGCGGGAACGGTCGAAAAAATCGAAACGTTTGCCCAAAAAATTCACGGCGGCGAAATCGTCGGAAGCGCGGGAACGTTCAAAAATTTGCTCTGCATCGGCATCGGCGGGAGCGCGCTCGGTCCGCAGTTTGTCGCTTCGGCGCTCGGAATGCCGGGGCGCGACAAGATGAAGGTTTTCTTCCTCGACAATACGGATGCCGACGGTTTTGACACGGTTTTTGCCGAACTCAAAGGTAAACTCGGTGAAACGCTTTGTATCGTAACCTCGAAGTCCGGAAGCACACCGGAGCCGCGCAACGCAATGATTGAAACCGAAGCGCAGTATAAGGCGGCGGGATTGGACTTTGCAAAGCACGCCGTCGCTGTCACGGGCGCGGGATCGCAACTCGACAAAACGGCAGTTGCGCAAGGATTTATCGAACGTTTCCCGATGTGGGATTGGGTCGGTGGGCGCACCAGCGAAATGGCGGCGGTCGGCTTGCTTCCCGCAGCGCTTCAAGGCTTGGACATTCACGGAATGCTTGCGGGTGCGGCGGCGATGGATGCGCAGACGCGTTCCCGCGAAGCTCGCGAAAATCCGGCGGCATTGCTCGCGCTCGCGTGGTATTTCCTGACCGACGGCAAAGGCTCCAAGGATATGGTGATCCTGCCGTATAAGGATCGTCTTTTGCTTTTTGCGCGCTACTTGCAACAGCTGATTATGGAATCGCTCGGCAAGGAAAAAGACCTCGCCGGAAACGTCGTCAATCAGGGTATTTCCGTTTACGGGAACAAAGGCTCGACCGACCAGCACGCGTATATCCAGCAATTGCGTGAGGGCGTGCCGAATTTCTTTGCGACGTTTATCGAAGTTCTGCGGGATCGCGACGGCGAAAGCGTCGAAGTCGACCCGGGCGTTTCCGCCGGAGACTACCTCGAAGGCTTCCTGCTCGGGACGCGCGAGGCGCTGACGGAAAAAGGACGCGCTTCGGTAACGCTGACTGTCGATGACGTGACGCCGCAAAGCATCGGAGCCTTGATTGCTCTCTTTGAACGCGCGGTCGGATTTTACGCGACTTTTGTCGGAATCAACGCCTACCATCAGCCCGGAGTCGAAGCCGGAAAGAAGGCTGCGGCGGGGATTTTGAAGCTCCAAGTGCAAATCGTTGAATTTTTGAAGGATAATGCCCCGGAAAAATTCACGGCGGAAGCTATCGCGCGGAAATTAGAGCTTGAAAACCGCACGGAACTCGTATTTAAAATTTGCCAACATTTGGCGCTGAGTCCGTCCAAAAACGTTCAGCGTCAGGTTGAAACCCCATTCTGCAACTCCACTTTCAATTACAAAAATTAACCCCGTTTACGATGAACAAGAAAGTTTCTCTCGTATTGCGCATTGTCGCTATTCTCGCTGCCGGCGCCGGCATTGCCCTGTTCTTTATGATCAAGGGCGAAATGGAAAATGCCTTCGTCAAAACCAAACCGCTGGACGATGTGCGCGGTGTTAAAACTACTACGCTGAAGGATCGTGTCGAAAAGACCGATGTCGTAAAGCAGGAAGTCTTTGATTTGCGCGAAACGAAAGAGCGCAACGAGAACCAGATTGCTTCGTTGAAAGCTACAATTACGCAGAAAGACAACGAAATCGACGGTCTCAAGTCCGACCTCGATGCGAAAACGGAAGAAGCGAATCAGCTTACTCGCGACAAGGAAACGCTTACCTCTGAAGTCAGCGACCTTAACAGCAAGGTCAGCGACCTCGAAAGCCAGCTCCGTTCCGAAAAGGAACGCGTCGCTCAGTTGACGGAAGAAAAGAGCAATATGTATTCCAAAGAAGAATACGACCAGAAGCTCGCCGAAATCGAAGAATTGCAGAAAACGAAAGTCGCCGCCGGTCAGCGCTATGCACGTTTCCGCACGTGGGTTATTCAGCGCGGCGAATCCGTTCCGACGGAATTCCCGGTCGACCTTTACGCGGAAGCGAAGGGCGGGGTCGTTGTCGAATTTGAAGCTCCGTATGTTCTGACCACGGTTGTCGCTCTCGACCATGTTCGCGGTCAAATTGTTGTCGGTGTCGGTGACGAAAATCCGGCAATCGTTGCTGGAACGCCGGTTGTTCTCGAAGTGAACGGTGAACGCGTCGGCGAAGCGCGCATCACGGATCCGCGTCCGAGCCGCGCGACGCTCGGCTTGCTTCCGGGAACGAACATTCAGAAACTCGCGGAAGGCACCTATGTGAAGGTGATTCCGACGATTGTTAAGAAGCCGCAGGACTAATGCACCGTTTAGCAAAGATTTTTCTGGTTGCGGCTCTTGCCGTTGTCGCGCTTGTCTCCTGTGTGGAAACGGCGCGCCCCACGGATTCCGGTTTGTCCGGAACCGGCGGTCCCAAAGATTGGGAAACGGGAATGCCCGGTATGGGTTCCGTTGTTCCGGAAAACCGCTAATCTCGTTCTTTTAAAAAACCGTTCCCCCATCGGAAATTTCCGCAGGGGAACGTTTTTTTTGAAGCGAAATTCACATTTTTTTTAATTTTTTCTTAATCATCCAAAATCATGACAAAAGTAAAAGCTCTAAAGGGTCTGATTGCTCTCGCACTTGCCGTCGGGTGCCTTTTCTTGCCGTATGAATCTTTCGGCTTGGCGCTAAACGCCGTCGAAATCCGCGTGATTGCGATTTTTGTGCTCGCGGCATTGTTCTGGATTCTCGAACCGTTCCCGATTTGGACGACGTCGATGTTTGTCATCGTGCTGATGCTGTTGACGGTTTCCGATAAGGGGTTGATGCTCAGCTTCGGCGGTGACACGCTCTTTTCGATGCAGACGGATCCGGTAAGCGGAGAAAAATTCTCCAACCTCGTCAGCTCCAAGGGGCTTATGGCGACGTTCGCCGACCCGATTATCATGCTCTTCCTCGGCGGGTTCTTCCTCGCTTCCGCTGCGACGAAATACAAGCTCGATATGAACCTTGCGCGCTTCCTTTTGAAGCCGTTCGGGAAAAATCCGAAATTCGTTTTGCTCGGATTGATGGCGATTACGGCGCTTTTCTCGATGTTTATGTCCAACACCGCAACGGCGGCGATGATGCTTGCGATTCTCGCTCCCGTGCTTTCGCTTTTTGACGAAAACGACAAAGGTCGAGCGGCATTTGCGCTTGCGATTCCGATTGCCGCAAACGTCGGCGGAATGGGCACGCCGATCGGGACGCCGCCGAACGCGATTGCGCTCAAGGCGCTTGCCGATATGGATGCAACGGTTTCGTTCGGCACCTGGATGGCGTTCGGTGTGCCGTATGTCATTATCCTGATTTTGCTTTCTTGGGCACTTTTGCTTTGGATGTTCCCGATTTCCAAGAAAACGATGGAATTGAATGTCGGCGGCGAATTTTTGAAAACGCCGAAGGCAATCATCGTTTACATTACGTTCGCGGTTACCGTTTTGCTTTGGGTGCTCGGAAAAGACATCGTCGGGATTGATTCGAATATCGTTGCGATGGTTCCGATGGCGGTTTTTGCGCTTTCGCAGGTTATTACCAAAAAAGACCTGAACGGAATGAGTTGGGACGTGCTTTGGCTTGTTGCCGGCGGCTTTGCGCTCGGCGTGGGCTTGCAGAAAACCGGTTTGGCGGAACACCTCATCGGCGCGATTCCGTTCGCGTCCTGGCCTGCGTTCGGGCTGATGGTCGGCGCCGGCGTGATTTGCCTTTTCATGGCGAACTTTATGTCGCACACGGCGACGGCTTCGCTTTTGGTTCCGATTATCGCGGTTGTCGGCGTGAACGTCGGCGCCTCGTTGGACGTTCTCGGCGGCGTGATTGCGCTTCTCGTTTCCGTGGCATTTGCGTCCTCGCTCGGAATGGCGCTCCCGATTTCCACCCCGCCGAATGCGCTCGCGCACGCAACCGGCTTGGTCGATACGAAGGGAATGGCAAAAACCGGCGTGATTATCGGCGTTTTGGGAATGGTTTTGACCTACGCGATGATGATTCTGCTTGCTTCGCTCGGCGTTTTTAAGCCGCTTCCGACTTCGGAAGAAACAGCGGGCGTTCCCGCGCAGGAAACAACGGTTGTCGCGCCCGTTGCGACGACTGCCGTTCCCGTCGCGAAATAACTTGCTTTCCGGAAGAGGCGGACGTGTTCCCGCTTCTTCCGGAATCGACTTCTCTCTGCTTCTCTTTATCCCCTCAAAATTTTCACTTTTCGCATTCCCCTTTATTGATCCCCCATGATTCAGAGCGCGGAATTTCATAAAAAGATTTCTCGGATTAACGCGGATTACTTTGCGTTTCCGGAGCGAATCTTTGCGCTTAAAAAAGGGGAGAAACTGGTTCGCGAAGGCGAGGATTCCAAGCGCCTTTATCTTTTGCTCAGCGGGAACGTTATCGCCTATCGCCACCGCCGCGATGAGTCCGGCGAGCGTATTCCGGATTCGCTTTATCAGGTTTTCCGCGCCGGTCCCGGCTCCTACATCGGAGTTCAGAGCTTTTTTTCCCGCCTGTTCCGCAGTTCCTGTGAAATCGTTGCGGAAACGAATATCGAAGTCGCCTATATCGACGAAACGGTCGAAGCCGTCGAGCCTGAAAAATACGGTTCACTGATTGAACAATTCGTCCCGACGATGGTGCACGAGCTCGCCTTGCGCAATTCCCGCGTCTTTGAACACGCGGCGGAAAAAGAAGCGGCGATTCACCGTATGCACCGCTCGGAGATGTCCGCAACACTCGGACAACTCGCCGCCGGGCTCGCCCACGAATTGAATAACGCCGTCGGCGTGCTCGCCCGGAAAACGGATTTCGTCTCCGCATTCATCGAGGAGTTTCTCCGTTCCTTCGGAAAACGCGAAGCGGAACTGTTTCGCCTCGGACGCGACAACCAAGCCGTTTATTCCAGCGAAGACTTGCGTTCCCGCGCCCGCGAATACGAGCGCCTTTTCAAAATTTCCCAGCCGGCGGCAAAAGTGCTTGCCCGCATCGCTCCCGACACGGATTCCGCAAAAAAACTCGACAAGAAAATCCTTTCCGACATCGAAAATCTTGCGCGTTTTTGGGAAATCGGACACGACATCCGCGATATGCAACTCGCAGCGAAGCACGCGGCGGGAATTGTGCGTTCCGTAAAAATTCTCGGCGGCGGCAACATTCGCCGCGAGGCGGGAACGGATGTCCACGAATCCATTTCCGAAGCCGTTTCCCTGCTCAAACCGCAGTTGCGCGGGAAAAATCTTGTCGTCGAACTCGGCAACGCTACAACGTTCCCGAAAATTTTCGGCGATATGACTGAACTTGTCCAAGTCTGGGTCAATATCGTCAAAAACGCCTGCGACGCAATGAACCTCGCGGGAACTCCCGACCCGACCGTGCGCATCACGCTTTCGCATTCCCGCGAAAATGTTTCCGTCGCTATCAACGACAACGGTCCCGGCGTTCCCGCGTCGCTGAAAGAGAAAATTTTCCAGCCGGACTTTTCCACCAAAAAGAGCGGTCTCTCCTTCGGGCTCGGCTTAGGGCTGGCAATCGTCCGCCGAATCGTAGATGATTACGCAGGATTGATTCAGATCGACAGCGTTCCCGGTTCCACCACTTTCACAATCACCTTACCCATCGATAAACCCCAATAACACACATCATTCTATGGAAAAAATTACAATCCTCTGTGTTGACGACCAAGCCGAAGTGCTCGACTCCGTTGTGCGCGACCTGCGCCCGCTACAAGCCTTCTTCCGCGTCGAAGAAGCCGGAAGCGCAGAAGAAGCGAAGAAAATTCTCGATGAAACCAGCCGCAACGGAGACTACATCGGTCTCGTGATTTCCGACCACGTCATGCCCGGAGAAACCGGTGTGGAATTGCTCGGTTCGGTTTTTCGTGACGATCGTTTCGCCGATACGAAGAAAATTCTTCTGACCGGGCAGGCAAACCACGCCGACACGATTCGCGCCATCAATGAAGCGCGCATCGACAATTATTTTGAAAAACCGTGGAAACCGGAAGACCTCGTCGCAACGGCGAAAAAGCTCCTCACGCAATTCATCCTGAAAAAAGGTATCGAATACAAAGATTATATGCCGGTCCTCGATCAGGCGACGCTCCTCGAAAACCTGCGCGGAGCGTAAAAACGTCTTTGCTCGAAATTATAAAAACTTTGCGTTCCCGCAGCTTCGGTTGCGGGAACGTTTTTTTTCGCGCGAAGCCGCCAAGCCGCGAAGTTTTTAGGAACCGCGAATCAACACGAATTTCCACGAATGATTCAACCGCGAAGAAGAAATCAGGACATCTGAGAAAATCTGTTTTATCTGTGGGAAAAATAAACCGCAAAAAACTTTGCGATTTTGCGTCTTTGCGCGAGATTCTTTTGTGTAATTGGTGAAATTTACGGATTTTTTTTTTTCAAAACGTGCTTGACGGGCACGTTTTTTTTTTTGCGACAATCCGCACTAAGAATTGAGACAAATCGGCGGGAACACCGCGTTTGCCTCGGTTTTTGCCCACAAAATACTTTTAACACTCACAATCAAACTTAATCATTATGAAAAAATACATAACACTCGCGGCTCTCCTCGCCGCCGGAACAACATTCGCTAACGCGGAAACAATCGTGTTTGGTATCGAGCGATCTGGCGATACTATTACGTTCTCCGGATTAGACGCCACAGACTTCGGACTGTCTTATACAAATTGGACATACAACGGAGGCGGAAATCACAATGATGGGGCGTGGCAGACTCCCACGAATGCCGCTTACCAGAATACATTTTCTCCGGATGCGCAACTTCGTTCCGGACAAACTGACTCCTGGACGATGAAGTTCACTTTTACCAACGACGGAACGGAGGATGTCGTATTGACTCAGTTTGCATTTGATTGCTATGGCATCAACGGAGGAGGCTCGGACAAGAACGCGGCAATCCCTGTAACGCTGACGCTCGGATACAACGGAGAATCAGTCTCGTCCTCTGAGTTTAACCTTGGCTATGCAGGTGAGACGAATGTCGGAACGATTTCTTTCGGTGAGGGCGGTTTAGAAGTGTCCGCAGGAGGTTCTGTGGAATTTGCGCTTACGATGGGGGGCGCGAAGAGTTACAACACTTATTCCGGCATCACGGGCGGTTCTTTCACGACGATCCCCGAGCCGTCGGCGTTTGGAATGCTCGCAGGCTTGGGCGCTCTTGCGCTTGTTGCTTCGCGTCGTCGCCGCAAATAATTTCGTAATATATTAATTCATAGATTACAGTTGTGCGTTCCCGTGACTTCGGTTGCGGGAACGTTTTTTTTATGGGAGAAGCGACACTCTTGTCGCTTCTCCCGAAACTTTGCATTGAAAATAAAGTCTGCCGTTCCGTAGCACCGTGAGAATGTCAGGGACCGAATGTGTCCCCGTGGCGGCGTTCCCGTGTTTTTCTCAAAGAGCGCTTGACGTTTAGCACGGGAACGGCAACTCTTTTGTCATCAATCTATGCCGGAAATTTTAGAAATTATCGTCGAAGCGTTAATTGTTTTTTTACTCGTTTTTGCCAACGGTTTTTTTGTTGCGGCAGAATTTGCACTCGTAAAAGTGCGCACGAGTCAGCTTTATCCGCTTGAAAAAGAGGGCGGGATTCGCGTGCGTTCGGCGATTCGGGCGACGGAGCATTTGGACTCGATGCTCTCGGCGACGCAGCTCGGGATTACGCTCGCGTCGCTCGGTTTGGGTTGGGTCGGCGAGCCGTTTGTCGCACATCGTTTGGCTCCGATTTTGGAAAAAATCGGTATTACGGATCCGGCGGAAATTTCTACGATTTCGTTTGCCGTTGCCTTCGGGTTAATCACATTTCTCCACATCGTTCTCGGGGAGTTGGCTCCGAAATCGCTCGCGATTCAGTATCCGAAAAAAACTTCGCTGGCGGTTGCGCTTCCGCTGATGCTTTTTCACAAACTGCTGTTCCCGTTTATTTGGGCGCTCAACGGCACGGCGAATTTTTTCCTGCGAAAAGTCGGGATTCATCCGGCGGGCGAGGGCACGCACGGTTTTTCTCCGGAGGAAATGGAATACGTGCTTTCGCACTCGCGCCACACGCATTCTGCGGATGTTCTCGTCAACCGCCTGATGTTGCGTTCTCTGCGTATGCGCGACACGCGTGTTTCGGAAATTATGCTTCCGCGCGACGAAATTAACGCGCTTTGGCTGAACGTTCCCGCGCAGGAAAATTTGCGTATCGCGCAAAGCACGGGGCACTCGCGCTACCCGGTTTTTGACGGCGACCTCGACAAACCGGTCGGCATTTTGATGATGCGGGAATGGCTTTGGCAAATTCAGGCTCTCGGGACGGATACGCCGATAAAGCCGCTTTTGCGCGAAATGCTCACGTTCCCGCCGGAAATGCCGATTCCGGACGTGTTGGAGCGCCTGCGCCTTTCGCAAAATCACCTCGCGCTCGTCGTCAACGACGAAGGACGCACGCTCGGGCTTATCAGCTTTGAAGACGTTCTCGAAGAAATTGTCGGCGACATCCGCGACGAATTTGACACCGACCAAAAAGAAATCTTTGAGCAAACGCCCGATTCCATCGTCGTCGCGGGAACGCTTTCGATGCACGAACTTGAAGCCGAAACTGGCTGGACGCTCGAGTGGGAAGGCAACAGCACGCGCACCGTCGCCGAATGGGTGAAGTATGAACACGGTTTTCGCGTGCCGAAGCGCGGCGAAAAACTGCGCATCGCCGATTACGAAATCATTCCGCTCGCCACGCCTGCGGGATCGCTGAAGCGTTTGCTCATCACGCGCAAATGGGAATCGGAGCATCCGGTTGAGCCGACGCAGGAAGATGAAGAATCCGGCGAATAATTTTTTTCTCTGAAAAAATGACACCGCTTTCTCCGGCTTGCGCTCACGAATTTCGCGCCGCCTTGCATGCGTGGTTCCTGCGCGTGCGGAGAGATTTGCCGTGGCGGCGGGAACGCTCGGTTTACCGCACCGTCGTTTCGGAATTCATGCTGCAGCAAACGCAGGTCGATACCGTTATTCCGTATTTTGAAAATTGGATACGGAATTGGAAAAATTTTGACGAACTTGCGGCGGCGGACGAAGCGGATGTGCTTCGCGCGTGGGAAGGACTCGGTTATTATTCCCGCGCGAAAAATTTGCTCGGCGTCGCCCGGCGCATCGCCGAAGAAAAACGCGTTCCCGCGAGCGTTGAAGAATGGCGCGAGTTTCGCGGAATCGGCGCTTACACGGCAGCGGCGATCGCGAGTATTTCGCAGGGCATTCCCGCCGCCGTGGTCGACGGCAACGTCGTGCGCATTCTCGCTCGGCTGAGCGGCGACGAGCGAGAGTTTCGCGACAGCGCGTCTGCCGCGACGGAGTTTGCGGAACTCGCAAGTTCCGTGCTCGACGAGAAAAATCCGGGCGACCACAACGAGGCGATGATGGAGCTTGGTGCGTTGATTTGTTCGCGCCGTTCGCCGCGTTGTGAAATTTGTCCGGTGAAAAATTTTTGTGCGGCGCGTGCTCGCGGCATTGAGGAATCTTTGCCGAAATTTCCGCCGAAGAAAATGAAAAAGGTGGAAGTCGTGCGCTTGTGGTGTCGGGTCGGGAACGAAGTTTTACTTGTGCGCAACGCGGCGGGAACGCGTCGCCTGAAAAATTTGTGCGAGTTCCCGCGTTTGGAGGATTTTGCCGTTCCCGCGAAAACTTCGGCGAAGTGGGAAAAGATTTTTGAAGGGAAGCGCGGTATTGCGGACGAGGCGATAACGGAGCGTTTCCTGTGCGTTCCCGCGAAGTTCTCGGGACGGTTGGAAAAAACATTTTCGGCGGAACAGGCGGAGCTTTTTCGTGCGGGAACGGAGGATTTGGAAAAACTCACGCTCTCCGGCCCGCATCGGAAGTGGCTACGGGAGCTTTTGAAAATTTCCGCTTGACCGTTCCCGCGAAAAAGCGCACTATCAACGTCTCTTTTGTGCCAGGGTAGCTCAGCCGGTAGAGCGCGGGACTCATAAGCCTAAGGTCGGCGGTTCGAATCCGCCCCTTGGCACCACTTTTCAAAGTGCATCCGAAATTCGGATGCACTTTTTCTTTTCCCTTATGGAATTGAAAAACGATACCCGTCCCCGCGAAGGGATTCGATGAGGCAAAAACCTTCGGTTTTTTTGCGGAGCCGGGAAATGATGACGACGGGGCTTGCCGTTTTGATCGAGGACGAATCGACTTTCCACACTTGAGTTAAAATTTCATCAACGGAAACGGTTTGCATAGGATGTTCCGCGAAGTAGCGAAGCAGGCAAAACTCTTTCATGCTCAACGGAATCTGCGTTCCGTCGTCACGAGAAATCCATGGTTGTTGCAAATCCAACGTGCCGCCGTTGAGCCGGACCGTCGTTGAAACGGCAGACTTATTTCCCGAGCGCGGAGACACGTTGCGCATGACGGCTCGGATGCGCGCGATGAGTTCCCGTATGCTGAAGGGCTTGGCAAGATAATCGTTCGCGCCGGCTTCCAGACCGGAAACGCGTTCGTCGATTTCTTCTCCGAGCGCGGAGAGGATGATGACGGGAACATCCGCGTTTTTCCCGCGCCGCAACTCCCTCAACAATTCGAGACCGTTCCCGTCGGGCAAAAGAATGTCCAGCAAAACCAAATCAAAATTTTCTTCGGAAAAAACACGTTGTGCATCTGCCGCCGTTGCTGCTTCTTCTACGGAAAAACCGTTTGTGCGCAATACTTCGGCAACGCGTTCTCGGATGGTGGCGTTGTCTTCGACGTAAATCAGGCGTAGGTTTGGGGCGGAGTTTGTCATGATTTAAAGGAGCGGAAGTTCGAGACGGAAAATCGTTCCCGTGCAGTCGGATTTTAGAAGAAAAAGTTTCCCGCCGAGCATTTTTGCGGCTTCCGCGGAAATGGGTAAGCCGAGCCCAAGCCCCCGAGTCTCGCCCCGGGCGTTCCCGCGTTCGAAGGGTTTAAAAATTTTCTCCCGATATTTTTCGGGGATTCCCGGACCGTCATCTTTGACGTCGATACAAAGACGTGTTTGCGCAATGCGCACGCGGAAGGTTACCGTATTTTCGCCATGTCTGTTGCGGGCGTATTTTGCGGCGTTGTCAGCGAGATTAAATAAAATGCGTCCGAGCATTTCGACGGAAGTGCACAGGCAGCGGCTCCGGGCGTCTCGGGCGATATCGAAAATGGCATCCGAGTCGGAGGCGAGCAGATGTTCACCGAGGCGGTCGAAAATCCTTGAGAACAGTGCTTCCACGGAAAATTCCGCCGTAGAAAAATGAAGTTTCCCGTTTCTCATGCGGGAGAAAACCAGAAGGTTTTCGACAATGACGCTGAGTTCTCGCGTGCTGCGTCGGATTGTCGCCAACTCGTTGCTCGTTGTTTCGTCGCGGCAAGTCCCGAGCGCGGTTTCCGTGCACGTGCGCAGTTCCGCAATCGGTGTTTTCAATTCATGCGAAACGGCAGAGGCGAACAGGTAGCGTTTTTCGCTCAGGGAAAATACGCGCAAAGCGAGCAAAACGATTGCGGCGAGCATGACAAAAACGCAGGCTCCGGCAAACAAGACGGCGTGTCCGGCGGCAACGGAGTCCGCGTGTTCCCGCGCTTCCAACTCGAATTCCAACTTTGCTCCGGGAAGTCCGCGGACGATGCCGAATCCGCGTTCTTCCCCGACCGGAACGATGCGGGCTGCGGCTCGTTCCGCAAGGGGAATTATTTCCGTGACACGTCTCCCGACAAGGTCGAAAAGTTCGTTTTCGTTAAAAACAATGCTCTGAATTCCATGCGTCGGGGTTTTTCTCCGCAGTGCATAAAATCCGTTTTCGCGGGAAAGGAAAAATTTTTCGCCGGCGGCGGATTCAATTTCTCCGGGCGTTGCCGTTTCGAGACGAGCGGGAAAACGGAATCGTGTTTTTTCCGTAATTGCACGAGCGCTTGCTTCCGAAAAATCCTCCGGGGGAATTGCATCCAGTTTCTCAATATATTTCGCCCAATCTCGGGAAATGGCGGTTTCCCACTCATGCGTGAGTTCGACGAGCCGGGCGGTTCGAATTTCCGCATCGCGCATTGCGTAGGTTTCGAAAACGTTTTTCCCGAGCCAGATTACGGAGGACGCGGCGACGGAAGCGCAAACAAGCAAAGCGGCGCAAAGCCACCAGAGGGAAATTTTCATTGAGCACCTCCGTTTTCTGCGCGAACGGGAAATTCCGCATTTCCCTCAAAAATATCGGTCCGGATTTTCCCGCGCAACGAATCCGCCGGAAAATACGTCACGGGAACGCTCCGGAGGCGGGAGTGAAGAATACGAAGTTCGTCGGCAAGTTCGAACGTCTTTCGCGTTTTCGGAATTTCACGCTGGAGCAAAATTTTTCCGGTATCGTCGGTCAAAAAGAGGAAGTTTCCCGCCGGAAGTTCTTCGGAAAAGAGCTTCAGCGCGGTGTATGCTTTGTTAAGTTCCTTCAGGTTTTGCGGCTCGCGGGTGAGCATCATAACGGCTCTTCGGTTTTGCGGGGAGAGGTTTTCCTTGAGAAAAAGAGCATTCCCGCCTCGGATTTTTCGAAAAAGGCCGTTCCGGGAAACGTGCATTCCGGAATATTCGCGTTCCTGTGCAAGCGTATCGAGCCCTACGAACGTTCCCGCTCCCGCGCCGAGGCAAATTGCAACAAGAGAGGTAATGAGTACCGTTCTTTTCAAAAAAAATGACATGCGTTCGTCAGAATAGGGGACTTTCCCGAAAAAAATCAATTCGTGAATTATAAATTTTTGTTTATAAAGGGGGAGGGGATTCTAAACGAAATTTTATAATTCGTTAGTTGCGTTTTGATTTGGGAGGGGTTGACATATAAATCAAGAGCGCGGGGCGATCGGGTTTGGTTGCTTTGGACGAGAGA
>JAFSAO010000007.1 GCA_017440935.1 Opitutales bacterium
AATAACATTCGTAGTGTAAAATTAATTACAAATAAAATAAATAAATCCTCCAATAAATACCCTAAAACACCACAGACACACACCCGCCCCCATAAAAAAAAAGTTCCCGGAAGAACAATCTCCCCCGGAAACTTAAAAAAGTCCCGAAAACGAGACTCCTGTGATTCAAAACGCGAACGCAAGCACAGCGCCAAGCCACCAAACAAAGACGGAGAGGCAGTAAAAAAGTTTCACGAGCGTTGCAGCAAGAGCGCCAAGCAATGTGCCCCATCCGGCACGGGAAGAATGCTTCCAATCGTTCCCGCCAAGAAGCTCTCCGATAATTGCCCCAACAATCGGACCCACGAGCAGCCCAAGCAACATTCCGAAAATTCCGCCGAGCGGAGAAAAAATAATCGGTCCGACAATCGCGCCGACGAGTGCGCCCAAACCGCCACGCCAAGTCGCGCCAAACTTTTTTGCGCCCCACCAACTTGAAAGGAAATCAAACACGAGGACGAGCCCGGCAAAAATCCCGCTCACAGTGAGCGTTCCCGCATTGATCGACGGAAGAATCTCCTCCGGTGCCGACTTCGTAAAAAGCAGATAAACAAGAGGTCCGCTCCACGCGACAAGCGGACCCGGCAGACCCGGGAGAAAAACGAATGCGCATCCGAGCAGAATCAGAACAAACGCAACAACAATGAGGGCGATTTCCATTTGCGGATAAGTTATCAGGACCCTAAGAGAAAAAGGGAAAGCGGAACGTTAAAGCCCGAATTTTTCCTTACTTTTCTCCTTTCGGGTGTAAATGAAAAGACGCGAAATCAAGCAACTCTGTTGCGCGTTTTACCTGCGCTTCATGCGCGTTCCCGCCGCCGTGCGCCACCGTGAAATTCTCTTTCAGATACGCATCCAAATTCTTCACGGAGTTTTTCAATTCTTCGGGAGCTCCCGGTTTTGCGGCACGTTCCCGCAAAATACGAATTTTTTCAAAGTCCTCGATCCCGTTACGGAAATGCGTCAGACGCATCGATGCCCGATTCCCGGGATAAATCAGGAAACAATCTCCGGCAGGCCAATTCCCGAACGCCGTCGTTTCAAACGGATTTTTATTCCACGAGTTGTAGGCCCAGCGCAAAATTCCGTCAAAGCCATTCGCCGCCGCGTAGAAACCAAGCCAGTGCGTTTCAGCAGGAGCGCTGTGTGTGAACGAATTCGGTCTTGCCGGATGCACACAGGTATAAAATGTTGTCTTTTTGCCTTCTCCGCGGCGCTTTTCGGCAAGCGCGGGAACATCGCCGCCGGAGTGATTAAACGTCGGCGAAATATCGTAAACGAATTCGCTCATCCGGGTCGGATGGTCGTTTGCAGAAACGATTCTAAGCTCCGGCGCAAATTGCTCAATCACCTTGCGGGCTGCATTAAGCTGAGCATCCGGACGTTCATCGAGAGCGATACAGGTTTTTTCCAGCCAACCCTTTTTCTGCAAATGCTTTCTGAAATCGGAAAGGAATGCGCCCCAAACTTCGGAAAACTCCGGCGTATTGACGTTGAGCACGAGCGCTTTTTGCATTTTTTCCGCTTCGTCAAAATACCAAATTTTCATCATCCACGGGAGCATCGAGTAACAGGAAATCTGTTCGTTGATCCCGATTTTATTCATCATGAAATCCACCCAGGCATCAAACGCGGAATAGTCGAATTTCCACTTCCCGTTCGCTTTGCGTGTCCACTTCACCATGGATTCCCAATCGTCGAACGTCTGATGATTCCACGGTTCTTCAATGATAGAACACGTAACCACTTTTTGCCCGAGATCACGCAAGCGCGTCATCGGCGCCACCAACGCATCGAAATGTTCTTTGCTCCACGGTTTCACGCCCGCCCAACGCGCAACCGCCTGCGGATGCTGCCAAAGGTCGAGGTGAATCGCCCAATCCTGCGGCGGCGGTAGCGTTGCATCAAGCACGCGGACGGCGAAGCGAACAAATTTTTTCCCCTCCGCATCGACAAAAAATCTCCCCTGATAAATTCCGGGGACGGCATCAGCGGGAACAGGCAAGGAAATGAGAAATTCGCGAACCGTTCCCGCGGGAACTGACGTTGGGGCTCCCGCCGGATCGACGACATCCGCAAACTGCACGCCCCCCTGCCCGACCGTCCAACGCACGGGCGAAACCGTCGCTTTCATTTTACCCGATTTTCCGGACGCCCGTTCCCGCTTCATCGACGAACCCAACGTCAGCGTTACCGTTTTGTCGTAGTCGAGATTTTCCAAATCTTTTTCTCCGGCGACGACCGCCACGCGGAAATTTACGGTTTCGCCGCGCCAAGCGTAAGCGAACGGAGCTGTTCCCTGCCGTGCGGGCGTTGCTGTCTCAAAATCGCGTGCAAGCCGGGCATACAGCGCGAGCCACGTTACGACGGGCGCCTTGTGCTCCGTGTTTTTCGAGACGGGAACGGGTTCAAAATTTTCCGCAGGATTCGGCGTTCCCGCAAAGGCGTTCCCGCAGAATCCGAGCACGGCGAAGGCAAACAAAGCAACTTTTTTCATGTAAATGTTTTAAAAAGGCAAAAAGAAGAATTATTCCGTCGGCGGATTAGGTGCAATAAGGCGCTCCGGCAAAACATACGCCGATTCGCTGCCGGGTATTTTGTCCACAGAAATCTGCGCAAGATCATCCGCTCCGTAGTTCATCTTCGCAAACAGGACAAAAAGCACAAAGAACCAAAGAGCAAAAAGGATTTGTAAGCACCACGACAAAAAGCCGATTTTTGCCTTTAAAATAAATTCAACGCGTTTGTTTCGCATAAAAATTTTCTCCTAAAAAACATTAAAACTCGGGAATCACATATTCCTCTGACTCTTCGTTCCCGCCGGCATCGCCGGAAAAACCTTCCCCGAACGAAATCAGCGCACACATACTCTCGACGTAACGGGACTTCGGCAACAATGCGGACACGCGCTCCAGCAATACCGACGCGGTGGACGCGCCCTGCGGGAACGCCCGATAGATTTCCGCACATTCCAACAAATACGGCGCATTAAACGGAGCCATTTCAACCGCCCGTGTTAAAGTTTTCTCCACCGCGCCGAAATCGCCGACCATCATTTCCGCCGTCGCCCGCATCGGATAATATGCGGGAACGCTTTCGGAACACGCCAGAGCCCGATCGGAAGTCGCACGAATGTATTTTCCGTATTCTGCGGACTTCATCGGGTAGCGTTGGCAATCGAGAACATATTTCATCGAAAGCGCGTTCCACGCATCGCCATGCTCCGGTGACTTCCGAAGCGCAGCACGCAGATGCCGGTCTACTTTTTCCAGCGTCGAAAAATCAACCTCCGACTCCGGCAAGCCCGTTTCCGCGCTCGAGAAAAACGGCTTCATCGCAAGAATTCCTTTTTGGTATTCCGCCTCCGTTTTAAATGTCGGAAGAAAAACTCCCAACAATATCGCGGGAACGACAAACGCCACCGGCAGAAGCACATGACGGCGATTCCCGCTGTAAATGATCGTGCGTTGATGTTCTGCGCTCAAAAGGAATCCGGCAATTCCGCCGAAAATTGCACACGAAATAATCACGCCCGGAATGTGGCGCGGATAATCGATTGCAAAAAGCACGCCCACAGCAATCAGCCCGCACAACGTTCCCGCCAACACAATACGTTCTTCCGGCAGGCTTCCGAGATCGATAATTCCCATCTTGCGGCGAAGTTTTGCCCGCTCCGTATCCGCATACCAAGGCAATTTTCTGCACGCATGAACACCGCGAGCCATCAAAAGAATGAGCGGAACCGCAAAAAGCAAGAATCCGATTGTTCCGTGCTCTGCAAGAACAGTCAGGTAAAGACTTCCGGCAGTCGTCGGATTCGTCTGCCATTGCGGCGTGCGATACTGCTCAAATTCATCCGAAAAACGTCCGGATCCAACGCCGAACACCGGATTTTCCTTAAACATTTCCACCGCCGCGTGCGGAAGCAAATACGTCGTTCCCGCGCCCAATTCTTCTTCCGAAAAATGCTTTTGAAGCGCATGAGGGATTTCCACCGTTTTCAAACACCCGACATTCGTATTCGCATTGAAAAACGCAAGCACCGCACAGCCCGCCAGCACGCACCACAACACAACCCGCATCGTCCGGCGCCGCACCAGCAAGAGAACCGCAAGCGCGCCCCCGACAAACAAACCGAGATAAACTCCAACGTGGCGGGTAAAAACGATACCGATCAAAAACAGCACCGCCATATAAAACCCGAAAAGACGCGCCCAGAGTTTGAAGCGAGGACTTACGACCAACAACGCCATCGCGAAAAATGCCAGCAAAAGCACGGCTCCGATTCCCGCTTGATTTCCGAAAGTCGAAAAAACTTCCCGCACCGTGCTACCGATCCCGCCGCCGCTCTCAAGCGCCTGGATCGCCTCCTCTCCCGGTTTCAAAAATTCCGCCAAGCCGGAAATCAGCGTCAACATCGCCGTCAATGCAATTAACCACCAACGGGCTTTCTTCGTTCTGGCAACATGAATCGCCACAAAAAATGCCATCAGCGGCAACATATTCACGCAAAATGAATACTGTGCACGCCAGGGCGTTTCCGACAGCCAAAACATATCCGCCGCCAAAAACACCATCCACGGGAAAAACCACAGCGTAATTCCGCTCACGCGAAAACCGCGACCGATTCGCGCCCAAAACACGAGCAACTGCGCGCCGACTGCCAGAACCAGTAATCCGAACGTGTAAACAAGGTATTGCGCATCCACGCCGCCGATCGAAAAAAACGTTTGCGCCGTCACCACGCCCAAAAGCACGACGATTGCCGCCGTCATACACCTCAAAAAACGCTCAGACCATGAAGAAAATTCGAGGAGAAAAAATTTGCGCTGCTGCTCTAAGTCCATTTCCCGTCAATCCTAACGCGTTGTAGCTCTTACGGGAACAAAAAACTAAAAAGAAAAGCGTCCCCGCGAGAATCTCACGGGAACGCCCTTCTGTGCGTCAGAATTTCTTACGCCTCTTATTTGCGGCGCGGTCCGCGGTCGCGGTCTCCGCCACGGCGGGGACGATCTCCTCCGCGCGGTTCAGCCGCTTTCGGTTCATACGGGCGACCTTCCTTTTCGGCAATCGCCGCACGACGGGAAAGGCGAACGCGACCCTTTTCGTCAACGCCGACGCATTTGACGATGATTTCGTCGCCGAGCTTCACCACGTCTTCCACCTTGTTCACGCGGAAATCCGCAAGTTCGGAAACGTGGACAAGCCCTTCTTGTCCCGGCAGGCATTCCACAAAGCAACCGAATTCCTTAATCGAACGCACAATGCCCTTGTAGGTTTTGCCGTTTTCGATTTGCGCCGTCGCGAGATTGACTTCGTTGATTGCAAGCTGCATGGATTCTTCGCTCGTCGCAAAGATGTCGACGCGACCGGAATTGTCTTCGTTGATGTCGATTTGAGCGCCGGAAAGTTCGCAAATGCGGCGAATGTTCTTTCCGCCCGGACCGATGAGCGCACCGATTTTTTCCGGATTGATCATAATCGTGTGGATGCGCGGAGCCGTCGGCTTAATCGTCGCGGACGGAGCCGGTTTCGCTTCGGTAATCATGCCGAGAATCGCATCGCGGGCGACGCGGTTTTGGCGAATGGCTTCCTTCGCGATTTCAAACGGCAAGCCGTGGATTTTGAGGTCGAGTTGGAAGCCCGTAATACCGACGGAAGTTCCGCAAATTTTGAAGTCCATATCGCCGAAGTGGTCTTCCGCACCGATGATGTCGGTGAGAACGACGTGCTTGACGATCTTTCCGTTTTCGTCCGGAAGCGTCACCAAGCCGCAGGAAATACCGGCGACGGGAGCGGTAATCGGCACGCCGGCATCCATGAGCGCGAGCGTTCCGCCGCAGACGGAAGCCATCGACGTCGAGCCGTTCGATTCCATGATTTCCGAGGAAATACGAATCGCATACGGGAACTCTTCTTCGCTCGGAAGCACGGGAACGAGCGAGCGTTCCGCGAGTGCGCCGTGACCGATTTCGCGGCGACCGGGCGAGCCGAATTTACCGCATTCGCCAACTGAAAACGGCGGGAAGTTGTAGTGGAGGATGAACGATTTCGATTTCGGTCCGCCGGAAAGACCGTCGAGTTCCTGCGCGTCTTTCGACGTGCCGAGCGTAGCGATAACGAGCGCCTGCGTTTCACCGCGCTGGAAAACAGCGGAACCGTGAACACTCGGGAGCACGTCCGTTTTGCAGGAAATCGGACGAAGCTGGTCGAGCGCACGTCCGTCGGCGCGAACGCCTTTGTTCAAGATGCCTTCGCGATAAACTTTTTCCTGAAGTTCTTCAAACGCGATATTGACGTGGCGCGGGTCGATATTGTCTTCCCCGAGCTCGGCGATAACAACTTCCTTCGCTTCCGCCTTCACAGCGTCCACAGCCGCATTGCGTTCAAGTTTGCCCGGCAGATAAACCGCCTTGGCGAGTTTTTCGTCCGTATTGGCTACACGTTTGCAGATTTCAAAAACCTTTTCGTCGCAAATAACAAGCGGGAACGTCTTTTTCGGTTTCGCGACTTTCGCGGCGAGCTCACGCTGAGCGGCAATGATTTTCTGAATCGCGTTGTGAGCAAATTCGAGAGCCTCGATGAAGCGATCGTCCGGCATCTGGTCTGCGGAACCTTCAATCATCATCATGTCCTGCTCATTGCCGACGTAGATAAGGTCGAGCGTCGTGTCGAGCATTTGTTCGTGCGTCGGGTTGACGACGAATTCGCCGTTCACTTCACCGATACGCACCGCACCGATCGGACCGTTCCACGGAATATCCGAGCAAAGGAGCGCGGCGGAAGCGCCGTTGACCATCAGAATATCCGGATCCGTGATTTTATCGGTCGCGAGAAGCAAGCCGATAACCTGAACTTCGTTCAAAAATCCCTTCGGGAAAAGCGGGCGAAGCGGACGGTCGCAAAGGCGGGAGGTGAGAATTTCCTTTTCCGTCGGACGCCCTTCGCGCTTAAAATAACCGCCCGGGAAACGACCTGCCGCGGCAAATTTTTCGCGATAATCAACCGTAAGAGGGAAAAAATCCTGGTCAGGCGAGCGCAATTCGTTTGCGGCAGTCGCGGTAACGAGGACGGTGGTTCCGCCGCAGGAAACCGTAACGGCGCCGTTGGCTTGGCGAGCGATAGAGCCCGTGCTGATTGTGATGCCGTAATCTTCGACATTCACGCTGTATTCTTGTTGCATATTTTTTGACTTCTTTTTGTGTTCCGCGGGATTACGGAAACGGGGTTTTGTTTATTATTTGAAAAAAAATCGTGGGGAAACGACAACGTCGCAAAACAAAAGCGTTCCCGCGAATCCAAAAAACTCGCGGGAACGCTTTCCTCAGACTATCGGCGCAGACCGAGCTTCTGAATAATCGCTTCGTAGGCTTCGAGCTTATTCTTTTTGAGATAGTTCAGAAGCTTGCGGCGGCGATTCGTCAAAGCGATCAGACCGTGGCGGCTGTGGAAGTCCTTCTTGTGCGTGCGCAGGTGCTCGGTAAGGTGAGCGATACGCGCGGAAAGAAGAGCGATCTGGACTTCGGAGGAACCCGTGTCCTTTTCGCTGAGTTTGTAATTGCTGATGATTTCGGATTTGTTGTACATAATCTGTTGTTTTGTTTTCAGAGCTGGCAGGTTTCCCGAAAGGGATTCCGCGTTTCTGACCCGAAAGTCCGAAACGCCGTCTCACCGAGCGTTCCCGCGCGGCAACTCCGGCTTTGCGAGGTTCACACCCCGCAAAACTTGACGTTCGAGGTGCGATAATGTTCTTTTCCCGGAGTTCCCGCAAGCGGAAAGATTCGGAAGGCATCAGATGCGGTTACCATCAGAGAAAAAAGCTCCCCGGAACTCAAATTTGTCTTTACAACGAATCCTCTTCCTCTAATCTAATATGCAACTTTTAAACCCCACCCAGAATTCTGTTTTTTGCTATGAAATACTTGAAGCTCGCAGTTCTTTCCTCCGTCGTTGCGGCAACGGCAATGTTCTCCGGTTGCGCCGGACACGACACGAACCACAAAGGCCCCGGCGTTACTGCTGAAGCGTCGCACAATTTCCTCGGTGTTGTGAAAACCAATCCGAGCTCTTACCGCTACGTCGACGAAGCCGGCTCCATCGTTATCCGCACGGAAGACCTGTGGTGCCGCCGCGACTTTACCGGCGACAACGTTTCCCTCCTCTGGGGTTTGGTCAACATCAACGACTATTAAAATCCGCGCGCTTTCGCGCAAAAAAATTTTACGGCTTCGGGAACACGGTTTTCCGAAGCCTTCTTTTTTCACTGAAAAACCATGACTCCGCCTTCTTTCAACGTTGCCCGATTTTTGCGCGAATCCGCCGAACGCGTCCCCGAACATTGCGCTGTGCGCTACCCGCAGGGACGCAATCCGGACGGTTCAATTCGTTACACGGAACTGACTTTTTCGGAACTCGACCGCGTAACGGCGGGAACGGCGGATTACTTCAAGTCGCTTGGTATCGGCGCGGGAACGCGCACACTTCTCATGGCGCGCCCCGGCTTGGACTTGATTCTGTGCGCATTTGCGCTATTTCGCATCGCCGCCGTTCCCGTCGCCATTGATCCCGGTATGGGACTGAAAAGTTTCCTGCGTTGCGTGCAAAACACAGCGCCGGAAGCATTGGTCGGCATTCCGCTTGCACACTGGATTCGCCGCATTTTTTTCAAAAAATTTTCGTCCGTAAAAATCTCCGCGACCGTCGGCACGCGCACATTTTCCGATGAAATCGAAAAGCGTTCCCGTCGTGAAACCTGCGACCGCGAAATTGTTCCTGCTCCGGCAGACCGGCTCGCGGCAATTCTCTTCACAAGCGGATCGACAGGTGCGCCCAAGGGCGTTTGCTACACGCACGGCATGTTTGACGCGCAACGCGAAATCGTCCGCGATTTCTACGGGATCCGCCCCGGAGAAATCGACCTTCCGTTACTTCCGATTTTTGCGCTTTTCAATCCCGCGCTCGGCATGACGACGGTTACGCCGGAAATGAATCCGTCAAAACCCGCCTCGCTTGATCCGGAAAAAATCGTCCGTGCCATTCGTCAAAACAGTGTTACTAATTCTTTCGGTTCCCCCATTCTTTGGCGGAAAATTGCGGAATATTGCGAGGCGCGCAACGAAACGCTTCCGACCGTCCGCCGCATTCTCTGCGCGGGAACGGCAGTTCCGCCCTCGCTCATGAAACTTCTGAAAAAAGTTTTGCCGAACGCCGAAATCCACTCGCCTTACGGGGCGACAGAAAACCTGCCCGTCTCCGATATTTCGGCAAGCGAGGTCCTCTCTGCCACGGGAACGCTCACCGAACACGGGCGCGGCACCTGCACGGGAAAAATTCTCCCGCAAAACCGGGTGCGCATCATTCCCGTTTGCGATAAAGCCGTCGAAACCTTTGACGATGTCTCCGTGCTTCCTACCGGAACTCCCGGCGAAATTTGTGTCTGCGGCCCCACGACAACGCGTGAATATTTCAACAACATTCCCGCGACGCGTGCCGCCAAGATTTTCGACCGCTCCGACGGCTCCGTCTGGCATCGCATGGGAGATGTTGGCTACATCGACGCAGAGGGAAAACTTTGGTTTCTCGGACGCAAAGCAGAACGCGTGGAAACCGCCGCGGGAACGCTTTTCACCGAAAGCTGCGAACCGATTTTCAATACGCATCCGAATGTTTTTCGCTCGGCGCTCATCGGGCTTGGGAAACGCGGGAACGAAACGCCCGCCGTCGTTGTCGAGCTGCGTCCGGGAACGCCGAAAAATCGCCATGCGGCAATTCTCAACGACCTGCAAAAACTCGCCGAAACCTCCGAAACGACGCGCGCGATAAAACGCTTTTTTATCTTCCCGAAAAAATTCCCGGTAGATGTTCGCCACAACGCGAAAATCCATCGGCTCACACTAAAAAAACACTACGAAAAGTAGAAAAAACAGGGAGAACCTCACCGCGATTCTCCCTGTTTTTTTATCCTTTAAATATTACGTTTCCTGCTCGGGAACATCGTCCTCCGCAAGCGCTTCGAGCGTAGCGAAATCGATGTCCGGCGGAATTTTCAGCGGAACACGTTCCAGAGACGTTCGCGCAGACACGTTCCCGTCGAAGAATCCGCAATTTGCCAACACGAAAACGCGGTTTTCGGCAGCGACGCCGCCCGCGTAGTCAATGCGCACGCCGGCATTCCCGGTCGCGTCGCAGGAAAACACGGCGTGATTGAGTTCGTGCCAGTTCCCGCTCGTATCGCGAAGCCATTGGTTTGAATATCCGCAGCAGCGCGTCAGCCAGCCCATTTCGGGTTTAAAATTTTCCAAAAACGAGTTCGGAGCTTTGAGCCAGGTTTGTGTTTTGGGGCGACGGAACGTGGCAATCAGCGTCCATTTTTTTTCTTCCGGTGCAAAGAAAAATCCCGAGTATTCGGACGTTCCGTCGTCGCAGGGGCGCACGCGCACAAGGAACTTGTAGGGCGTTCCCGCGCGCCACGGGAAAACGAGAAAGCTTTGCCCGCCGTTTCCTTCCGCACCGAAAGTTCCCACATGCACCTTTTCGCCCTTTTTCTTCAGGAGCACGCGGTCTTCCTCGGGAACGTCTCCCGGGTGGTCGGAATCATACGGGCTCCACACGGAAAAAAGCACGCGCCGCTCTTTTTCGGAATTTACCTGCGCACCGAAATACCCTTCTCCGAATCCGCAAACCATATAAAACGAACCGATCGGGTCCATTCCTTCCGGCACATACATTTCGTTGTAAAAATACTCTGCGGTAACGCCTTTCGGCTGCCAGTAGCTGAGGTGGACAGAAGGTCCGCGCCGTCCCCAATACGGGGAAAAATCGTGCACGAAGTTCATCTCGCTTACTTCCACGCCGTCGAGCTCAAGCGCGGAAATTTCGCCGAAATTATCTCCTTCTTCCGAAACGGCGCGAATGTCCGCACGCTGATAGCCGGATTTGTCAAAGCTCACCGTCCCGACGGGAACGCGTTCAAAATCCTCGGAGTTGACCGCAACGTTGAATTTTTTCCCGCCGACGGAGACTTCATACTCGGCGTTCCCGCGTGCTTTCAAAAAGAGCTTTACGCCTTCTTTCGGTTTTTTCAGCGAGAAAAACACGCTGACAACGGCGTCTGCATTTTTCCATTCGTGAACCCCGGTTTTCCCGATTTTTGCACCGTCAAACCCCTCGGTAATATACGCGTTCCCGTCCAATCCGACCTCTGCGGATGCGCCTTGCGAGACCGCCGCGCCGAGGCAAAACGCGCCCATAGCGGATAAAACGAGATTCCGAAAAATTTTGTTCTTCATAAGACGTAAACGGGGTTGGGGTTATTCCGGAAGAAGAAACGCGTCCGGCGCGCAAATGTTTCAAAAAAAACAGCGGGGAGAAAAATGCGCGTTCCGCCGCCTCGTGGCAAAACAAAATTAAAGGAAGCCCTACAAATGTAGAGCTTCCGAAAGAAAGATACGAGAAATCCGCGAGCCGGGAAGCCGGGAAGCCGACGCCACTCAGCCCCGGTCTTTTAGAACGAAATCTGGAGCATGGAGCGGAACGCGCCGGAATCGTCCGCGTGCGCGCCTTTTCCGAAGTAATGCCCGTATTCGTAGCCGGCGGCGAGCTTTACGTGTTTGTTGAAATAATAATTTGCGCCGAGAAAATACGTTGTCGCGTTGTTGTGCCCGTCCGTGGCGGGAACGCGATTCTGCGTGCTTGCGCTCACGATTCCGGAATCCGTGTTCAGATAAGTAAAGCGCACGGCAGGCTCCAACCCGCATTCAAAGCGATACGCCGCCGTAAGATTGATGCCGTAAACGGAATGAACTTTCGACGCGCTGTCGCCGTTGACATAGAAAAAGTCCGCAATTCCCGTAAAACCGCCGCAGGTATATTGAACATAAGGCTCAATTCCGTAGACCGTTCCCGCGTTGGTCAATTCTTCTTTGGAACCGCCGGGAAGAGCCCCGTCGTCGCCGAAATTCACGACGCCGTTCACGCCGAAATACAGCGCGGAATCCTTCGCGAGTTTCAGGTTGTAGCCCGCGTAGCCGGTTACGGCGAGGTCATTCGATTTCGCGTCGTAATCTTTCGCCACGGCATTGGTCAAAGACGCGCCGTAATCAAAATTTTTACCGGTTTTCCCTTCCCAAAACACGCCGATGTGGTAGCTGGAAAGCCCGCGCACGTAGTTATTTCCGGTTACGAAATTGGAATTCAGGGAACGCTCGATGCAAAGGAACTTCGAAGAAGGCGAATATTCTTCGAGCAAAAAATGCGTTTTCTTGTGCCCGACGAGTAACGTTCCCGCGTCAAACTTCCGGGAAATCGTCGCCGTGTCGATGTAGTCGGAATAACCGTCGCCGCCGTTTGCGCCGCTGTCGATTTCGTAAACAAGCCTTGCGCTCCAGTTTTCACCGACATCCGCCGTAACACCGATATTGGAGCGGCGAATCGAAAATCCGTTTTGGTCGGACGCACTCCCGCTCGCCTGCGAGGCAACAAACTGCGCCTGAACGAGCCCGGTAATTTTGATTTTCACGTCCTCCGTCGTCGGAATTTCCGGAAGCTCGATAACGATTTTTTTGCCGCCGGAGCCCGTCGTCGCGGCGGGAACGTTTTCCTGAGCAAACGCGCCAAGCGGAACCAAAGCGAGCGCGCCGAGAGAGAGAAATGTATTTTTCGAAATAATCATAAAAAAGTAAGCAAAAGTTTAAAATCGAGTGGCTTTTATTTTAGCGAACAAAAATAAAAACGCACGGGAAAAACGTTGTTGCACAGGGCGGGAACGCAGTGCGAGAACTGCGGAACGCGTCGTTTCTTACAACGGGAACGCAATGCGGAACCGGAAAATCCGGGTCGCCGACGGAGCATATTTTTACGGATACTTTCATTTGTTTTGTGCGGATTGTGTTTTTGAATTTCGTGAAAAAAAAAGAAATTTGCGGACAAAAAAAAAGAGGCACGCTGTTCTCGTGCCTCTAAAAAAATCGAATCGTTTTTATTTTCATACGCAACAAAGCGTTGCCGAGGCGAGAATCTTTACGTCACGCATCGGCATCATCATTTTCGCAGCGGCGAATAAAACGGCTTTGTTTTTGTTCATAAAAAAATAATTTCGCCTAAATTAGTAGTTTTAAATTCTGCGTCAACAAAAAACCGCGAATAAAATACCCGCGATTTTTCGACCGAACGGTTGGCTACTCGTCGGAATGCGTTCCGTAGCGGGCGTCGCGCGCCGCGTCTTCGGCGGCGATTTCGTCGAGGCGGTTGAGCAACGAAACGCCCTGCTCCGCGCCGAGATCTTCGATGAAGCGATACGCCGGCGTGTATTTTAAAATCACGCGTTTGGAAACTTCCATGCGCAGGGTTTTGGTCACGCGCTCGAGCAAACGGCGCGCGGCGGCTTTTTCCTCGTGTCCGCCGAGCACGGCATAATAAATACGCGCATCGCGCAAATCCGGAGAAATATCCACGGCGGTAATCGTGATGCGCACGCTTTCGCTACGCCAGCGATTGTGAAGTTGGTCGCTGATTTCGTGGCGGAGCAATTCGTTGATGCGTGTCGTTCGCTGAGACATTTTCGTTTTCTATATAAAAAAAATTTAAGAATAAAAAAAACCGGAAATCGGGAAGCAAAAACCGGAGCAATTCGCCCGGCGCATTTTTAACTTTCGATTTCCGGCGCAGCTTTTCAGTTTTCCTTCACACCGAAGCATTCAAGCAGGCGCGCAAGCTCATCGTTCCCGCGATATTCAATCAAAATTTTTCCGGATTTTTTTCCGTGTTTGACCAAAACTTTCGTGTGGAAAAATGAGCACAACGTTTTTTCGATGCGGAAAATTTCCTCGGAAATCTGGCGGATTACCGGTTCGGCAGTCGTCGGCGTTCCCGTGAATTTGCCTTCCTTCATGCGTTTTGCCAAATCTTCCGCCACGCGCACGCTACACTGCGTTTCGACAAAACGGCGCGCGAGCACAAGTTGTTGCGCCTTATCTTCCACACCGAGCAAAACTTTCGCATGCCCGACGGAAAGCATTCCCGTCGCGATAAAACCTTGAATTTCCGTATCCAGTGAGAGCAAACGCAAAATATTTGCGATGGACGAACGGGCTTTGCCGACGCGTTCCGAAACGGCTTCCTGCGTCAGATTAAAATCGCGCATCAGGCTTCCGAGCCCGATCGCTTCTTCAATCGGGTTCAAATCCGCACGCTGCAAATTCTCAATCAGCGTCATCGCCGCACTCGAAGCATCACTCGCTTTGACGACACGCGCGGGAATCATTTTCAGTTTCAAAATCTGAAATGCGCGCCAGCGGCGTTCGCCCGCAATCAGTTCAAATTTCCCTTCGGAGAGCTCGCGCACAACAATCGGCTGGAGCAAACCTTCCGCCTGAATTGAATCCGCGAGCTCGCGCAAGGCGACATCGTCGAATGTGCGGCGGGACTGATGCGGCGCGGGAACGATCGCCGTCACGGAAATTTCCCGGAACGGCAACGGACTCGGTGCCGACGCCGGCGCGGGAACGGAAGCGGGAGCGGCGACGGGCGCGCTCGGTTTTTCCTCGGGCACGGGAGCGTTTTTTGCCGCCGGCTTGGTCGGAGATTTTATCGGCACGGCAGTTGCTTTTTTCTGAGGCGGCTCGCTTGCTTTCTTTACCGTCACGGGAACGGGTTTACCTTTGCGGTTAAACGACGCTGTTTTCGCCTGCGCCACCATGGAATTGGAAATCAGCGAACCAAGTCCGCGCCCCAAGCCGCTGTTTTTTTTCTGCTGTGCCATAATTCAAAAAAATCAGAGAGAAATTTTAGTCTTTTTGCGGAACGAAAATCTTTTGTCCCGGGAAAATTTTATTCGGGTTCAAATCCGGATTTGTATACAAAATCCAATTTAACTTTGAGCGATTTTTGGAAATGATTTTTCCAAGCGTATCGCCCGGCTTTACCGTGTATTCAATTCCGGCGGAAGGCAAATCCTTGGGCTTGGAAACCGGCGCGGGAACGCCGTCATCTCCCGTCGAAACCTGATTTACGTTTTGCGACAAATCGACGAGCGCGCGATTCACTTCTTTGCCGAGTTTCTCGATTTTTGCATTGGTTTCCGCCGTAATTTCACGGCGCTGAACCGCATCCGCTTCCTTCAATTCCGCACGCAATGAAGCGATTTTGGAAGCCGTCTCATCGCCCGGATTCACCTTTTTTTCCGCGAGTTGCAAAAGACGGGCATTTTCCGCGCGGAGTTCTTCCAGCTCCATACGCAAGCGCGCCACTTCGCTACGCAGAGCCGCGACATCTTCGAGCAGTCCGGCAAGTTTCGCCTGAGAAATCTGTTGCGAAAAAGCGGGAACGGAAAAAACGGCAAGCACAATTGCCGCAAGCAAAAAAATCTTCGTTTTAAACATCATTTATAGCGCAAGATTCTCCGAAAAACCCCGCTCCTTGTCAAAGGGAAGAATGTAAAAAAAGAATTAGAAGGGAGGAATTAGAAATGAGAAATTGGGGACCGGAGCCCCATAAGCGGCATCGTGCTTAAAAGTTTTTGCCTTCGGCAAAAACCTCAGGTAGTTGCCGGTCTCCGGTCTCCAATCGCTAATTTTCCAACCCGAGAACGGCGTCCATGCCGTAAACGGCAGGCGGTTTGCCGAGCACCCAATTCGCCGCATGAACAGCGCCGTTTGCAAAAATCGCACGCGATTCCGCCTTGTGCGTAAGTTCGACGCGCTCGCCCTCGCCCGCAAAAATCACCGTGTGGTCGCCGACCACGCTCCCGCCGCGCAACGCGTGCACTCCAATTTCGTCGCGGGAACGCTCGCCGACTAAGCCGGAACGCCCGTGGCGCTCGGCCGACTTATCCAAGCCGCGCGCCGCTTCAACCACGGCGAGCAACTTTTCCGCCGTTCCCGACGGCGCGTCTTTTTTGTGCCGGTGATGCATTTCAACCACTTCGATTTCAAAAGACGAATCAAGCAACTTCGCCGCCTTGCCGACGAGCCAATTCAGCACGTTCACTCCAACGGAATAATTTCCGGCCCAAACAATCGGAATTTTTTTCGCCGCCGTTTCGATGAGGGAACGCTCTTCCGCCGTATGCCCGGTCGTGCCGATAACGAGCGGCGTTCCCGCTTCCGCACAGGCTTCCGCAAGTGCAGGAGTAACTTCGTGAAACGAAAAATCAATCGCGACATCACACGCGGAGAGCGCTTCCGGCGTAAACGTTTCGCCGACATCGCACTTCGCGGCAACTTCCGCGCCCGCCGTTTGCGCCGCGGCAAGAATCGCCTGCCCCATTCGTCCTTTGTAGCCGTTCAGTAAAATCTTCATGGGTCTATTTCTAATCTCTAACGCACCGAAAGGAAACAGAAATTTGCCTGCGGCAAATTTCTGTTAATGGCAAATAGCAAATTCCAAATTCCGAATGAAGTGCGGGAAGAAACTTATCCTTAACGCTCCGGTAATCATTTGATATTCGGAATCCGAAATTTCAATTTGCGGGAACGCAGATGCCATTTTAGATTTTCGCCCTTCCCGCAAGCCATGAAATCCGAGAAAAAAAAATCTGCGCCGCGAGCATTCAATGTCATGACCAAACCGATCGGCGCGCTGTGCAACCTCAACTGCACTTACTGCTACTACCTTGAAAAACACGGGCTTTACGCGGGAACGAAAATGCCGCGCATGAGTGACGAAGTGCTCGAACGTTTCATCCGCGATTATATCGGAGCGCAAGACGTTCCCGAGGTCCAATTTGTCTGGCAAGGCGGCGAACCCACGCTACTCGGAATAGATTTCTTCAAAAAAGTCCTCGAACTCGAAAAAAAATACGCCGACGGAAAAAAAATCGAAAACGCATTTCAAACCAACGGCACGCTCATCAACGAAGATTGGGCCGCGTTTCTTGCCGATAATCGCTTCCTTGTAGGGCTGAGCATCGACGGTCCGCGCGAACTGCACGACGCCCGCCGCGTTACGCGCGCGGGAACGCCGTCGTTCGACCTCGTTTTCGCCGGAATGCAGCAACTCAAGCGCTTCGGTGCCGAATTTAACACGCTCACCGTCGTCGGCGAACACAACGTCCGCCACGCACTCGACGTCTACGAATTTTTGCGCGAAACAGGCTCCGGTTTTATCCAATTCATCCCGCTCGTCGAGCGCCCCGCAACAACGGAAGACGCGCCGATGCGCTTCGCGGGACCGCCGGACCTCGCCGCGGGAACGCTCGGCAACCCGCTCGTCACGCCGTGGTCCGTCAAACCGAACGACTACGGAGATTTTCTCTGCAAAATCTACGACGTTTGGGTGCGCCGTGATGTCGGGCAAACTTTTGTCCAGCTCTTCGATGTCGCCCTCTGCGCGTGGGCGGGCGTTCCCGCGCCACTGTGCGTTTTTCGCGAAAAATGCGGAGGAGCCCTCGCCCTCGAACACAACGGCGACGTTTTTTCCTGCGACCACTTTGTTTACCCGAAATACCGCCTCGGCAACATTTTAACGGATTCGCTCGCAAAATTCGCCGACGCTCCCGCGCAGAAAAAATTCGGCGAGCTCAAAGCCTCCTCGCTTCCCCGCGTCTGCCGGAAATGCGGCGTGCGCTTCGCCTGCCACGGCGAATGCCCGAAACACCGCTTTTTGTATTCTCCCGAAGGCGAACCCGGACTCAACTATTTCTGCGCCGCCTACAAAAAGTTTTTCACGCACGTCGGTCCGACAATGAGTCGCATGAAAACACTTCTCGACCAAGGACGCGCTCCCGCGGAAATCATGAAAGAACTCTAAGCTTTCAAAAGAGAGCCGCCCTATTCCGCTTTAAAATCCCTGCGGGAGCGGCGTTACCGCCCGCCGGAACATTTCGGTGGAGGAGACGCATCGGAAGCCGGCGCGCGCACGGGAACGCACGAGCACTTTCGGGCGCGGCAACGCGGACAACACCATTCCTCGCGAAGCTCGTGCCACTTCACGCCCTCTTTTTCCTCATCAAAAACAAATTTACACACGCTGCACCGATATTTCATAGCACCCCGAAAGCGCAACGCCCCGCCGCTTTTGTCTAAAAACTCGGCGAAAAAAAAATCGCGCCTCGAACAACCCGAGAAATACTTTCCGCTTTTATCAGGGCTTAGACAGTTTTAGGCAGTTTTAGCAAGTTTTAGGTGGTTTTAGCAAGTTTTAGGTAGTTTTAGCAAAAATCGCCTAAAACCCACTAAAACCACCTAAAAGTTCCTAAAACTTCCTATTTTCGGGAAGCTTCGGCATCACTCTCCGCATGAAAGCATCAAAAAGCGGCACAGTAAAATCAAACACGCCGTAACGCGGGGCATAAATTACACCTTTTTTTTCCAGCAATCTTTTTACTTGCGACAAGGTTCCCGACTTTTTCCCCGCAATTTTGACCATCTCTTCCATTTTTATCGGAACTCCTTGATATATTTCAGCCATATATCTCAAAAATACCTTTTCGCCGGACGTCAAACGATCGTAACGGACTCGAAAAAAACTTTCGTCCAGCCGAACAATTACACTTTCCGTTGCCTGCTCAACGATATCAGAAGAGATCTTTTCGCCATTCGGAGTCATTATCCAAACGCGAGAGCCCCATTCTTGAATAAAATACGGATACCCGCTCGTTTTCTCATAAATAACCTCTGCCGCCTCAACCGTAATTTCGGCCGATTCTTTTTGAATCGGAACAACAAGTGCTTTTACCGCATCCTCCCGAGTCAACGTTCCGACATTCGGGAACGCAAAAAGACGCTCTGCATAAGACTTCAGTTCCCCCGCAAGAGCGGGAAGAATCGGGAGCCCGGCACCGACCAATACCATCGGCAAATTCCGTTGCTGTATTCGATGAAACGCCATAATTAGTGCGCCGAACTCCTCTTTCTCAAAATACTGAATTTCATCGATGAAGATTGCTACAGCCTTTCGCTGTTCTTGTGCCGCTTCCCCGACTAAAACAAGAAGTTCCGTCAAATCCGCCTCTAAGTTCCCGCTATCCGCATATCCCAAAAGCGGCTCTGCACTTATCCCGAACTCCCCGACATTCACGCGAAGCGTTCCCACAAAATTTCTAAGCGCAAGCAACGCCTTCCTCGCGCGTTTCTTCATCGAAGCCGCCGAATCCAACGTCAAAAGAATCTTTCTCAACCCCTGAGCAAGAAATACTCCCACACGGCTATCCTCACCCGCCTCGTGAAATATCGTCATAAACCCAAGCTCTTTCGCCTGCCGCTCAAGCACACCCAGCAAAACCGTTTTTCCTACGCCTCTCAATCCCGTTAGCATCATGCTTTTTTCCGAGCGCCCGGCTAAAATACGACGAAATAAAATATCGCCCTGCATTAAGATTTCTTCCCGCCCGACAAGCATCGGCGGCGGCGTTCCCGCGCCCGGGGAAAAGGGATTGCGTACAGGATCCATAGTCAAACAAATAAGGGTTACCGCAGGAGATTTAACAAGTTTTAGGTAGTTTTAGCAAGTTTTAGGTGGTTTTAGCAAAAATAACCTAAAACCTACTAAAACCACCTAAAAGTTCCTAAAACCTACTAAATTACGCCCCGTCAAAAATCCGGATTTTCTGCGGAGACGCGCTTCTCCGACGAATTGTCGCAAAAATTAAAGAATTTCCGCAAAAAGAGCTTCCCAACGCTCGACAATTTTTTCCGGAGAAAAATCCCTGATGCGTTCCCGCGCAGTAGTGCCTAAACGAATTCGAAAATCGGGATCGAGCATCAGCCTGCTTAATTCCGCCGCATATTTTTCGCAATCAAACGCGGGAACGAGAATTCCATTGTCTCCGTGGGAAATAATGTCCGAAACCGACGCATATGAATCGAAGGCGACGGGAACACACCCGAATGCCGATGCTTCGACAAGCGTCATTCCCCAGCCTTCAAATGCGCTTGTCATGCAAAAAATAGAAGCGTTCCGATAATATGGGATCGGATTGCGCCGTCCTTCAAAAATCACACGTTTTACACCAAGGGAATTTGCAAATTCGCGAAGCGTTCCCGCAGACGGACCGTCCCCGACGATTCGCAAACACCAATCCGGAAAACGATTTTCCAAAACTGCCCAGATTTTCAGAAGTAAATCCACACGCTTTTGCCCGTTTTCCAAGCGCCCGACAAAAAGTAGCTCTTTTTGCTTCTCACTTAATGCGATTGACTCCGCACCAAAACTTGCCGGATTCGGAATGGCACAGACCTTTTTAGGAAAAAATTTCACCGGAAGGAAACTCGGAAAAAATTTTTCCGACAATAAAACAAATCGGTCAGAGCATTTTGTCGTATAGAAAAACGCAAACAAACGGTAGCAATCATACGCTCTCTGAATTCCGAAACGACTGACGCAATTAAGAATTAACCTCCGGAGAACGGGATTACGAAACTTGTATTTCGCCGCGAGCAATTCCGCATACGTTGACATTTTATAATCCGGCGCATTATGCCAAACGGCAACCAAGCGACACGGAAGATTTTTTAGAGAAAACGGAATACGGCAATTCCCCATCTGCCACACCGCAACATCAATATTTTGCTCCACCAAAAATTTACGGAATGATTTTCCGTTTATTGTTGCCGAACAAGCATTATTCGCCCTATGGGGGGGGGGATAAAACACAACGACATGTCTGCGTTTTCTGAGTGCGCCCGCAAGAACCATGGCAACACGCACAACGCCATTTGCAACATTTTCGCTCTCCGATTCGCTGATATTGAAAAAGCAAATATTCATAAGTGTTCGATGATTTTTTTAATTTTTCGGCGCGGGAGCGCGGCGGCGGGAACGGCGGAAAAATCCTGCGGGTGGACGTTCCCGCCGTCGTCGAGAAGGCAAACAGTTTCCCAGCCCAGCGCGTTCGGCGCGATAAAGTCTTTTTTCGGATTGTCCCCAACGTAGCAAAATTCCGCATCCGGATATTTTTTCATAAAAAATTCGTAATTTTCCGGCGACGGTTTTTCGGAGCCGAATTCCTCGGAAACAACGATGTTTGCGTCTTCAAAAAATTCGCTTAAACCGAGCGCGCGTATCTTGTTGCGTTGCGTCAGCGAGCGTCCGTCCGTGATGATTCCGAGAACCGCACCGCAATTTTTCAGCGTTTCCAAAACCGCGCGCGTTTCCTCCGGCAATTTCATTCCGAGCGGGAAATGCGAGCGATAGCGCGCGAGCAAATTTGCCACGGAAACACCGTATTTTTGCGAAAGATTTTCAAAAACATTTTCTCTGCGGGAACGCATTTCGAGCATTTCCGCGAAAAGGTTTTCGGCGGCAACGTCCCCGCGCGTTCCCGCCAACGATTCCGCAATTTCGCGAAATGCCGATTTCAGAAAATCCGTTTCCTTGCAAAGCGTATCATCCAAATCAAAAACGACGACGCGGCGCTTTTCGGAAACGATAATTTCCGCATCATAGCGTAGCATCAGCGTGTTATCGCGCCACGCGTCCGAGAAATCGACAGTTTCTCCGAGCAAATATTCCCGGACAATATTTTGCGGGAAGTTTGCCCCTGCGCCGTAGCTCAGCGGATAGCCGCCGCCGAAGCGCGGATTGATTTCGATCCCGACAAGGTCGCCCGTTTTTTCATTCAGAAAAAACTGCGCACAAATACAACCGACGACACCCGGAATTTCCGAAAAGTTTTCACGTAATGTTTTTTCAATTACATTTTTCCGTGTGCGACCTTTGTTGATTTCTCCGGCGCGGATTTCAATGCGTTCCCGAGGCACAGCCGCTTTAATCCTGTTGTCTCGCCCGAAATACATATCAACCGTATATTCTTTATAAATACATTTATCGATGTATTCCATGAACATAAGCTTCGGGTGATTGAGAATTTCCGGCGTCAGCTCTTCACGGGAACGCACGACAAACAAATCCTTGCTCAGCGAGCCGTCGTAAGGCTTCGCAAAAAGCGGGAACGTCGGATCAGATTTGTCAATCGCCGCGGGAACGCGAATCCCTCGCGATTCAAAAAACGCACCTGTATTGCGCTTGTCCCGACACGTTACGATGAAATCTTCATCCGCAACAAGCAGGAAAATCCCGGCATCGGAGAAGCGTTTTTTCGCCCGCGCCAACACAAGCAGTTCCGTATCAATCGTCGGAACAACCACGCGAACGCCGTTTCCCTTGCAGATTTCAAAAAGCGCGTCGATGTATCCGGGCTCCGTCACGCGCGGCACGCGAAAACAAGCGTCAGAAACCTGCGCCGCCGGCGACATTGCCGGATTCATTTCCGTGGTAAAAACGTTCCCGTCCGGAAAAACTTTTTTGAGCTCGGACCGAAATTCGCGCACCAGCGAAACGCGCTTTCCCGCCGAAGAAATCAGAATGTTATTTCGCGTTCTCGTGCTCATGCGGAAAGCCTTTCTTTGGATGAAAAACGTGTTGCGATTGCCTTTTTATTGTATGACAATTCGAAAAAATCAAATCGGAGAACATTATCATGGCAAAAACCGCAACCCTCAGTATTCGCATTGAACCCAAAATCAAATCGCAGGCGGAAAAGCTTTTCGCGCATCTCGGCATCTCTATGTCCGAAGCGATGAGCCTGTTTCTGCATCAGTGCGTCAACGACCGCGCGCTTCCTTTTCGCCCGCACCTCGGGCGCCCGGAAATCCCTAACGACGAAACACTCGCCGCGATGGCGGAAGGAGACAGACTCCTTGAAGAAATCAAAACCGGAAAACGCATCCCGCGCTTCAACACCGTTGAAGAACTTTTTGCAGATTTGGAAACTTAAAATATGTTGTCTCTCGAATACGCAACTCGCTTCAAGCGCGACTTCAAACTCATTCAAAAACGAGGGCTTGAAATTGGGCTCCTTCAAGAAGCCATTGCGCTTCTTGCCCGGGAAGTTCCGCTTCCCGAAAAATTTCACGACCACGCACTCGCCGGAAATTGGCGAGGATTTCGCGAATGCCACATTCGCCCCGACTGGCTTTTGATTTACAAAGCGGAAGCTGGCGTCTTGCTTCTCTATCGCACGGGGACGCACAGCGACCTTTTTCGCTGAACAATTTTGTATCCCGAAATTTAAATACGCTTTCCCGCGACAAAAACCCGCCGGGAACGCAACGCTTCGCCCTAACCTACGTCCGGGGGGGGGGGGGGTAGAAACTAAAATATCACATTTTGCCGAAGCGACATTCGGTTTGGCTACAAGCAACTCGGCGGGAACGCTTTCGTTGCGTAGCCATTTCAAAATCGCCAACGGAAGATTCACACCTGCTTCCTGCGAAAACGGATAGCCGCCACCGAAGCGCGGATTAAGCTCCAAAACGTAATATTTTCCGGCGCGCTCAAGCACGTCGCAATCCAAGTTGGCGACATGACGCAACGCGCGTCCGATTGCGAAGCCGATTTCGCGAATTTCCGGTTTATCGACCGTAACCGCTTTGTCCGTTTCTCCCGCACGCATGGCGAGTTTTCGTTTTACGGAAACGGCGATCGTGTTCCCGCCCAAATCGTTCATCACGTCCAAACCGTATTCGGCATCGGTGATTGCCTCCTGAATCAAGATTTCTTCTTTCGGAGCCGAAGCCTTTGCCAAAATCGAGCGCGCCACTTTTCGGCGGACGATTTCATAAGTTTCAAGAAGTTCTTCCCTATCGCGCACGAGCTCAATCCCAATGGAGCCGGAGCCCCACCGCGGCTTCAAAATGAGCGGGAACGCAAGTTCTCCGCATTCAAGTGCTAAAAGCGCATCGCTCAACACTACAAAAGTTTTCGGAGTATTCAGCCCGAGCGATTCAACAAAACGCGCCGTTTTTAATTTATCGAAACAAACGTCAATCACTTCCGGCGATGACACGATAAGCCGAGTTCCGATTTTTTCAAAACGTTCCCGCGCCGCCGACAAAATCGGCAACTCCAAGTCGTTCAAAGAAATCAGGGCATCAATTTTGTTTTCACGGCAAATCGTTTCGACCACATCCAAATAATTTTCCGCATAAACGGCGGGAACGCGCAACGGCACATCCGCAAACGCAAGCGCGGGTGCGGCAAGCGACATATCCGTCGCAAAAATTTTTCCGCCGCCGATTTCGTCAAGCGCTTCTCTAAAATATCTTAATAAATACGCGCGCCTTCCCGCACATGAAAAAAGTAGGTTCATTTTATTTTTCCCCGCTCGCTAAAAAGTTCATAATTCCGCCGGTGTGCCAGAAAAGCACGTTCCCGTAGCGGGTGTTTTCTTCGAGAATCTTGCTCATGCCGAAGAGTGCTTTTCCGGAATACGTCGTATCAAAAACGATTCCCGTTTCGCGTATCGTTTTCTCCAAAAAAGTTTTCATCTCCCCGGAAAATTTTTCGTATCCACCGCAGAGAAAATCCGCGCAAAAGTGAATACGATCGTCAAAAATTTCCGGAGAAATTCCATGCGCAACAGCGAGCTTTTTCGTAAATTCGGCAACGACCTGCGCTCCGCGTTCACGCTGGCGCGCCACGGAGACGCCGACGACCTTGACATCGCCCCAGCCGACTTTTTCCAAGCCGACCAAAATTCCCGCCTGCGTCGAACCCGTTCCCGACGCATGAAAAATCACCTCCGGTTTCCACGCGTTCGCTTCGCCGTAGGCGTAAAGCTCCCGCACGGCGTTTACATAGGCATTCCCGCCGGGCAAATCGTGCCCTCCACCGGTAACATAATACGGTTTTTTCCCCGCATCACGAAAACGTTGCATCGCCGCGTCCATCGCGCCGGAAATTTGCTCCGCTTCGACAAATTCCACACTCGCACCCAAAGCCTGCACGAGTGCCGCGTTCCCTCCGCTACGCAAAAAACGTTCCCGCGAACCATGGTAAACGATATGGCACGCCCAAGCGTTTTTTGCGGCAAGTGCCGCCATCGCGCGATTGTGGTTCGATTGAATACCGCCCGTTGTAACCAATGCATCAAATCCGCACGCCCGAAATTCACGTTCATATTCCGCTGCTTTGCGTGCTTTGTTGCCGCCGCCGATTCCCGGGAACAGATCGTCGCGCACAATTTTTATGTATTTTCCGGAAAGCTTCATATCATGACAGAGGAAGAATTCCCGTTGAGGCGTTGAGAACGGCACCCACCCCGGGGGGGGGGGGGGTAGCATAAATTGCGTAGCGCAAACGGTCTTTTATTTGCCCGTTATTTATCACTTCCCGACGCAAAACACCTTCCAACGCAAAGCCGCATTTCTCATAAACCTTACGCGCGGGAACGTTATCCGCGTTCGTGTTGAGGTAAACCTTCTCCAACCCCATTTCGGAAAACGCATGCTCGCACATCAGCTTTACGATCCGTGTTCCGATGCCCTGTCCTTTTAAATCCGGAGAAACAAAAACATAAAGTTCCGCTTTTTTTACGTCCGAATCAATATCGGTAAAGCCGCCCATTGCGACAAGCTCACCCCGCTCGTTTTCAAACGCGAAATCCGCTCGCGACGGATTTTGTCTCACACGCTCAAACCACGCTTCCGTTCCCGAAAGCGTTACCGGCACCTGAATATTCAGCGTAGCATGGATGCGAACATCGTTCATCCACGCGACGCGAACAGGCAAATCGCGCACCTCAAGCCGCCGAAGTAAAAATGCCCCGCTCATGCGGCAAACCTTTCATTTGCCGCAAAAAATGAGACATTCTTTACAATTAACTTATACTCAAATTGGGGGGGGGGGCTGCTTAAATTTCAAAACTTTCGCGGGAACGCCGGCGACCACCGCGTGCGCGGGAACGTCTTTAACAACCACCGCTCCTGCGCCGATAAGGCAATCTTCTCCGAGATTTTTTACGCCTGTCATAATTGTCGCACTGATTCCGACATAGGCGAATTTTTCAGCGACCATAGATGCGCCGAAATTCACCCCGGTTGAAAGAAATGTTCCTTCGTTCAAAACCGTGTGATGCGCAAGATGAACACTCATCGAAATCATCACAAAGTCGCGAATTTCCGCGTAAGGCATAATCGTTGTTCCGAGCAAAATATAAACGCCCTGCCCAAGTTTTACATTCGGAGAAAGGACGACGGACGGATGAATATAATTCGGTGTTTCGTAGCCAATCTCCCGAGCTTTTTTCAAAAACTGAACGCGCAAGCGATTGTTGCCGAGCGGGCAATAAACAGCGCGCACGCCATGCGTCCCCGCGAGCGTTTCAAGCAAGTCTACTTTTCCGAGGACGGGAACGCCGCGAACGCTCGTCCCTTGCATTGAATCCGAGTCATCCAAAAATCCGACAACATCAACTCCGGCTTCCTGCAAATACGCAAGATAAACTTCACCGTAAGTCCCCGCTCCGATGATGACACTTTTCATTAGTTGCTCCCGTTAAAAGGTTCGATGCCGATTTCTTTCGTGCCGCTGTTGATATCGGCGCGTTTCAGGACTTTGAGAGCCGTTAAAAACAGGATTTTTACGTCCACCCAAAACGAAATATTATCGACATACCAAACGTCCAACTCGAACTTGCGCGTCCACGAGATAGCATTGCGCCCGTGCACTTGCGCCCAGCCCGTTACCCCCGGCAAAACATCGTGTCGGCGCGCCTGTTCTTTGGTGTAAAGCGGCAAATAGCAAACGTGCAATGGGCGGGGACCGACGATAGAAATATCGCCGCGCAAGATATTGATGAGCTGCGGAAGCTCGTCGAGAGACGTCGAACGAATGAAGCGTCCGACGCGGGTAATACGTTGCTCATTCGGAAGTAAGTTCCCCTCGGCATCCCGCTCATCCGTCATCGATTTAAATTTAATGACTTTGAAAACTTTTCCGTGTTTACCCGGACGCTCTTGCATAAAAAAAATCCCCGCACCTTTGTTTGCAAAATGTAGCCAAATGCAAAGCACCAGCAACAGCGGAGACGCGACAATTAACACACACAAAGCGAGCGTGACATCAAAAATGCGCTTAAAACAATCGCGATAGAGCTTCATCGTAAAACCTAAAGTAACGTCGGAATTTTACGCTTTGATAGTGCTGACGACGCGGGCGATATCGTCGTCGGAAAGCGATGAACCGGACGGCAGGCAAAGCCCTTGCGAGAAGATTTTTTCCGAAGTGCCGTTCCCGTAGAACGGAGCCGACGCGTAAACAGGCTGCAGATGCATCGGTTTCCAAAGCGGACGCGTTTCAATGTTTGCCGCATCAAGTTTCTGCCGGAGAGCCTCGTAATCCGTGCCGAATTTTTCCGGGTCGACGAGAATACAAGTCAGCCAGAAGTTCGAGGCAAATTCCGCGCCCGGAGCCTGCTTAACGGTGATTCCCGGCGTTCCCGCGAGCAGTTTCGTGTAGAGCGCGTGGATTTGACGGCGGCGAGCCACGTGCGCATCGAGCACTTCCATTTGCCCGCGCCCGATTCCCGCGCAAATATTGCTCATGCGGTAATTGTAGCCGATTTTTTCGTGTTGGTAATACGGGCGGTTTTCGCGCGCTTGCGTTGCGTAAAACATCGTGCGCTTGGCTTGTTCCTGCGTGCGGCAAATGAGCGCGCCGCCGCCGGAAGTCGTGATAATTTTATTTCCGTTAAACGAAAGTGCGGCGAAATCGCCGAAAGTGCCGCATTTGCGCCCTTTGTATTCCGCGCCGAGGGCTTCGGCGGCATCTTCGAGCACGGGGACGCCGTATTTTTCGGCAACGGCGCAAATTTCGTCCATTTTCGCCGGCATTCCGTAAAGATGCACGGGAACGATCGCTTTCGGGAATTTCCCGGTTTTTTCTTTGCGGTCGAGAATTGCTTTTTCGAGCAAAACCGGATCCATGTTCCAGGTATCTTCTTCGGAATCAACAAACACGGGAACGCCGCCGCAGTAAACAACCGGATTCGCGCTCGCCGCGAAAGTGAAACTTTGGCAAATGACCTCGTCGCCCGCGCCGACGCCGAGTTGAATCAGCCCGAGATGCAACGCCGCCGTTCCCGCGCTGAGCGCGACCGCGTGGCGATTTTCCCCGAGATACTCCGAGAGTGCCGCTTCAAACGCGTTTACGTTCGGTCCGAGCGGCACCACCCAATTCGTGTCGAAGGCTTCTTTGATGAAGTCTTGTTCGTGCCCGCCCATGTGAGCCAGCGAAAGCCAAATTTTTTTGTTCATACAGCGTATGCTCCCACTGTAATTTGTTTTTTTGCATATTACAAACATTGAATTCATTTTCACCTTGCGGGAACGCGGCGGAAAGAGTTTCTTTTCGATTATGAAGAAAACTCTGCAAGAAGCGCCGGGACTCTGCCACCGCTTAAGCTGGGATGAGATTGATTCCGAATACCTCAAAACTATCGTTACGCTCGCCCGCGACGAAGATATTGCGGGAACGGGACTTTGCTCCGCGATGCGCCCGAAGCACGCCGGAGACCCGACAACGGAAACCACAGCTCCTGCGGGAAAAATTGCCTCCGCGAAGTTTGTAGCGCGCAAAGCCTGCACGCTCTCCGGACTTCCGCTCGTTCCCGTAATCCTCGAAGTTTACGGAGGAAAAGTTTCGGCAAAAATGAACGTCTCCGACGGAGAAAGCGTTCCCGCAGGGACCGTGATCGGCACCATTTCCGGCGACGCCGCACAAATGCTGACGGCAGAGCGTGTCATGCTCAATTTTCTCCAACGCATGAGCGGCATTGCCACACAAACTGCGCGCTACGTTGCCGCACTCGGAGATTCCTCTACGCGGTTGCTCGATACGCGCAAAACGACGCCCGGACACCGTGTTCTCGACAAATACGCCGTCGGGTGCGGCGGAGCGTGGAATCACCGTATCGGGCTCTATGACCGCCTCATGCTCAAGGACAACCACCTTGCGGCAGACGAAGCCGTCGCGGGAACGCGCCTTGCCGCAATCGTGCGTCAGTCGCGCCGGGAACGTCCGGATTTACTCTGCGAAGTCGAAGTTGACTCGCTCTCGCAGATTCCCCCGGTTCTTGAAGCCAGCGCAGATATCATTCTCCTCGACAATTTTTCCGTCGAAGATTTGAAAAAAGCCGTAGAACTTATCGGCGACGAAGCGTGGACGGAAATCAGCGGGGGAGTTTCAATCGAAAGTTTGCCGATTCTCGGAACCGTCGGAGCCGATTTTGTTTCCTGCGGAGCGCTGACCCACAACGTCCCGTGGATTGACATCGGTCTCGACTGGGACGAGTAGTCAGCTGAAGGCTGAATTTTTGGAGCGCTAAGCATCGGGCATCGAGCTCCAAGCGACGTGCAGAGGTTTTTGCTTTGGCAAAAACTTTGAAGTGTCTGCTTGATGTTTGATATTTTGCGCTTGGCACTCCTCACTCGAATCCCGATAGGGCGACAGGATTGTCGTCCTCCACAATAAACCCTCATCGGTTTCTCCCAAAATACAAAAACAAAAAAAGCGTTCCCGCAGAGGAGAACGCTTTTTTTTCGCGGGAACGCTCTTAATTAGAGCGAACCGGCAGAGGTCGGCGTATTTGCCGCATCCGTCGTCGTCGGAGCCGTTTCCGTCGGACGCGTCGATTCGCGGTAGAGAACACCCGAGGACGTCATAAACGTCGGGTTCGAGTAAATTTCCGCCGGAGTCGTTCCACGGAAGGTGGAAATCGCAGCAGAACCGCCGCGGGAAATCAAGTTCCCGGTGATGAAGACGAGGAGATTCTTCTTCTGAACAGCCTTGGACGTGCCACGGAAAGCGGAACCGATAAGCGGAAGGTCACCGAGAATCGGAACCTTGTCATCGACCGTGCGGATTTCTTCGCGCATCAAGCCCCCAATAACCATCGTCGCACCGTCCGCAATCGTAACGGAGGTTTTGACACGGCGAATATTGAAGACCGGCTGGTAGTAAGTCATCGGCGTCGTGACAATGGTGGAACCGACCATGGAAACAGCCGTTCCTCCGTAGTCCATGAAGCCTTCAAATTCCATGATCTTGAGATCGTCAATCGTGAGCTTGATGGAGTTATCCGCGTTCACAGTCGGCGTAACATTGAGAATGATACCGACCTTTTCAAATTCTTCGGACGTCGTGCGGTCGAACTGCGGGACTGCCGGAGCAATCGTCACCGTTCCGCCTCCGCTACTCCAATTGTTGTTGTTATTGTTGTTGCTTCCGGAAGAAGAAACTTCCATCTGGGGATCGTCGTAAGAGGACGGGAAGTTGATCAACTGAGCAATTTCGATTTCCGCCTGCTGTTCGGTTTCCACCGTGAGGCTCGGAGCCGCCATGATGTCCGCCCCAGCCTTGTTATCGAGGAGATTCAAAAGCAGGTAGACATCGTAATCGCCAAGCGTCCCGATGTTGCCGACGAAGCTCGGAACCGCACTGCCGAAAACGCCGTCGGCGACTTCTGCCGGGTTAGAAATTCCTGCAGGACCGAAATCAAGAGCTCCCCTGATCGACGGAACCGGGCTGTCAAAAGTCTTCCAGCGCATTTCGCCGTCATTTTCGCCAACGACGTTGCCTTCATCGTCGTAGATAAACTGCGGAGAATTACCGATTGAGATCTTCTTCGTTCCCGCATCAACGGCGTGCGTTTCGTGGGCACCGCGATTGTAGGTTCCGGCACGAACGACACCGTTCTTAGCAAGACGCCAATTTGCAGTCGCTTCGTGGAGAGCCGTATCGCTGACTTCGATGAATTTCGCTTCGATATTGACCTGCTTGATGGAGTCTTCGTCGAGCTTCTGAATCGTGCGACGGATCTTTTCGATAACCTTCGGATCGGAGTGGACGACCGTAAACACGTTTTCATCGCAAGTAATCGTGTCTTCCGGACCAAACTTGATGCCGCGCTTCTGGAAATAAAGTTTCGGCACGTCCGTCTCATCAATTTCCTGCGTCGCCGCAGCTGCGCCTCCGCCCCACGGGTCATTTCCGGCATCCGCCGTTGCGGCCGTAGCCGTTGTGCGCATGACGGACTTCTTCATCTTTTCGATGGCGTTGGTCGACGGAATTTCGACTTCGAGCAGATTCGTGTTTCCGACAGCCGGGTGGACTTCAACGATACCGTCGCGAATGTCGTAAGAGTAATTCGCACGACGGAGAATCAGTTCGAGAACTTTTGAAAGCGGCTGGCTTTGAATGGAAAGATTGATCGGGGGAAGATCTTGAAGCCCTTGAACGCCTTCTGCAATAACGATATCAAGACCGCGCCCGGTCGGGTCGTAGCTCTTTGCGAGTTCGTTCAAGGTATCAATCGCGCTCTGGAGGCTTGCATTACGCAGAGTCACCGAAATAAGCAGGCGATCCATCTTGATCTTGAGCGGATTCTGATCCGGATTTTGGTTTTCTGCCTTTGCTTCGACGGAGTATGCACGCCCGAAATCCCACGAATTGGTCGTGTGGTTGAGCATCGTCGTGCGCGTTACTTCATGGTTGTAGGCGGCAGAATTTGCCAAAATTTCGTTGATACGAAGTTTCATTGCCTTCGCCTGCGTGTTGTTCGCGTCGAAGAGCAATACATTGTCGTAAACGCGCAAGGCTCCTTCGTAGTCACCATAGAGATAGAGCGAGCTTGCGTGAGCGAGGAGAGTCTGCGTTTCCTTTTCGTTGCGCTCAAGATTCGGGTTCAAATTATACGGATTGTAGGCATCCGGCGTTTTGCACCACGCATCAAAATAGGTTTTGAGGCTGAGGTAAAGGCGATGCTTTTCCCCAAGAATGTTCTTAACTTCATTCAGATAGGATTCCGCTTCTTTCGGAGCGCGCTTTGCAACAGCTTCCTGCAGATACGCAGCGGAAATCTTCGCACGCATTTCCTTGATGCGGTTCTGCTCGTTGACCGTAGACGGAAGCACCGGAAGGACCGTGCGGGCTTTGTCGACGGCGGAAATCGCATCCGGAAGACGGTGACGCACGAGGAGGTCTCCCGCTTCTTCGAGATGGCGTTCCGCCATGAGAATGGCGCTACGATTGCGAACGCGCGCATCGTCAATCATGCCTTCGGCAACAGACGTGTCGGAAACGCCGTTTTGCTTTTCAATGGCGCGCTGACGGATAAGCGAAATCTTGTCGCGGAACGGAACGGAAGCGACGTTATCCGGCAAAGCGGATTCAGCTTCGCTCAAAAGAGCAAGCGCATCATCCGTGCGACCTTGTGCAATATAACCGTTCGCTTTAAAAAGAGCGGCATCAACTTCCTTAAAAACTTCGGAGTAACGCTTAACGACGCGTTCGAGTGCCGTTTCTTCGGAGGAATCGGCGGGCGCCGGAGCGTTGGACTCGGCGTTATTGAGCGGAGCTTCTCCTTCTTCCGCGAACATTGCGGGCGCAGCGACGAACGTCGTCGAAACGAGGATTGAGGAGAACAGGGTTTGGAGGCGCAGGAGCTTGTTCATGCGAGGGGTGGTTTCTCGAGGTGAGAGGTTTAATTTAAGGGGTTTAAAAACTATGGAGTAATTTGAAATTCTTATCGCTCGGGGGAGAGAACTCGCTCCGTCGTTTTCGGAGCTTTGGTTTTCTTGTCCACCTCGGAGGATTGTTTTTCAATTGTTGCCTCTTGAGCGGAAATGTCAAGACCTTTAATGCGAAAAACCTCTTCTCCGATGCGGATTTCTTTACCGTTTTCAACGAATTTGAACGGCTCCGAAGAGGATGATCTGGAGGCAATTTCGCGGACGACATCCTTGCGTCCGGGAACGCGGGTTTCGCTATAAAGCCACTCCGACACCCCGTCCGTAAAGACGGCTTCCGTGCGATTCTTGTCCTGCACGGGAGCGACGCCAATCGTAAATTCGCGCGGAGTCCGCCCGGACTCGTCGATAACAACCGCAGAATACTTTTTGCTGAACCCGCTCGAACTCATTTGCTGAGTAATGCGGAATTCTTTGAGTTTCGCTCCCGTTCCTTCGATCGTTACCGGCTTTTCCGGAACAAGACGCACCACACGAACTCCGTCAACGGTGTTGTCGTCAAGCGTAATCGGCAACATCTCACGGGAACCGAAATTTACGAATTTCGACTTCGGATTGCCTCCGGAGATGTCGGCAATGTTAAGCACCGCGGCGTAGCGACCGGGAGCGGTAGATTCGGGCACCGGTTCTTTTCCTGCCGAATAAGAATTGATGACGAGGCGGAATTTCGGGTGCGACAACGATTTCAGCGTCAAGCCGAAGACTTCTTCGGGCGGCGGAGGAAGTTCTTTCGCAAAATATTTTTTCTGTTTGGAATCCCAACTGATTTCCGGGGCGGAAAACAAGTCGTAATTCCAACCTTCGACCGCATCCGGCGCGGGAGCCGTCCAAACGGTCGCAGCGTTTTGGGGTTCACCATTCGCCGTCCACGTCGCAATTTCAGCACCCTTTAAGGTTTTTGCAGTTACCTTGTTAGGTTTTGCCGACTGCGGGGAAAGTAATGCATAAGCGACACACCCGCCGACACAGGCGAGAAGCGCAACAACAAAAAGAAGTTTATCCGAATTTTTCATGGCAAATTATTCCTCTTCTTTCTCTTCGACAGAGACCGGATTTTCAACGGGAGAAACATACTCCAACGTTACCCAAAATTCCGAAAGCGATTCCGGAGAAACGACGGAAGTCGGCGGGACATCGGGAATCACGGGAGCCGCCGCGGGAGCATTCGACTCGGCGGGAGCACCGCCGAAAATGTCAAACTCATCCGCCGCAGGCGCGGGAACGCCGGACTCAACCTCGGTGACCGGAGGAGGATTCAATTCCGCCTTCTTCGCTTCGATATCCCCGTTGCTCACGGGAGAAACCGCAACGTCGCGAACAAAAACGGGATATTCGCCCTTGCCGGAAAACGCCGCGATAAAATCTCGCAACACCGCCGTCGGAGCGACAAATCCGATTTGGAATGCGACTGCGTCCACCGCATTCGGCTTACGCAACGACGGGAACATCGTTCCACGAGAATTTCCGGTGCAGATCAGGCGATACAACCCGGTTTCGGCAGATGTTTCTGTCGGAGCGACGGAAAGTTCGTCTTTGTTGACGAGCGCATTCACGGCTCCGGCTTTCTTCGGCAGTTCTGCCGCTTCGCGCCGAATACCCTTTATCCAGAGAAACACACGCTTATCCGGCGCCAGAAGATTGTTATTACGCAAATCCGCTTCATGCTTCGTCCGCGCGTCAACGAGCTTATCCGTAAGCAACTGAACGACTTTTTGCTCCATTCCGAGAAGCGGCAGAGCTTCCGACGCGGGTTTGGTCTGAGTCCCGGCGTAACGCGAAAAACCGAAAGATTTGGCATCTCCGTCGAGCACGATTTTTTCGCTCTGCATTTTTTTTGCGCGCTCATTCACATCGCTAAGCAGGGAACTCGAAAAATCACCCGCTTCCGTTCCCGTCTTCGGTTCCAGTTGCGAGGCTTTTTTACCTTTCACGGCGGCGATTTTCTGCGTCTTTGCCGCTACGAGCTTTTGCGCATTGGCGTTCCCGACAGCGAGATTTTCCTCGGTCAGAGCCGGCTCGTTCCCGCGATTGGCGAGGCGTTTCAAGGATTTTTCCGTCTTTTCAATCGAGGCTTTGGTTGAAGAAATCGCGAGAAATTCTTTCACGCAAAATCCCACACCGGCGAGAAACGCCAGCGCGAAAATGCCGACAATTACCGCAAATACTTTATCTTTTTTCATCGATTAAATTCCTTTCTCGGGTTTCAAAATGAGCTTCAGCGTAAGCGTCGGGAAATTCGGGCGGGAAACATTTGCCTGGTCGCTGACTTTTTCCACGAATTCCGATTTTTTGAAAGCATTGAGCACGGCGCGACGGCGACTGTTAAATGCGGAAGCATTGTGTTCGGGCTTCAAGCCGTCCACCTCCGGAATCAACAGGCGCAATTTGAGTTCGACTTCCGTGCGCACCTTCGGTTTTTGCGCACCGGAATCGTCGTCTTCCGTTACGTCCGGGGCGACAACGCTCTTGGAAACACGAAGACCGTCTACCCAAATGTGGCGATGCGAAGAATACGTTTTTTCCCCGTCTTCTCCGATTGCGGGAGCTTGCAGGGAATCCACACATTTTTGGATATCCGCGAGGAACGCGTTCCATGCGTTGCGAGAAGCGAGCACGCCGTCAAGCGTTTCGACATAAGCCGCCACGGGAACGTTCGATTCCGCGAGTTCGGTGAGTTCTGCCTGACGCGCTTCCAGCGTCTTTTTCTCCGCGATCAAAGCCTTGCTTTCGCTTTCCAACGCCTTTTCGGACGCACCCAAACCGAGGAATGCCGGCCACGGAGCAATCGCCAAGAGTAATGCGGCAGCGACGAAGAACGGTTTTTTCTTGGAAAATGCGATGTCCGACGCAATTTGAGGCGGAAGCAAATTCACCTGCTTGTGCGAAACATCAAGGAGTTCCGCCGCGTCTCCGATAACTTCCGAAAGCAGGAAGCGAACGGAATCAAAGTATCCGGAATCGACACCCGCGCCAACCTGCACGGGAACGGTCGGCTCGAAATACTCCACGGGGATACGTTGCGTTTCCGCCAACGCATCGGAAAGTCCGGGAAGAAGCGAGCCGCGCCCGGTCAAAAGGATTTTCGTCGGAGCGCCCTTCGGATTCTGGCGCTTCTGATTAACGACTCGGCGCGTGATTTCCTGGCACAAACGACGGCAAAACGCCTGCGCGTTTTCCCTCATCTTAACGACGTGCGGATCATCTTCCGCAACATCCGTCACTCCGGAAAAATAGTTGACTTTCAAGCGTTCCGCCGCCGGGAACGGCTTTCCGATAGAATCCGCAATCGACTGCGTAAGGAAGTTCCCGCCGACGGCACAGTTTTGAATGCTGAATCCTTCTTCCGTAACAAACGTAAGGTTCGTCGTGCGCGCGCCGACATTAACGATGAGCACATTTTCCTGAGCATCGACGTTCAGGAAGCGATACGCCTGGTAATCAAGATTCGTCGACGGTTGAATAATTTCCGGCGTAATGCCTGCGCGCATCATCTGCGCCGCGAAGCGATTGGCGTTATCGCGCTTTATGGCAAAAAGAACGACCTCCGCTTCAACGCCGTCCGTCGAAATAATCTGACTGTCCCAAACCAATTCCGACGGCGGGAACGGGAATTTTTCCTGCGCCTCAAATTCGATAATCTGGCGTTGGCGCGACGCTTCGACCTGCGGCACCTTTACATTTTTCGTCAGGATCAAATGCCCCGGCGCAATAACCGTTGCCGCGCCCTTAATCTTGAGAGACTTGAAAATATTGCTCAGCGCACCGGAGGCGGCACTCGCCCACGCTTCCTCTTCCGTGTAATCGTAAGAAAGTTCCTCAACGACGAGTTTTTCGAGAACGAGGCTTCCCGCCTTTTCCGAAAAAACCGAAACGGAAACGTGAGTCGTTCCGCAATTCACCGTAATTTTTTTTGCATTACTGCTCATCGGCTATTTTTATGTTTTAAAGGTTGAAAAAAGAAATCCCGCCACGGGAACGCCTCCCGCGCGGGAACGAATATCAAAGATTTTTTACTGCTGAATTTCTTCACGAAGAATCGTCGGCGTATCTTTCGGCCAAACATTGTAGGGAAGATACGTCTGCGGCATCAGAAGCCCCTTCGTGTCCGAAACGGAGGAATCCGCTTCCGAGCTGAACTTTTCGAAATTCGCTTTCGACATATTGCGCGCCCACGGAGCCATACCACCGATGGACTTCGGGAACATCAGCTTTCCGTCCGGCTTATAGAGCGGAACTTCGTTCCCGTCGTAGGTGAACGAAACCCAATACGCCATCGGCACCGCCGAACCCGACCAGTAGCGCGCCGCTTCTCCGCCGCCGCGCACTTCGCGATCGACGACTTCGCCGGGGATAAAGAAACGCACATAGCGGGACGCGCCGCCGATTTTCAATCCGGCAAACGAAACCGTTGCGCGGTAATAGGAAAACTTTGCATTGCTTCCGGCTTCTTCGGAAGCAGCTTCAAGCGCGGCTTCACGATCTTCCGCAGAACCCGTCGTGCGACCGCCCGTGACGGAGCCGAGAGATTTCGGATAAACCAAGGTCAACGTCATTTTCACGTTGTTCAAATACGCATCCTGAACGTAGGTCGGCGCGAACGGCTTCACGCGAAAACGCACTTCCGTCATCGCCCATTTCTGGGTTTGGTCATAATACGGCATTTTTTCCGTCTTGAAATCGACCTTTTCGACCTCAATCAGCGGAGGTTTTTTGGCATCTTGAGCGAAAACCGCCGGAACAAAGGAAACAACGGCGACAAGTGCCGCCACCAAGTATTTCTTCAGAGGAATATTCATGAGGGGGATTGGGGGGTTATTTGTTAGAAAATAAAGCCGCCCGACGGCGTTTTTTCAATCTTTTTTTGTTCTAAAACAAGAATTTCAAAACTTTTTAAACCGTTCCCGCACAACGGTGCACGTGAACGCCCGCCAATCCCAACTTTCAACTTTCAATTTTCGGTTTTCGGTTTTTTAATCGTCCCTTTCTCCTCATGATTACATTCATTGTCGCACTTGTCTGTCTAATTCTGGGCTACGTTTTTTACGGAAAGTTTATCGCCGACCTTTTCGGCGTCGATCCCGACCGGGAAACACCCGTCCAACGTCTTTGCGACGGCGTGGACTACATCGAAATCAAGCCGTGGCGCACGTTCATGATTCAACTCTTGAACATCGCCGGACTCGGCCCGATTTTCGGGGCTGTCCTCGGTGCTGCCTACGGACCGGTCGCCTACGTTTGGATTGTCCTCGGCTGTATTTTCATGGGCGCCGCTCACGATTTTTTCTCCGGAGCCATTTCCATGCGCTTTGACGGTTGTAGCCTGCCCGACCTCATCGGAAAATTTCTCGGCAAAGGGATGCAGCGATTTCTGATTCTGTTTTCCGGAATCATGCTCCTCGCCGTCGGAGTCGCTTTTGTCAACGGGCCCGCCGGATTGCTCGCAACACAGTCCGCATCGCTTCTTGACGGAGTTCCCGCAGAAAACCTGATTTCCTCCGCCGGAATTACGCTCCCCTTCGCGGGAACGCTCGGCTGGATTCCCTTTTGGACGGGAATCATCATCGGTTACTATGTACTCGCCGTCCTGCTTCCCATCGACAAAATCATCGGAAGCATCTACCCGATTTTCAGCGTTGCGCTTATTTTCATGGCTGTCGGTGTCGCCGGAGCCATGCTTTGGCAAAGTTTCGCGGGAACGCTCTCCATGCCGGAGCTCACGTTGTCGGCATTAAAAAACTTCCACGCCAATCCCGACCTCAATCCGCTTTTCCCGACGCTTTTCATCGTCATTTCCTGCGGAGCGATTTCCGGCTTCCACGCGACTCAATCCCCGATGATGGCGCGTTGCCTTAAAAGCGAAAAACACGCGCGTCCCGTTTTCTACGGCGCAATGATTGCCGAAGGTGTCATTGCGCTGATTTGGGCAAGCGCGGCGATTGCCTATTGCGGCGGGGCTGACGCACTAAACGCGTCCGGCAAACCGCCCGCCGTCCTCGTCAATGAAATATGCACGGCATGGCTCGGCACCGTCGGCGCCGTTGCCGCGATTCTCGGAGTTATCGTTTGTCCGATTACCTCCGGCGACACTGCCCTGCGTAGCGTGCGCCTCATCGCGGCAGACGCGCTCAAAATTTCTCAAAAGCCGATGCGTAACCGTTTTTGGGTTTCAATCCCGATTTTCGCCGTCGCCCTACTCCTCAGCCAAATCAAGTTTGAAATCATCTGGCGCTACGTCGGGCTCGCCAACCAGCTTCTTGCGGCGATCACACTTTGGGCGTGTGCCATATGGCTCGCACGGGAACGCAAACCGCACTGGTATCTCAGCGTTCCCGCGGCGTTTCTCACAAGCGTTTGCGCCGCGTATTTTCTGAATGCCCCGCACGGAGTCGGCGGACTTGCGCTCCCGTATACGCCCTCGTGGATTGCGGGAGTCATTGTCGGCATTGTTTTTCTCGCCGTTTTCGCGGAGAAAAACCGTGCCCGTGAATGAAATCTTCTCCGCAAAACAAAAAAAATATTTTTTCCGCTTGCCTTCGATTCAAAAACGCGATTCACTGAATCTCACATTTTTCCATTGCTCAGGTGGTGAAATTGGTAGACACGTATGCTTGAGGTGCATATGCCGAGAGGCTTAGGGGTTCGAGTCCCCTCTTGAGCACCATTTTCAAAAGCCCGCGAATTTAAAAATTCGCGGGCTTTTCCGTATAAAACGCGCTTAGGGACTCGAACCCCTAAGCGCGTTTTCTTTTTCTTTCGACTACTTCCCTTTGCGGCGCATCCGGCGGGACGACGCAAGCGTGAGAGCAAACGTTCCCGCGAGCAAGCCGAATGCAGACGGTTCGGGCAAGCGCGGCTCGGGTTCCGGCGAATATTTCACGTATTTTTGCACCGCAACCCAACTCGCAAGCATTGCAGATTCTGCCGCCTCAACCTTACTACTGTAATTTATGCCGTACATTTGAAAACCGATAAGCGACATCGCCGCATCGTTGGCAGACTTAACAGTATAATCGTAAGTCTTATTCAGCTCCTGGATGTACACCGAAATCTTGTCGGGACCGGCAGACGACGTTTCCAATGTGATTTCGTAAGTGTAATTCCCGCTTGTTTGCCACGCGGAATCCAGCACCGTCATTTCGGGAATCTTCGTATACATCACGTCTGAGAACGTGTATGGCGTATTTGTTTCCGTCGAAAAGAATCCGCCTTGAATCTCCCCGACGCATAAGCGATTTTCGCGAGACTTCCCCACGACGAGCGAATAATCTTTTCCGGAAAACGCGAACATCACGTTGGAAATATTCGCCTGATTTGACGAACCTCCGTAACGAATTCCGTAACCGATAACGTATTTCGCATCTTCGCCAAAATTAATGGCGTAATTTGTTTTGGTTTCACCGGAAAAACCATCCAACCCTTTCGTCATCGCCGCCCCCGAGTAAAGGAACTTCTGCAAACTTCCGGATTTTACCCAAATAGCCTCCGCCTGAACGTTCCCGGCGAATGCCAGAAATAGAGAAGCCCCGATCAGTATTTTATTTTTCATTACTTTTCCTTTCTGTTTTTAGTGAATTAAGAGAACTCTCGCCGCGGAACACCCCCTTCCGACGGCGCAGTCAAAATAACCGGAACGATGCGTTCCGCAAGCAAAAACATACAAAATCGGTAGTATTTATTTCTCAAAAAAAAGGAACGAGAAATTCTCGCTCCTAATTCCGGAAACACTCGGAGCATTCCGCTCCTTTTTTTCCCGTCAGTCTTTCTTTTTATCCGGCGACCAAATCAAACCGTCAACGGGAGCGTCGCCCTTCGGCGAAACGAGCGCAAACGTAAACATCCATTTCGTGAGGCGCGCCTGTTGAGTCGCATTTTGATGCAAACCACCAATCGGGAGCTTCACCAAAACCTTGTTCCAACCTTGTTTGAGTTGCACGGGAATCGGCGGACGCACTTCAAAGTTTTCGTTCGTCAACGGGGTTTCCTGATTTCTCGCCTTGTGCGAGCTTTCCCATTTCGGCGGGAGAATCTCCTTGTCGTTCAACCAAAAACGCGTGTTGTGAGCATCCCACTTGCCCTGCGGCGGTGGCAAATCCGGCTCGGACGGACTGATTTTGTGTCCCTGTGCCCAAACGCCGACCTTTTGCGCCTTCGGAGACCAGACCCACGAATACGCATAAACCGTGGAATTAGCACGCGGATTTTTGAAAAATGCGGAAACGGTACCGAGTCCGCCCGGCCCCCAAACGTGGCGCAAATAAATACCCGCACCGCGAGCTTCGCGCGTGCCGATTTTTTTGCCTTCAAATTCGTATTCGCTTTTCAGTTCTTTTTCCGGCGGGAACGCTTTGTCGAGCTTGCCGTCATTCGGGAAAAAATCCGTAATGCGCCAAACCATATCGGCTTGCGGCACCCACGGCATCTTTGCGCCGAGTTCTTTTTTCACGGGAAGCATACGACGCTCAAAATCCTTGAGTTGCGCAAGTTTTTCGCCTTCAAGCGGAATCACCGTTCCCGTGTTGTGAAAATACTCCGTGCGCCCGCCGTGCCACGCGCTTTCGGCGAAAGCGAGAATCGACGGATAAAACGAGTTGTGCGCGAGAATTGCGTCCGTCCCGACAATGTAGCGGTCGCACCAAATCGCGGCGATCCCACCGGCGATTGTGTCGTTCGCTTGCGTCGTTTCCGCGAAATTCGAGAAAAACACAGCGACGGGATCGGCAAACGAATCGAAGTGATTGAAATAATGCAAACGGCTGTCGAGCGACGGCGTTCCCGCAAGCGGACGTCCGCGCCCGCTCCACATTTGCACGAGATCAATTTCACCCGGTTTGTAGTTTGCGCCGGGATTCCATGTGGCAACTTTTTTCCCGCGCTCCCGCACAAACGCCACCATTTCGGGAACGAACTTCGGATTCGTAATGCGCACTTCGTCCGTTCCGATGTGAAAATACGGAACCGTTTTTGAAGAAAATCCTTCGCGAATCAATTCATCGACGAGTTTTTTCAGAATCGCCGTGCCTTTTTCGCTCTGCATACTGCATTTAAATGTGCGCTCGAACGCCGCGCTGTGTCCGGGCATATCGACTTCGGGAATGAGCATTACGCCCCGGGCATCGCAGTAATCTACGAGTTCGCGAATTTCCTTAAATGTGTAAAATTTCCCGTGGTCACGCGTGTAATTTTTTTTGTCATTAAGTTCCGGATACACGCGACTCTCCGTGCGCCAACCCTGATTTTCCGTAAGGTGCCAGTGAAAAATGTTGATTTTATACTCGGCGCAAAAATCGATGATTCCTTTCAAGTCCGAAAGCGGAATGTAGCTGCGCCCGCAATCCATCATAAATCCGCGCATCGGGAACGCCGGCCAATCAAGAATTTTGCACACGGGAACACCCTTGTCTCCCGCGTTTTTAATCAGCTGCGCAAGTGTCTTGTGCGCATTGGATTTACCGGCATCACCGACAACTTTGATTTTCACGCCGCTTTTGGAAACGGTCATCGCGTAGGCTTCGTTCTGTGCGTGTGCGGGAACGCCTTCGAGCGATTTTACGCGTGTCACGGAAACGCGTTTGTCCAAGCCTGCCACGGGAACAAAAGATTTTTTCTCTTCATATTTTTGCGGAAGCGGAATCACTTCGCACGCCGCAAACGCGGAAAACGCCGCGACACAGAGAAAACTCAAAACAGAAAGGCAACAACGGATTTTATGAAGCATGAGAACATTCTGACTCTCCGCATTTCCGTCTTCAACCTTCAACTTGCCAACTCTCCTCCCTTATCTTCCCTTTTCCACTAAAAAAGGCTCGGCTCCCGCGAATATGCGAAAACCGAGCCCGAACACACACGTTCGTGTTCTTGTGTTTTTTCTTACTTTGCAGGCGGATTTGCAGGAGGCGTATCGGGGACAACCTCCAGCAAGGCATCTTCTTCGGTGATAACGACGCCGTTGTTCGCGTTGTTACCGTTGTTTTGCTGACACTGGCAACTTTGACAGGTTTTGTGTTTGCCTTTTTGATGGTGCTTCTTTTCGCAGCAATCACAGCCGGCGACCAAAAGCAGTGCGAAAAGCGCCGCACAAACCGAAACAATAAACGATTTCTTTTTCATAGGGATCAACGATTTAACGAATGCGGCGGAATGCCGATTCTGTAGTTCAAGCGCACGCTTTTTGCGTTTTTGTCTAAAAAAAAGAAAACGTTCCCGCGAAACAAATCACGGGAACGCATTGCGACAGGCGTTAAGCCTTACCTTTAATTTTTCAAAAAATTACTCGCGCGTCGGCTCGTAAATACGAAGCAAAAGCGGCGCAGTAAGAATCTGCGGGAGCGTCTTGAGTTCTTCGATGACGCGCTCCATGACAGCTTCCGAAGTCGGATAAGTCGCAAGCGTAATCGTGCCGCGACGTTCGCCCGGATGCTCGTAAGTAACGACGCGGGCGACGGAAACGCCGTGTTTGGCGAGCACGGAGTAAAACCCGACGAGCGTTCCCGGTTCGTCCAAAATCGAAATACGCAGGTAAAACTTCGAGCGAATTTCGTCCATCGTCGCCATGCGAGCGGTTTCGCCGAGACGGTAACACGCATCGATGTCGCTCGGAGTAAGGAATTTGTGCGCATCGTCGCGAATACCGATCATGGCATCCACGATGTCGCTGATAACAGCGGAAGACGTGGCATCCTGCCCGGCGCCGCGCCCGATGAGAATCGTCGTTCCCGCGACATCGCCGGAAAGTTTAATCGCGTTGTAAACGCCGTCCACGCGCGCGAGTGTTTTGTCGAGCGGAATGAGCGCGGGATAAACGCCGAGCGAAAGAGCGCCGGTTTTAAAATTGCGGCGAATCATGCCGAGCAGTTTGATGCGATAACCGAAATCGCGCGCGCGGTGCATATCTTCGAGCGTGACGTTGCGGATGCCTTCGACGAGGGCATCGCGCTCGGAAACCCACTTCCCGTGAGCAAGAAATGCGAGGATAACAGCTTTATGGAACGCGTCCCAGCCGTCGAGGTCCAAGCGGTCGTCCGCTTCGACGTAGCCAAGTTTTTTCGCGTCCTGCAAAATTTCCTCGTAAGACTTTCCTTCCGCTTCCATGCGGGAGAGAATGTAATTGCAAGTGCCGTTGATAATTCCCGCGATGGATTCAAAGCGGTTGGCGACCAAGCCTTCGCGGAGCGTTTTAATAATCGGAATCCCGCCGGCGACGGAAGCCTCAAAGTAGTAATGCCCGCCGAAAGTTTTAACGGCTTCAAAAACTTCGCGCCCGAATTCGTAAATCAGCGCCTTGTTTGCGGAAACAACGACTTTCCCGAGTTTGAGTGCCGCAAGCGTGTAATCTTTCGCCTTCGTCGTGCCGCCCATGAGTTCGCAAACGACATTCACGTTCGGGTCGTTCACAACTTCCATCGGATCCGCCGTCAGCACGTCTGCGGGAACGCTCACGCCGCGTTCCCGTGTCAAATCGCGCACGGCAACGCGCGGGAACGTGATTTCCAAGCCAAGCCGCGCTTCCAACTCTTCGCGCTGTGCCTGCAAATGCTTCCAAACGCCCTGACCGACTGTTCCGAAGCCGATAAAACCGATACCGATTTTTGTTTTACTCATCTGAAAAAATAGTTTTGTCGTTAATTTTTAATTACGCTCTCCCGCTGAAACGGAATTTATTTCTTGAAAGAATTTTCCTCACCGCGCATCAAACGCGCAATATTCGAGCGGTGCATAATGATAATGAAAATCGCTACAACAAGGCAGAATCCGACGTGGACTACCGTATAGCCGAGCGACGGGAAAAACTTCGCCAAAATCATCGCCGCCAACGGCAACGAAAGCCCGAAAACCATCGAAGCTATCGCAACAATACGCGTCGAAAAATAAACGGCAAGCCAGACAACGATTCCTGCGAGCACCGCAATCGGCATCGCCCCGAGCAAGCCGCCGATCGTCGTCGAAACGCCCTTCCCGCCTTTAAATTTCAGAAAAATCGAAAAGCAGTGTCCGAGGAGCGCTCCCGTAAAACCGCAAAGTTGCGCCACGGCAATCGCGTGCGGCCAGTTTTGCGCCGCGACGGGATCGGTCGGCTCAAGTGCGCCCATCAGCAACCACGGCCAAAACGCCGCGACAAAGCCTTTGAGCAAATCGAGGAAAAATACGAGATTTCCCGCCGTTTTTCCGCAGGTGCGCTTCACATTGGTCGCCCCGGGATTCCCGCTTCCGGCGGTGAGAATATCCACTCCGTGACGCTTAGCGACGATAACCGCAAACGGAATGGCACCAAGAAAATATCCGACAATCAGAGCGACTACTGAAAAGAAAATTTCTGTCATTGCGTGCTAATCCTACGCGACACGCCCGCGTTCCCGCAAATTGAAATTTAGCAAAGCGGATGCTTTGCTAAATTTCAATTTGGCATTTTTCCTGCATCGTTTTTAATAAAAACCAAGAAGCATGAACAACGACGACAATTTCACGAAACGGGCAAAAGATGCAATGCGCAACGCGGCAAGCGAAGCCGCGCGGCGGCATCACAATTACGTCAGCACCGAGCATATGCTACTCGGCTTGCTTGCGCTCGGGAACGGCGTCGCCCATAACGTGCTCGTCCGCCTCGGTGTTGACCCGGAAAAACTGCGCGAAGCCATTGAGCAACACCTTCAGCCCGGACCGGAAGACGTTCATATTTCCAACCCCGTTCCACTCACGCCGCGTATGCAAAAAGTCCTTCTTTTGGCGCGCCGCGAAGCGAAACAACTCGGACACAACTACATCGGCTCTGAACACATTTTGCTCGGTCTGCTCGCCGAAAGCGACGGTGTTGCCGCCAAAGCTCTTGCCGCACGCGGACTCAACTTGGAAAAAGCCCGTCGCCAAATCCGAATCGAACTCGATCCGGAGGCTTCGGATAACGCGGGAACGCCTCCGTCACCCGAAGATATTTTCGGCGCAACCGAATTCGGCGGGAACGACCCGCTCGATTCCGCCGCAGCTCCCGGCGGGAACGAAGACGAGCCGCAAATGCGCGATCCCGTTGAAAGCGGAAACCGCCGTCAGGAAAAAATGACGGCGCTGAAAGCCTTCGGGCGCGACCTCACGGAAATTGCGCGCAAAGGCGAAACCGATCCCGTCATCGGTCGCACGGCGGAAATTCGCCGCGTTATCCAAATTTTGTGCCGCCGCACGAAAAATAATCCCGTGCTCATCGGAGAAGCCGGTGTCGGCAAAACCGCCATCGTGGAGGGCTTGGCGCAAGCGATCGCCACCGGAAACGTTCCCGAAATTCTTGCCGGTAAGCGCCTCATCGCGCTCGACCTCGCACTCATGATCGCGGGAACGAAATATCGCGGACAATTTGAAGAACGCATTAAACTCGTGATGGAAGAAATCAAACGCGCGAAAAACGTGATTCTTTTCATCGACGAGCTCCACACCATCATCGGTGCAGGCGGCGCGGAAGGCTCGATGGATGCCGCAAACATTTTGAAGCCGGCGCTCTCGCGCGGCGAAGTTCAATGCATCGGCGCGACAACGCTTGCCGAATACCGCAAATCCGTGGAAAAAGATCCTGCGCTCGAACGCCGTTTCCAAAGCGTCAAAGTCGAACCGCCTTCCGCCGCCGATGCCATTCGCATTTTGCAGGGCGTGGCGCCGAAATACGAAGCGCACCACCGTTGCCGCTACACGCCGGAAGCGATTGTCGCCGCCGTGCGTTATTCCGACCGCTATATTACCGAGCGCAATTTGCCGGACAAGGCGATCGACATTCTCGACGAAGCCGGCTCGCGCGTGCGCATCGATTCTTTTGAACCGCCGCGGGAACTCGGAGACCTTTCAAAAAAAATCGACGATATCGTTGCCGAAAAAAAACTCGCTTCCGATGCGGAAGACTACGAGCGCGCGGGAACGCTTTTGCAGGAAGAAAAAAAGCTCGTCGCCAAGCGCGATCTACTCACGGAAGAATGGCGCCGCAAACGCGATTCCGCCGCAACGCCCGTGACCGAAGACCACGTTTTGCGCGTCGTTTCGGATTGGACGGGAATTCCGCTGACTCGCATGGAAAAATCGGAATCGCAAAAGTTGCTCGAACTCGAAAAGGATTTGCAAAAATCCGTCATCGCGCAAGACGAAGCCTGCACCGTCATTGCGCGCGCACTTCGCCGTTCCCGCGCGGATTTGAAAGATCCGCGCCGCCCGATCGGCTCGTTCCTTTTCCTCGGACCGACCGGCGTCGGCAAAACGCACCTTGCGAAAACGCTTGCCGAACGGATGTTCGGGCAACGCGACGCGCTAATCCAAATCGATATGTCCGAATACATGGAAAAGCACACGGTTTCGCGCCTCATCGGTTCGCCGCCGGGCTACGTCGGCTATGAAGAAGGCGGAATGCTTACGGAAGCCGTGCGCCGCAAACCGTATTCCGTGGTTTTGTTTGACGAAATCGAAAAAGCGCATCCGGACGTAATTCAGCTTTTACTTCAGGTTCTGGAAGACGGTCGCCTGACGGATTCGCTCGGACGCACGGTCGATTTTCGCAACACGATTCTGATTATGACATCGAATGTCGGTGCGGATATTTTGCAGAAAAACGCCGCGATGGGCTTCGATGTCGGGCTTGATGCCGACGCGGATTTTGAAAAAACGAAATCTCGCCTTTCGGACGAAACCAAGCGCGTTTTCAAACCGGAATTTCTGAACCGCCTCACGGAACTGATTTTCTTCCGCCCGCTTACGAAAGACAGTTTGACGGAAATCGTGCGGCTGGAAACGGCGAATGTTGCCAAGCGCCTCGAACTGCACGGCGTGCGCCTCGCGTTGAGCGAAGCCGTGTTGAAGTTCTTGGTCGAAGCCGGTTATGACGAAAAATTCGGAGCACGCCCGTTGCGCCGCGCCGTAGAACGCAATCTTGAAGATCCGCTTGCGGAAGAAATTTTGCGCAACGGCAAACTCGTCGCGGGAACGATCAAAGTCGATGTGAAAAACAACGCACTCGTTTTCGCGTTCCCGAAAAAAGCCAAGCCGGAAGCCGTTCCCGCGCCCAAGTGCCGCTCAACGCGGAAAGTTAAAGACTAAAACTTACGGCTCCGAAAAAGCGGTTGAACGGGCATATCCGTCGCGTCCAGATAGGCATCGCGCATCTGCCGGAGTTTTTCCGGGAGCGTTTCCGCGAGATTTTTTTGCTGCGCGGGATCGTCCGCAACGTTGTAGAGCGCGTCCTGTTTCGCGTTCCCGTTTTCGATTTTCGTCAGCCACGCGACCGACGGCAATTTCGGTCGCGCCGGAATGTAGAGGAAATCGCCTTCGCGATAAGCAAGTCGTCCCGTTGCTTCAACAACAAAATTTTTCCGCCCCTGCGTTTTATTTTTTCCGAGTAAAACATCGAGGTGGTTTTCCGAATCCGCTTCGACGGGAACGTTCCCGCCGACCAGCGAGGCAAGACTCGCGAACAAGTCGAGTTGCGCCACGGGAACGTCCGAAACGCCCGGAGCAACGCGCCCCTGCCAACTCACGATAAACGGGACGCGCGTTCCGCCCTCGAACAAACTGTATTTGCCGCCGCGCAAAGCGCCCGAAGGACGGTAATTTTTCTCCGCCGCAAGCTCTTCGGCAAGGTCTGCGTAGCCGTCATTGAGCACGGGACCGTTGTCGCTCGTAAACACGATAAGCGTGTTTTTATCGAGTTTTTCCGCTTCAAGCAAATCAAGCAATTCTCCGACCTGCGCATCCGCTTCCAAAATTGCGTCCCCGCGAGGTCCCAGCCCGGACTTTCCGGCAAATTTCGCATTCGGAACGCGCGGGACGTGAGGCTGGTGTAGCGCGTAATACATAAAGAGCGGACGATTTTTGTTTGCTCGAATAAATGCATGAGCCTCGCCGGCAAAAACCGCCGCCATTTCCTCATCGACCCAACGCGCCTTTTCCCCGCCTTTCATAAAACCGATGCGGGAAATGCCGTTGACGATTGAATCCGCGTGCCCGTGATTCGGAGCCGGCTGTTGTTTGAGCAAGTGCGGATGCGTTTTTCCGGTCGGTTCGCCCGGAAAATTTTTGCGGTAACTGACAGAAATCGGATCGGCGGGATCGCGGTTGACGACGTAGCCGTCGGAAAAATAAACACAGGGCACACGGTCGTTGGTCGCCGCCATAATAAACGAGTGATCAAAGCCGATTTCCTGCGGTCCCGGCGAAATTTTCCGGTTCCAATTCGAGTTCCCGCGCCCGAGCCCGAGATGCCATTTTCCGATTGCGCAAGTCCGATATCCGCATTTTTGAAACATCGTGGCAATCGTCGGTTTGTCCGTCGGAATTATCAACGGAGAATCTCCCGGCAAAATATTCACATTCTTCCGCCACGGATAAACACCCGTGAGAAGCGCGTAGCGGCTCGGAGAACTCGTTGCAGATGCCGCATACCCTCGCGTAAACCGCAAACCGCTGTTTGCCAAACGGTCAAAATTCGGAGTTTTCAAGGCTCCGCCGTAAGCGGAAACATCGCCGTAACCCAAGTCGTCCGCGATGACGACAATCACGTTCGGTTTTTCCTGCGCGACGGCGGGAACGCCGACTCCGGCAAGCATCGATAAGGTTGCGAGAGTGAAAACTCGAGGTTTTTTCATACTCAAAATATTCGGAAAAATCCTTTTATGAATCAACACACAATCTGCAAAAAAAAACGTTCCCGCGAGGAGCCTCACGGGAACGTTTTCCAAAAGGAATTTCGATCGAAACAACCCGCTTATTTCGCGAGCATTTCGAGCTGTTGCCAGCACTGATACAGCCCGCGCGGGACGTGGAAGCAACCCTTCCATTTGCCGCCCTTGAGAGAAAGCAACGGCTCGCCCTGACGCGTAAGATAACCGAACCATTCCGGATATTTTTCGTCCTTAAAATGCTTCCACGCGTAATCGTGAATTCGCGTAAACCATTCCCAGCATTTCGGGTCTCCCGTGAGGCGGTAACCTTTAAGCAACGCAATGAGCGTTTCAATGTGCACCCACCAGAGTTTCTGATCCCATTCAAGCTGCTGGAGCGGACGCCCAAGACGGTCCATAAAATAGAAAATTCCGCCGAATTTTTCGTCCCAACCGTATTCGAGAGCGTTGAGGCAAATCGTTTTGGCTTTTTCGATGAGCGCGGGATCATTTTGCCGCTCACCGAGATCCATCAGGAACCACGTCGATTCAATCATGTGTCCCGGATTGAGCAAACGCCCGTCCATGTTGTCGGCGAGCGTGCCGTCGGCGTTGAGGTGTTCGACAATCAGCCCCGGGCCGACATCCGGGCGGTAAAATTCGTCGACAACCAGGTGAATACACGTATCGATGGTTTTTTGTAAAAACGCGGGATCGACAAGCGGCTCGATTTCGAGTGCGAGGTTGCAGACGATCATCGGAAGCGCGAACGCTTTCATCGGACGCGCCTTCGGAGAAGCCTTGCTCCAGCGCCCCTTCGGATTGTCAAAACGTGCGATCACGCGATCAAACGCCTTTTTGGAAATCTCCGCATATTCTGCGTTTCCGGTAGCAATCGAGAGTTGCCCGAACGCCATACACGCAAACGTGTTCGAGAAAATATTATACGGCTCGACTTGCGGCGTTCCGTCCCGTGCCAGCGAAAAGTAGAAGTTATACTCTCCGTCGTGCCCGTATTTTTTCAAAAATTCCGCTCCCTGAATTGCACAATCGAGCCATTCCTTGCGCTTTTCAACGCGGTTGTAAAGGAAGGAAAACATCCAAACCTGACGTCCCTGCAACCAGATAAATTTGTCCGTGTCAAAAACGCTGCCGTCGCGATCGAGGCAGGTAAAATAGCCACCGAACTCCTTGTCCTGCGACTTTTCGAGCCAAAACGGGAGCACGTTATCAAGCAACTCCGACTTGTATTGTTGAGCGAGTTTAGAAAATGTTTCCTTGTTGGGTGTCATAGCGTGAGGAATTTTATTCCTCGGGAACGCCAATTGAAAGCGGATTTTTCGTTCCCGCGAAAATCTCTCACAAAGCCGCAACGTCTCGGAGTTTCTATCTACAAAAAAACTTCACGTCCCCGCGTTAAAAATAAATAAATTCGTGTTTGTGTTTATTCGCAGGTTCGTTCCCTCCTTTTTAAACTTTGCGTTCCCGGCAACTTTGCGCGAAGATTTTTCCGTAGAAGAGAAAATCCCGATATGTTCGTATCGTTTGAACAGCGCTATAAAATACTGCAACTCCGCGGTGCGCGCGCCGTTGCCGCCGCACTGGTCGCACTTATCGCGGGAACGTGTTTTTGGGCGTGCGCCGTGTTGCCGGACCGGGAAAACTTCACACTCTATTTCGCCTCCAACGTTCACGGACTTTCCGTCGGCGCTCCCGTGCAAATTGACGGACAAACCGTCGGGCAAGTGGACGAAATCCGTATCGTTTCCGTTCCCGCGACCGACGTTCGCCACCGTTACTACGCCGCCGTCACGATTTCAATCAACGCCGACGCGATCTACGATGACCGGCGCGTTTTTCTGAGAACAGACCCGCAGAAACGCCTTCAAGAACTGATTCGCCTCGGGTTGTGCGGTCAACTTCGTATGCCGTCACTCCTCGCCAACGGGCTTTGCGTCAGCCTCTACTTCGCGCCCGGACAACCCGTCAATTACATCAATCCGCCGGACGCAATCTACCCGGAAATTCCGACGAACTACAAATCGACCTCGGATTTGGTCGACCAAGTCAACGCGTTTATCGAAACGAAAAATCTTTACGAGCTCGCGGAAAAAATTCGCACAATCCGCGCCAAGGTGCTGGCAATTTCCTCCGTGACGGAAAACATTGATCCCCGCAACTCCAACCGGAAAATTCTCGATTTTCTCGAAAAAGCCAACCGTGCGCTCGCGGAAACGGAATTTCGCACGAAACTTGCAGAAATCAACCTCGAACTTTCCGCATTTTGTGAAACCCTCGAGCGCCAAGGCGATATTCCCGAAGAACAGGCAAAAAAAATTCGGGAAAATTTGAAAAAACTCTCAAATATTCTCCGCGAAATCCGGACATACGCGCAAGAAATTCGGGAAAACCTTTCCGACGAATCCGCCCTGCCCGGACTCCGGCAACTGCGGGAACTGCGCGAGCGTTGCGCCCCGCTAATCGATATCGGGAAAACCGTATTTTTCTAAAAAACTTACGGACGGGAACGCAGTTTCTTTAACAGTGCCGAAAAACCGTCCGGCAATCCGGCGGCAATCTCGAACGCTGTTCCCGCAGGCGCAGCTTCCGAAATGGAAACGCGCTCCAAATGCACGCACGGCGGCGCGTAAAGCGGGCGCACCTCACCTTTATTCAAACGCCCTTTCCGTCCGAATTCCGTATTGGGAATCGCGGGAACGCCCCCGTAGAGCGCGTCTCCGACAATCGGCAACCCGCTTTCCTGTGCGTGAAGACGAATCTGGTGCAAGCGCGGGAACGCGGTTTCCGCACGCCAAAGTTCGTAATTTCCGAACCTTTCCGCCCGCGCAAAACGCGTTTCGGATTTTTTTCCGGTCTTGTGAGAAATCAGCGCTCGCGGCTCCGAAAAATGAGCGGCGACCGGTAGCATGCAGGTAAATTCGTCCGGAAGCGGCGTTCCCGCCGTTTTTTTCGCAAGAAAAAGAAAGACGAAACGAAGTTGTTCCGAGCCGACGGCATTGCGCCACGCGTCCGAAATCCCGTTTTCGCGGTCGGCGAGCAACACGACTCCGGAAATTTCCGCGTCCGTTAAAATCACCGACGCCGGACGCGCCAAGCCGAGCTTTTGTGCCGAAGCCTGCCCCTGCGCAAGCCGGGTGCGAAGTTCGCCGCAAAGCGTCGCCCGCCCTTCGTGCCACGGATGCTCGTCAATCGGCACTCCCGAAGGTTTGCCCAGAGCGACGAAACCGTTCCCGCGAAAAAGAACGGGTAGGATCGTCGACGACGGTTCAAAAGTTTTCGGAGGAAACGTCAGCATCGGAAAAAAAGAAAACGTTCCCGCGCAAAAAAATCTGCAACGGGAACGTTTCTCGAAGAAAATAAAAAATCGGGCGATTATTACGCAGCCGCTTTCGCCTTGTTCGCCGCCTTAGCGAGGCGGGATTTCATGCGAGCAGCCTTGTTGGGATGAATAACGCCGGACTTCGTCGCCTTGTCAAAAACGGAAGCGCAGGTCGGCGTCACGGACGCAATAGCAGCGGCGTCACCGGAAGCGCAAGCCGCTTTCGCGGATTTGGCGATGGTTTTCAAGCGGCTCTTCACGGAGCGATTGCGCTTCGCGTTTGTCGCGGATTTACGAATATTCTTCTGTGCTGACTTGATGTTGGCCATTTCGGTCTGTCTCTAAATAAAGTTGAAAGTTCACAAGGGAATAAAAAATTACCGGAGCTGTCAACGAAGAAAAGGTAAAAAAATAGAAATTAAGAAGCAAGAACAACACCGCGGGAACAGGGGAAATACGCAAAATTCCACTATCCAGAACGACTCAGATTATTGCGGGAAAGACCTCAGAGCGAATTTCTCTTATACAAAAAAAATCTCCCCGCACAAAAAAATGCGGGGAGATTTTTACGGGAATTTGTCCCGGTCAAATTACCACTCTTCGTCTTCGGAGAATTCCTCATCTTCCGAAACTTCTTCGTCGGAGCTTTCCTCTTCGGTTTCTTCTTCGGCGACTTCTTCTTCCTCTTCCACGTCTTCCGTAGCATCGGCTTGGGCAGCGGCACGGGCGGCGGCGAGAGCTTCGCGCTGAGCCTTGCGCTGTTCGGCGGCGATTTTTTCGAGTTCTTCAATCGTGCGATAAACGTCGCAAAGAACGTGGTCCGCAGCCTTCAAAACCGGCGCGCCCTTGACCCCCGGAACAACGTCCGCAACGATACGGTTGCCGTCAACGGCAATGACCGTAACGAGAGCCGCCTTGTTTTCCTTTGTCAAAACGACGTGTTCGCCGACCGCATACGTGTTCGGCGTGAGAAATTCGATAACGCCGACCTGTTCGTTGTAGCGCGTGATACGGGCGTTGCCTTTGTCCGGCATCGGAAGTTCTTCGACGGCGGCGGCAGCCTTGAGCGCTTTCAACGCCTTTTCGAGGTTCGCCTGACGAATCGCCGGAAATTCCGCGAGCAAGTCTTCATTCGGTGCGCCTTCGACGACGACCGCAGGCGCTTCCTCCGCAAGTGCTTCCTCGGTAAAGAGCGTATCGCTCGGCGTTGCCGTTTCGGCAGCGGCGGGAACGGACGGTTGCGCCTTCGGAAGCGGTTTGGAATCCGGTGTTGCCCAAGGATTGTTGGACGACGACGCGCAACCGGCAAATGCGACCGTAGCGAGGGAGGCAATAACAAGGAGAGCTTTTTTCATAGCTTAAAACCTGTAAAAGAGTGGGTATTTTATTAATGGAGGAATAACGAAGAGATTGCATCGTGCAACCTCTGGGGAAAAGATTTTCATCTTGGGTTTGCCTTGTCAATCAAATTTCGGGCGGAAACACCGCTACAATTAAAGATTGAGGACACAATTACAGGTCTCCGGTCTTGACAAGCCCCCGTGCGATATAGATTCTTTTTGCCTTTATTTTTTGACATTTGACAACCATGGCAACCACCACACCGCTTCTGATGCTCGGCATGCCCAAAGGCAGCCTTGAAGAATCCACGCTCGCACTCTTTGCGAAAGCCGGCTATCCCGTCGTGAAAAGCTCGCGCTCGTATCGCCCGTCTTTCGACGATCCCGCGCTCGACGGTCGTTTCGTCCGCGCGCAGGAAATCGCCCGCTACGTCGAACACGGATATTTTGACTGCGGTCTGACCGGCTACGACTGGGTGGTGGAAAACAATGCGGACGTCGTCGAAGTTTGCGACCTCGTCTATTCCCGCGCCTCTAACGTCCAAAGCCGATGGGTGATTTGCGTTCCCGAAGCCTCCGATATCAAAACGGTTAAAGATTTGCAGGGCAAACGCATCGCCACGGAACTCGTCGGCACAACGCGCCGCTTCCTCGAAAGCCACGGCGTTACCGCGCAGGTCGAATTCTCCTGGGGCGCGACGGAAGTCAAAGTTCCTGACCTCGCCGACGCAATCGTCGATTTGACGGAAACGGGAAGCTCCATCAAAGCGAACAAACTTCGTATTGTTGACACGATTTTAAAGACCAATACCAAGCTCATTGCCAACAAAGACGCTTGGGCAAATCCGGAAAAGCGAGCCAAAATCGAATCCATCGCAATGATGCTTCAATCCGCGCTCACGGCAAAACACCTTGTCGGCCTAAAATTCAACCTTCCGCGCGAAAAGCTCGACGAAGTCGTCGAAAAACTTCCCGCGATGCGCAATCCGACGATTTCCCCGCTTTCTAACGAAGCATGGATCGCCGTTGAAACCATCATCGACAGCAAGCTCACGCGCGACATCATTCCCGCGCTCAAAGCCTGCAAGGCGGAAGGCATCATCGAATACCCGCTCAATAAAGTCGTTTATTAATAAAGACAAGAAGAGCCGGCAATCGGGAATTAGGAACCAAAAACCGAAAGCTCCTTTACCCTCTTCTTTAAGTTTCAACCTAAAACAAAAAGCGTTCCCGCGGCGAAAGTTGCAGGAACGCTTTTTTGTGGGGCGGAGCGCGGTTGATGTTGTTTTATAGTCATTACAATTATTACAAAATTGCAATAATTGGGGGATAAATATTTCAAAATTTTAATATTAAACCTCTTGCGTGGTAGGATTTTTTTGTTTTTTGTAGGGGGCAAGAGAGTCAGGAGAGATTGGGCTCTTACTTCTTAAATTTAACTCCGAAAGAGAAAGGCTCACTATCATGTCTACAGAAACTCCGTCTTCTTCAACTCCGCAGTCGGCTCCGGGCGAGTGGACGACGAGCGGCGACGTTCCCGCGAATTTTAATCCGACGAGTAGCGATACCGGGAACACGAAATTGACGGATTCGGACACCGCTTACCGTGAATACACTTGGAGTTTCGGGGGCACGGCTCCCGGGCATCAGAAAATTTTTTCGGCGACGCTGAATGCGGAGTTGGAGTTGTCCGGAAAGAATGTGAGCATTTACGTCCGTTCGGACGACAACGCGACGGTTACGATTGACGGAATCGGCAGCATAAGCTCGAGCCTGCACCGCCCGGCATCGGAAACGTATTTTAACGGCGACGGTTCTCCTTTTGAGGGTAAATTTCCCGTTAGTATTTCCTACGACACAATCGGCGGACCGTGGAATCTCTACGTTTGCGTTCGCGTTTTCAACGAATTATCTCTTCCGCCGGAAACGGAATGCATGTGCACGACCGGGGTTTGTCCCTTGAGCACAATCCTAAGCAACGGGAGCGTGGATTTTTCCCAGCCCTTTGGCGGGACTCCGTTTGCGGCGGGTTTCCCGCAGGGCGCGCTTCGGATTTACGACCGCGTTCCCGTGCGCGAACTTTTTTCGGGCTCGGGGTTGCGCTACGTTCATCCGA
>JAFSAO010000008.1 GCA_017440935.1 Opitutales bacterium
TCGGATGAACGTAGCGCAACCCCGAGCCCGAAAAAAGTTCGCGCACGGGAACGCGGTCGTAAATCCGAAGCGCGCCCTGCGGGAAACCCGCCGCAAACGGAGTCCCGCCAAAGGGCTGGGAAAAATCCACGCTCCCGTTGCCCGCCGAAGAAGACATCCCGCAGCCGCCAAACTTGCAAAGACATTCCTTGTTCGTCGCTACCGGCTCAAGCGGCGTGGCAACGCGGATCCGAACATTGATAAACCACGGACCACCGATTGTTTCGTAGGAAATCGACAGCGGAAACGAACCGGAATAAAACGTGCCGTCTTCCTTGAAAAAACAGTCGGACGCCGGAAGATTCAGATAGGATTTTACCGGAGTAAACTCCCCGAGCGTTACCGTCGCATCATCATCCGAACTCACCGCAATACCGATAACCTGCCCCTCCAACGCGATTGACGTATTCAAGGTCGCCAAAAATTTCTTTTGATGCCCGGGGGCCGTGCCACCGAAACGCCAAGAATATTCCGTATAAGTACAATCCGAATCCTTTCCCGAAACCACGCTACCCGTCGGATTAAAATCCGCGGGAACATCCCCGCTCGTCACCCACTCACCGGGCGCATCCTGAGGCGTTTCGGAAGAAAGAGTATTCGTTGACATGATAATAAGCCTTTCGTCGGAGTTGTTTTTTTAGGGGTAAAAACACAAAAAAAATTTTCTTTGTGTCTCCAAAAATAGAGAATTCGTTCTCCTCCTCAAGACATGAATTATAAATTTTTGTTTATAATTCTTCTACCGGAAACAAGTTCTCCGCTCAAAAGGTGTTCCCGTAAGCGAGAAAAGGATTTCAAAAGTTTTAAAATACACTTACCTCTAAGCGCTAAGCCCTAAGCTTTAATCTTTTTTACTTTCTCCGCAGAGCTTGGCGGCGAAGCGTTCGGCGTAGAGCGGAAGCCAGGTGACGCCTTTGGAGCCGAAGCCGTTGAAGAGAAAAAGTTGGGGGAATTTTTCGTGCGCGCCGACTTTGGGAAGCGTGCCTTGGACGGCAGGACGCACGCCCGCGCGATGCGCGACGATTTTCGCGTTATCCGCGCTTTTCGCAGGAGAAAACGCCGCACAAAACGAGCGGCGCAAACGCTCCGCGACTTCCGGCGTCGCCTGAGTGTCGAGCACGTCGCGATCGTAATTTGTCCCGACACGCCAGCGCGTGCCGCCGAGCGGAATCGCCGCAACCGAGCTTTTTAAAATCTGCCCTTGGAAATTTTCCGTTCCCGCAAGTTCGATTTCGACAAATTCGCCTTTTGCCGGTTGCCATTTCAAATGTGAAAACCAAGGATTTTCCCGCACGCGAAAGCCTTCGCAGAAAATGATTCCGCCGCGCACGTTGCGCCCGCGCCAACGCGTTCCCGCGTGCGCAACTTCGACATCGGCATAGTCGAAATTTTCTTCAAGTAAAACGCCACGGGAACGCCATTCCGCCCGTGCACGATCGAGCAATTTCGGAATATCGAGCCAACCGGCGCGATTGACGAAAAAGCCGCCAAGCCTATCGGCAAGCCCGCCGCCGCAGAGCGTTCCCGCCGGAACGTCTGCCGAGAGCCAGCCTTCGTATTCGGGATTTTTTTCGCGCTTGGCTTTAACTTCGCGTTCGTGTTCCGACGTGTAGAAGCGATAAAACGGAATTTCGTGAAAAAAAGTTTCGCCGAAGCGTTCACCGAGAGCCGCATAAACGCGTTTGGCGGCGGGGACGAGATCGTCCGCGCCGAGCGTTTTGACGATGCGCATTCCCGTCACGGGATTAAGCACACCGGCGGCAACCTGCGAGGCGGCGCTTTTCCAACCGTCGTCGACGACAAGCACTTTGCGTCCGAGTTTTTCTAGTTCGAGCGCAATCAGCGTTCCCGCCAAGCCCTGCCCAACGACAAGAAAATCAATCGCATCGGGCGAAACTTCGTCGGTTTTCTTCTTCTTTTTGAAAAATCGGAAAAGGAAAAATCCGAGAAGCGCCACCAAAACGCCCGTTCCCGCGCAAACCGGTTGACTTTGAAATTCAGGAAGCATTTGCCGTTTTTTCCTTGTCCAAATTACGGAGACGCAGTTGCCCGCAGGCGGCGTCGATGTCGTGTCCCTTTTCCCGCCGCAACGTCGCGGGAACGCGGCGCTCCTGCAAAATTTTCAGGAATTGCATCTGGCGGTTTCCCGACGGACGTTTCCACGGCAAACCTTCCACCGTGTTGTAAGGAATCAGATTGACGTGCGCGTGGAGTTCCCGCGCGATTTCGGCGAGCTTGCGCGCCTGCTCGAGCGTGTCGTTCACGTTTTCTATCAAAATAAATTCGAGCGTAATCATGCGACCGTGTTTTTCGGAAAAATCCTTCGCGGCGGGAATGAGTTGCGCAAGCGGAAACTTCCGGTTGACGGGCATGATTTGCGAGCGCACTTCATCGGTCGCACCGTGCAAACTGATCGCAAGGCGGAACTGCATCGGCTCCGCAGCGAGCGCATGAATTTTCGGCACGACGCCGCTTGTGGAAATCGTGATGCGCCGCGCGCCGACGCCCAAGCCCCAAGGCGCATTCGCGATGGTGAGCGCGCGCATCGTCGCGTCGTAATTCATGAGCGGCTCGCCCATACCCATGACAACGATGTTGTCAAAATCCGTAAATCCGGTTTCCCGCGTGCCTTTATCGCCGCCTTCCCAACAAACGAACATGAGCTGCGCCATGATTTCGCCTGCGTCGAGATTACGTTTCCAGCCCGCCAAGCCGCTTGCGCAAAATTTGCATCCCTGGGCACAACCGACCTGCGTCGAAATGCAAACGGTTTTGCGGGAACGCTCTTCGCCCGTGCCTTCTTGCGGGGCGCGAAGAATCACGCATTCGACGAGGGCACCGTCGCGCATTTGGAGCAAAAATTTTTCCGTAACGTCGCTTGCCTGCGCGCTTTTCGCAACGAGTTTCGCCGGCATAAAATCGTAGGTTTCGGCAAGCCATGCGCGCGTCGCCGCGGGAACGTTTTTCATTTCGTCAAACGAACGCACGCGTTTTTTGTAAATCCATTCGAGAATCTGCGTGGCGCGAAATGCCTTTTCTCCGCGCGCTTCGAGAGCGGCGGCGAGTGTTTCCTTGGTTTCCGAAAAAATGAGCGGTCGGGCTTCCTGCATCTTGCCGTTCATTCTAAATTAGAAATAAAAAAATTGGCGAACGCTTTTGTTCACCAATTTTTTGAGAAAAATCCGCTAAAAGAATTATTCGTCTTTTACCAGCGCAACGCGAAAGCCGATACTCCGAGAACGCGTAATCGGAACAATGCGGTAGCTGTCCGCCGCGCGGCAATCTTTCGCCGAGCCGTTCCAGCCGCCGCCGCGTCGGGCGAAATTCGCGCACCATTCCCCGACGTTCCCGTGCATATCGTAAAGCCCCCACGCGTTCGCTTCTTTTTGCGCGGGAACGTGCGTTTTTTCGCCGCTGTTTTCCTTCCACCACGCCACGCGCGACAAATCGCTTTCCGTTTCTCCGGAGCAAAAGCGCGTTTGCGTTCCCGCACGGCAGGCGTATTCCCATTGTTCCTCCGTGGGAAGCGAAAATTTCATGCCTTTCGGGAGACGCCCGGCGCGGCGTTCCCGCGCGGTCAGCTTTTCGCAAAACGCCATCGCTTCATGCCACGTCACGCACTCTACAGGCAACGCTTCCTTTTTGAAAAACGAAGGATTTTCTTCAAATGCGGCGCTCCATTGTGCCTGCGTTATTTCGGTTTTTGCCAAAAAAAACGGTTCGGAAATTTTTACGGAAACCTGATTTTCCTCCCGCGACCCCATCAGAAACGTTCCCGCAGGAATTTCCGCAAGTTCGAGTTTTGTTCCGTTGCCCAAATCGACGACATAGGTTTTTCCCGAGGCGACGGCGGCACCCTGTTCCGACAAAAAGCGTGCTCCGCCGAGCGCCGCGATGCGGGTTTTCAGCTCGTCGTTACTTTTGTCCTTCTTCAACGCCACAAGATAGTAGCTGAGCGCGACCGTCGAATCCGCGGGAACGCCGTTTCCGCGCTCGTAGCATTCGCCGAGTGCGACGAGTGCGTCCGTTTCGCCGCGATTGGCGCGATACTTCAAATCGGCAAGCTCCTCGTAATAGGCGAGCGCCGCGGTCGTAAACATCGCAAAAAAAGCGGAAAAAGCGAAAAGCGTTTTCTTCATTTCAAAACCTCCTATTTTTCGGTTCCGTAAAGTTTTTCATCCCAATGCGGGAAATCGTCGTGCGCGAGAACGCTCGGCGTTTGCTCAAAATCGCCGAGTTTGAGCGACTGCTCGGGAACGGCTTCGCGCAAATATTCGGCGAGTTCCGCAAAGGAAACGTTCCCGCGCGTTTCTTTGAGTTTTTTCAAAAGAACATAGGTGAAAAGCCCGTGCTTTTCGGCATTTGCGAAATGCGCGGTTTGGTCGCCGCTCGCCGCTGTGAAAACGACGAGATTCGACGGGAGCCGGGAAATATCGCCCGAAGATGCCGCACGACGCACGCCCTTGGCGGAAACGAGCGGCGCGTTATCCCGACGCATTCCGCTGAAACACGCATCCAAAAACACGGCGGCGATTTTGGCGCGGGAACGCGCAAGTTGCGCGTAAACATCGTCCAGCGAGCGCAGGAAACCGAGTCCGGACGGTTCTCCGTCGACCGGCAAAAGGTAGGCAGTGCGATCGGAATCATTCGGCACTCCGTGCCCGGAATAATAGAAAATCAGCTCAGCGTCAGGCAGTTTTCCGCGCGTTTCGAGCCAATTCAGAGCCAAATTCATATCGCCGACCGTTGCATTTTTGAAAAAACGGATTTGTTTTTCGGGAACGCCGAGTGTTTTCCGACAATATTCGCGAAAAATCTGCCCGTCGTTTTCCGCAAAATTAACGGGAGCAACGTAGCGGTATTTTTCGTTGGCGACAATGGCGACGAAAATATTGCGGGCGGGCGTTTCGGGATTCACGGGAATCTCTTTGTCCACCTCGGAACGGAACGATGCCGTAGCGATTTGCGCATTTGCCGTTCCCGTGGGCGCAAGCGTGGTTTTCGCCGTCGCCACGGAGGAATTGAGGCGAAGCGTCGTTTCCCAATTTTCGGCAAACTCGCCGTATTTTTCCGAAATTTTCACGCGAACGGGAATTTCCTCGCCGCGATAGCGTCGCGGGACAAGTAGTGAAAATTCCAACGGCTGAGCTTCGCCGCCGCGCAAAGACGGAAATTTCTGCGTTTGTTTGCCGTCGAGAACGAGAATTCCGTTCGGCAATTCAAGCGCGACGGAAACTTCTTCCGCCGTTCCCGCCGTCGTGTTTTGCAGGAAAAGTTGGAGATCAAACGGCGCGTTCTTCTTCAGCACGGAATCCCCCTGCCCGCTCACGACAAAATCGACGATTTTTACGGCGGGAGCGACGAACGGGCGCGTTTCGAGCGCAAGAATTTTTTCTTCCGAACCCAATCCGTTCGGTTCTTCGACGTAAAGCGAAAATTCCGCTGTTCCCGCCGCAAGCGCACGCGACGCGGAAACCGGAATTTCGAGCAAAACTTTTTCCCCTGCAGAAATTTTTGGAATCCCGAGACTTGCGGGAAACGCGAGCTCGGCGTCCGGAGTTTTCAGCGCCATTTTTAAGCGGCAACCGTATGCGTCAGCCTCCCCGGTGTTGCTTACGGGAACGCGTAGGGTGCAAATTTCCGCACCGTCGATTGCGCATTCGCCCGACGGGTCGAGCAATTCCACGGCGGCGGACTCAATTTCGATTGCGGGAAATTTTGACGGCGGGAAAAGCGCGGGAGATGTCAGCGGGAACGCGTTTTCACCGAGATTTTCAATCGTTTTCGGTGCGGAAATTTTTTCCAGCGCGGAACAAAAAGCGAATGCTTCTTCGCCGAGCACCTGCGTCGATTCCGGAAGTTCGATTTCCGGCAATTTTTCGCAGGCAAAAAATGCGCGGGAGCCGATTTTTTTCAAACTGCGCGGAAGTGACACACGAGCCAGATTTCCGCAATGCGCGAAAGCAAGCGGAGCAATTTCTTCGATGCCTTCCGCGAGCGAAATGCTTTGCAGGTTCGCGTTGCCGAAAAATGCGCCGGAGCCGATGCGCGTAATGCGTTTCCCATCGAGCGTCGCGGGAACGGCAAGCGTGGATTCGCCTCCGGAATAAGCGGAAATTTCCGCCGCGCCGTCGCCGAGATCACGCAAAGAAAACGCCGATGCGGAAACGACAAACGCGAAAAACAGGATTACGAAAGAAAAACTTTTCATTGCGGGGATTTTTTTAAGAAATTTGAGATTTTTCTTTTCCGGAGAAAAAGTTAAGCGGAGAACGCATCCTTGCACGGCGTTTTAACGCGGCGCAAGACGCATTTTGTCAGTTTTTTGTAATTACAAACGGAACGGCGTAAATGAACCGTTCCCGCAACGGAATATTTGCCATCCAGCGTTCGAGGCGTTCGCGATTCTGTTCGGGATCGCGATTTTTGTCGTTTTTCAAAAACGGATACGGCTGTTTCGTCAGCACGAAAAAGAGCGTTCCCGTTTCGCGGGTTGCGCGCGGCGAAGAAATTTCAAAAACCAACGAAAATTCGGGAACTTTCTTCTCCGCACGAATCAAATTGCTTTCCCAACGGTGCTCGGGAAAAACGATGTCGGCTCGGAAATCCTGATTTAACCAGAAAACCGTCAGGTAAGCGTCTTGTGCAACTTTTACCGAAAACGTGTCTTCCTCGCCGTTTTCGTAAACGCTTTTCCCGCCGGAAATCAGCGCCGTAAACGCGGGGTCGGGTTCTTCGGAGGATTTTTTTACGGAAACTTCCGCTTCGACAAAAACCGTCGGAGACTCGTGTGCAGCAGTCTCGCCCGCGCGCGGGAACGTCCATCCGCGGCGAAGTTCCTTAAACGCGTGGACAACGCCGACACTGTTTGTGACGATTACGCCGCTATAAGTTTGCCCTTCCTTTTGCGAAAGCAAGGTGTCCCACGAGGAAACGCGCTCACCGCACACGGCGAGAATCGCTTTGCGGCGAGCTTCATTTTGTGCGCGGAAAAAGGCTTCCTTAGGAGAAGCGTCGGACTCGGGGGAAAGCGTCCACTCTCCGCGCACGCGCCGGGTCTCGATTTCCCCGGGAACCGTAGCACACGCGGGAACGCACATCGTCATTCCCGTCAAAAAAGCAAACAGCAGAGCGCGGCGCATTTCGTCTGTCGGAAAAAATCGCGAATAGCGAACGGGCAAATCGGCTGTTCGCTATTCGCGGTGGGTTAAATTGTTATTTTTCCTCGAAAGCAGTTTCGAGCGCGGCGCGCAATTTCGCTTTCTGCTCCGGAGAAGTCTGCGAAGCCTTGTTTGCAAGCGTATCCGCAACCGCCTTTTTGTTGACTTCGATCGCGACGTAAACGATGTAGCGACCGTCCACGGGATCGCGGAACGTTTCCTGTCCGAGAACGTGAATATTGTTCAACGTCTGGTCAACGTGCGCTTTGGCGAGTTCGCGGAAATTCGTCTGTGTGGTGATTGCCGCGTCGTCCTGAGCCGTTTCCGTGGAAGATTTTCCGACGGAATCGATAGCAGTGTTAATTTTTCCGGCGAGTTCGACTTTCGCGTTCATCATCGCCGCTTTCTGCGCCGCCATCGCGCTCATGGCTTCGGCGCTTGCGCGGGCGCGAAACGCTTCGTCCGTATCGTTGAGGTATTCCGCAAGCGGTTCGACGATTTTAATCGGCGCCGGGTTTTCCGGACGATACTGCGTGGAAGTTGCCGCGACCGGGTCGGACGCACAAGCGGCAAACGGCAAAACAGCGGCAAGCGCCAAAACTTCGAGGAGGTATTTTTTGGAGTTTTTCATGATACTTGTAAGTGAGAGGGAAATTAAAAAAACGTGTAATTCTATTCGCCTTGGCAAAGGCGGATAAACGCCGATTTGTCGGGAGCATTGAAAAATGCCGTTCCCGCGACGAGTGTGTCCGCTCCGGCTGCGAGACAACGCGGCGCTGTGTTGGCATCGACGCCGCCGTCGACTTCGATACGCCACGTCCCGTTGCGTTCTTCGCGCCATTTGGCAAGTTGCTCGATCTTAGGCAAAACGTCGGCAATAAATTTTTGCCCGCCGAATCCGGGGAAAACCGACATCACAAGCACGAGGTCCACTTTGTCCAAATACGGCAAAAGCGTGTCCGCCGGCGTGTCCGGATTGAGCGAAATCCCCGCTTGCTTGCCGAGAGTGCGAATGCGGCGAAGCGTTTCCGCCTTCGGGTAATCCGGTTCGACGTGAATCGTAATTAAATCGGCTCCGGCTTCCGCGAACTTTTCGATGTATTTATCGGGACGCGCAAGCATCAGGTGCGTATCGAAAAAGAGTTTTTTGTCACGGGAACGCAGGGCTTTGACGACACCCGGACCAAACGAAATGTTCGGCACGAAATTCCCGTCCATGATGTCGAGGTGAATCCACTCCAAGTCGTTTTCCTGCACGATTTTGAGTCCGTCTGCAAGCGCGGCATGGTCGGCGGCGAGGATTGATGGCGAGAGGATTTTTTTGAAAGAATTCGGGGTTTCGGACATGGGTTTAGTTAACGACTGAGAGGTAAAATTTTAAAGACGATTTTTCAAAAAAGATCGGCGATGGCGGTAAGCGGAATTGTTGCCGTGATCCCGTAGGGGGCGACGAGGCAGTTTTCCGCCGCAAGGTTGTAGCGCACAAGTGCGTCGGGAATTTCCGCCGGAGAACGCACACAAGTGATTCCGTCGAGAGTTTCCGGTTCAAAAAGCGTCCATAGCGGAAAGCGGTAATGCGCGGCCCAATCCGTTTCGTCCGCCGCGTTTTTCGCGCAAGCGACGAGTAAACTTTTCCCCATGCGCAGAAACGCGGGAACGCCCGGTTCAAGGAGCGCAGAGGAAAGCATTTTTTTCCCGTTGAAAGAAATGTCTTTCGCACGGAAATCCGGGCAGATTTTGATACCGTTTTCCGCGAGGCGAAGCGTGATGCCGGGAGTGTTCCCGTCCGCAGACACCGCCGCCGGGAACACGGTAATCTTACCGCGTTTCCCGCTTAAACAATGAATCCATTCGACAAGCATCGGAGAAAGAAAATCAGGGATAAACGATTCGGAGCGAGGGGTTTTTCTGTCAGTTCCTTTTCAAAATTTACAATAAACCCGTAACGTGTCCCTGCGCCAATTTAATGAAGAACACGGCGAGATTTTTTACCAAGTGCGCCGCAACCGGGGCCAACAACGATGCGTTCGGGTTCCACTTAAAAAATCTCACGAAGTAAAACCAAAGCGCGCCAACGAAGATAAAGCCCGTCGAGAAAAATCCTTTGAGCGAAAGATTGAGCGAAAAACCTTCCCAAATCGCGGCAAGCGTTCCCGCAGACCTGTCTTCCGGCATTTCAAAACTCCAAAGATGATCGTGGATCAGCGCAAAAATCAGCGAAAACAGAATAATGCTCGCCCACCGGAGCACGTTCCCGCGACGCTCCACAACGAGGTAGCCGCGAAAAATCACTTCCTCGGTGAATGCCGCCGCCGCAAACATCGGAAGTGCCAACCACGACACGTCTTTTTGCTCCGCAGAAATTCCGAGGCGGATTTCGCCCCAAGTTTCCAACGCGAGCAAAATCAGCGTTCCCGCAACGGCGATGACCACCGCCCGCCACGGACAGGAACTCGCGCCCGGAAGCGCCCCGCCCTGCGGGTTTTCCCGCGCTTCGCGAATCCACATACGCGCCAACCAAAGCGAGACGGCGCAAAAAAGCGCCACACCGACCGGGTTCATCGAAGTCATTTTTTTTGCGAAAAAATTAGCGAATATTCGTCGGACGGTAAGACGGCGATTCACCCGCTATCTGCAAAGAGGAAAATCCGGCTTTCCCCGCCAACTCCGCAATCCGGAAAAGCCCTTGCACGCTCACGGCGCGGTCAAGTTTCACGAGTAAAACGCCGTTGGATTCCTTTTCGACCAAAAGACGGTTTTTTTCGGAAAAAACGTCTTCCAGATTGTCGTAAATATGCCCGTCAAAAACGAACATCGAGTCGCTTTTCACCGTCAAAACAGACGAAGTCGCCACGCCGGACAAAACGGTGGACGTTTCGGGCAAAACCAATTCCGGAACTCCGCCGGAAACGGTTTTTGAAAATTCTCCGGAAACCTCTTTCCCCAAAGAAAGCGGAAGCCCCGGCGCAAACACGAAACGTGATCCCGTAAGCATCAGCAAAACGGCAATCAGCAAAACATTGAAAAGCGGAACAGACTCCAAACGCGCCTCCAATTTTTCGTGAAGACGTTTGCGAAGCTGGAATAAATTACTCGAGAGATTTAGCATACGTTCTTGCGTTTTATTCTGCCTGTTCCCGTAGCTTCTGTCGAGGGCGGAAAGCCTTATTCCGACACAAAAAAACTCCGTCACGGGAACGCGCGGAGCTTTTTTTGTGTGTTTCGCGGGAACGCGGAAATCTTATTCCGCGTCCGGATCGGAAATTTCGTCGAGTTCCTCGTCCGGAGCGGAATCGGAAGCAGGTGCTGATGCCGGAAGATCGGCGCGCGTAAACTGGTCAAAGCTCGGACCGGAAACATCCTGATCGGCTTCGAAGAAGCCGTGAAGCTGGCGCAGGCGCGTCGGGTGGCGCATTTTGCGGAGAGCCTTCGCTTCAATTTGGCGAATGCGCTCGCGCGTAACGTTGAAGATTTTTCCGACTTCTTCTAGCGTGCGGGAATAACCGTCTTTCAAGCCGAATCGATACGTGAGGACTTCGCGTTCGCGATCCGTCAGCGATTTCAAAACGTCGATGATTTTTTCGCGAAGCAACGCGGTTGCGGCAATGTCGTAGGGATTTTCCGCCGCCTTGTCTTCGATGAAATCGCCGAAGCTCGTGTCATCGCCGTCGCCGACCGGGCTTTGCAGCGAAATCGGTTGTTGCGACATTTTCATGATTTGCTGAACGCGCTCGGCGGGCATCTGCATTTCGTTGGCGACTTCTTCCGGCGTCGGTTCGTGTCCGAGTTCCTGGAAGAGTTGCTTCTGCACCTGCATCACTTTGTTCAGTGTTTCAATCATGTGCACGGGAATGCGGATCGTGCGCGCCTGATCGGCGATGGAGCGCGTGATTGCCTGACGAATCCACCATGTGGCGTAAGTCGAAAACTTGTAGCCGCGGCGATACTCGAATTTCTCGACGGCCTTCATCAGCCCCATGTTGCCTTCCTGAATCAAATCGAGGAAGGAAAGCCCGCGATTCGTGTATTTTTTCGCAATGGAAATAACGAGGCGCAAATTCGCTTCCACCATGTTGGTTTTTGCTTTGTTCGCGGCGGAGAGGCAGTTGCGGACTTCCCGGTAAACTTCGAGCAACTCGGGTGCCTTAATGCGGTATTCTTTTTCGAGAGCGGCAAGTTCGCGGTTGATTTGCTTTACGTCCAACTTGCGCGCGCGGCGGTCTTTATGCTCGATGAGCTCAAGTTGCCAGACGTATTCGCGGAATTTGTCCAAAACCGGCTTAAACGTGCGCAACCATTCTTCAAGCACTTTCATCTTGAAGCAGAATTTGCGCAGAAGCGGGCGAATTTCTTTCTGCAATTTGACAAAACGGGCGTAACCTTTGCCGCGAATTTCTTCCGTTGCACCGCCGATGTGCTCCATCCACGCCTTGTCGAGCTTGGTCGAAATAGCTTCAACCGCAGAAATTGCCTTCGGCAACATACGGAAATACCAATCGCGGGATTCGACTTTTTTGTCGAGGACAACACGGTCAAAGCGCTCGGTCTTTTCGTTGAGGCGGCGAGCCGTGTCAAGTTGCACGGGAAGCGTCAGCCAAACCGAGCAAAGCGCGTCCTGGGCACGGGATTCCGCTTCTTCGATGCTGCGGGAAATTTGAATTTCCTGATCGCGGGAAAGGAGCGGCACCTGCCCCATCTGGCGCAAATACATACGCACGGGATCGTCAAGGATATCGACCTGCGCCATGCGAAGCGCGTCTTCTTCCTCGGCGGAGAGGCGAAGTTTGTAGGCTTCGACTTCGTCATTGTCGAGAATCTTGACATCGAGGTTGTCGAGAATGTTGATGATGCTGTCAAACGCTTCGTGCGACGATCCCGTCGCCGGAATAATGCGGTTGATGTCTTCAATCGTGACAAAGCCCTGCTGCTTGGAAAGCAAGTCGAGTTCGCGCACCTTTTCGTTCATCTCCGTCTGATTGACGGGAACGGCGGGTGTTCCCGCAGGGGCTTCTTCCGCAAAGTGCATTTTCTGCGAAAGCTCACGGATTTTCTGCGCGTCGGCATCTGCCGATTTGCGGCGGCGCTCGCGTTCGGCGTGCGTCAGAACGTCCGAACGGTCCGGCGCGTATTTAATTTCGCCGACTTCGGCGACCGGAGCTTCGATTACGACTTGAGGCTTTTTTTCGGCAGCTTTCTTTGCCGGAGCCTTTGCGGGAACGGGCTTTTTCGCTTCCGCTTTTTTTGAAGAAGCGGATTTCGCTTTTGAAGCGGTTTTCTTTGCCGGTTTTTTTGCAGGAGCGGGTTTCTTTTCTACCTTCTTCGGTGCAGGTTTCTGTGTCGAAGCCGCCTTTTTCAAATTCTTTTTCTCGGGAACCGCTTTCTTGGATTCAGCCTTTTTCGGAGTCGCTTTTTTGGGTTCCGTTTTTTTCGGAGCAGACTTCGCGGGAACGGGCTTAGCGGATTTCTTTGCCGGAGCCGGTTTCGCAAGCGTTTTCTTGGCAGGAGCCGACGCGGGTTTCTTTGCGGGAGCTTTTTTCACCGAAACCGTTTTTTTGACGACGGGCTTCTTCGCGGGAACGGGCTTTTTTTCTGCCTTTTTCGTCGCGACCTTCTTGGCGGGATTCGCCTTAGATTTTTTCTTATCTGCCATAATTAGAATTCGTAAAAAATGTTTTTGTCGTTAAATGGATTGCTCTAACTGAATACGCGGCGGATTCCGCAAAATCCGTCTCAATTCGATGCGCCTCTTCTGCAAGGCGAGAAGCTCCGGAGCGTCGGAAGAAAGAGCTTCCATGCGCCGATCAATTTCGCGGCGCTCCCGCTCGCAATGTTTGGAACAAAGCCGGGAAAGGCATTCATTGGCGATGCGTTCGACATCCTCCGTCGAATCGCTGTCAAATCCGTTGCGGATTCTCGCCACGAAATCCCGTTCCTCATCCGTTTCGAGTAAATCGTGAATCGCGTCGGCGCCCTGCCATTCCCCTTCAAGAACTTCCGCAAAAATACGGTTGAGAAGGCGACCTGCACAAGTTTCCGAATCAAGCCAGTCCGGAGGAATAGTGTTGGCGAGCAAAGGCGTAACGGCATCGTGGTTGAGGGCGAAAATTAAAAGGTCCTCCTCTGCGGTTGTCAAGGGGGAGTTCCCCGCCGGAATCGCCGAAGTAGCGGGAACGGGCGCCGTGGCAAAGCCGGCGCGGGAACGCTCTTCCGCAACCTTCGCAGCGACAAAGCGTGCAAAATCCCGCTCGACGGCAAGACGCTCCAATCCTGCGGTGCGGGCAAGCGTCATCAGGCAATCCGTGCGGAAAACTTCCGAAGAAGACGCCGCGACAATTCCGTAAATCTCGTCCAATGCGCTCTGCGTCTGCGCCGGACTCAGGCGCTCTCCTTCCGGAAAAAATTTCCGCGAGATAAACGCCATTGCCGAAATTGCGCTTTCGAAAATTGCGGAAATGCCTTCGGCTCCGTTTTTCGACAAAAACTCGTCGGGATCCTTTCCGCCGGGAACGCTCAAAAAATGCAAATCCAGCCCCGTTTTGAAGGCGATCGGCGCGAGGCGCAACGCCGCTTTTTGTCCGGCGGCATCCGCGTCCAACAAACAATCTAAGCGGCCGCTGTAGCGGCGCAAAAGTTGGAGCTGATCTTCCGTAATTCCCGTCCCCTGCCCGGCGACCGCCGTGCGCAAACCGCATTTCCAGCAACGAATCGCATCGAGTTGACCTTCGACGAGGACGAACGGCGTTTCCCGCGTTCCCGCAGGTTCGGCGGAATCTTTTCCCGCGCCGCGGTTTCCGGCAAAAACATCTTTCGCCTTGTCGATATTAAACAGCGTTGAGCCTTTGTGAAAAATTTCCGTTTCGGACGAATTGATGTATTTCGCTTCGTTCATTCCGCGCCCGTCATCCGGCGTAATCCCGGGAATTTTACGCGCCGTAAACGCAATGACGCGGCGCTGAATATCCGAAATCGGAATAATCAGGCGCGCTTCAAAACGGGAACGCCACGTTTCAGGGCTTTCGGGGAAACGTTCGGTGCCGACAAAAATTCCCGACGCCGCGAGCGCCTTTGCGGAAAACCCCTTGTTTTTGAGCGCCTCGGCGAACGCACGGGAACCGTTCGGCGGCAAAAATCCGATGCGAAATTCACGCGCCGTTTCCGCATCAAATCCGCGTTCCCGCGCCCAATACTCGCGCACTTTTTCGCCGAGGGAAGAATTTTCCCTGAATTTTTCGGTAAAATATCCGGCGGCAAATTCGTGAATATCAAAAAGCTCGCCACGCAAAGAACGATCCACGTTTCCTCCGCCCTTTTCGTATTCGACGGTAATTCCGAAGCGCTTCGCAACGCGCTCGACAGACTCGCCGAACGTCAGATTTTCGCGAGCCATCAGAAACTTGAAAATATCGCCGCCTTGCCCCGTGCTGAAGCAGTAGTAAAAACCTTTTTCCGGATCGACGAAAAACGAAGGCGTATTTTCGCTCGTAAAAGGACTCAACCCTTTCCATTTCGAGCCGGCACGCCGCAAACTCGTGTAGTCCCCGATAAACGCGACAATGTCGGCACGGGAACGAATTTCGTCAATTGATCTTCTGGTAATTAAGGGCACGGAGAATAAAGCAAAGCATTTTGCCAAACAATGCACGTTCCCGCAAATTGAAATTTGCCTGCGGAGAATTTCAATTAAGCACATTTGCGGGTTCCCCGAACCGGAGAACGAAAAGCCCGTTTTTTTCTCTCGCCGCAAGAATACAATCTCGGTTTCATCATTCGCTCTGAAAATGAAGAATTGTTGCACCAACGATATCGACCACGAGATTGACCTTTGGGAAGAAATGCGCGTTCAGGCGGAAAAAATCATTCGCGCCGAACCGCTGATTTCTCATTTGCCGAACGATTTTATTCTGTCGAGAAACTGTTTTTCGGAAGCGCTTGCCGCACGAATCGCACACAAGTTGTCGAGCACGACAAAAGAATACGACACGTTTCTCGCCCTGTCCCGCGAAGCCTTTGCGGGAACGCCGTTTATTCTTACTCAAGCGCAAAACGATATGCTCGCGACGGCAGAGCGCGACCCTGCCTGCGATTCCGTGCTTGCGCCGTTTCTGTGGTTTAAAGGATTTCTCGCGCTTTCCGCGTATCGCGTTTCGCACCACTTTTGGAACACCGGGCGCCGCCACATCGCGTATTATTTGCAAAGCCACATTTCGGAAACGTTTTCCGTGGATATTCACCCGGCGGCAAAAATCGGTTGCGGGATTTTGCTCGACCATGCGACGGGATTTGTCGTCGGCGAAACGGCGGTAATTGAAAACAACGTTTCAATTCTGCACGCCGTCACCCTCGGCGGGACGGGAAAAACGCGCGGAGACCGCCACCCGAAAGTTCGAGCCGGCGTGCTCATCGGCGCAGGCGCAAAAATTCTCGGCAATATCGAAATCGGCGCTTGCGCGAAAGTCGGCGCGGGATCGGTTGTCCTCGACGACGTTCCCGCGCACGCGACCGTCGCCGGCGTTCCCGCGAAAATCGTCGGTGAAGCCACGGAAGCGGAACCCAGCCTCGGTATGAACCACCGATTAATTTAATAAAAAAATTAGAAATTAGGAATGAGGAATTAGAGGCTAAAAACTCCTTTTTCGTTCCTAATTCCTCATTCTTCATTTCTCATTCTTAATTCCTAATTCAAAAAATGGCAGAACTTATAAATTGGTGTTTTGAGCACATTAACTATTGGACGGTTATGCTTTTTATGGCGATTGAAAGCTCGTTCATTCCGTTCCCGTCGGAAGCGGTTGTTCCGCCCGCCGCCTACAAAGCCGCCGCCGGGGAAATGAACCTCGTCCTCGTGATTATTTTTGCGACAATCGGTGCAAACATCGGCGCACTTTTCAACTATGTGCTCGCGCGCTGGCTCGGACGCCCGTTCGTTTACAAATTCGCCAACAGCAAGCTGGGGCATCTTTGCCTCGTGGACGAAGAAAAAATCCGCCGCTCGGAAACGTTTTTTGAAAAATACGGCGTAATTGCAACCCTCATCGGGCGCCTCGTTCCCGTGATTCGCCAATTCATCTCGATTCCGGCAGGTTTGGCGAAAATGCCGATTCTTCCGTTTTTGCTCTACACGACAATCGGCGCGGGAATTTGGAACATTATTCTGGCGGGAATCGGCTACTACCTGCATTCGTTTGTCCCGAAAGAACAACTCATGGAAAAAGTTTTCGAATACAGTCACGCCATCGGTTATTCAATCGCAGGCGTTGTCGCCGTCGCCCTTATTTTCTGGATTCTGAAATCGCTTTTGAAAAAGAAACCGGAAAACGGCGAACAATAAAATTTTGCGAACGCAAAAGACGTTTTTCTTTCCTTTTTATGAACAGCCTTCAAATCATTTTTCTTGTTTTGCTTGCGGCAAAAACAGCGGCATCGGTTGGGCTCGACGCGCTGAACCGCAAAGAAACCGTTCGCAACGCAAACGCCGTTCCCGCCGCGTTTCGCGACAAAATCGACGAACCGACCTACCGGAAATCCGTCGCCTACACGTTGCGGAAAATTGATTTCGGCTATCTTGAAACGTTTTTCAGCGCGGCAGTTACGCTGGTGCTCGTCATCGCCCTGCTCCCGGCGCTCTACGATTTCGCGGGAACGCTTTTCGGGCTCTCCGGCGAGCTTTCCGGCTGGGCGCGCATCTGGCGCGAGGGTGCCGTGCTCGTGCTGATCTCGTCGCTCATCGGGTTACTTGATCTGCCGTTTGACTGGTATGAAAATTTCCGTATCGAAGCGCAATTCGGTTTCAACAAATCCACGCAAAAACTCTGGATTACGGACAAAATCAAAGGGCTGATTCTCGGTTGTCTCATCGGGCTTCCCCTGCTCTGGGCGATTATTGCGTTTTACTACGCGTTCCCGCAAACGTGGTGGATTTGGGCGCAGGTGTTTTTTGTCGGCTTCCAACTGCTGATGCTCGTTATTTTCCCGAAACTGATTCTTCCGCTGTTTAACAAACTTTCTCCGCTTCCGGAAGGTGAACTGCGCGACACGCTCAACGCTCTTGCCGAGCGTTGCGGATTCGTCGCGAAAAAAATCGAAATCATCGACGGCTCGAAGCGCTCCGGACACTCCAACGCCTACTTCACCGGCTTCGGGAAATGGCGCCGTATCGTGCTTTTCGATACGCTTGTCGAGCAACTTTCGCCCAAGGAAATCGAAGCCGTTCTCGCACACGAAATCGGGCATTCCAAACGCGGGCACATCACAAAGCGACTTGTCGTTTCCTCTTTCATCGGGCTTGTCATGCTCGGTTTTATCGGCTGGCTTTTGGGACAAAAGGAATTTTTCACCGCGTTCGGGTTTGAATTCGTTCCCGGGCTAATGCTCGTTCCCGCGTTCCTTCTGCTCTCACAAATCGCGCCGCTGGTCACATTTTGGATTTCACCGCTTTCCGCACATTTTTCGCGAAAGCACGAATACGAAGCAGATGCCTTCGCAAAAGAAGTCACGGGAACGCCGGAAACACTCATTTCCGCACTTCACAAGTTGCATGAAAAAAATCTCAGCAACCTGACGCCGCACCCGCTTTACAGCGCGTTTTTCTATTCGCATCCGACACTTGCCGAACGCGAAAAAGCACTAAGAAACGAAACGCACTAAACGGAAATCGCGTCGCCGATAGCGTAAAAATTCCCGCCGGCAACGTAGTGAAGCGTTCTCAAGCCGGACGGCGCGGACTCAAACTTCCAATGCCCGTTTTTGAAAACGCGCGCATCCGCCCACGCTCCAAGGCATTCGCCTATCAGCAAGTCATAAGTTTGCTCATTGTGCGGCTCGGGAACGCGCTTAAAAATCATCCATCCGGCGCAACCTTTCACGAGCGGAATATCAAAACCGTCCATGTAAAAAAGTTCTGCTCCGCTTTTTTCCACTTTCTCCGGATCGTCGTTTTTGCTGACAGAACCGAGCGCCATCGTCTCACGCAAAATTCCGACTGTCGGCAATTGCAGCGCAAACATTCCGCTTTTATCAATCAGCTTGCGCGTAAAATGCGAACTGTCGACGACGACTGTCGCCTTGCACGGCAAAACGTCCAGAGGACACGCCCACGTCGCGGGCATCACGTCGCAAACGCCGTCGCACTTTGCGGAAACTAATGTTGTCCCGCCGACATTAAGCAAGCGGTAAGCCTTTTCGATTTCTACGGGGAAAATATTGTCCATGGACGTATTCCGTTTTTACAACTCCGCCGCAAGCGCATCAAACGCGGCTTTCGCGGGAACGCCTTCAATCGGCGCGCCGCCGGTCGCGGGACAGCCGTCCGGTTGTAGGATGACTTTTTTCGCGTCAAAAATCGGACCCGTGCGCACGGGATTCGTCGGACCGAAAATGCCGACAACAGGCACGCCGAGCATATTCGCAAGGTGAAGCCCTCCGGTGTCGTTCCCGCAAATTGCACGGCAAGCGGAAAGTTCCCGCATATAGTCGGGCAAATTGGTTTTTCCTGCGCGGTCGAGGACGCGGGTTCCGTCGAAACCTTCCGCGACCTGTGCGGTAATTGCCGCATCTTTTGCCGTGCCGAAAAGCCGGATTTCAAGTTGCGGGAACGCGGCGAGCAGAAGCTCGACCAACTCGCGCCAACGTGAAATCTGCCAGCGTTTTTCCGGAGAATTTTCCGTTCCGCAAATCAAACCGATAATCGGTTTTTCGGGCGCGGGAACGTCGATGCTCAGCGGTGTGAAATTGAGCTCTTCGTTCAGTCCGTGGCGCTCGCGCAGCCAGCGAGCCCAAACGAGCGTCTGGTGATTCTTCGTCAAATCCAAATCGGCGGGAACGCGCCACGACTTCGTCAGCAACGGACGCGGATAGCCGTCACGCGTCATGCCGCAACGCATCGGAGCGCCGGAAAGCCATGCTTCCGCATCGCCGCGCAAAGAGTTTGTAAACATCACGAAAACTTCCGGATGTTCTCCGCGAAACAGCTTGCGGCAGGCGAGCCAATAGCCGAGTCCTTTTGATTTTGCGGGAAGCGCAATCAGCTTATCCGCGCAATTCAGCAGCTCGAGCATCGGGAGGAAATGCGCGCGCGCAACGAGCGCAACTTCCGCGTCCGGGCGCGCTTGGCGCAACGTTTGAATCAGCGGAAGCGCCATCACGATATCGCCCAGCCAATTCGGCAGGCGCACAAAAATTTTCTTTTTCTTGGGCATTTTTTCCAAACCTTGAAGTTGAAGTGTTTCCGCAATTCGATTGCGGCGATGATTCAGATTAAAATCCGCTGCGCCTTTCCAGCGGTCGTGCATCCAAAGCCAATCCGCGCAAGCGGAATCCGATTCGGAAAGTTTGCGTTCCAGCCAGCGGTTGACGCGCAGATTTACTTCGTCTCTCGAAGTTCCCGCAGGAGCGATTTCCTCTACGCGAATTTCTCCGCGCCAAAAACCTTTTCGCTCACACCAAGCGGCAATTGTGCGCGTTCCCGCGTGTCCGGCGGCAAGCGTTCCCGCGAGTTCGCTACACGTTGCCACGCGACCGAAAAATAGGGAAAGCACACCGCGACGGCGCCCCGTGCCTTGGTCCGGGAGCACGCACACGAGCCCGTTTTCACGCAGAAAGGCGAGCGCCTGCGTCAGTCCTTTTTTGCGGGAAAGCAACCGGCAGCCCCACCGCTCGCGCGTGCGCTTGACCCAGCTTTCAATCGCCGGATTGTCAAACGGGCGGTAAAACACACCGACGGAACGTTTCGCCAGCGGCGGATAAACCAACGGAATCATCGTCAGCGCCTCCATCAGCGAAAAATGCGGAATTGCGACGATGAGCGGCGTATTGGGCAAAACGGCGGAGTCCAAACTTTTTTCGTCGGCGGTAAAATTTTTCAGAATGCGAGAGCGCGTAAAGTGCGGCGATGCCAGAACGAACATCCCCATTTCGACCATGCGGCAACAGCTTTCTCGCGCGATTTTGCGGCGAGCCGTTTCCGTTTTCTCCGGGAAACAAAGATACAGATTCCGCAACATCATCGCGCGGCGCTTCCGCATGAAAAAATAAACGCAATTTCCGAGTAATGAAGCCGTTCCCGCCGCCAGCCAGCGCGGCATCAACGCAACAAACCCGCCTAAAATAACAATCAGCGCTCTCATGTCTTGTGCAACTGTCGCAAAGTTATCAGCCGAACGTCGCATTTTCAAACGCAAAGAAACTTAGAGCGCCGTCTTTACGAGGAAAAAACTTGGCGATTCGGCAACTTTGCGCGAGAATTTTTTTTTCCTTTCCACGACCGCAAACAATATTTCTTCAACCCGACCATGAAACAGATTCGCCTCAAACTCGCATCGCGCCCCGCACGCGTGCTCTTCGGACATCCTTGGGTTTTTTCCGGAGAAATCGAAACCCCGCCGCGAATCCCCGACGGGGCCGCCGCCGAATTGCTCGACGCTCGCGGCCGCTCGCTCGGGAGCGGAATCTGGAACGCAAAATCGCAAATCGTGTGGAGAAAATTCTCGTCGGAAACACGGGAATGGGACGAGTCGTTCCTCGCGGAAGCTCTGGGAAAAGCCGTTGCCAAGCGCGTTCCCCCACCCGCTTCGCGGCGCATCGTGTGGTCGGAAGCGGACTCGCTTCCGGGATTGGTGGTCGACCGCTTTGAAGATTCTCTCGTCCTACAGGCGCTCACGGCGGGAACGGACCAAATGCTTCCGTTCATCGCCGACTGGCTCGACAAAAATCTTTCGCCCTCGGAAATCATTTTTCGCAACGATGCGCCCTCGCGCCGTTTTGAAGGATTGGAAAATTCCATTTCGTTTTACAAAAACAAGCCGCACACTCCGCGTTGGTTTGAAATCGACGGTGTGCGCTATTTTCTCGATTTGGCAAACGGACAAAAAACCGGATTCTACCTCGACCAACGGGAACAACATGCCAACGTCGCCAAATTCGCACGCGGAAAAACCGTGCTCGACGCGTGCTGCAATCAGGGCGGTTTCTCCTTTCAATGTGCCCGCGCGGGAGCGACACAAACGCTCGGTATCGACATCTCCGAATTCGCGGTCGAGACCTGCCGTCGCAACGCAAAGGAAAACGGATTCGGGAAATGCGCGTTTGAAACGGCAAATCTTTTTGACTGGTTCGGCGCAAACCGGGAACGCAAGTTCGACCTCATTGTGCTCGATCCTCCGCCGTTTGCCCGCTCGAAAAATGCCCTCGAAGGCGCACTTCGCGGCTACAAGGAGCTGAATTTGCGCGCGCTGAAAATGCTCAATCCGGGCGGAATTCTCGCCACCTATTCGTGCTCGCAACGCGTCGGGTTGGAAAAATACATCGACGTTGTCTCCCGCGCCGCGCACGATGCCCGCCGCAACGTTTCCTTGCTCGAAATCACGGGACAACCGGAAGACCATCCCTGCCTTCTCAATTTCCCGGAAAGCCATTACCTCAAAGGGCTCATTCTGCGCGTCGACTGATGCGAAGCCTCGGGATAAACGTTTTTTCCGTCGCATTCTGACCGCCAAAAGTTAAAGTGTTCGCCATGAAAGTTATCATTACGGGCGCCGCCGGATTTCTCGGGCGCGAAACGGTTTTCTCCGCCTTGCGGCGCGGCTTTGACGTTACGGCTATTTTTCACGAAAAGGAGGTTTTCCTGCCTTCGACAGTGCGGCGGATCAAAATGGATCTGACGGACAATGCCTCCGTTCAAAGTTTTATTTTACAGGAATTTCCCGACGCGATTATCAACTGCTCCGGCGTAACCTCAATCGCCGAAGCCGAAGCGAATCACGACCGCGCGGAAAAGCTCAATGCGGCGCTCCCGCGAACACTTGCAATGCTCGCGAATCATATTTCCGGGCGCTTTATTCACGTTTCCACCGATATGGTTTTTGACGGGGACAAGGGCAATTACGAGCACACGGATATGCCGCTCCCTCGCAATCTTTACGCGCAAACCAAACTTCTCGGCGAACGCGACGTCCTGAAATTCGGGAAGGAAAATGCCGTTGTCGTGCGCACGACGCTCCTTTCCGGAAATTCCGTCGGAGGGAACAAGAGCCTGCACGAACGCCTTTTTTCCGATTGGGCGAAAGGCAAAAAAACGCCTCTTTTTGAAGAGGAAATCCGCCAACCCGTCAGCGTGTCCAACTTGGCGGATGCACTTGTTGAACTCTGCGAACGCCCGAATTTAAGCGGCGTTTACCATTGGTCCGGCAGTGAAAAACTTTCACGTTACGAAATCGGCGTGCGCATTGCCGAACATTTCGGACTTTCCGCTGAAAAATGTATCGAAAAAACAAATTACGAAAAACTCGGAGATGCTGCAAAATCGCGTCCGCGAGACCTTTCGTTTATCTTGCATCCGTTGGCGGGAAAACTGAAAACACGCGTGCAGTCGTTTGACGAAATTCTTTCGGAAATGAGCGTTCCCGCAGGTTGCGAAGCATGGTATGAGGCGGAAACCGGACGCAAAGTCGTTCGCAAACTCATCAAAGGCGTCGATTTTTGAAGCCTGCGTTCCCGCGATGGACTGGAAAGACGTCAAAATTCATGTCCTCGATTTTGAGGGCTCGGTGCGCACGGGAATCGTCGAATACGGCGTAGCTACGCTACTCGGCGGGCGCATCGTAAGCGCCGCGACCCGCCTTTGCTCCGTGCGGGAACCGATTCCGATCGAAGAATCCGAAATTCACGGTATTTTTGATGAAGACATCGAAGGGAATCCGCCAATCGAGGCAGACTGGGATTTTTTTCTGCATTTGCGCAAAACCGGTTTACTCGGCTCCCACCACGCGCCGGCGGAAATCGGAATGCTTTCGGCTGTATGGCAATTTCCCGGCACCGTTCCCGACTTCTCCTTGGAATCCCGCCCTCCGACAAACAACTGGGGACCGTGGATCGACACCTGCAAAATCGCCAAGGAATGGTTCCCGCACGAACGAAAGCATAATTTGGGCACACTCATCGAACGTTTCGAGCTCTCGGAACGCGTTGACGCAGATGCCAAAAAATTCTGCCCGAAAACGCGTTCCCGCTACCATTGTGCGCTTTACGATGCGATTGCCGCGGCGCATTTGCTCGTCAATATGTGCGAACATCCAGCATTTGCGCGCTCGACAATTTTGGATTTGGTGCGCGCCAGCTCCGGAGCAAAAAGATTTCAAAACCACATCCAAGCCGAATTTGATTTTTTTTAAATCCTCCCGAAATCTGAATTTCTTTTGCCCTTACAGGGCGAGTTTTTCCAATACATTATCCCAAGGCACCGTTCGCTTTGCGAACTCTGCCATTGGGCTAAAATATTTTTCGGCTTTCAGCCGAATTGATTATGAAATCAATCTCGGCTTACGTCCGAAATCGGAATTTTTTCGGATTTCAACCGGATTGATGGAACGCTTCCACTATTTCGCGAGAACGCTAAAATTCTTCGGCTGAAAGCCGAACGGTGTTCAGCCCAACGGCAGAGTTCGCAAAGCGAACGGCGCCTTGGGAAAACAGATCAGAATTTCATTCGCCCTGTAAGGGCAAAAGAAAACCTACGTAATTGATATATTTTCAACAAACCGTTAAGTTGTTCGATAATGTCTCAATCCCTACATAAAATCTACGTTCACATTGTTTTTCACATCAAAACGACGAGCGTTCCCGTCAACGAATCCGATTTGCCATCCTTATTCGCTTATATCGGCGGCATTCTCAAAAAAATAAATTCCGTTCCTATTCAAATCGGCGGAACGGAAAATCATATTCACATTTTATGCTCTCTACCTAAGACGATAACGTTAATCAAACTCGTTGAAGAAATTAAGCGAAACAGTAGCCGTTGGATTAAAAGGAAAAATCTGAACTACAAAAAATTTGCATGGCAAGGTGGATACGGAGCGTTTTCCGTAAGTGCGTCTCTCGTGAAAACAACCTTGGAATACATCAGAAGTCAGAAAGAACACCACAAAACACGAACGTTTCGTGACGAATTTTTGTTATTTTTGAAAAAATACGAAATTCCGCATAACGAGGCGTATTTGTTTTGCGATTAGAGAAATCAGAATTTCATTCGCCCTGTAAGGGCAAAAGAAAAAAAACGTTCCCGCGAATGCTTCACGGGAACGTTTTTCTTTAAGCGTTAAGCTCTAATCTTTAAGCTCTCTTACGCGTTCGGATTCCAAACGGAAAGAAGCGCTTCGGCGAGGTGCGACGGCGTTTCCGCGACGGCGATGCCTGCCGCTTGGAGCGCGCGAACCTTATCTTCTGCCGAGGTGCCCTTTCCGCCGACAACCGCGCCTGCGTGACCCATGCGGCGACCGGGAGGAGCCGTGCGACCCGCGATAAACGCCGCAACCGGTTTTTTGACATGTTCTTTGATGTATTCGGCAGCTTCGATTTCGGCAGTGCCGCCGATTTCGCCGATCATCAGAATCGCGTCCGTGTCCGGGTCTTCATTGAAGAGCTTGACAACGTCGAGGTGCGTGAGGCCCTGAATCGGGTCGCCACCGATACCGACGCAAGTCGATTGCCCGTAGCCGCGTTGCGTGAGCTGATACATGCCTTCGTAGGTCAGCGTTCCCGAGCGGGAAAGAATACCGACGCGACCCGGCTTGGCGATGTAGCCCGGCATAATACCGATATTGCATTCGCCCGGCGTCATGATACCGGGGCAATTCGGACCGATGAGGCGAACGCCCGGAGCCTGGCGAAGTTTTTCCTTCACGAGCGCCATATCGCGCACCGGAATCCCTTCGGTGATGCAGACGATGGTTTGAATGCCCGCGTCGATCGCTTCCATAATCCCTTCTGCCGCGAAAGGCGGCGGAACGAAGATGACGGACGTGTTCGCGCCTTCTTTTTCAACGGCTTCGCGGACCGTGTTGAAAACCGGAAGCGAATCGTTGAACTTCTGCCCGCCCTTACCCGGCGTTACCGCCGCGACGTAGTTCGTGCCGTAAGCAATGTTGTTGAGCGCGTGCTTGGATCCGGCTTTACCCGTGATGCCCTGCCCGACGACTCGCGTGTTCTTGTTGACGAGAATACTCATTGTCTAAATCTTTCTCTTAAAAATTATTGATTCGCGGCAACGTAAGCGTTGACTTCGGCAACCGCCTTGCGCGCACCGTCGATAAGGCTGTCCGCCGGCGTGATTTTCAGACCGCTTTCGGCGAGAACCTTCTTGCCTTCTTCGACCTGATTGCCTTCGAGGCGAACGATCAGCGGAACCTTGATTTCAACCGTCTTGGCGGCGGCAACAATACCTTCGGCAATCGTGAGGCAGCTCATGATGCCGCCGAAGATGTTGACGAGAATGCCCTTGACGTTCGGGTCCTGCGTGATGATGCGGAACGCAGCCGTAACCTGTTCGACCGTAGCGGAACCGCCGACGTCGAGGAAGTTTGCGGGAGAACCGCCGCAGTGCTTAATGATGTCCATCGTGGACATGGCGAGCCCTGCGCCGTTGACGAGACACGCGATGGAGCCGTCGAGAGCGATGTAGTTGAGGTCATACTTGCGGGCTTCAACTTCCTTCGGGTCTTCTTCGGTGATATCGCGGAGCGCTTCGATTTCCGGATGACGGAACAGCGCGTTGTCGTCGAACGAAACTTTCGCGTCGAGCGCGATAACCTGACCGTCGTTTGTGGAAACCATCGGGTTGACTTCGACGAGAGAGCAATCCTTCGCGGCGAAGAGTTTGTAAAGGTTCATCACGAGCTTTTTGAACTGCTTCGCTTCGTCGCCTTCAAAGCCGAGCGCGAACGCGAGTTCGCCCGCCTGATAAGCGCGCATGCCGATTGCCGGGTCGATCCAAACCTTGGCGATTTTTTCCGGCGTTTTTTCGGCAACTTCTTCAATGTTCATCCCGCCTTCCGTGGAAGCGATAACGACCGGCTTCGAGGTCGCGCGGTCGAGAAGGACGGCGAGGTAGTATTCGTGCTTAATCGAGGAAGCTTCGTTGAAATAAATCGTGCGCACGACGCGGCCTGCGGGACCGGTTTGCTTCGTAACGAGCGTGTTGCCGAGCATGGCTTTCGCCGCCGCAATCGCATCTTCCTTCGTCTTCGTCACTTTGACGCCGCCCTGATAGCCGTCCGTAAACGTGCCTTTGCCGCGCCCGCCCGCATGAATCTGGGACTTGACGACGTAAACTCCGCCCGGAATCTGGTCGATCGCCGCAGCGAATTCTTCTTCTTTTTGACAAGCAACACCTGCGGGAACGGGAATGCCGAATTCCGCAAAAAGCTGCTTAGCTTGGTATTCGTGGATATTCATAAAATAACTGAGGATGGATAGTAATTCAGACGAACACGTCGAAAACGGGTGTTCCCGTGTAAACGGTTCGTTTTTTTATTGTTGCGCTCTTCCATGTTTTTCGCAAGGACGAAAATTGAAATTTAGCGCACTCAAGCGCTTATGCTAATTTTCAGCGTCTCCTGCTTTTCGTAACCATATAAACACCGACAAAGACGATTCCGGCGGCGAGAAGTTTCGACCAGGAAAATTCGTCCTGCGCGACGATGATGGCAAGCGCGCACGCGACAATCGGCTGGACGTAGTTATACATACTCGCCGTCGTCGGGCGAATATAACGCACGGCCATCGGAATCAGCATATAGGCGAGAAACGTGGCACCGACCAAAACATACGCCATCGCGGCAAACGTTTCCCAGTCCGGCGGCGCCAAAAACATCCCGCCGGGTCTCAGCATCGCGGGAACAGTCAGCGGCAAAACTTCCAGTACGGCGAAGAGGAACATCCACTTCATCATCGTTACCGCCTGATATTTGACGGACAGCGGTTTGGAAAACACGAAATAGACGGCATAGATAAAGCTGCTCCCGAAAATGCACAGATTTCCCGCCAAACTCGACGCAGAATCGCCTCCCGCTGCACCCGAAAGCAAAACGAGCCAAACCGCTCCCGCCGCCCCGGTAAACACGCCTGCCGCCTTCAGCCAAGTAATCGGCTCGCGCAAAATAAACGCGGCAAGCAGCATTACGATAATCGGCGTTCCCGTGGTAATGACCGACGCGTCAATCGGAGACGTCATACTCAGTCCCCAGATAAATAGTGTCTGATTTCCCGCTACGCCGCACAGGGAACAAAGAAAAAGCACTCCGATTTCTTTTAACGAAAGTTTTTCACGCGGCAAAAAAAACGAAATTCCCCAAAACAGCACGCACGCAGCAACCATGCGTGCCAGCGTGTGAAATTCCGGCGTAAGACGTTCGGCAAGCAGCCATTTCGAAACCGCGTAATTGATTCCGAAAATCAGGTTTGCCGTAAAAATCAGCAAATGCCCTTTTACGCGCTCGGACATCGAAAGAAAAGAGGTTGTCGAAAAGTCCGAAAATTACCACTTCCCGTAGTGGATTTTTTCCGGTTTCCACTTATCTTTCGGTTTTTCTCCGGCGGCGGGATCGGGATAACCGATTGCCAAAATCGCCATCGGAATAATCTTTTCGGGAATTCCGAGGAATTTTGCCGCGGCAGCCGCACGTTCCTCGCGCGGATAAAGCCCGCACCAGCACGCACCGAGCCCCAACGCGTGCGCAGCAAGCAAAGCGTTTTGCGTTGCCGCAGAGCAATCCTGTTGCCAGTAAAATCCGTAATCTTCCGCGGGATCGCCGCAGACGACAATCGCCGCCTGTGCCTGCGCCAACATTCGCGCATTCGGCAAAAATTCGACCATCGCATCAAGTGCCGTGCGCTCCGTGATAACCACATATTGCCACATCTGGCGATTGCAGGCAGACGGCGCACACATCGCCGCCCGGCAAATCGTTTCAAGATCGTTCGCCGCAACCGGTTTGTTCAAAAAATGCCGCACCGTGTGGCGCGTAAAAATCACTTTCAACGCTTCGTTGTCCATGCCTCGGATTCTACGCCTCGCGTTCCCGCAAATGCGAATAAAAAACAAAATTTAAGAACGGGAAACGCCTTCTTCCGGAATCCGCTTCAGGCTCCACTTCACGCCTACGGCAAGCACGGCGAGCATTTGCAACAAAGCGGGATTGTAGCTCACGAAATCCATTGTCGAGTGTGCCGCAAAAAACAAAATTCCGCACAACAACGCAACGGTTTGCCCTCGCCAACGCCGGGCATTTTTTAGGGCGAAAACGACAAAACACAGCGTTCCCGCAAAGAAAATTCCTGCGCCGATACGTCCCCACTCCGCCAGCATTTGCAACGGATCACAATGCGCATACTCCGTCCGCGTTTTCAAAAAGCCTTTTTTGTTTAAAAATTCCGGCATTTGCGCCTGAAACGACGGAGCGATCCAACGGTAAGAGCCGGCGCCCCAGCCCAGCCACGTGCGCATTTCGCTACGCTCAATCATTTGCCGGGTCAAATCGCGAAGCGGAGCACGGTCGTCAATTTCCTCCTGCTTCATCATTTCAAACTTCGTTTCGACTTTTTTCCACGTCGAATCCATGTCCGCCGTAGCAAACCAAACCGCCGCAAGTCCGAGAATCATCGTGCTCACGAACGCCGCCGCAATCCACGTTGTCCGGCGCATCAGTCCGGAGGTCAAAACCAACACGGGAACGACCAGAAGCCACGCTGCGCTTTCCGCGATTCCCGCAAAACTCGCCGTGCACAGCCCGGCAATCCACAAAAACAGCGCGAACACGGCAAGCAAGACGTGAGAACCGCTTTTTTTGAATTTTTTCGTGTTGCTCCGCCACGTCGCCAACGCCAGCGCAACGGTCAACGCCAAACTTTGCACAAAAAACTCTCCTGCATGGTTTTTGTAGGAAAATACGCCGAAGAAACTGCCCACGCCGGTTTTGTAGCCGAGGTATTCTTTCGTCACATCATTCGACCAGCGCAGAAGGCAAAACACAGCGAGCAAAACCGCGTTCAGCACGAGCGCCCAAATCAGCCACGTCCGAACGCGACGGGAACGCAATCCGCACCAGAGCGTGCAAAGCACGAGCCAAGCACTCCCGAAAACGCAAATTTGCCGGAGCGCGTTCATTCCGAGCCGACTGTCCAATCCGAACGGCGCAACAATTCCGTTCGGCAACCATGTCACGCAATCCTCAAAATAACCGATATGCCACCAACCTTTTTCCGGAAGAAAAACCTCAAGTCCCGGATTGAAATGCTGGCAAAGCATGATCGCCGCCAGCGCCACACCGAACCAAAATCCCGGAAAACGCAAAAGCCGCCGACGGTTGTCCTGACCGATTTCCCGAGAACCGTCCCGAAACGGAAGCGGAATCAGCGCGGACAAAAATGCCGTTCCCGCCAGCGCAACGGAAATAATCGACGGCATCGCCGCCATGCCGGAAACGTTCCACAGCGTCGAAATAATTGTTGCCGCAACAAGCACACCGACAATACGTTCCCGCATCGGCGGCAAATTCGCCCGCCACTCGGCAAGGCATCCTGGAGCCGGAAATTGCATAGCGGGCAATTAGAACAAAAAAATTAGGAATTAGAAATTAGAAATTAGTATCCTTTCTAACTTCTAACCCCTAACTCCTAATTTCTATTTCTTTTCAACTAAACCAAGCCTGCCTGGTAAATGTCGTGAATGCGAATGAGCCCGGCGATTTTTCCGCCCGGCGTATCCAAAACCGGAAGCACGGAAATCTGCGAAGGACGATCTTCCATCACGCGTGCGGCATCGCCGAGCGACATCGTTTCAAAAGCGCAAACCGGCTTTGCCGTCATCAAATCTTTCGCGGGAACATCGGAAATATTATCGTATTTATGAAGCGCGCGGCGCAAATCGCCGTCGGTAATAATTCCGAGCAGTTCGCCCTCGCCCTCCGCGACAAGTGCCGCGCCATACGGGAACGCCGTCATCGCGACAACGGTGTCGCGCAATGAAGCGTCTGCGGGAACGACGGCGACCTTTCCGAGCGGGTGCATCACATCTTTTACCGTCAGAAGCAAATTGCGCCCGAGCTGACCCGCCGGATGGAATTGGGCAAAATCTTTTTCCCCGAAATGGCGTTTGTGCATGAGCGCGGCGGCGAGCGCATCGCCCATTGCAAGCTGAAGCGTTGTACTCGTCGTCGGAACGATTCCGATCGGGTCTGCTTCGGTTTTTACGCCGATATCGAGAACGACATCCGCTTTTTCCGCGAGCGGAGAATTTTTGTTCGCGACAATCGCAATGATTTTCGAGCCCATTTTTTTCAGGCTCGGGAGCAAGCGGACGACTTCAGATGTCGTCCCGCTTTTGGAAATCAGAATAATGGGATCGCCCGGCTGACAAATGCCGAGGTCTCCGTGAACCGCGTCCGCGCTGTGAAGGAAAATCGCCGGCGTTCCCGTGGAACACATCGTCGCCGCGATTTTTTGCCCGATGAGCCCGGATTTTCCCACGCCGGAAATTACGACTTTGCGTTCCGCCGCGAAAAGAATTTCCACCGCTTTGGCGAAATTTTCGTCCAACCCGCTCTGCATGACGCGAAGCGCATCCGCTTCCGCACCGAGAACGTGTTTTCCTGCCTCAATAATTTGTTCGTTTGTCATCATAACTTGCGTTTCCGTATGCCCGTCAGTTAAAGAGTTTTCGTGCGTTTTCAAGGTCTTCCGCCGTATCGATCGCGACGGGATGGTAATCCGTTTCAATCGTTTGGAAGCTCATGCCGCGATCGATGAAACGAAGTTGTTCGAGGGATTCTACGGTTTCAAGCACGGTAACGGGCATCGTCGGGTGCGCTTCGAGCGTTGAACGCGCGTAGCCGTAAACGCCGATGTGCGACCACCAAGTGTTTTTTTCGCTCGCGATCCAATCTTCCACGGGAACGCCGCGCAGATACGGCACCGCCGAACGCGAAAAATAAATCGCACGACCGTCGCTTCCGAGGACAACTTTTACGACGTTCGGGTTTTGCAGCTTCGCAGGATCGGTGATTTTCGCCACCGCCGTGACGAGTTCACAGCGCGTTTCCGCGTAGCGGTCGACGAGGGCATCGAGCATATCCGTATCGACAAACGGTTCGTCTCCCTGCACATTCAGGAAAAACTCGCCCGGAAGTTGCGCCAGCACGGACGAAAGGCGTTCCGTTCCCGAACGACATTCCGGCGAAGTCATAATCACTTCCGCGCCGAACGCCGTTGCCGCAGAACGCACTTCTTCCGTGTCGGCAAGAATCACGACACGCGCCGCGTTCTTCATTTTGCAAACGCGTTCCCAAACGTGTTGGACGACGGGTTTTCCGCCGAGGTCGAGGAGAACTTTCCCCGGAAGGCGCGTCGAGCCGAGACGCGCAGGAATAGCAACGGTAGCTTTAACAGAGGTATTGCACATGACGAAAGAGGATTTTACTCACTTACGCATAAAGCTTCAAGGATTGAAATAAAATTTGCGGCTTGAAGCCGAAAGCTCGGAGTTTTTCAATGTTGCGCCGTGAATCCGGAAAATTTTTTGCTGATTGATGCCTCGTCGCCGATTTCCGTTTGTGCGGGAATTTTTGGCGAAAACGCACATACATGGATCCGGTTTTCGGAAGAAAAATCCGCCGCACTCGAAGGCGTTTTTTCCGCAACGCAAAAAATCTGCGACGCCGACGTTCCCGCAGACGTTTCCGGATTTCTGTTTTGCGAGGGACCGGGTTCCATTCTCGGGATTCGGATTGCCGCCGCCGCCATTCGCGCCCGCCTCGCGCTCGATTGTGCGAGGCGGGCAACCGCGCGTCCCGTCTTCGCCTACCAAAGCCTGCATCTGGCGGCGCACCTGATTTTGCGCGCTTTCCCTCAGGAGAAAAACTTCGTTGTTATCGCGGAATCTCGCATGAACGCATGGAACATATTGCGAGTCGAAAACGGCGTTCCCGCAGAAAATTTTTCCGAAATCAAAACGGCGGAAACTCCGGTGCTCGCTACCGAAAAAATTTTCGTTCTGCCGCATCGCCGCACGCTCCCGACGCCGCTTGAAAACGCCGCTCCCTGCCCCGTTTTTGAAATGCTCAAAAACGATCCCGCTGTCTTCGCCGACGTTCCCGAGCTCCTGCACGATTGCGGGAACGCGCCCGATGCCATAAACACTTCCGATGTCAATTCCTACGCGCGTTGGACGCCCGAACGTCATCGGGGAGCCGAAAATTGATAGCTTCCGGCGCTATCTGCAACCGTGCTCTTTTTCTAATTCCTAATTTCTGTTTTTTTTTATTTCCCTCAATGAATCCCGCATTTTCAGTTCCGTTACCGCGCGCATGGGCGGAAATTGATTTGCCTGCATTTGAACGCAATGTCGTAAAAATCAAGGCTTCGCTTCCCGCACACGTGCGCTACATTTCCGTGGTGAAGGCAGACGGCTACGGGCACGGTGTCGCACATATCGTGGAGCGGCTTTTGCAATGCGGGATCGACAGTTTCGCCGTCGCCAACGCGCGGGAAGGCTCCGACGTCCGCTACATCGCGCCGCAAGCGGAAATCGCAATTCTCGGACCGACGCTTCCGGAGGAAATTCCGCAAGCCCTCGCAGACAATTTGACCATCGCCGTTTCCGATGCGGACGAAATCCGCACACTCGCCCGCATCGCGGGAACACTGAACCGCCGCGCGCGCGTAAACATCGCCGTAGACACCGGCATGGGACGCATGGGCATTTGGCATGAGCAGGCGGAGTCCGTTTTTTCCGCCGTTGCCGACTCTGCGGAATTGGATTGGCGCGGGGTTTTCACACACTTTTCAAGTGCGGATTCCTCGCCGGAATATACGGAGTTGCAACGCGCACGCTTTCTCGCAGCCGTGAAAAAAATCCCCCAAGCCCGCCGAGAAAGCCTGACCATTCACGCCGACAATTCCGCCGGTTTGGAAACGTTCTCACGGGAACGCCCGTTTAACGCCGTCCGCGTGGGTATTTTGCAATACGGTTGGAAGCCCGCACCCGGCTCCCTGTTTGAAAAAATTTCTCCGGAACCCGTGCTTTCCTTCCGCACGCGCGTCGGGCTCGTAAAAAATCTTCCTGCGGGAACGCCCGTCAGCTACAACCGAACATTTACATTGGAGAAAGATTCGCGCATCGCCGTGCTTACGGCGGGCTACGGCGACGGCATTCCCACCGCGGCAAGTAACCGCGCAGAAGTCCTCGTGCGCGGCAGGCGCGTTCCCGTGATCGGACGCGTGACGATGGACCAAACACTCATCGGGGCCGACGCGCTACCCGAAGTCTCCGTCGGCGATGCGGCGACATTTATCGGCGAATCCGAAGGCTCGCGCATTTCCATCGAAGAATTTTGTTCCCGTAGCGACTGTATCCCGTGGGAAGCGCTCGTTTCCATCACCAAGCGGGTGCCGCGCATTTATCGCGGTTTACGCATCCAATAATACACAAAAAAGAGAGCGTTCCTGCGGGTTTTGCGGGAACGCTCTCTTGGGGCAGAAATTTTCCGGAAATTAAACCGCAGATTGGCGGGCCGCTTTCGGAAGTTTTTCGTAAAACATTTCTGCTCGGTCGATAATGTTGGAA
>JAFSAO010000009.1 GCA_017440935.1 Opitutales bacterium
ATCATCCTTGAACAATCCGGCGCGGAATCCCTGCGGGAACGTGAATTTCTTTATTCGCCCGATGCCACGACTCCTGAGAGTCCCCCCGTCATCAAACTCCGCGCCCCCGAGTTGTCGGAGGAATCCTGAATCCGAAACAGAAAAAATATGATTATTCTCGCGTATTTACTCCTAATTGTCGCGTTTTTGCTTTGGTTCTTTGGTGGTGTTTTTCTCATCGGCGGGAACCGGAAAGTAGGTCTGTGCATTATGGGAGTTGGCGGGATTTTTTCTCTGCTAAGCGTGTTTCTATTCTGACAATTAGTAAATGTAAAATCTTATGAAGAACAAAAATAACTTAAAAAAATTAGGCGGCGGAATGGTTCGTTTTTTGATCGTTTTGCTGATTGCGGCTGTCGTCGTTGTTGCCGGTATTGTCGCCTGCCGATACTTCAAAATGGTGTCGACTCCTCCGAATTACGATGATGTTCGCCTTTGCGTGAAATCACTTGTCGAATCGCAGTCGTCCTACTGCGTGCACAAAACGCGAGGACGCTTTGCCGCGAATATGAATGAACTCGGATTTGTGCGGGAACGCGGCGATGTCATGCTAGAGCGTGTTTGGAACGCGAATTGGCAGAGTCCGGATCGTGTTGCAAGTGAAGGTTATTTTTTTACGACGTTTTCTCTTAAAAACGGTAAACGCGCCGTTGTGCTTGCTGTTCCCGCCAACGGGAAACCTCCGTATTTTATCGCACTCTACGGAGAAATCGGTGCCTCGATGATGAAAGCACGAGGAACTTCCGTTTATCGAAATTTTGATTCAGGAATCTTTACTGATGATTTTATCTCCGGAAAGACAACTCTCGAACGCGTTCGCGAAATTATTGAGCAATCAGAACGCGTTCCTGAAAACCTCTAATTTTAATCAGACAAACCAATCTTACAAATCATGAAAAATTATCTCATCACTCTTGGAATTGCATCGCTTGTTTGTGTTCCCGCCATTGCGGAAAACGAATATGGCGATTATGTAAAAACACCGGACATCGTTGCCGCCGATTTATGGAAAGATTCGTGGCAACTCGGGAAGGAATATCAGCACCTTGCTACGTTTGAGATTGATGCGGCGGTAAAAGCGTCTTCAAGGAAAGATGCTTCGTGGCTCGAAAAGCTTTGCGGGATGGCTTACGAGGACATTTCCGGACACATGCAGTTGGGCGGAACGACGAGCGCGTTTACAACGGTTGCCCATAAAACCGAAAACGGTGAAACGCTCCTCGTTCGCAATTTCGGAACAACGGATCTTCAACCAAATTTCTATTTTGAAATAAAAGATAATCCCGTCGCCGGTTTTGTAATGAAAACACTGATGACGGATGGTGAAATTAAAACGCTCGTAAACAAGCGGGTGACAGAGGCTATTGCTGTCGGTGCGGGAATCAAAGCCGGAATCGCTGCGTTTCTTGCAGCGGAAGTCGCAACAATTGGTGGGACCGGAGGAAGTCTAGGAACTGTTGCCGCAACGAAAGCAGGTGGTGCCGCATACATGAGCACCAAGGATACTTTAATCGCTGTCGCGAAATCAACGGATGCCGGCGGACGTCTTGAAGAATACGTTCAAGGTAAATTACAAGATGCCGGGCTTGGAGCATCGGAACTCGACGGCGAGGTCGTCTATACCGTTCTAAACAAATCTAAGGCGGGCAAGCTTTTCGGATCGCTTAATACGAAAGCGAATTTTGCTCTCAAACTTGCGGAAAGTTTTAACAATCGCGATTACCTCATTTTTTCAGATAAGGGAGGTAATGTTTCGTCAAAACGGATATCATCCAAGACGATTGAAGATTTGATGGAACTTTCTAAGAATGGACAGCTTTCTCAAAACATTGGAGCATTAAAGAATCTCGACGGTGCGGTTGCCTCGGATGCCGAAAGTTGTTTTAAACGCGAATCCCTCGGACTGAACGAGAAAATCCTTGGAGGGAAGGAGCGCAAGATTGGAGAAGTTTGGCTTGCAGATGCGGATTTTATGAACAGCTTTCTGCATCCGGAACTGAAAGGAAAATTTAAAGGACGGGTTTTGCTCAAATATGAATCAGATACGCGAGCTCAGGATTACTGGGGAAATTTCTTCAGCGCACGGAAGTTAATTATGCTTCGCCGAAGCGGGGACGATTCGACCAATGCCGCTTACGAAGAAGAAGAATTTTCACTTTCTTTGAACGGACAACGCACATCGCTTGAAATTTTCTTGGATAAGGAAACGCTTGTTGTTCGCGAAGTTCGTCTAAAAGCAGAAAGCGATGTTTCCGCCGGCGGATTACCGAATTCGATTTTTACGCGAGGCTTGAAATTGAACGGTGATATTGAATGCAACATGAACTATCACTGTCGGGAATCATCGACTGACAATGGGTAATTCTTCTCAAAAACAGAAGCCTATCATTGAAATTCGGAATCTGGAATTTGGGTTTGATGAAAAATCAAAAGGGCGTAGCAAAATTCCCGGATTAAGTTTACCGTATCTTTCAATCTCGCCGGGGCGCATTCATGCTCTCGTCGGCGGGAGCGGGTGCGGGAAGTCTTTACTGTTGAGCTTGCTCTCGACGTTCCCGCCCAAGACTTGGGTGAAACCGAGACATCCGGAAATATTGTCCTTTTCTTGGTTCGGAGAAAAATTTTCAGAGCACGATTTTGGTTTTGCGGGAAAATATTCTTCGAAGATGCGAAGCGCCTTGAATAAAAGCCAAGGCAACATTTGGTATGTGCCTCAGCATCTTCCGATTAGCCGCGCGGATTCCGTTTCAGTTGAAAAAACGCTTTTTGAAATTGTTCGGGCAACAAATCCAAATAAGTCTCCGAAAGAGGTTTGCAATGCCGCCGAAACGTTTTTTGATAAATTAAACAAGAAATCCGGTTCGCGATTCTTTGATTGGGATAAGGAACGCCATGAGCCCGTTCGGAAACTTTCCGGGGGCGAACGCAAGCGCTTCGAGGTTTGTGCAAGGCTGATCGCGCTCGAACTTTTTAATCAAGACGGAAAGGCTCTGTTTCTTTTAGATGAACCGACAGCCGGATTGGATCCGGTTCGATCGAGATATTTTTTCGAGTTTATTAAAAACATCTCTAAAGAGGACAAAGATGTTGCCTTTGTCATAGCAACGCACGATTTGCAGTTTTTGGACGATTATGCCGACGAAATAATTTCTATTCGTCGAGACGATGAAGACGACGAAACGACGACGCATCTCAAGGAAGACAAAACCTGTTGCGAAATTTTCTGCGGGAACGTCGGCGATTATAAAAAAGTTTTCGGTGGAGAAAGTGGGAACACAAAGACCATTCTCGAAATTTTTGAAAGGAATAATCGACGGGAAAACGGAAAGAACGCAGAAAGCGCGGGCGCACTCCAAAAGAGATGGGAAAGGCAAATGCCCGAAATTTTTAGCTGTCAACAATGAAAGAATTGTCAACAATGAAGACGGATTTTCTGCGTTGTTTTCGGCGACAATGGCCGAAAACGAAAAAGGCGTGGTTTTCCGCGATTGTAATTCCGGCTCTTGTCGCCGTTTTGGTTTGGCTTGCATTCTTGTTTCAGGAGTGTCCGGGTGAAGATTTTGACCGTTTTGTGTTTTTTTCAACGTTGTATTGTTTTTGGGTCGGGCTTTTCAATGCCTGCCAAACGCTCAACGGTGCCGTGGAGTCCGGAGAATGGAGCTATTGGGTTTTGGGATTTCGGCGCTCGTTCTTGCGTTATTTTACGGCGAACGTGCTTTCTGTAGGTGTGGGGACGTTGGTGCAGATTGCGGTATTTTTCGTCGTATTGTTCGGACTTTCGTTTTTCGCCGACTTGGGGATGTTGGAGGCAAATAATATTTTGGAAGTCGGATTTGATAGTACGGAAAATGCCTTAAAGGGCTTTCTCGGATGTGGATTGTTTTTTCCGGAATGGCTTCCGAGCTGTCTATTTTTATCTCTTTCATTTTTGAGTGCCGCTTGTTGCGGCGTTGCTTTCGGTATTTTACTTAGCGCATCTATAGGGAGTTCTTCAACCGCACTAAAGATGTCTGTGGCCACTGTCGTTTTGATTATGATTTCGTCTTCGATCGTTTTGGACGAACAAAAAAACTACGAGTATGTTTCCGAAATTTTGTTTGAAAATTCTGAGGGCAAAAAATTGCCGTTCGCATGGGAAGATGGGTATTTCGGAAAAACAATTTTAAGTGGTGCATCATTTGCGTTCCCGCAACGCTATTTTTTCAATGTAGGATTTTGCCCACTACATAAAAGTGTGGAAAAGGAAGTAGAACAACAGAGTAGTGATGCATGGAATGAGTTGAGGAAATTTGGGCGAAAAGGTGGGGACGAGAAAAAGCTTTCCGAGATTCGAGCAACGTGTGTTCCCGAGATTTTGAAGATGTTTTTTTCACGCGTTTTCGGGGAGCTATTTGCTATGACACTCTGGTGCGCCGGTGTCCTCCTTTTCGCGTTCGGGTTTCTAAAATTTAAATCAAAATACTATGAGATTCGTTAAAACAACATTGGCTTTGTGCGTCGTTTCGTCTCCGCTTCTCTTCGGGGCTCCGCTTACGGAGTGGAAACTGAATTGGGATTATCAAACGAGAATGGAATTTCGTGTAGAATTTACCCGAGTTCGTGCCGACGCGTGGGACGGGAACAACATTATCTATACGGGGAATACGGAATTCCAGACATTACGTTGCGGTTCAAATTCCGCAAATATCGCATTCGTGTCGTCGGATTTGCTCCGTTTGGAAAATCCTCCGGAATTTAGAAAAGACATAGAAGAACGTCCTTGGTATGACTGGGAATATATAAAAGGCAAAGGAATGTCGGTGATTTTCAGGGGTGACGATTTCATCGAATGGGTCGAAACACATAAAAATTATGAAGCGTTAAAATTAAAATCCGGCGGCTTAAATAAAATTTTAGGGCTGGATGCTTTTTCGGCGGAGGCGTCGGCGTTGTTTGCGAAAGACCTCGCTTATTGCTTCCGGTGGGAATCAGCCTCTGACGCTTCTGGAGTGAGCGTCTATAAATCTTGTAACAGTCACGAACAGGCTCCGGAGCTTGTTCAGGATTTTGTGAAATCCGAAGTGAATTTCAGTTACGAGGGGCTTTGTGACGGTCGTAACGGGAGAGAGTTTTGGTTGGTTGATGCAGATGCCCTTTCCGGAATTGTTCCACAACATATGTTGTATAAGGCTAAATTTGACGGACGGGTTCTTTTGCGTTGGGTTGAGTCGACACCGGAAACACAGAGGGCTGATCAGAAATTGGAAAAGTATGATGCTAAAATTGTGATTTGGCCGCGTCCGCACAGGAACGATGCCACAAATCTAAAATTTCTATTCATGTCTGCAGAAGGGAAACCACAAGAAATCAGGCTTCCGAGAGATAAAATTTCCGGCAATTTTTACATCGACAAGGCGCTGAAAATTATAAAGGAAGCGAACATTGAAATCAAAGATGCTAAATATTCCGGAGAAATGCCGAAAATCGGAGATTTCAAAGAAGAAATAAAAACGCTGAGTGCTGATTTGAAAATTGAATTCAATTATGAGCAGTCTGCCTCTAAGAGACAAAAACTATAAAAATATACCATGAAAACTGTAAAAACAATTCTGTCAACTATACCTTTGGCTGTTTTGTGCGGGTGTACATCTACTCCAGCATTGGAAAACAATATGACTTCGGCGGTAAAAGTTCGATCGGATGTTGGAAGTTGCGGAACGACTTGCTCCTGCAAGGAGCAAAAAATCGAACCGGAACAACCGCCTCTTTCCCCGAATTTCTGGGGGGATTATCGCTGCGCGGAGTTTCCGAAGTGGTCTTTGGTATTGGATGAATCAGAGAACACCGGAAAGCTTTCTCGCGGAGAAAGAAATGGGGAGGAGATAATCGAATTTGGCGTAGTTTTTCTTTCGCCGTATTCCGACGCGAAATCCTGTTTCGTCGATATGCGTATTCCCGAATATGAGAATTACAAAAAGCGTTTTTTGAAAATTCGTGAAATGGAAGACGGATTTTTTGAAATCATTCTCGATATTGGCAGTTCAAATGAAACGTTATTGGGAAAAACGTTTAAACGTAGGAAAGATTAAAAATGGAATCGGACGACAAAACCATTGAGATTGAATTTTGTCCGCATTGCGGGCAGATGATTCGCGACGGCGACAACTTCTGTGCGGGATGCGGAGCGAAGGTTGGAGAGCCGGAATCGCAGGTGCTTCGCATCGCCTATCAGTCTTTAGCCTTGTTTACGGGAACGCTCGGATTGCATAATTTTTATGCCGGATTTTTCGGACGAGCGTTTTGTCAGCTCGGAATGACGCTTGCAGGCGGGATTTTGTGGCAAGTTCGCGGGGACGTAATTAGTTTCCCGATATTGGGAACAATCAGTGGCATTTGGGCGTTCTTGGAAATTTTTATGCAACGTAAAGATTCCACGGGATTACCGATGCAAAAGTGCGGATGCGTCGCCCAGATTGGAATTTTTCTTTTGGTCGCAATCGTCGTCGGGGTGTTCGGCGGTTTCGCGTGGATCTGCGTCGACTTGGGAAGTGTTAGTTTGTGATTCCTCATTAAAACAACCTCATTCTCCTGCTGGTTGTTTATGCAAAAACGGATACTTCCGGAGCTTTCTCCTTAAAAACTCTCTTTTGGCGTGTGAGGCTCATTGCCGGCCTGCGCTGTTTCATTCCTTATTCGGGACGCTTTAGAATGAAGCACGGGTTCTTCACCTCTTTCCTAAATTTCAATTTGCGTTCCCGTGCGGTGCGGGGCATAGTTGCACGCTTTATTTTCAACAATTTATGCAAAATACAGCTATGAATAATGTCATGATTCTTGCACAGGCGGTTGAAGCCGCTCCCGCGACGACGCAGGTCGTTGAAACTGTTTCGACAACGATTGGTGCAGAGCCGGCGGTGGCGACCGATTCCGCGCAGCAACCTCCCGCTTTCGGTATGTCCACGTTGCTGATTTGGATCCTGATTTTCGTCGGATTTTATTTCATTTTGATCCGCCCGCAGACGAAGCGTCAGAAGGCGATGCAGAAAATGCAAAACGAGCTCAAAGTCGGAGACTCGGTTTACACGCAGAGCGGCATCATCGGCAAAATCGTTTCTTTGGACGAAACGACGGTTACGCTTCAGGTTTCCGAAGGCACGCGTATTCCGTTCCTGCGTGCGGCGGTGAGCGCGCTCGTAAACGCCCCGGAAAAGAAATAATTTTTCCGCTCACCCGACTGTGTGCGCAGTTTCGCACATTTTGAAATTGGAAACCGCGAGCGGGATTTCCGTTCCCTCTCCGGTTTCTGATTTGTCATTTCTAATTTCTACATTTTAACACGTTTTTATGACGACCAAGATTTTTTGGCGGCTTTTTGCGTCTCTGCTTTTTTTGGGCTATGCGTTGATCAGCATGATGCCGCTCAAAAGCACGCCTTTCCGTGAATATGTTGAAAATCACGTAACGGCGAGGCAGGACGAGTTTAAACTCATTCTCGAAGAGGCGGATCGGCGCGTTGCCGACTACCGCGACGAAAGCGTTCCCGCCGATAAAAAATCGCCGACCGCTTACGCCGCGTTGAAAGACATCGCGGCAGGCAAGGGAAACGCGGGAACGCCGATTGCGCTTTCGCAATTTTTCCCGGATATCCGCATGGTGCGCGAGCCGATTTTGGAAAAACAAAATCAGATCCTCATGCAGGAACTCTTGCGCCGTTCTCAGGGGAAACTGAAGCTCGGGCTTGACTTGCAGGGCGGGATTTCCTTTACCTTGCGCGTTAATCCGGAAGCGGCGGAGGCGGACAAGCGTGCGCTTGCCGCGGCGAAAACGCCGGAAGAAAAAATCGCTGTCGAACAGGCGATTCGGGAACGCGCCGAGGAAAAGCTTTCCCAAATTAATCAGGCGGTCAACGTCATGGAGGACCGTGTTAATCAGTTCGGCGTGAGCGAGCCGGTGATTCGTCCGGTCGGGAACGATTCGATTGAAATTCAACTTCCGGGCGAAGATACGGCGAACAATCCGGAAGCGATTAATTCGTTGAAAAAGCCGGCGAAGCTTGAATTTCGCATGGTGCACCGCTATTTGGTGCCGGAAACGGGAACGCCGGAAGGCACGATAAAAAGCCTGCGCGCGGATCCGCGCTTGGCGACCTCGCCGGTTGCCGCTTATGAGGTGCTTTACGATCATCACATCGACAAAAAAACGGGCGAAGCCACGTCGTTCCCGCTTTATGTAAAAAAAGCTCCGGAAGCGACGGGCGCGATTGTCGAACGCGCGCACGTGGAAAGCCCGGACGGCTTGACCCTGCAGGTCGGGATCCGCTTCACCTCGGACGGCGGACGCATTTTCGGCGACGTAACACAGCGCATCGCCGACGAAGACAACCGCACGGGCGGCGACGGCCGCTTCGCCATCGTTCTCGACGGCAAGTTGATGTCTGCACCGACGTTGAACGCCGGCGCGGGAGGGCGCAAAGTCGGTCTTTACGGCGGTGTAGCTTCCATTACCGGAAATTTTGACCAAAAGGAAGCGCAGGAACTTGCCAATGCGTTGAACAACCCGCTCGAGTTCCCGCTGGAACTTCAGGATATGACCAACGTCGGCGCGACGCTTGCGGAAGATGCTCAAAACCAGTCGATGATGGCGGCGGCGGTCGCTACCGGGTTCATTGTCGTGTTCATGCTGGTGTTTTACCTTTCCGGCGGTGTCATTTCCGTTATCGGGATCGCGTTGAATATTCTTATGATTTTCGGCGTGATGTGCGCTATCGGCGCAACGATTACTTTGCCGGGAATCGCGGCTCTCGTTTTGACGATGGGCATGGCGGTTGATGCGAATATTCTTGTTTTCGAACGTATTCGCGAAGAGCTCAACAACGGAAAGTCGCTCAAAACGGCACTTGAGCTCGGCTACGACCGCGCATTTGTTACGATTTTTGACTCGCAGTTGACCTCGTTGGTAACGGCACTGATTTTGATTTGGATGGGCACGGGCTCCGTCAAAGGTTTCGGGGTAACGCTTGCTATCGGGATCGTAACCACGCTTTTTACCTGCTTGGTAACTTGCCGAGGTTTGCAGGAATTGCTTGTAAATGTCGGGCTTACGCGGCGGCTCTTCGGGATTCGCCTGATGAAAAAAACGCCGAATTTCCGCTTTATGGAGCATTGGCGCGGAGCCATCGGCATTTCAACGCTTCTTGTCGTTGCCAGTGTTGCGTTCCCGTTCATTAAGGGAGACGAATGCTTGAGTAAGGACTTCAAGGGTGGGGAATCCGTTACGCTGAGTATTGTTCAGGATACGAGCAAGCACATTGGCGTCGGCGAGATTCAGCAGCTGATTCGCTCGGTCGGCATTGAAGATTCGTCTGCGGTTTACCAGCAAAAAGTCGGTGCCTCGGAGCAGACGCTCAATATTGAGTGTGAGCTGACGAAAGATGCCTCGCAGGGCGAATTTTCCAACATCGAAAAAATCGTCGGCAAGCTCCTCGAAGTCCATCCGGAAATGTTCCCCGCAGGAACGGAAACGACGGATGAAATCATCATCGGAAAACAGGCGGTCGGCGCCGTGGTCAGCGGTCAGCTTGTGAAAATGGCGATTATTTCGCTGATTCTCGCCGTGCTCGGGATTATGGTTTACGTCGCGTTGCGCTTTGAGGTCGGTTTCGGTGTGGGCGCGATGCTTTCGACGATTCACGACATCGTTGTCGTCACGGGGCTTTATCTGATTTGCGGCGGACAATTCTCCGCTTCAATGATTGCCGCGATTTTGATGGTCGCCGGTTATTCAATTAACGATACCATCGTCGTGTTTGACCGTATTCGCGAAGAACTCGGCAACAATCCGGGGATGAAATTGCGTGATGTTATCGATCTTTCGATTAACCGCACGCTTTCCCGCACGTTGCTGACGTCGGTGACGGTTTTCCTTGCGGCGGTTTCGCTTGCCGTCTTCGGCGCGGGCGACGTTGCCGAATACGGAAAAGTCTTCATCTTCGGCGTTCTCATCGGAACGTTCTCTTCGATTTACATCGCTTCGCCGATTTTCTATTGGTGGCACAAGGGCGATCGCAAAAAGGTCGAAGAAGGCGACAAGGCTTATACTTATTCCTGGGAAGCCGGAAACGAGAAGAAATAAAATCGTTTTCGCTTCTCCAAACAAAAAAAAGCGTTCCCGTGCGAATTTCGGCGGGAACGCTTTTTTTGTTCTTAAACGGAAATCTCAATAATTTCGGCGGATCGGGCTTTGTTGTAAATCGTCAGCATACCGACACTGACGGGTAGGGTGAAACGGCGAGGTCCCGCCGAGCCCGGATTGATAAAAAGGACATTTCCCTGCCAACGAATGAGCGGAGCGTGCGAGTGCCCCGAAACCGAAACATTGGTTCCGTGCGGCAGGAAATTGAATTCGTCCATGTGTCCGTGATGCAGAAAAATTTCCGCCGAAGCAAGCCGTAGCGTATCGCAAAGCGGAAGTTTCCTGCATTCCGGCGAAGAATCCGTGTTCCCGCGCACGGCAGTTACCGGCGCAATTTCGGAAAGTTTGTGTAAAATGGCAACATCGCCCACGTCTCCGGCGTGTAAAATATGGTCGACCTCGGCAAAAATTTCCAAAACTTCCGGACGCAACAAGCCGTGCGTGTCCGAGATGATACCGATGCGGAGAGGAGCGCCGAGATTCATTTGTTTTTCGGAATTTGGGGAGGTTAACGGGAATTATAAGGGAACTATATACTTAATTAGCCAAATTTTTATTGACGAGGCAAGCGCAAAATTTTATTCTTCTCTCATAACAAAGAGAGAAAATGGCAAGCGATTTTAGCATTTTGGATTTTTTCAAAGAGTATCCCGACGAAGAAGCGGCGCGGAAATACTTTGAAGATATTCGTTGGAAAGACGGCGTGCGTTGCCCGTATTGCGGCGGCGTTCACGTTTCAAAATGCGCGGGCAAATCCCCCATGCCCTACCGTTGCCGCGATTGCCGTAAGCACTTTTCCGTTCGCGTTGGCACTATTATGGAATCGAGCAAACTCCCGCTTCAAAAATGGTTGCTCGCTATGTATATCCTGTTCAACTCGAAGAAAGGGATTTCCTCGGTTCAGCTCGCGGAAATGCTTGGAACTACACAGAAAACCGCGTGGTTTCTCGCGCACCGTATCCGCGAAACTCGCGGCTCTGAAAAGGGCTTTTTCACGGGAACGGTTGAAGTTGACGAAACCTACGTCGGCGGCAAAGAAAAAAGCAAGCACGCCTCGAAGAAACTTCGTGCAGGGCGCGGCGCGGTCGGGAAAACTCCCGTTGTCGGCATTAAATCCCGCGACGGCAAAGTAAAGGCGTTCCCCGTCAAGGAAGCCAATTCAAAAACGCTTACGGGCGCAATCCGCGCAAACGTGGCGGCGGGCGCGGCAGTTTACACAGACCAACACCGCGCTTATCGCGGACTGAAAGAATTTGACCACAAGCGCGTTATTCATAGCGTCGGCGAATATGTCCGCAAACAGGTTTACACCAACGGCATTGAGAGCTTTTGGGCAATCCTCAAACGCGGATACTACGGCATTTATCATTTTTGGAGCGTGAAGCACCTGCACCGCTATGTAAACGAATTTGCGGGGCGGTTCAATGTTCGCGAATTTTCAGCAAGAGACCGCGTTCGCCTCGCGTTTGAGGGCGGTTTCGGGAAACGCTTAACCTACAAAGGACTTATCAGTCATGCAACCGCGTAGAGAGGGAAAGATTTTCATTCCAAAGCAAAACGGAGAAACGTTTAGGAGCTTCGTTCAATCCGTTATTTCATACAAGCCGCAAGGCTCGGGAGCGCCTCCCCCGCGCCCGTCTTTGCCGCCGCAAAAACCCTCTAAATAACCCCTCTCTCGTTTTTATGATTACCCCCCCCCCCCCCTATCTGAAACAAACTATCCCAATTTAAGCCCACGCGCGAGGAAGCAATTCCTTTACATCGTTCAATCTTCTCTTGAACCCGCTAAATGTAAGATTGGCATAACGGACAATCTCGAACGCCGTCTCAAGGAATACAACGCCACTACGGGGCAATCTAAAGACAATATCTACACGTATCTATTTACCTGCGAAGTCCGAAATATGCGGGAAATAGAAAGCGATATTAAGCTCCAATTCCCGCACCTACGGGAACAATCGAGCCGCGAAATTTATTTCTTCAATCGCGCCCTGTTTGATTCTTACGTCGATTTTATCCGCTCTCACAAGCATTTTAAGAGCGAGGTTTTCATCAAGCCCGAAGAAAAGAAAACCGTTGTCCGAATCGTCAAGAAAACTACTCCGTCGCTCAAAGAGCGCGGGATGTCCCGCAAGGATGTAATGCAACGGGCAAAGAAAGTTGAGAACGACGAATTTTACACGCGATACGAGGACGTAGAAAAAGAAGTCTCTATGTATCCTGCGGAAATATGGAAAGACAAATGCGTCTTTTGCAATTGCGACGACGCGGTCGGTGAAACTCGCACGGAAAAGGATTCTTCTGCGTTCGCTCTCTACTTCATTAAGAACTTTATACGCCTTGGACTTAAAAAGCTCATTTGCACGCATTATAGCGGGCAAATGGATTTATTCATGGCTGGGGCAAAGGGCTATGTTTTCACGAAAAAGGGCGTCCAGGAAATGACAAAAACCCCGCGAGGATATACGGGCTGTTTTGAAGACCCTATTTCGCTCGAAATCCTACACAAAGAAGCCGACATCGTTTGCACGAATCCGCCGTTTTCCCGCGCCCGCGATTATTGGCGGGTCGTGATTGAAAGCGGAAAAAAGTTTTTGGTTATTTCAAATATCACAAACGTAGTTACACACGCATTTGTTAGCTATTTCATGAACAAGCAGGCTTGGGCGGGTTTTAATCGCGTTGACTGGTATTTGAACCCCAAGCGTGAACCCGTAGAGGCGGCGGGGCATTGGTTTACAAATTTGCCGATAAAAGACCGCCCGAAAGCCAAACTCTTAAAGCTCGTTCCCCTTGAAGAAATTCCTGAACGCTTCAAAAAATTTGACGACAACGGCGTTCTTTGCGTCGACAATTGCTTCATTCCCAATAATTACGACAAGCCCTTTGCTGTCTCCGCTCACCCGCTTCTAAACGGTGTTTTGGAAAAAGGATTTAGAATTACAAGCGCCGAACACTTCTTTCCATACGTTGACGGCAAGCAAAAATTCAGACGCATTCTCATTCAACGCCTTTAATCCCCTAATCAATCAAACACAATCAAACAATGGACGATTTAGAAAAACAACTCAAAGACGTTAATGCTGATTTAGAGTTCTTTAAATTACACGACTGCATTAAGCGCTTTCGCAACCGCATAGAGCGCAATCAGGCAAAACTGGACAAACTAAGTAAGAAGCCCGAAAAACTTACGAATCTTCCTGCTGATGATGTTCTTGTGTATCTGAAAACCGCAGGGGATGAGTTGCTACATATGCGGAAACTCTCCGTTCAATTTTTTCAGTTCTACGAGAAATTATATAAATACGCCACCGCTGTATCGAAATCAAAGCACGGTAAAAAAGACATTTAAAGAATTTCATTTTGGCTACCTTTCTATATAGTTCCCAATTATAAAAAAGATCAGTCGTCGAGCTCGGAAGCGAGATCCGGATCGTCCGTCGCCGAATCTTGGGTGTCGCCTGCGCCGATTTCCCCGCGCGAGGAAAAAATGCGTGCTTCTTCTGCGGGAACATAACGGTCGAATTTTGCCTGAAATTGGGAAGCGAGATAATCGCGAATGGCGGCGGGAACGCGCGCTTCGGCGGCTTTTAGGGTCGCAGAATCGTAGCGGCGCGCGGGCGCGGGAACGTCAACCGACGGTGAAAAATGTTCGGTATCGTTGTTGACGGGAGCGACGGACGCTTCGTCAAAATTCGCGTATCGGCTTACGAAATCGTCATCCGCCGGAGCGGGTTGCGGCGTCGGAGTTTCCCGAATCGGCGTCCGTGGCGCGGGCTCGTCTGCGGGAACGGTTCGGGGGCGTGCGGCGCGAGGCGTTTCCGGGTTTTTCGGCGCGGGAACGCAGGTCTGCTTTTTTTCGGACGGCGTAAAATACGGTTGTGCTTGGGCGGCGACCTCTTCGAGTGCCGCTTCGCATTTTGCCGTTAAATTATTTTTTTTTTGATTCGCCGGCGGGAACGGAATCGGCGAGTGCGGAAATTTCTTTGATGAGCGAGTCGATGGCTCGGGTTCGACTTTGTTCGACAGCTTTCAGAAGCGTAACTTCAAAGTTCGCCCGCTCGCTGAGCCCGAATTTTACACCGCCTTCACCGGAATTGAGAGCGTCGAGCATACGCAAAAGTTGTTCCGTGCGCATTATCGTTCCGAGCAAACCGCTTTTGCCGTTCCCGCGAATCGAATCCAGAAGCGCGTCGCGAATGCGAGCCTGCGTGTGCGCAAGCACGCGAAGAAGATCGCGCCCTTCGGCAACGAATTTGTCCGCAAACGCAATCACTTCGGCGTAATCCGCGCGTGCCATCGCCGCCGCGAGTTCTTCGATTTCCTGCTTGGAGGCAAGGCCGTAAATGTCGGAAACGTCGCGTTCGGTAATTTTTTTTCCGCAAAACGAAATCACTTGGTCGAGAATTGACTGCGAGTCGCGCATTCCGCCGTTGGCGAGGCGGGCGATGGCGATGAGCGCATCGTGGTCCGCCTGCACACCGTCATTTTCCGTAATTTGGCGGAGGCGAGCGGCGATTTTTTCTTCGGGAATCGGCTGAAATTCAAAGCGTTGGCAACGCGAAGTAATCGTGTCCAAAACCTTGTCGGATTCCGTTGTGGCAAAAATGAATTTTACAAATTCCGGCGGTTCTTCGATGACTTTGAGCAGGGCGTTGAAAGCGTCTTTGGAAAGCTGGTGAACTTCGTCGATGATGTAAATTTTGTAGCGGCACTGCATCGGCGGGTAATAGCATTCCTCGCGGATTTGCTTGGCATCGTCTACGCTGCGGTTGGTCGCGGCATCGATTTCGGTGACGTCCGGACAGGAGCCGTTGACGATGGCTTGGCAAATCGGGTCATCTTCCGGCGGGCAAACGCTGGGTCCGTTTGTGCAGTTGAGTGCTTTCGCGAAAATGCGCGCCGTCGTCGTTTTCCCCGTTCCGCGCGGACCGACAAAAAGGTAGGCGTGCCCGATGCGCCCGGATTCGATCGCGTTTTTCAGCGTGCGGACAATGTGTTCCTGTCCGACCATTTCGTCAAACTGCTGCGGTCGCCAGCGACGCGCGATAACTTGGAAGCCTTCTGCCATAACTCGGCTGTTCATGAAACACACATTCCCGAAGTTTGGCAATCTTCCAAACGTGTTCCCGCTGTTTCGTTCTCGCGTTCCCGCGGATTTTGAAAAGAATGGAAGCAACGCGATTTTGCTGAATTTGCAGGAAATTTTTGAAATGAGTTTTGAGATGAAAAAGCCCGAAGTGCTCGCTCCCGCAGGCGGATGGGAATGCGCAAAGGCGGCGGTGGAAAACGGCGCGGACGCGATTTATTTCGGCGTCGGGCGCTTCAATGCGCGTGTGCGCGCCGACAATTTTGTTGCGGACGATTTGCCGAAGCTGATGAAGTTTCTCCATCGTCGCGGCGTGCGCGGTTACGTTACGTTCAACACGTTGATTTTTTCAAACGAACTTGCCGAAGCGGAGCGCGAACTACGCAAAATTATGGCTTCCGGTGTCGATGCGGCGATTGTGCAGGACGTTGGCATCGTGCGGCTGATTCGCAAAATTTCGCCGGATTTTCCCGTTCACGCCTCAACGCAAATGACGGTTTCTTCTGCTGCAGGCGTGCGTTTCGCGCGGGAACTCGGTGCGTCTCTTGCCGTGCTTTCCCGCGAAGTGAACGTGCGCGAACTCGCGGAAATTGTCGCCTGCGGGAACGCGGATTCGGCGGCTTCGCTCCCGCTGGAAATGTTTGTCCACGGCGCGCTTTGCGTGGCGTATTCCGGGCAATGCCTGACGAGTGAATCGCTCGGCGGTCGTTCCGCCAATCGCGGCGAATGCGCGCAGGCGTGCCGTTTGCCCTACGAATTGATTTGCGACGGCGAAAAAGTGCCGCTCGGTGCGCGTCGTTATTTGCTTTCGCCGCGTGATTTGTCCGGCGTGGAAATGCTTCCCGAGCTGATGCGCCTCGGCGTGCGCTCGCTCAAAATCGAAGGTCGTCTGAAAACACCGGAATACGTTGCTTCGATTACGCGCGTTTATCGCGACAGCGTCGATCGTATCCACGAAATGATGACGGACGGCGTTCCCGCCGAGACGCTTTCCGCGTTTGCGAAACAGTTGCGGGAACAGCACGCGTATGCGATGGAAATGGCGTTTTCGCGCGGACTTTACACGGGTTGGATGCGCGGCATCAACAATCGCGAACTCGTTCACGCGTGTTTCGGGAAAAAACGCGGCGTATTTCTCGGCGAAGTTTCCGGATTCGGGAAAGACGGCGTTTTCGTTCGGTTGAAGGCACCGCTGAAATCGGGCGACGGCGTTGTTTTCGACGCGGGAAAGCCCGAGGAAAAAGAGGAGGGCGGCTACGTTTACGGCGTGGAAAAAGCGCGCGGGAACGGCGAAGTTTTCGTGCGTTTCGCGCGTGCGGGAATCCGCTGGGAACGCGTGCGTCGCGGCGACAAACTTTGGAAAACTTCCGATCCCGCGCTCTCGGCGGAAATTCGCGAAACGTTTTCCGGCGAGCAGGCGCGGTGGTCACGCGAAGTCAATATGCGCATTTTCGCCGAAGTCGGGAAACCGTTGCGTGCGGAATGCGACGACGCGTGCGGGCATCGCGTCACGGCGGAAATCGGCGATGCGCTCGTTCCCGCGACCAATAAGCCGGCGACGGACGCGTGGTTGCGCGAGCAATTTGCGCGTCTCGGCGGCACGGGTTATTTTCTCGACGAATGGGAATCCGAAATTTCCGGTGCGCCGCTCGTTCCCGCAAGCGTTGCCAACAAGCTCCGCCGTGCCCTCGTCGAAAAACTCAACTCTGCTCGCGAAAACGCCGTCCGCTGGACGTTGAATCCCGAAAAAAATGAAAATTACGCATTCGGAATTCGGAATTTGAAATTCGGAATTGCGATGCCGTCGCTTATTCCTGTTGTTCGTGAGCTTTCGCAACTGGATGCGGCGCTGGCGTTCGGGGCGAAAACGATTTACGCGGAATTTGAAAATCCGCGCGATTATCGCGCCGCCGCTGAGCGCGTGCACGCCGTTCCCGGCGCGGAATTTTGGGCGCAACCGCCGCGTATTTTTAAACAGGCGGCGGACGAAGCGGGAATTTTGCGTCTTGTGCGAGAATGCGGCGCAGACGGATTTTTGGCGCGTGCCCACGAGCATCTTTACGCGTTTGCGGGAACGCGCGTGCGCGGAGATTTTTCGCTGAACGTCGCCAATCACCTCACGGCGGATTATTATCTGCGGGAACGCGGTTTGGCGCGCGTGACTGCGTCTTACGATATGAATTTGGAACAGCTTTGTGCGATGCTCGAGCGCGTTCCCGAGCCGGAAAAAATCGAAGTTACGCTCCATCAGCACATGCCGATGTTTCACATGGAGCACTGCGTGTTTTGCTCTTTTTTGTCGGACGGAAAAGATTTTCGCGATTGCGGGCGCCCCTGCGAGAAACACGTCGTGCGCCTGCGCGACCGCACGGGACTGGAACACTTGGTTAAAGCCGACGCGGGTTGCCGCAACACGGTTTACAATGCACGTGCGCAAACAGGTGCGGAGTTTTTCGACGAAATCCGTTCCCGCGGCGTGAAGTTTTTCCGCGTGGAATTTGTGGACGAGCCGCCGGAATTAGTCACGGAAATCCTCGAACGCTACCGCGATTTGCTCGCCGGAAAAATCGACGGGAACGCGCTCTGGCGAGGGCTTCGACTCGAATCCAAGCTCGGCGTTACCCGCGGCACGCTGAAGAATTTTTAACCGCTTTCGGCGAATTGATTTTTTTGTCGCCGCTCGTTTTTTTATTTGTCAACAATATCAGCCATGTTTCCCCGCGTAAAAAAAATCCTCTCGCTTGCAACTGTCTGCGCATCGGTCGTGGCTCTCTCCGGCGTTCCCGCCGAGCTTTCCGCCAAAACCGTTCCCGGAATGTTGCAATCGCCGAAGCAACCCGCCGGTGCGCCCAAGCCTTACGGTGCTACGCCGACCGAACCGCAGGTTCAGTGGCAACGCATGGAATTTTACGGCTTCACGCACTTCGGCTTGAACACATTTACCGGGCGCGAATGGGGCTACGGCGACGAAAGCCCGGAGCTTTTTAATCCGACAAAATTTAACGCCGACGGCATCGTCAAAGCTTTCAAAGACGGCGGCATGACCGGCTTGATTTACACCGCCAAACACCACGACGGCTGGTGTTCGTGGCCGACAAAAACCACCGAGCATAGCATTAAAAAATCGCCGTGGAAAAAAGGCAAAGGCGACGTTGTCAAAGAATTTGCCGAAGCCTGCAAAAAACACGGCATCAAATTCGGCACCTATCTTTCGCCCTGGGATCGCAACCACCCGGAATACGGGCGCGACGGCTATATCAAGGCTTATTACGGGCAAATCGAAGAATTGCTCACGAATTACGGCGACGTTTTTGAAATTTGGTTCGACGGTGCCAACGGCGGCGACGGCTACTACGGCGGTGCGCGGGAACGCCGCAACACGCCCGGAGGCGCGGACAAATATTATAATTTCGAACAAATCGTAAAAAACATTCGCAAGATGCAACCGAACTGCATCATCTGGGGCGCTTCGCATTACGGCGACGCGCGCTGGGGCGGCTCGGAAAAAGGTCACGTCGGCTACCCGCACTGGCACACGCTCGGCACAAAACATGCGCCGCACCCGGCGACCTGTAAGGAAAATTGCCGCCACGTTCCCGCCGCGCACGGCGTTCCCGGCGGCGACCGCTGGGTGCCCGCCGAAGGCGACACGCCGATTAACCACAGCGGTTGGTTTTGGCACCAGGGCGGACGCCCGAAATCGCCCGAACAGCTCATGCAGGTTTGGTTCGATTGCGTAGGACGCGGCGCGAATCTGATTTTGAATTTGGCTCCGGACAAAACCGGAAATCTCGATCCGCGCGACGTCGAGTCGCTCATGGGATTTAAAAAACTTCGCGATGCGCTTTACAAAAAGGATTTCGCACTCGGAGGAAAAGCCGTTGCCAAAGCCGTGCGCCGCAGGAACGCCAAATCGTTCGGTCCGCAAAATCTCGTCGACGGCGATTTGGACACTTATTGGGCAACGAACGACGACGTGACGAAAGCGGCGGCGATCATCGCGCTTCCCGCGAAAACGACCTTCGACGTCGTCCGCGTGCGCGAAGAAATCCGCCTCGGGCAGCGCGTTGCCGCGTGGGCGCTCGATGCGAAAATCGACGGCAAATGGCAGGAAGTTGTCGCCGGGCAAACCATCGGCGTCCAAGCGATGCTTGTTTTGCCGAAAAAAGTTACAACGGAACGCGTGCGTTTACGCATTACGAAATCGGAGGCTTGCCCGTGCATTTCCGAGCTTTCGCTCTTTAAATTGCCCGAAGGCTTGAATCTGAAAAAAGCGGAAAACGCTCCGGCAATTACCGCCGGTGTGCCGAAAACAAAGTGGAAAATCGTCAAAGCCACCGCGGGAACGAATCCCAAAGCTGCCATCGACGGGAACGCCGCCACGTTCTGGCATACGCACATGAAGCAGGAAATGCGCCCGCCGCAGTCGCTGACGGTCGATATGGGCGAAGCGCGCAAAATCCGTGCGTTCACGTATTTGCCGCGTCAGGACGGCTCGACGAACGGCATGACGGACCGCTACGTTTTTGAAATTTCGCTCGACGGAAAATCTTGGAAGAAAGTTGCCGAAGGCGAATTCGGAAATCTCCGCGCCAACCCGATTGAACAAACGATTTCGTTCACGCCGGAAAAAGCGCGCTACTTCCGCTTCACGGGAACGCACGCGCTCGACAAAAATCACGTTTCCGCCGCCGAAATCGGCGTTTTGGAAGCGAAATAATCCGCTCCCGAAATACCAAAATCTCCCGCAGCCCCTAAATGGTTTGCGGGAGATTTTTTGTATATAACGGAAATTTACGAATCGGCTTTCCGTGTCCCGAAATCAATCATGCTAAATGCGCTCGGCAAGCGCGTTGAGCGCGGTGACGACAGCCTCGCGTCGGACAGCATCACGCGTTGTTCCCGTGGCGCGGAAGCGCAGGGAAGACGTTCCATCCGGGGTGAAAATTCCGATAAAAACGGTGCCGACCGGCGTTCCCGGCGTGCCGCCGTCGGGTCCGGCGATTCCGGTAGTGCTCAACGCAAAATCCGTGTGAAATTTTTCCGCCGCGCCGCGTGCCATGGCTTCCGCACAGTTTGCGCTGACGACTCCGAAGCGCGCAATCAGCTCTGCGGGAACGCCGAGAATTTCCGTTTTCGTCTCCGTCGCATAGGTCACGGCACCGCCGCGGAAAAATTTGCTGGCTCCGGGTAAATCTGTAAGTGCACTTGCGAGCAAGCCTCCCGTGCAGGATTCCGCTACGGCGACCGTCGCTCCTTTTTCGAGCAATTTTTTTGCGGTTTTTTCAGCCGGAGAATTCATTGGAAAAAATGATTTTTTGGACTTTTTCGCATCCGGGAAGCGTGTTGATTCTTTTCAGCATCGTGCGCTTGCGAAATTCGATTTGCTGGCGAATGACAGCGTTTTCGCACGCGACGACGAGCGTCGAAAATCCGTCGCGCAATTCCGTCGGAGCGCAACGTGAGACCAACGTCGCGGGAACGATTTTTCCCCAATTTTCGCGAATTTGGGATTGAAGGCTTCCGCCGAAAATTCCGTGGGATTTTAAAATGTCGTCCATCGTGTTCGCGGGAACGACAAAGTCGCGGTCGGTCGTGTATGCGGCGTTTTCCGTGCGGAGCCACTTTCGCTCGGCGGATTCGCTACTGTTTTTTTTAACGACGACGGTGTGCGGGTCGGGCTGCTGTTCTTCCGGCAAGCCGCGCAGAAGGGCGAGCAGGTTGCGGGTGCTGCGCGGGAAATGCGCCCGCGAAACGCCTTCGCAGAGCCGCGCCTGCAAGATGCGAGGGAGCTCGCCGAGATTTTCGATGATGGAAACGCGTTGTTCGGGCGGCGCACCGTCGGGCGAGCGCGTGAGCCAGACGGCTTCCGCGCCGATGGCGTGTGCGGGAACGACATCGTGCGAGAGCGAATCGCCGACGTGGAGCAATTCGCCGCGGCGGATTTTCATCGCGAGGCAAACGTTGTCAAACGCCTGTGTGTCCGGCTTGGCAAAACCGGTTTCGGAGGAGAGAAAAATTTTGTCGAAAAGCGTCGTGAGTCCGAGCTTGTTCAGCGCGTTGCGCCAGCGCGAATCGCCGTTGGAAATGACGACACAGCGCACTCCGAGAAAACGCAGGCTTTCGAGTGTGCGTTTCGCGTCGGGCGCGGCGCGCCATGAAGAAGCGTCGGCAATGCGTGCGTAGACGAGGTCTTTTGCTTGCGGGAAAAGAGCCGTCGGCACGGCGCCTTCAAAAATTTCCCAGAGCATGGCGCGCCAATACTCGCGGGAACGCGCCTCGGATGTCGGGGAAAGCCCGTTGGCGCGGACGACGCGTTGCGCGTGTTTTTTTCGGGCATCGAAAATTTTTGCGGCGGGAATGTCCGCAAGACCGAGTTCCCGCATTGCGCCTGCGCAGATTTCACCGAGCGACGGAGAGAGCGCAAGTAGCGTTCCCGTGAGGTCGAAGGAAACGACTTTTATCGTCGGCATGGTTCGGAAAATGCGTCGGGCGCGCGTTTTTTCTTCGCGGAGAAAAAAAATCAGTCCTCCGTGAGGGCAAGCAGCGTTTCGCGAAATTCTTCCGCCAGAGTTTTGGCGGGAATATGCTCCCACATTTTATCGTAGGTGATGAATTTCGGATTGATGTCCACGCGCGAGAACGGGAGCGGAAGGTAGAATTTGTCCCAGCTTTTCAGGCGGATTGCGCAGTGGAATTTGGACGGAATCATGACGACGGTGCAGTGGGTGCGCTGTGCAAGCAAGGCGGCTCCGGCGGAAAAACGGTAGATGGGTCCGCGCGGACCGTCGGGCGTGATTGCGACATCTTCTCCGGCGGCGAGGCGCTTGTGAATTTCGATCATGGCTTGCCCGCCGCGCCTTCCGGTGCTCCCGCGCACGGCGCCGATGTTGAGCATTCTGAAAAATGCGGCGAGCCACGCGCCGTCGCTTGACGGGGAGACGAGTCCGTTGACTTTGCTCCACCGGCGGAAACGGCGATGAAGTTCGGAGGAAATGAGGAGCCGATTATGCCAGAAAACGATGATAAGCGGATTTTTGTCTGCGAAAAGGCGGCGATTTCCTTCCGGGGAAATGTGAATACGAAGTGTCATCAGCCAAAGGCGGAGCAGAATCGCCAGCGGAAGCAGGATCAGGGATTTCCAGAAAGGAACTTCGCGGACGCGGCGTTGGTAGGCTTCGTTGTATGCGCCGCGGTAAGACGGATCGTTTTGAGGGTCAATATCGCTCATAGCAAGGTGCTTGCAAGATGAACTCTCGTTCGGGAAACCGCAAGAAAATACAAAAAGTGCCGCAGGAGGCGCGTTCCCGCAGCACTTTTTTCGGAGAAAAAAGTGTTAACGCTTTTCGAGTTCGCAAATTACGCGTTCCGGGTAGTTTCCGCCGTTGGGGTCGGAAACATAAATGTGCGCCCAGCGGAGGCGGACTTTGTCGCCGGGGTTTAGAGTGTTGATTTTTTCGATAAATTTTTTTGCCACTTCGGTTGAACCTTCGGGTTTGAGCATACAGGCAAATTCATCCGTTTTCGGGTCGCCGTATTTGTCCGGCGCAGAGTAGGAATTATATTTTTCGATTTTGAAAACGGCGAGCGTTCCCGAGTGCCCGCAACGATCGGGGCAGAGCATGGATCGCCCCATGCAAACGTGTTTTCGCGTTCCCGTAAAAACGGCATCGGTATCGTGAAGCGAAAGGGTTTTGAAATTTCCGCTTCGCGGGACAGTGGTGCATTCGCTCGGCGTCGGGGCGCAGGCGTTCGCCGTGAAGGCAAAAGCAAAAAGGAGGGCGGCGTTTAGGAGGCGTGAGATTTTCATATTATTTTCAGAAGCGTTGCGGGAACGGGAATTTGTTTATTTTTTTGAAAATTTATTTCTTTTTTTCGGAGCGCGAAGTGTCCTTGTAAACGCGAACCCAGTCGACGTGCATTTCCACGGGAAGTTGCTTCGGATTAATTTTTCCGGAGGATTCTACCCAACCTCCGCCGAGTTGCATATCGACGAGGATGTAAAACGGCTTATTGAAAGGCCATTGCCCGTTGGATTTTTCTGCGGGAACGCGCGGGTAGGTGAGCGTTTCTTTGCCGTTGATGGAAAAAATGAGTTTGTCCGGATGCCATTCCACGCCGTAAACGTTGTAGTCGTCGCGTTTGATTTTTCCCGTGGCGCCGTTTTTCGGATTTTTTCTGCCGAGAGTGTAGGTGTAGCGGGAGTGAACGGTTTGGTAGGCGAAATTGTCAAAATTGAGATGCTCCATGATGTCGATTTCGCCGTCGTCCGGCCACTTGCGGTTTTTTCCGTCCGGGAGCATCCAGAGCGCGGGCCATGCGCCTTGGGCGGAATCGACTTTTGCGCGGATTTCGATTTTTCCGTAGCAAAATGCGAATTTCTTTTCCGTGGAAATTCCGCCGGTGATGTAGGGCGACGGGTCTTTTTTTGTGTTCGGATTAACTTTGCCGCGGAGAATCAGTTTCCCGTTGCGAACGGCGAAAAGTGACGGATCGCTCGACATCGTGTTTTTCCAATCCGGTGTGCCGCGCTCGATTTTTGTCCAATAACGGGAATTGATTTTGTTTCCGTTAAATTCGTCCGCCCAGACGAGTTTCCACTTCGGTGCGCCGCTTGCGATTGCGGAAAAACTCAGCAGAAAAATGATGAACGCGGGAACGCAACGGGGAATTTTCATGCGAAAATCTTACGGCGCGTTCGAGGAAAGAACAACGCGTTTCTTGCCGTTCCCGCAGAAAGTGTTATTCGATGTTTTGAACCTGTTCGCGGAGGCGTTCCTGCTCGTTTTTGGCTTCGACGACGCAACGGGTGATTGCCGCGTTGTTGGCCTTGCTGCCGATGGTGTTGAGTTCGCGCAGGATTTCCTGACAAATAAAATCGAGCTTGCGTCCGCTGTCGGTTTCTCTGAGGCAATTTTCAAACTGCGCGAAATGGCTTGCGAGGCGGGTTTGTTCTTCGGAAATGTCGCAACGGTCGGCAAAAATGGCAATTTCCTTGAGGAAACGCGGGTCGTCCAAATCGATTTCCACGCCGAGCGTCGCGAGGCGAGAGCGGAGTGCGTCGCGTTGATTTTCGACCGTTCCCGCGGAGGCTTCGCGGATTTTTTCCACCCACGAGCGCAGGCGGGCGAGGCGTTCCCGCAAATCGTTTTCCAAATTGGCGCCTTCACATTCGCGCATGGCGACAAAGTTTTTCATCGCGGCGGAAACGGCGGAGGCGACAGCGGCGGAAACGGTTTCGTCTTCGAGCGAGGGCAGCGCGGCTTGGCGTGTGCGGTGGAGCTCGGCGATACGCAGGAAGGTTTCCGGCGTCGGGAGAAATTCCGTTCCCGCACGTTTGGCGGCGGCTTCCATTTTGCGGAGCGTTGCGGCGGCGGCATCTTCGTCCCAGGAAAAAACTTCGCTCGTATGGGAGCTCGACAGCGTTCCCGTGCGGAGGTTGACAGTGATTTTCCCGCGTGTGGCGTGTTCGCGCACGATTGGCGAAATCAGGCGCTCGACGGCAGGCATCCAATCCTGCGGCGCCGCGACGAAAATCGCGAGTCCGCGTTGATTTACGGAAGAAATTTCGACGGTAAAATCCGTTTCACCGAGGGAAAAACTTTCGCGGGCGTAACCCGTCATTGAGCGAATACTCATTTTTTTTTGCTGAGAATGAGAAGTTGGAACGTTGGAAAAAATGAGGAATCAGGAGATATTTCTCATTCTTAATTCCTCATTTCTAATTTTTCCCGTTTTTTAATTTTTGCTCCATTCAAGCATACGTTTGAGGGAAACGTAGGCGCGGGAACGCAAATCTTCATCCATCGTGATTTCCGGCGTCATGTCGCGGAGGCAATCACGGAGTTTTTCCGGCGTGTTCATTTTCATGAATTTACATTCGTTGCAGGCGCAAACAGCAGTCGGACCGGCAACGAATTTTTTGTTCGGAATTTCGTTGCGAAGGCGTTCGAGCATATTGGTCTCCGTGATAATGATAAACGTGTCCGCGGGAGAAGTTTTGCAGAAATCGACCATTTTTTCCGTCGAGCAAACGACATCGGCAAGGGCGCGCACGCTCGAAACACATTCCGGGTGGACGAGCACGGGCGCTTGCGGGAACGCTTTTTTCGCTTTTTCGATTTCTTTTACGCTGAAAAGAACATGGGCGTAGCAACTTCCCGGCCAGAGATGAATCTTGCGTCCCGTCTGGTCGGCAACCCAAGAGCCGAGGTTTTGATCGGGAACAAAAAGAATTTCTTTGTCCGCGGGAACCTGATCGACGATTTTTTTCGCGTTCCCGCTGGTGCAAATAACGTCGGCAAGCGCCTTAACTTCCGCGCTGCAATTGATGTAGGCAACAACGTAAAGCTCCGGGTGCGCGGCTTTGTAGGCAGCGAGTTCTTCCGCCGGGCAGGAATCCGCAAGCGAGCAACCCGCTTCCATCACGGGAAGAAGCACTTTTTTTGACGGGTTGACGATTTTTGCCGTTTCCGCCATGAAATGCACGCCGCAGAAGACGATGACTTCCGCGTCCTTTGCCGCTTCCGCCTGATAGGAAAGCCCGAGCGAGTCGCCGACGAAGTCCGCCACGCGCTGAATTTCCGCGCATTGGTAATTGTGCACGAGCAAAACGGCTTTACGTTCTTTTTTCAGACGCAGAATCTCTTCCTGTACCGGCGTGAGCGGCGGAAGATTTCCGTTCGAGGATTCAAAAACTTTCAGTTCAATGGAAGTATCAGACATGTTGCCCGAAAGTTTAATTTTCTTCGCTTGGGAAAGACAAACTGAAATTTAGCGAAGCGTTGGCTTCGCTAAATTTCAATCGATTGCGAATCTCGAATGATTACCAAGGATGGAAAAAGAAATGTATGGCTACGAGTGATTCTCGGGATTACGAACAAGAGTTGAAGTTCTTTCCCGCCACGACGAAGACCGGGAGGTCTTTGTTCCCAATTTTTGACGGCACTTCATTTGCAATTCGGAATTTGAAATTCGAGATTAATTGAAATTTGCCTGCGGCAAATTTCAATTTTCTTTTTTCCCGCGAAGCATTAGACTGCTCCCGCTATGGCAAATATTCCTCCTTTCAAATATCAACACCCGTTCCCGCTCGGCGAAGACAAAACCGAGTATTATCTGCTCACGAAAGATTATGTTTCCGTCGGCGAATTTGAGGGCGTTCCCGTGCTCAAAGTTGCCAAGGAAGGCTTGACCGCGATGGCGAATGCCGCGTTTCGCGATGTTTCTTTCATGCTCCGCCGCGCGCACAACGAGCAGGTCGCGAAAATTCTCCGCGACCCGGAAGCGAGCGAAAACGACAAATACGTCGCGCTCACGTTCCTGCGCAACGCGGAAGTTGCCTGCAAGGGGAAGCTCCCGCTCTGTCAGGACACGGGAACGGCGATTATTCACGGCGAAAAAGGTCAGCAGGTTTGGACGGGTTATTGCGACGAAGAAGCGCTTTCGCTCGGCGTTTTCAAAACCTACACGGAGGAAAATCTGCGCTACTCGCAAAACGCGCCGTTGAACATGTATGACGAAGTCAACACGCGTTGCAATCTTCCCGCGCAAATCGATCTCGAAGCCACCGAAGGCATGGAATACAAATTCCTGTGCGTGACCAAGGGCGGCGGGAGCGCGAACAAAACCTATCTTTATCAGGAAACGAAAGCACTTCTGAACCCGAAAACGCTCGTTCCGTTCCTCGTCGAAAAAATGAAAACGCTCGGCACCGCCGCTTGCCCGCCGTATCACGTGGCATTCTGCATCGGCGGCACTTCGGCGGAAAAAAATCTTCTCACGGTCAAACTCGCTTCGACGCACTACTACGACGAACTCCCGACCAGCGGGAACGAGCACGGACGCGCCTTCCGCGATGTCGAACTCGAAAAACAGGTGCTCGAAGAAGCGCATCGCATCGGGCTCGGCGCGCAGTTCGGCGGGAAATACCTCGTGCACGACGTGCGCATCGTCCGCCTTCCGCGCCACGGCGCGAGCTGTCCGGTCGGCATGGGCGTTTCCTGCTCCGCAGACCGCAACATCAAGTGCAAAATCAATAAAGACGGTATTTGGATTGAAAAACTCGACGACAATCCCGGCGAACTCATTCCGGAAGAACTCCGCGAAGCCGGCGAAGGCAACGCCGTTAAAATCGACCTCAACCGCCCGATGCCGGAAATCCTCAAAGAACTTTCGAAATATCCGGTCGCGACACGCCTTTCGCTCAACGGCACGATTATCGTCGGACGCGACATCGCGCACGCAAAGCTGAAAGAACGCCTCGACCGAGGCGAAGCGCTCCCGCAATACATCAAGGATCACCCGATTTACTACGCGGGACCGGCAAAAACTCCGGAAGGCATGGCGTGCGGCTCGATGGGTCCGACGACGGCGGGACGCATGGACTCCTACGTCGATTTGTTCCAAGCCAACGGCGGTTCGCTCATCATGCTTGCCAAGGGCAATCGCAGCCAACAGGTAACGGATGCGTGCAAAAAACACGGCGGCTTCTACCTCGGCTCGATCGGCGGTCCGGCGGCAATCCTCGCGCAGAACAATATCAAGTCGATTGAATGCGTCGAATATCCGGAACTCGGCATGGAAGCGATTTGGAAAATCGAAGTCGAAAACTTCCCGGCATTCATTTTGGTCGACGACAAAGGCAACGATTTCTTCAAACAAATCCGGCCCGTCTGCCCGTTAGGACAAAAAGCTTAAAGTTTAAGGCTTAGAGCTTAAAGGGCGTTCCCGTGAATTGATTTCGCGGGAACGCTTTTTTTGAGCTAATAAAATCTGCATTTTCCTTATTGCAAATTTTTTTGTACAAACTCTGCTTATCACAAAATATTTTGTGATAAGGAACCGGTGCTTTTACTTATCGTAAAGTATTTTGTTGTTTGAAAATGTTGTCATAAATCATATTTGTAGTAAGATAATCTCTGTTTTTCTTATTGAAAATATTAATTGTTTACAGTTTTCTTTGAGTAATCGTATTTTATGGACGGAGAAAGGAAAAAGTATGTTCCAAGCGTTCCGATGACACTTCCGCTTCCGGAAGGCACGTTAAATTGGTCGGAATTGGTTGAGGACTTGGGGAAGGCGAATCGTGCCTTGGCAAGATACGCCGGGTTGCTCTACGCAATGGAAAACCCGCGACTCCTGCTTTCACCGTTCTTTCGAGATGAAGCCGTTCGTTCCAATCGTATTGAAGGGACGCGGGTAGATACGGTTACGGTTTTGCGTTCGGAGGCGGGGGATGTCGCCAGAGATGAGTCCGAAAAGCATGATCTTCGCGAAGTTTTCAATTATCGTGAGGCGATGGATTATGCCGTGGCGGAATTGGAACGTCGCCCGATATCTCCGGATTTTCTTAAGAGTTTGCATTGCGCTTTGTTGGACTCTGTTCGCGGGGAAGATAAGTCGCCGGGAAAATTTCGTGAGCTCCAGAATTACATCGGTTCAGAGCTTGGCGGCATCGAAAATGCGAGATTTATTCCGCCGGATCCGCTGTGCGTTCCCGCGCTCATGGATAATTGGACGGCGTATCTTGCCTCGACGGAAAAAGATCCGATCGTTCAGGCGGCAATCATCCACGCGCAGTTTGAAATAATCCATCCGTTTTGCGACGGGAACGGGCGTTTGGGGCGCATGCTTCTTCCGCTCTTTTTCTTTAGCAAGGGCGTTCTTCCTACTCCCATGTTTTACCTCAGCCGTTATTTAGAGCGTTTTGAAACGGAGTATAAAAATGCGCTTCTCGGCATTACGGCAAACGGGGATTGGACGTCGTGGGTCCGTTTTTTTGCGCGGGCGGTGACAGCGCAGGCGGAGGAAAATCTCGCCATTTCGGAAAAAATACAAACCTACTACCGAGACACCAAAAAACGCATTTTGGAAAATACGCGTTCACAACACGCGATTTCGCTGTGGGATGCCATCGTATCAACGCCGGTGTTCCGCATTTCGTCGCTCAAACTGCTGAAAGCGCCTTCGCGGATTGCTCTAATGCAGTTGGTTACTCAATTTGAAAAAATGGGAATTATCCATCGCATCGAACCCGCAGCCGGAAGAAAAGGCGCGCTCTATGTTTGCGCTCCGCTCGTGAACATCCCCGAACAAAAAGAAATTTTCTGATGATTAACATTCTTAAATTACGAATGTTTTGATGCTTATCTTTGACCGCACCATTGACGACTACTACGAAGCCCACGGGAACGAAATTCCCGAGTAAAACAATCCTGTCCGTCAACGGAGGCAAAATCGGCTAAAAAGCGTTCCCGTGATTCTCCCAGGAGAATGCTTTTGTGATAATAAAATCGGCATTTTCCTTATCGAGAAACAAATTGGATCAAGGGATTTTTCGGTTTTTGTGATTGATGCCGTCCGTGGTTTACACGACGAAGCTGAAAAAAATAATAGAAGATTTCCTTTATGAAGGAACTTTCCTACACAAAATGATGTTAAAATCGTTCTATTGGCTCGTGCAGATGTAAAAAATGAAAGAAAGTGAAAATGTAAGTTTTGAAAAATGTTTTAATCCGGAGACGCTAAAATACTCAATGTTGTTTACGAGTCTGTTTATTTTGTATTTTGAAGCGTTAAAGCAGAAAGTAGTTGAGGTGGTATCGTCTTTCTACAGTGACACCTTCGAAATAAAAGAAGGGAAAGTTTTCCCGCGAAGAACAGATAACTACAAAGAATGTGTTTTAAGTCTAAGAAAAGATCGTTCTAAGGAAGGTGATTTTGAGGCATGTCTCTATTGGCTTATAAAAGAGAAAGCTATTTCGGAGGAAGAATGTGATTTGGCTCTAAGTGCACGCAATCTAAGAAATCAATACGTGCACGAACTCTCATCTGTCCTCCTCCGAGGGATTGCCGAAGAAGAGGTAAAATTATTTCGGGAGCTAATTTTGATTTACCCTAAAATTGACAATTGGTTTTGGGTCAATGTAGAGCTCCCAATCATGGAACCGGATGAAATACCCGAAGGAATCGATACATCCAAGGTGCAGAGTGTGAAAGTGGAGTTTCTGAATATCCTCGCGAATATCGCCATAAACGGTGACGACAGTTATTATGAAGAATTGAAAAGGGTGCTCATGCGAGGAAACGAAAATTCTAAAATGCATGAGGCGTAGCTTTTTCGCGGATTTCTTTAATGAAGTTCGCAACCGTAATGCGATGAACGCCGAGTATTCGGGCGATAGCGCTCTTGGAAATTCGCTTTTCGAGCAAAGCACGAATTTCGGCTTCACGACCGGTCAGTTTCTTTACCTTGCTTTTGCTACCTTTGGGGCGACCGAGAACGACACCTTCCGCGCGTTTGCGTGCAAGTGCTTCTTTCGTGCGTTGTGAAATCAGATTGCGCTCAATTTCCGCAGAAAGCCCGAACGCGAACGCAAGCACCTTGCTATTGATGTCGCTCCCGAGTCGGTAGTTGTCCTTAATCGTCCAAACTTGGACTTCCCGTTTCATACAACTGTTCAAGATACCCATAATCATTAACAGATTTCTGCCGAGGCGCGACAACTCCGCGCAGATCAAAATGTCGTCTTTCTTCATTCCGTCGAGAAGCGTTCCGAGCTTTCGTTTCTCGATGTCTTTACTTCCGGAAATTGTTTCCTCTATCCACTTATCGACAATCATTTCGTGGCGTTCACAAAAGCGATTAATTTCAAAACGCTGATTCTCAACAGTCTGTTTGTCCGTGCTGACGCGAATATATCCGTAAACCATAGAGTCATATTCTATTTCGGATTTTTGCCTAAGCTAAAGGAGCGTTTTTATTAGTCGAAACGAATGCGAATGCTGTTTTGAAAATTCCGATAGCTGGGTCATCCTCTCGCCCATCGAACAAAGCATTAAACGCAAAATTGAAGCTGCGGGAACGCCCCTCAAGGATTGGGATATAAATATTTATCGCGGAGTCCTCACTGGCTACAACGAGGCATTTATTATCTCCGGGGAAAAGCGAAACGAGATTTTATCAAACTGCAAAACTCCGGAAGAACGTGCGAAAACTGACGAACTTATACGACCGATTCTTCGCGGCAGAGACATCAAACGCTACTCCTACAACTTTGCCGATTTGTGGCTGATCAACACTCATAATGGAATCAAAGAAAAAGGCATTCTGCCTGTAAATATCGAAGAATTTCCGGCAATCAAAGCCCACTTGGATTCGTTTGGGGATAAGCTGAAAAAACGCACCGACAAGGGAAATACGCCTTACAATTTGCGCAACTGTGCTTATATGGAGGATTTTTCTAAACAGAAAATCGTGTGGGCGGAGCTTGCACGAACTGGAAATGCATTTGTTCTAGATTCATCAAAGTTTATGGTCGGCAATACTGCTTATATTTTGACTACACCCAAAGGGCGCGAGCAAGACTTGATGTATCTTCTTGGAATCTTAAATTCCCGAATAATTCTTTATTACATGAACTTAATATGCTCCAGACTGGATGAGACTGGTTGGCGTTGGCTTCGTCAATTCGTAGAGATTTTGCCAATTCCTCAAATTAACAGTGCCAACGCTATTCGTGAAGTTGTTGCCAAAATTACACTTGAAAATCAAAAAGAGATGAGCGAGGAAATAAATAAGCACGTTGCCTCTCTTTACGGATTAACACCGGAAGAGATTGATTTTATCTCAGAACAATTAGGAACATTTTAAAAGAATTGCCATTTTGGCATTCGCTTATTTCTTATTGTTTTTTTGAGCTTTTTGCAGATTTAGGCAATATTGGCGAATCATTGAAACTTCTTCTTCTGAAAACTTAAAAAAATCAAAAAAGATTTGATCTATCTCGTTTTCAAGTTCGTCTGCATCGTCGGCTTGGACAAGCTTGCTCACTTTAAGTTCTATTTCCTCCTTCATTTTCTCTGGAACATTTACAGGAACAAAAAGTTGCTCTAGTTTAAATTTTTTCCATCGAATAGTTCCAACACCTGTTGTCGTTCCGATTTTAGAAAAAAGATACTCTGAGAGACTGGAATTTAAGTACGCTAAGAGGAATAACAGGTTTGAGCCGGTCATTAAAAATGTTGTAGCTTCACAAACAAACTTTCCGTGAAGATCTATGCAGAATTTTGTTTTGTCTGATATTTCCCCCCACACGATTTTCTGTTTAGAAAAATCCTCCCAATAACTTATGCTATCTTGAGTCTCAAACCATTTATTGTTCGTTTTCTTGCGTGATTTTACCTTTTCACCATTGATGATATGCGTAGCTCCGGTTTGTTCTAAACGCTCGATCCCAATTGCGAGCAAATAGTTTTTTACGGCGGGAAAATCATTAATGTCATAGTGTCGCGCCGGAAAGGTTGCGATGATGTATTGGTCTGCAAAATTGTAAGAGTATCGTTTGATATCACGCCCTCTTAAAATCGGTCGTATAAGTTCGTCTGTTTTTGTGCGCTCTTCCTCGGTACTGCAATTCGCGAGAATCTCTTCACGTTTTGCCCCTGAAATGATAAATGCATCGTTAAATCCGGTTTTAATTCCGTAATTAATGGAAATGTCCCAATCCTTTAATGGTGTTCCCGCGGCTTCGATTTTGCGTTTAATGCTTTGTTCGATGGGCGAGAGGATGACCCAACTGTCGGAATTTTCAAAGCGGCATTCGCATTCGTTTCGGCTAATAAAAACGCTCCTTTTTTTTGACTCTTCCGAATCGATTGTAAGTGTGCGGGTTGCTCCCGTGTTGGGTTCGTTCTTCAAGAGTAGAATGTTAGTGTCAACAGTTGCTTCGTCAAAAATATTTTCTTTGAGGTCTACGAGTAAGATCGGATTGTACTTGAGAAAGAAGGCTCGAGTTTTTTCGCCATAGCCGGCGCGCATCCATTTATTAGAGGTGATGAATCCGAGCGTTCCCGCGGGTTTCAGAAGTTGCATCCCGCGTTCGTAAAACAGGCAATAGATGTCGCCCATTTTGTTGAACGTTTCGTAGTTGAGCTGAGAGAGTTTGTCGGATTCTTCGCCCATTTTTTGAAGCTGAATGTAGGGCGGATTCCCAAGGACGAGATCGAATCCGAGAAACGCTCCCGAGTCATCGATGATTTCCGGAAACTCGATCGCCCACTCAAGAGTGTTTCGGAAGAGATTTTGCTCGTCGATTTTCTTTTTGTTTGAGCTTTGTCCGTCGAAATCAAATTCAAGTTGGATTAGGCTGGTAATGGACGATTTGATTTCGCGGATGATGCGATTGATTTCGGCTTTATCCTCCTTGTTGTTTTCGCGTTTGTAGCGTTTGACGGCATCGCGATACCGGCGAATATTCTCCGAGATTTTTGCGGAATCATCCTTGTTGTCGGAAATTTTCTTTCCGTGCTTTACGGGGTATTTGCTGATGAGGGAATTACCGCATTTGATGTTGATGTCGATATTCGGCAACGTCTCGAGGGTGCCGTCTTCGCGGTAGAAGGCATTTTTCAGAAGCTCGATCCAAAGACGCAGGCGGCAGATGTGGACGGACTTCGGGTTGATATCTGCACCGAACAGGCAGTTTTCAATGATGCGACGTTTTTCCGAAAAAAGAGTTTCCTGAATTCGAGCGGACTCTTTGTTCGCGGGAATGTAGTTAAAGAGTTCTCCGTCGCAATCCGTGATAAGAAGTTCGTCGTTTTCGATTTCAACGGAGATGTCGCGAAGGCGTTTTCCGTTTTTATCACAAAGGATTCCGAGTTCGCTTTTGATAGCGATTATTTCGTTGAGCGCGGAAACAAGAAAGTGTCCGGAACCGACGGCAGGATCGCAGATGCGGAGAGAGTTAATGAGCGAATTCGCCTCGGCGTGATCATTGATTTTGTTGTAAACGTCCGTCAGAGTTTTGCAGCTCCAAGCGTATTTTTCGTTGAATTTTTGAATGACGGCGGGGCGGATGGTTTCCCGGCAGATAAAATGAGTAATGAAGCCCGGTGTGAAAAAGGAGCCGTCCTTGTAGCCGTTGAGTTTTTCAAAGATAAGTCCTAAGACGGCCGCGTTGATGAGTTCTTTCTTTTCGACGCGAAAAGCCGAATCGTCGTTTCCGGTGTCTCCAAAATCAAAGGCATCAAGAAAATCAAAGAGGTAGGAGAGTAATTTGACGTTCCCGTGACGACGTTTACCGTTCTTGTCGAGAAGAACGGTCGCGCCGTAATAAGGAATCTCTGCATCTTTGATTCCCGTGATCCGAAAGAATTTTCTTTCGGAATCGGAAAGCTCGAACAGAGAGCTGTTAAGATAGGGAATTCCTGCAAATTTTTCCCGCACGTTGGCAGAGCGTTTGTTTTCGGCTCTGGCGAGGACGGAGAAAAAGAGTTCGCTGAGAGCGTCGTAATCCGGAATCCGTTCGATTGTAAGAAATTTGAAGCTCGGATTTTTGTTATAGCGAATGAGTTGAGCCTCTAAAAGCTTTAGGAAAAGAATCCGATTAATCCACGTGATAATGAGATCCAATGCGGCATCAAATGCTTTTTCTTCGCTGTCTATATAGCATTGTTGGAGCTGATAAATCGTGCTTTCGAGAAGTGTTCCCGCCGAGCGTTTTTTCTCGGAAACGCGTCCGATGATTTTTTTTCCGCTATCATCTTTTTCTTCAAGCCCGATAATATGAAGAAGTTCGTTGTAGAATCCCCGGTTGAGTGAATTTGAGTCGTTGGCGACGGGGAGTTTGAGCAGATGCGTTGGAGAAAGAATTTTGAAAAAATGTTGCGTCTGTTTTTCCGAAAGATTTTTTCGCAGATCGAAATATACAAACGGGAGTGTCGCGGCAGATTTTTCGATAAAAGGTTCGGCGATTTGCTTGTAAAATTCTCCGGTTTTGGCAAAAAGCATCATTTTGTTGCTCCAGTCGGAAAAATCCCGGAGTAAAGTTTTGTTTTGGTAAAAGATTTTTTCGAAATCTACGGCATCAAAAATAAACCACTCGTAATTGTTGGTGATGATGAGATGGCGGATTTGAGTATTCCCGGTGATGCGTTCCCGCAGAAAATAGCTGATGAGCTCGTGTAATGCTTTTTTATTCAAAGAGTCCGGTTGAATCATTTCATTTTTGTTCGACGGACTTTTGGATTCGATGAGGACGGCGACGTCGCTCGACGCATCTTTTCCGGAGTAAATTGCAAGGTCAATGCGCTCTTTGGTGTTTACTAAATTGGTTCCGCGGTAAAATGCTTCACGCAGAAATTCGGCAACGAGATTTTTGTTAAATTCCTCGCTCTCGGTTTCGGAGGTTTTTGCTCGAAAATTGTTCAGCGCTTTTTGGAATTTTTGAAAATCGGAAAGAACGATGCGTTCCCGCAGGTAAATTTTCGCGAGAGCGTCTTTAGGGGCAAGGAGTAAGGGAATCATGGAAAAAGGGGAATGTGTCGAATCGTAAAAAATTCCGTATGCTTTCGCAAGCATGCGGAATTAACTGAAAAGCGCAAGAGGGAGATCCTCTTGCGCTTCATTTAACTTATTTTCTTTTTCTGTTTGGTGCTTGTGTCAACGCGGATGCCGCAACGGATTTTACCGTCTTCGACGTATTCGGATTCCGAAGTAACGCCGATGCTTTGCTTGCAACGCGACTTGAGGTCTTTTCATCTCTTGCCATGATTCATTCCTTTCTCTGTTTATGGTTACTTCGAGCAGTCTCCCAAAAATTTCCTCGTGAAATCTTTTCTGCTCTCAGACGTTGCTGAATTCTTCACTCAATCGTCATGAACAAGTTTTGATCGAAAGGAAAATTTAGTCAATATATTTGACGAGAAATAAACAGAAAAAATGCTCATCTTTGCTTGAGTCGGAGGCGGAGAGGTGTTTTCTTGTAATAAAATCATTTAAAACGCTGTTATGCTTATTTCGTTTCGAGTAAAAAATTTTCGTTCTATCGTTGATGCGACGATGGACATGAGCTACGCAGAAGGGAAAGCTCCCAACGGATACAAAGAAATGGAAACGATTCCGTTTCTTGAGGCGGGAACGCCAAAACGGGAACGCGTTGTGCCGTGTCTTGCGCTTTACGGTCCGAACGCCGGCGGGAAGACCAACCTGATTCGGGCGATGCATGGGCTTGGGGATTTTTTGCTCAATGGCGTTCAACGAACATTTTTGAAGAATAGATTACACCCAGAATTGAAAAACACATGTTTTGATATTTGTTTCGAGGTCGAAAACAATAAATATCAATATACGGTTTGCTATTCTAACCTAGCGGTGGAAGAAGAATCTTTGAGGGTAGGGAATGATCTTTTGTTTTCTATAAAAAAGGCGGAGGTCGATTTTAAAAGGTTGGCTACAGATTTTTATTCGGAAGACAAATTGAAAGATATTCTCAAGGTGGAGTGTTCTGATGGAGTTGGTACCCAAGTTCGTTCCTTTTTCGGAAAACTCGGAAGAAATTATGCCGGACTAAATAAAAAACTCGCTTCCGCGTGGTTGTTTTTTGAGGATTACTTGGAGATCTATCCGTCTAATGAATTTCCGACAGGACTGGGAATCGATGCGCTCGCGGCAGCATTAAATGCGGAAGAAACTCCTCAGGTCGCTTTCGATAAAATCGAAAAAGTGATCAAGACGTTAGACTTAGGGATTAAGAGAATGACGTTTGATAGAAAAAAAGCGGAGAAAGATGAATTAGGTCGTTACCGGGTCAAAGGATTGCCGACCTCTCATCGAATAGACCGTAAAGGGGAGGTTAAGTTTTTCGAATACCTCAATTCTGTTCATGAAGATGCGGAGGGGAACGAAGTGATATTTAATTTCGCGGAGGAGTCCGATGGGACGCAAGCAGCATTCGGAATTATCGGAATATTACTTTCAGCTTTGGAGCAAGGAAAAGTTGTGGTGATTGATGAGCTAGACCGTTCCCTACACTCACTTGTGTTCCGAGAAATAGTCCGCATCTTTAAAGATAAGCGCTATAACAAAAAAAATGCGCAGTTAATCTTTACTGCTCACAATCTTGATTTGCTGGATTCCGAGATTTTACGAGTTTCGGAGATTGGCATTGTTGAGAAAACAATTAAGCACGGAACGGTGCTGAGACGTTTATCTGACTTTGATGGAGTTCGGAATGTCACGAATTTCCGGCATCAGTACCTTAACGGATCTTTCTCTGGAATTCCGTTCCCGTATATTTAAAATGGTGAACTTATATAAACCGTTTCTTGTAGTTTGCGAGGGCCTTTCTGAAGAGAATTATATCAGGGCTCTGATGCAAGCGAGGGAATGTTTGGGGATTCGAACAAATATCATCCCTAAGAATGTCGGGAGCGGGCAGTGTGGTCGTGTCGTTAGAAAGTTTAATGAGGTGCGGCGTCAGAATAAAAACAATTCTGAAAAAATTCGTATTTGGGTAGATGATGACTTATATGTGAGGAATTGCACAGACGGAGACAAGCAATGCGCAAAAGCATTTGAAGGTATCTCGGTCGACGTAAAATCCAAGTTCCGATTTTCTTCGCATAATTTTGAAGATTTTCTCGCTCTCCATCTTGATGACGAGACCTTGTGGGGATGGATCGACATTTGCCGATCCCGTAATCATTTTTCCGTACCGATGCATTCTGAGGAATATATGCCGCTTGTTCAAAAACATCTTTTCCCGAACTACGGGAAAGGCGATTTGCCGTTTGAGCTGAATGAAGCGGCTTTTCGGAATCTTTTCCGGCACAACGCGGATCCCGAAATCCCGTTTCGCAGCACATTCGCCGATTTTCTTAAAAACGAAGTGTTCCCGCCGCTTGGATGGGATTCGTGAGAGATTTTTCTCTTTTTTAACGCAAAGGGCGAAAAGTGAAAAAATTTTCTTACAGAAACTTGGCGGTGGGGGTGGAGGCGCGGGAGCGGAGGTCGTCGGGTGTTCCCGTGAAGATGAGTTGTCCGCCGGCGTTCCCGCCGCAGGGTCCGAGCTCGACGAGCCAATCGGCGCAGCGCACGACGTCGCTGTTGTGTTCGATAACGATGAGAGTGTGTCCGGCGTCGCGCAGTTTAAAAAGCAAATTCATGAGCAGGCGGATGTCGTCCCAATGCAGGCCCGTCGTCGGCTCGTCGAGCAGGTAAAGTGTGCGTTCCCGCTTGCGCTTGGAAAGCTCGAGCGCGAGTTTGAGGCGTTGCGCTTCGCCGCCGGAAAGCGTCGGTGCGGGTTGTCCGAGTTTCAGGTAGCCGAGTCCGACTTCGTCGAGCGTTGTCAGTAAATTATGGATACTCGGATGCGCGCGGAAAAACGTGCACGCGTCGGCGACGGTCATATCGAGCACTTCCGCGATGTTCAGTCCTTTGAAAAGCACTTCGAGCGTTTCGCGGTTGTAGCGCGCGCCGCGGCAACTCGGGCATTCGACCCAGGTTTCGCCGAGAAACTGCATATCGAGCGCGATTTGTCCCTCGCCCTGACATTTTTCGCAGCGTCCGCCGCGTTTGTTAAACGAAAATCTTCCCGCGTCGTAGCCGCGCATTTTGGCGAGCGGCGTGGCGGCGTAAAGTTTTCTCAGCAAATCAAAAATCCCGGTAAACGTTGCCGGATTCGAGCGCGGCGAGCGCCCGATCGGCGATTGGTCGATACGGACAAAGCCTTCAAAATTTTCCAATCCGTCTATTCCTGCGTGCTTGCCGGGAACGCATTTTGCTCGATTGATTTTGCGCGCGGCGGCGTTGCCGAGAATGCCGTTGACGAGCGTGGATTTGCCCGAGCCGGAAACGCCGCAGACAACGGTCAGCGCGCCGCAAGGAAACGCAACGTCGATGTTTTTCAAATTGTTTTCCGCCGCCCCGCGCACGGTAAAAAATTGCTTCGCGGGAACGCGCGGAAAAATTTCGGTGAGCTCGCGGGAACGCGCGTCCGACGAAGTATTCAGAAATTTCGCCGTGCGCGATTTGCCTTCCGCGAGACATTTGGGGAGCGTTCCCGAAAAAACGAGCGCGCCGCCTTGCGTTCCCGCGCCGGGACCGATTTCGACGACGTGGTCCGCCGCCAAAATCGTGTCGCGGTCGTGTTCGACAACGAGAACGCTATTCCCGCGTTCGCGCAAATCCTTGATTTGGGCAATCAGGCGCGCGTGGTCCGCCGGGTGCAAGCCGATGCTCGGTTCGTCCAAAATATAAGTTACGCCGACGAGCCCCAAGCCGAGTTGCGCGGCAAGGCGCACGCGCTGAACTTCGCCGCCGGAAAGCGTCGCATAGGCGCGATTCAGCGTCAGGTAAGAAAGCCCGGTTGTATCCAAAAATCGGAGACGTTTTTCCAAGCCGGCGCGCGCGTCTTCCACGGGCGCAACCGCGGGAACGCTTTTCAGATTTTTGACAAAATCAAGTGCGGCGGGAACGCTCATTGCGAAAAAATCGCCGACGGACTTTCCGCCGAGTTTCACGGCGAGTGCGCGCGGATTCAGTCGCAATCCGCTGCACGCAGCGCAGGGCGCGGAATGCTGAAACGCGAGTAAACGCGTGCGCAGAAGCAGGCTCGATGTCGAGGTTGCCGTTTTTTTCAAGTCGGCGAGCACGCCTTCAAACGGACGCGGCGCGGGCTTGCGGCGACCGTTTTTCAACAGGAATTCTTTTTCTCCGCTTCCGAAAAGGATGAGTTTTTGCGTTCCCGCGTCGAGTTTTTCCCAAGGTTCTTTCAGGGAAAACGGCACTTGCTCGGCGAGCTGGCGCAACCACGCGTTGCGCTGGGTAATCATTTTTTTCGAGCCGTAGCGCCAAGGCTTGATCGCGCCGTCTTTGAGCGATTTTTTCGGGTCGGGAACGATGAGTTCGGGTAAAAATTGCGGTGTTTCGCCGAGTCCGCCGCACGCGGGACAAGCGCCGTCGGGGTGGCTTTCGGAAAAATTTTTCGGCGAGAGCGCCTCGTAGGTTTTCCCGCAGATTGTGCAGGAAAAATCGAGGCGAAGGGGAATTTCCTTTTCTTCTGCTGGAAGCAGGGCGAAGGCGCGGTTTTTGCCTTCGCGAAAGGCGAGTTCGAGCGAGTCGGCGAGGCGGGAACGCGCGTCGGCGGAAACGACGAGGCGGTCGACGATGAGATCGAGTGCGAGGACTCCTTTTTTTTCAAACTTGGGCAATTCGTCGTCGAGGTCGAAAATTTCGCCGTCGATGCGGATGCGCTGGAAACCGCGCCGGCGGAGGTTTTCGAGCTCGTCGTCGAGTAGTTTTCGTTTAATTTGCGTGTAGGGTGCACCGAGAATGAGTTTCGTTCCCGCGGGCAGGGCGCAGAGTTGTTCGAGGCAATCGGCGAGCGTGCGGCGCGTGATTTCGCCGCCGTCGTCCGGGCAAAATTGCGTTCCCGCGACGGACCAGAGCAGGCGGGCGTAGTCGGCGATTTCGGTGGCGGTGGCGACGGTGGCTCGCGGGTTGTTGTTGGCGGAGCTGCGTTGCTCGATGGCGATGACGGGCGAAAGTCCGTGGATGAAATCGACGTCCGGGCGCGGAATCTGTTCCAGATTTGCGCGCATTTTTGCCGAAAGGCTTTCCAGATATTGTCGTGCGCCCTCGGCGTAAATCGTGTCGAATGCGAGCGAGGATTTCCCGGATCCGGAAACTCCGGTAATTACGACGAGTTTGCCGCGCGGAATCCGAAGCTCGATGCTTTTCAGATTGTGTTCCCGCGCGCCTTTGACGTGAATTGTTCCCGGGGAAAGCATTTGGAAAGACGAGAAATTGAAAATTAGAAATGAGGAATCAGGAATGAGGGAGTTTTCCCTTTTAATATCTGATTCTTAATTTTTAATTCTCACCCGCGCTTTTTGCGAGAAGCGTAGTTGCGGGTGCGTGCGTTTTTGTGATGCGGACGAATTCCCCGTTGCCAAACATTTTCTCGGGAGATTTCCGGGCGTTTTTTCGCAAAGGAATTTTCGGAAAATTCGATTTCGGGTTCTTCTGCGGGTTTCGGGCGAGAGCGTTTTTGTGCTTGTGATTTTGCGCGTTCCCGTAGCTTTTGTGCGTCGCGTTCCCGCAGAGCGGTGCGCGTGGAAATTTTCTTGTGTGTGGAGGTTTTGCGTTCTGTGGCTTTCTCTCCGCGCAGGGCGGCGCGATTCGGTTTCTTCAGTCCGGAATGTTTAGGCGAAGCGTTCCCGCCTTTGGCAAAAACGGAATCAATTTCCTTTTGAGAAAGCTTGCGGCAATCGCCCGCCGGCATTTTTTTCAGAATGAGCCCGCCGATTTGGAAGCGCACAAGCGTTTTGACGAAAAATCCGAAAACTTCAAACAGGCGGCGAATTTCGCGTTTGCGTCCCTGCTTGAGGTGAATTTCAAGTTTGCGCGAATCGGGAAAACGAATGACGTTGGCGAACTGTAAAAATTCGTCTTCGTCTTTTTCGTTTTTGATTTTAACACCTTTGAGCAGGCGCGGAGTGAGCGCGGGATCGAAGTCGCGATTGAGCGTAACTTCGTAGCGTTTCAAAATGTTGCTCGACGGGTGGATGATGTTGTTGGCGAGCTCTCCGTCGTTGGTGATGAGCAGAAGCCCTTCGCTGTCCTTGTCGAGGCGCCCGACGCAGAAGAGCTTGTGCGCCGCATATTCCGGCGGAATGAGCTGGAATACGGTTTGCGCGTTGTGCGGATCGAGGTTGGTGCAAACGTATCCGCGCGGTTTGTTCATCATCAAAACGATGCGGGAACGCGTTTCGAGGACGATTTTTTTGCCGTTGAGGCGCACGTCGTCTTCGCCGGGAACGACGGTTTGTCCGAGCTCGGCGATTTCGCCGTTCACGGTAATTTCGCCGTTGGTGATGAGCGTTTCCGCCGCGCGGCGGGAACAAACTTCCGCTTGCGACAAATATTTTTGCAGTCGAATACGTTCTTTCGGTGCGTCCATAAGAAATCAAAAATTTTCCGCGAATCCTAAATTAGCGTTCGCCGTTCTACAAATTGAAATTTGCCGCAGGCAAATTTCAATTTGTAGAACGCGGGAACGCGGCGTAGATTTTTCCGCAATGAATGTAGACTTTGATTTAGTCAAAAAATATAACGTGCCGGGACCACGCTACACATCTTACCCGACGGCGTTGCAGTTTCGCGAAGATGTTCCCGTTGCCGAACTTTTTCGCGTAATGCGCGAGGATATCGCTTCCTGCGGGAACGAGGTTTCGCTCTACGTTCACATTCCGTTTTGCAAAAAACTGTGTTGGTATTGCGGTTGCACGAATGTTCCGGCAGGCGAGGGCGAGGCTGCCGGAGACCGTTATCTCGATGCCTTGGAGAAAGAAATCGCGCAGAAAAAATCGGCGCTCGGTTTGGAGCTTGTCGTGCGGCAACTTCATTTCGGCGGCGGCACGCCGAGTGCGCTTTCCCCCGCGCAGATTGATCGGCTTTCGGCAATGTTGCACGAAGCGTTTTGTTTTGCGGAAGATTCGGAAATTTCCGTGGAAATCGACCCGCGCACGGCGACGCCGGAAATCGTTGCTGCGTTCCGCCGTCTCGGGTGTTCCCGTGCGTCGCTCGGCGTGCAGGATTTGGATCCGAAAGTGCAGATTGCGATTCACCGCGTTCAGCCGGAAAAAATGGTGCGTGATACAGTCGCGCTTTTGCGGGAACAGGGATTTTCGTCGGTTAATTTTGATTTGATTTACGGGCTTCCGTTTCAAACCGAAAAAAGTTATGCGCGGACGCTCGACGGTGTTCTCGCGCTTTCGCCCGATCGCCTCTCCGTGTTCAGCTACGCGCACGTGCCGTGGATTAAGCCTCAACAGAAACTTTTGGAAAAAGCCGGCGCGTTCCCGTCGCCCGACGAAAAACTTGGCATTTTAAAATCCGTGATCGAGCGCCTGACGCGTTCCGGCTACGTTTACATCGGAATGGATCACTTCGCAAAGGAGGACGACGAACTTGCCCATGCGTTGCGGGAACGGCGTTTGCAACGCAATTTTGAAGGTTATTCGACACATGCCGGCTTGCCGATTCTCGGTCTGGGAATGTCCTCCATTTCCCAGAGCGCGCGCAGTTTTTCTCAAAACGAAAAAACGCTCGACGGCTATGAGGCGCTTGTCGGCGCGGGAACGACACCTGTGGTAAAAGGCTTGATTCTAACCGACGAGGATTGCCGACGCCGCGAAATCATTATGCGGGTCATGTGCGATTTGCAGCTTGATTTTGCCGCTATGGGCGAAAAGCTCGGCGGAATCGATTTCGAGAAAAGCTACGCGCGGGAACTCGAAAAATTGCGCCCGCTTGCGGAGGACGGCTTGGTCGAGTTTCGCGACGGCGGCTTGCTGGTTACGCAAACGGGGCGGCTTTTTATTCGCAACATCGCGATGGCGTTTGATGCCTATTTTTTGCCGTCTGCGGCGGGAATGCGTCATTCGAAGACGGTGTAGGGAATTTTTTCGTTTTCGGAATTTTAAACGATTATCGGGCGATGTTGTCTTTGAGAATTTTTTTTCAAAAAAAGAGACAACTTTTTGCGACGGGAACGCTTTTTGTGAAAAATTCCGGCTTGTGTTTCACAGCGTAAGACGATTCCCTTTTTCTACCGTTTAAATTTGTTTTAACAACGTATAACAGAATAAAATGAAAAAAATCATTACTGCAGTTGCGGTCGCCGCTTTCGGTGTTTCCGCGTTCGCACAGGAAGTTGCTCAGGAAAACGATTTCGCTATCAGCGCGAAATTCGATTTCGAAAGCCGCTACATCTCCGAAGGGAAGCGCCACGTGAATGAAAATACGCAAACGACGATTTCGTTTAAGTATTTTGCTCCGAGCACGTCTTCGGACCTCGTTTTCACGCCGTATGCCGACTTCTTCTGGATGTCGCCGACGAGCAATGAACGCAAGGGAATGACGGTTTCCGACGAAGGTTCCTTCACGCTCGGTTCCGAAATCGCAGTCGGCGAAACGCTTTCGCTCGATCTCGGCTACAAATTCACCGGCTGGAACGACCGCGCGGGCGCGGCAAACATGAACTGGGCTCCCCTGAACCGCCGAAATGAAATCTTTTTCGGTATCAGAAACTCCATTTCGGTTGTCGACGGTAATCCGGAATGGGACCTCGAAGCCTCGGCTTATGTTCGCTACGACTGGAATCGTGATCAAATTTCTTATGAACTCGGTTTGTCGAAAGCCTTTGACCTGAACGGCGCAACGCTCGCATTCGGCGCGGTTTACGGTTACATCGACTGCAATGACGTTTGGGGCGACCAGGTGAAAGGGATGAAAGGCGGCAACGACTACGGTTACGTCGCTTTCACGGCGGATCTTTCCTGCCCGATCAACGAAGGCACGGATGTCGGCATCGGCGCTCGCTATGCGTATAACAACGACGGCGACGATCGTGCTTACAACTGGGACAACAACAGCTCCAACCTCTGGTGGGGCGCGTGGATTAACTTCCGCTACTAATTCCGGATTGTTTTGATCAGAAAAGCGTTCCCGTGGGGATTTTTCCCGCGGGAACGCTTTTTTAGTCTTAAAATCTTTGAAGTTTCCCGCTTCCTTAATTTCTTTCCGGTTTTGGGTGTTTCGGCACGGAAAATGCATTTGGAATGGAAAATCTTTTATTTTATAGTCATTCCTTTTAATTATGAGACATTCCAAGAAAGACGTTCCCGCAGAAGAAATTAATAGCGAAGAGACCTTTGCGTCTGGGGCGGAGCAACAAGGCGGCGTTCCCGAAGAAGAAGCGGCTCAGGCTTGCGGCATGGGATTTTGCCCGGAATCCGAAGGCGCGGATACGGCTTGCGAATGCGGTTGCGCCGATGAGGAAACCGCCGTTCCCGCGGAAGATCCGGAATTTGTAAGACTCGCCGAGGATCTCGCAAAAGCGCAGGCGGAGCTTTTGAAAACCAAGGAAGCGTATTTGCGCTCCGTTGCGGAATTTGACAATTATCGCCGCCGCAGCAACGAAGAAAAGCCGAAGCTCGCCAATTACGCGAAGGGCGATCTTGCGAAAGATCTTTTCCCGATTCTCGATAATTTTAAACTCGGCTTGGAAGCGGCGGAAAAACAGCATCCGGAAGCGAAATCCATCACCGAAGGTTTTGCGATGATTGCGACGCAGCTCAAAAATGCGCTCGCGCAACATCGAATTGTCGAAATCAATCCCGTCGGGCAAATGTTTGACCCGAACGAACACGAATCGCTCACGAGTCAGCCTTCGGAGGACGTTCCCGAGGATCACGTTACGTTTGTTCACCGCGTGGGCTACAAAATCGGAGATCGGCTTTTGCGCCCGGCGTCCGTCGTGATTTCGTCCGGAAAGAAAGATTAAAGCTCCTTTTCTTTAAGCGCTAAGCGTTAATCTTTTAAACTTTCAAGAAATGGCAGACGATTTTTACAAGCTCCTCGGAGTCGAAAAAACGGCAAGCGCGGAGGAAATAAAAAAGGCTTATCGCAAACAGGCGATGAAGTATCACCCCGACCGCAATCAGGGGAACAAAGAGGCGGAGGAAATGTTTAAAAAAGTTTCCAACGCGTATGAAGTGCTTTCCGATCCGCAAAAACGCGCGACTTACGATCAGTATGGCGCGGCGGCGTTTGAAAACGGCGGGATGGGCGGCATGGGCGGTGCCGGTTTCCGCGATGCGGGCGATATCTTCCGCGAATTTTTCGGCGGAGGCGGCGGGGGAATTTTTGAAAGTTTCTTCGGCGGAGGAGCTCGGGCGGCAGAGGAGGACCGGCGCGGGAACGACTTGCGTTTTGATCTCGAAATTACTCTGGAAGAAGCGGCGAGCGGTGTTGAAAAAACGATTAAATATCGCCGCCATGCACAGTGCTCGACTTGCCACGGAACGGGTGCGGAACCCGGCTCGAAGCGCAAAACCTGCTCAACCTGTCACGGTCGCGGACAGGTGATTCGCCGCTCGGGATTTTTCCAAATGCAGCAGCCGTGTCCGACCTGTCACGGGAGCGGAACCGTCGTCGAAAAACCCTGCAAAAGTTGCGGTGGGAGCGGTGTGGTTATGGAATCCCGCACATTGACGAAACGTATTCCCGCCGGTGTGGACACGGGAACGCGTCTGCGTTCTTCCGGCGACGGTGAAGCCGGGGAATTCGGTGGCGAATACGGCGATCTTTACCTCGTTATTCACGTTAAGGAGCACGATTTGTTCGAGCGCGAAGGCGATAATCTCTTTTGCACGATTCCCATCAAGTTTACCCTCGCCGCGCTCGGCGGAACCCTTGAAGTGCCGACCTTGACCGGGCGCGCCGAACTCAAAATTCCTGCGGGAACACAAAACGGAACGACATTCCGTTTGCGCGGCATGGGAATGCCGTCGTTGCGCGGGAGCGGGAAGGGCGATCAGTTCGTGCGCATTGAAATTGACGTGCCGAAAAATCTTTCGTCTGAACAAAAAGAGCGCCTTGCGGCATTTGCGGATTCCTGCGGAGATAAGGAGAAGCCCGTTTCCGAGTCTTGGATGGAAAAGTTCAAAAACTTTTTCAAATAAACCTCGAAAATTTCATTTTCTTTCGAGAGAAGTGCTACATTTCCGTAGCGCTTCTTTTTTTTCAGAAAATTGTAAGTTGCCGGAGAATGAAAAAGCCCGCATTTCTGCGGGCTTTCAAATGGCGGGATGGACGGGACTCGAACCCGCGACCTCCTGCGTGACAGGCAGGCGTTCTAACCAACTGAACTACCACCCCGTTGGTGATAAGTTTGTAGAGCGAATTAAAGACTTTTTCGGCGAAATGGTCAAGCGGGAATTTTATTTTTTGTAGAAAAAGTTTTTCACCGCCTGCACGATATTGTCCGGAATGTTGTTCCCGCCTTGAATTTTCCCGTCTCGGGAAACGGAGGCAAAAACGGTTTTCCACGTTCCGTCGGACAAAAGCGTTTGGGATTCGTCCGTTTCAACGCGGAAAATCCGAAATTCCCAAGAAAGGCTCCGGGCATTTTCCTCCGGGCAAAACTGCGGGCGAATTTGCGCTCGGATGCGGTCAGCGTAACGGGCGGGCGCGCAAAAATTTGCCCGGACAGCAACCCGGGGAAAGCCCGAAAGCGTTCCCGCGCCGGTTTTTTCTAAAACGGATAGCCCGCGAGTGCGAAAAAAATCTCCTTCGGCGTTTTCTGCCCAACGGAGAAAATGCGTAAAATGCACGAGTCCGGCGGCGTCTGTTTCCGCGAATCGCACCGAAAAATCTTCAAGGGTGTAAAAAGGAGTTTCCACGGCAAGAAATTCTGACAGCGGCAAAAGGGAAGGTCGAAGAATTTCTTTTAGGTCTCGTCTTTTTTCACGGGAACGGATAGAAGTAATTTTTCCGCGGAAAACGCGGGAAATAAGGAGATTTTCCGAAATACATTTTTGTGCTTTCGTTCACTCCGTAAAGTGTATATTTTGTAATCATTCCAATTCAACCAGAACATAAATTCCACACATCACACAACGTTATGGCAGCCGAACAAGACCTGATGAAGGAGAACATGAATGCAGCCTGGGAAGGATTCGTTCCCGGAGACTGGATGAAGAGCGTCAACACGCGCGACTTCATTCAGAAGAACTACACGCCTTATGAAGGCGACGACAAGTTCCTCAGCGGAGTTTCCGCAAAGACCAAACAGCTCTGGGAAGAACTTTCCGAGTTGATCAAAAAGGAGACGGAGAAAGGCGTTCTCGATGCCGACGAAGAAGTGGTTTCCTCTATCGTTTCGCACGGACCGGGTTACATCAACAAAGACCTCGAAGTTATCGTCGGCTTGCAAACGGACGCCCCGCTCAAACGCGCGCTCATGCCCTACGGCGGACTCCGCATGGCGAAACAGGCTCTCGAAAGCTACGGTTTTTCGCTGAGCCCGAAGACGGAAGAAATTTTCAAAAAACACCGCAAAACACACAATGAAGGCGTGTTTGATGCTTACTCGTCCGATATCCGCAAGGCGCGCTCGGCGCACATCATTACGGGGCTTCCGGACGCTTACGGTCGCGGTCGCATCATCGGTGACTACCGCCGCGTCGCGCTCTACGGGATCGACTTCCTCGTTGCCGAACGCCAGCGCGAACAGGCTGCTTACCACGCGGATACGCTCGTGGAAGATGTGATTCGCCTGCGCGAAGAAATGTCGGAACAAATCCGCGCTCTCGGCGAGCTCAAGGCGATGGGCGAAAGTTACGGTTGCGAACTCGGACGTCCGGCGCGCAATTCCCGCGAAGCCGTGCAGTGGACCTATCTCGGCTATCTCGCCGCGGTGAAGGAACAAAACGGCGCCGCGATGTCGCTCGGACGCGTTTCCACCTTCCTCGACATTTACTTTGAACGCGATTTGAAGGCGGGAACGGTCACGGAAGAAGAACTTCAGGAAATGATGGACCAGTTCGTGATGAAGTTGCGCATCGTCCGCTTCATCCGCACGCCCGAATACAACTCGCTCTTCTCCGGCGACCCGACCTGGGTGACGGAATCTATCGGCGGGATGGGCGAAGACGGACGTACGCTTGTCACGAAGAGCTCGTTCCGTATGCTGCACACGCTTTACAATCTCGGACCGGCTCCGGAACCGAATCTCACCGTCCTTTGGTCGAAAGATCTTCCGGAAAACTTCAAGAAATTCTGTTCCCGCGTTTCCGTCGAAACCTCTTCGATCCAGTATGAAAACGACGACTTGATGCGTCCGCATTGGGGCGATGATTACGGGATCGCCTGCTGCGTTTCCGCAATGCGTATCGGCAAGCAGATGCAGTTCTTCGGCGCGCGTGCGAACCTCGCAAAGGCGTTGCTTTACGCGCTCAACGGCGGTCGCGACGAAGTTTCCGGCAAGCAGGTCGCTCCCGCGACACCGATTTACGACAAAGACGTGCTCGAATACGACGAAGTGATGGAACGCTTCGACAAGATGCAGGACTGGCTCGCCAAGACTTACGTCAACGCGCTCAACTGTATCCACTACATGCATGACAAATATTGCTACGAACGCATTGAAATGGCTCTGCACGACGTGGAAATTCTGCGCACGATGGCTTGCGGGATCGCCGGTCTTTCCGTGGCTGCTGACTCGCTCTCCGCAATTAAATACGCGAAGGTAAAGCCGATTCGCAACGAAGAAGGTCTCATTGTTGACTTTGAAACCGAAGGCGAATTCCCGTGCTACGGGAACAATGATGCGCGCGTGGACGATATCGCCGTTTCGCTCGTTTCCAACTTCATGGCGAAAATCCGCAAGTGCCCGACTTACCGCAACTCGCTCCCGACGCAATCCGTGCTCACGATTACGTCAAACGTCGTTTACGGCAAGAAAACTGGCAACACGCCGGACGGTCGCCGCGCAGGAGCGCCGTTTGCTCCGGGAGCCAACCCGATGCACGGGCGCGACACGAAGGGCGCCGTCGCTTCCATGATGTCCGTCGCGAAACTGCCTTATGACGATTCGCTCGACGGCATTTCCTACACGTTCTCGATGGTTCCGGGCGCACTCGGAAAAGACCTCGCCGAACGCGAAGTCAAACTCGCGAGCCTGCTCGACGGCTATTTCGGAGCCAATCCGAACAAAGGTGCGCACCACATCAACGTGAACATCTTTAATCGTGAAACGCTCCTCGATGCGATGGATCACCCGGAAAAATATCCGCAACTGACGGTGCGCGTTTCCGGCTACGCCGTGAACTTCATCAAGCTCACGCGGGAACAGCAACTCGACGTTGTTTCCCGCACCTTCCACCAGCACAACTAACGGAGAAATCCGTAAATACAAAAACGTTCCCGCAAGCAAATTTGCGGGAACGTTTTTTTTGTAAATTTTTATCGGCTACGTATATAGAAATTCATTACCGAGGTAATTTTTCATGCGAATTGTTCCGTCGGGGAGAATTTCTTCGACATAATTCGGATTAATCGGAATTTTTCCGCCGCCGCCGGGCGCATCAATCACGAATTGCGGAACGGCGTAGCCCGTCGTCCAGCCGCGCAGAGAGCGAATAATTTCCACGCCTCGATCCACGGGAACACGCCAATGAGCACTACCGTTAATTCTGTCGCACGCGTAAAGGTAGTAGGGGCGCACGCGAAGCGTCAGGAGCCGATGAACGAGCTTGCGCATGACGGATTCGTCGTCGTTGATTCCCCGAAGCAAAACGGATTGGTTGCCGAGCACGACTCCGGAAAAAGCCAAGCGTTCAGTCGCTTCCGCGAGTTCCCGCGTGCATTCTTTCGGGTGATTGACGTGAAGGCTGAGCCAAATCGGACCGTGCCGTTTAAATATTTCGCAAAGCGAAGGCGTGACGCGTTGCGGCAAGAACACGGGAACGCGGGAGCCGATGCGGACAAATTCGACGTGCGGAATTGCTCGCAAGCGCGAGAGGACATAGTCGATTTTTTCGTCGCTCAAAAGCAGAAAATCGCCTCCGCTGACAAGAACATCACGCACTTCCTCATGCGAGGCAATGTATTGAAGCCCGGCTTCCAGTTGTGGCCGGAAATCATAGCCGCGCGCATTGGAAACCAGTCGGGAACGCGTGCAGTAGCGGCAATAACACGCACAGCGATCCGTGGTTAAAAACAGGACGCGGTCGGGATAACGGTGAACGATTCCCGGAACGGGCGAGTTCTTTTCTTCCCCGACGGGATCGGCGGTTTCTTCCGGCGAAGTCAGATTTTCTTCCGCAGCGGGAATGACTTGCCGCCGGAGGGGGCAGTTCGGATTTTCGCGGTCGATCAGATTGAAAAAATACGGAGTAACGGCAAAGGAGAGCCGATTTTCGGTTGCCCGAAATCCTTCGCGTTCCCGCGTGGTCAGCGGCATGAGGGCGTCGAGTTGCGAAAGTGTGGTGATGCGGTTTCGCATTTGCCATGTCCAGTCGTCCCATGCTGCGGCGGGAACGTCACTCCAAGCTCCTTTCCCGCCCGACTGAAATTCTTGTTTGCCTTGCGGAAGCATCGTTATTTTTCAAAAAATTAGCGTGTGCGAATTTCGCGACGGTAAATGCGTGCGATGTTTTGTGCGAGATCGAGCATAGTTCTTCCGTCCGTGAGCACGCCGACGCCTGCGTGTAAGTAGTCTTTTTCCCGCACGGCGAGTAATTCGCGAATTTTTGCGATGGGATCTTCCGTTTGCAAAAGCGGTCGGTTTCCGTTGCGCGTGCGCGCATAAATCGTTTCCGGTGAGGCAAAAAGCGTGATGACCACACCGCGGGAACGCAGTTTTTCCCGCATTCCGGGAGAGGTCAAAATCCCGCCTCCGGTCGCTATAATTGTGCCGGATTCCGGTAGCCATTCGTCAACGCAACGGCATTCCAAATTCCGGAAAAAGGCTTCTCCGTCTTCCGCGAAAATATCTTTGATTTTTCGGTGCGTGCGGCGTTCGATTTCCCTGTCCGTGTCTAAAAAAGGGCGGCGCCACAAGTGCGCGAGCAGGCGACCGACGGAGGATTTTCCCGTCCCCATGAAGCCCGTTAAAATCAGATTGGGCTGCGCTGTCGCTGTCTTATTTTCTCGCATCAAGCCAATTAAACGCGTTCCCGTGTTTTCCCGCAAATTGAAATTTAGCGAAGCGTTGGCTTCGCTAAATTTCAATCAATTGCGAATCCCGAATTTCGAATCCCGAATGATTACCAAGGATGGAAAAAGGAATGTATGGCTACGAGTGATTCTCGGGATTGCGAACAAGAGTTGAAGTTATTTCCCGCCACGACGAAGACCGGAAGGTCTTCGTTCCCAATTTTTGACGGCACTTCATTCGCAATTCGGAATTTGAAATTCGAGATTAATTGAAATTTGCCTGAGGCAAATTTCAATTTGTCGTGCGCGGGAACGCGGCGTAGATTTGTTCCCGTATGAACATCGTTGAAGTCGTTAAGGAATACGTCAAATACCCGAGCATTTCTGCCGATCCCGCGTTTGCGGACGGCGTGAAGGGAACTTATGAATTTCTCTCAAATCTCCTGAAAAAAGCGGGAGCCGTTCCGGAAATCGTGCCGACTCGCGGGAATCCGGTCGTTGTCGGGCGTTTTAACGCGGATCGGAAAGATTTGCCGCACATCGTGATTTACGGGCATTACGACGTGCAGCCTGTGGACCCGCTCGAACTTTGGGAAACGCCGCCGTTTGAGGCGACCGAGCGCGACGGAAAAATCTTCGGGCGCGGCACGGCGGACAACAAAGGTCCGCACGCCGTTTCCGTGGTCGCGTTGGCGAATCTTCTCGCGCGGCGCCCGGATTTGCCGTTGCGCGTAACGTTTGTTTTTGAAGGAGAGGAAGAAATCGGCAGCACGCATTTTCGCGAATTTCTCGACGCGCATGCGGCGGAGCTTTCCGAAGGCGATTTCGTGTTGCTTTCGGACACGTCCAGCCCGAGCGAAAACGAAATTGCGATTACCATCGGTTTGCGCGGCATGATGGGGCTTGAGGTCAACGTTGAAGGACCGAACAGCGATTTGCACAGCGGGCTACACGGCGGCGCGGTGATGAATCCGCTTCAGGCGCTGATGGAAGTTTGCGCGTCGTTGCACAACGCGGACGGCACGGTAAACGTTCCCGGATTTTACGACGGAGTGCAGGAGCCTGCGGCGTGGGAACGCGAGGAGTTTTCTCGGTTCCCGCAGAGTGAGGAGGATTACAAAAAATTTCTCGACGTGGACGCTCTATATAACATTCCCGGATACAATCCGCTTGAGTGCGCGCGCTTTATGCCGACTTTGGAATTTAACGGCGTGGGCGGCGGTTATCAGGGCTCCGGCTCGAAAACGATCGTTCCCGCGAAAGCATTTGCGAAAATTACGTGCCGCCTCGTTCCCGGGCAGGATCCCGCCGATATTCGCGAAAAGGTTTCGGCGGCGATTTTGTCGCGAATGCCGGCGGGCGTTCGCGTGAAACTTACGCCGATGCAGGGCAATCCCGCGTATTTTGTGTGTCCGCCGAATCGCCCGAATACTCCGGCGGACATGAATCCGGCGCTTGCCCGTGCGTTTGAAGCGGCGGAAAAAATTATCACGGAGAAATTCGGAAACGCGCCGATTTACACGCGCGAGGGCGGGTCTATCGGCATCATTGAGGATTTTCGCCGCGTTACGGGAATGGATTCGCTCATGATCGGATTTTTTACGGCGGATTCGCGTATTCACGCGCCGAACGAAAACGCGGATATTTCGATGCTCGAAAAAGGTGTTGCCACCTACGAAGCGATTTTTGAGTCCTGTGCGGGAACGAGATAAAAATTGATAACGGATAGTTGATAGTGGATAATGATTTCCGTCGTTCTTGCCTAAGGCAAAAAACTTAGCACGGAAACTATCCACTATCAATTCCCTCCGAGCCTCAACTATTCTATGCGCCCCTCCCACCCAACCTCATTCTCCGTCTCCGTGCTCGCAGCGTTTGCGGCGGGAACGCTTCTGCTCGGCGGCTGTATTTCCAGCAAACGCATGACGGATATTTCGCCGCTGGGGGAAAAGGACGAGCCGAAAATGTCCGAAAAGCGCGTCAACGCGTGGCCGTTTTATTATGCGACGGGAGCGGGCGGCGTTTCCGTGCTTTGGCCGTTTTTGGATTTTGACGACAACGGCTGGGCGTTTCGTCCGTTTTATGTCAGGGACGGCGACGAGTATTCTGCGCTTTGGCCGCTTTCCGGGTGGGATCCCCGCGGCGGCTGGGCGCTGACTTCGTATTGGGAGGAACGGCATTGCGGAGCGTTCCCGCTGTTTCACCTTTCAAAAACTGACCGTCCTTCCGGATTCAATTACATTATTCCGTTTTGGTGGCGAAATGATTGGGAAGACTGGGGTTTGTTCCCGCTCGGCGGCATCGGAAACGGCTACGGCGATTGGCGTTTCCTGAATTTTTATTACCGCAACACGGAAACGTATTCGCATTGGAATTTTTGGCCACTCTTGCTCCGGGAATCGCGCACGGAAAAAGGCACAAGCGAACCTTACGAAATTGATTGGCGCTTGCTCTACGGTTTGCTCGGCGGCTACCAAAAAGAAAAAGACGAAGAATACTCGTGGCTGTTCCCGCTGTATTACGATTGGGAAAATGCAAAGCGCGGTGATTACTGCACTTGGGTTTTTCCGACGTTTTTCCGAACCACGGAAAACGGGGAATTCGTCAACACGCTTTTGCCGCTTTACTACTACACCGGGCGCGGGAACGATTACGCGTTTGTCACGCCGCTCGGCTGGCATTCGGAACGCGGCGATTCCGAGACGACCGCCGTGCTTCCGCTTTATTACTACAATAAGCGCGGGAACGGGAATTATGTTTTCGCGACACCGCTCGGCGGCTGGGGAAAATTTTCCGACGGCGGGCATTTGCGCTACGCGCTCGGTCCGCTCTACATCGACTACGCGTCGCCGGAAGACGATTACGAGTTCAATTCCGTGCTTTGGCCGCTTTACATGCAGTCGCGGCGCGGAAACGAGAAATCGACTTACCTTTTCCCGTTCGGACACCACTGGACAAACGGCGAGGAAACGCGGCGCGGATTCCTGCTCGGCTTGGGCGCAACGCGTTCCCGCGACGACAAAACCTCGTGGGCGCTTTGGCCGTTTTACGGTTCCCGCAACGATTTTCACAACGCCGATTTCCGTTACTTTTTCACGCTCGCCGGCTCTAAGCAAAACAGCGACTGCACGCGGAGCTCCAACTGGCTTTTTCCGCTTTATCACTACATCGACAACGGGAAAGATGACTACGCATTTTACGGATTGTGCTATCTTTTCGGTTTGGAAAATTCGTTTCGGAACTACGCACACTCAAAATTCTATCGCGATACCGCGCGCAAATTCGAAAATTATCTCTTCCCGTTTTACTTTTACGAATCGTGGACGAAGTGCGACTTGGGCGGCTTTCCCGTGGCGGACGAGCCGTATCGAAGCGAATTCGATATTCCGCTGATTTACGGCTTTGACGCGCGGGAACGCGCCGGGGCGCGGAGAAAATCACGGAATCACTGGGCGCTGATGTATCTTTTCAATTTCCGGGAATCCGATTATGCGTCTATTCCGACAATGCTGGAGTATTCCGCGCAGGCGCTGGAAAATCTCTCGTATTCCCGCTACATCAACACATTTTGGGAAACGCGCAACTTCCGGATTTGGAAAGACGGAGCACTGACTCCGCGGGAACAGCAAATCGTTTGGTCTGCAAAATATTATTGTTACGACACGGATTGTTTGATCGACACGCTTGCATTTCCCGGAGACAGAAGTTGGGAAAAATCCCACGGGAACATCGACTTAGCCGAAGAAATTTTTGCCGAAGGCGAATTGGAAAAAATCGGCTGGGATGAACGGCAAAAAAAATACGAAGCTTTTTACCGCCGCGAGTTGCCGAAAATTTTGCGGAGAAAAGGCATCGAAATTGCCGACAACGCAGACAAAGACGCAATGACGCGCGCCGTGCTTCAACTCGTTGCCGAAAATACGGAAATCCTTACGGAAAAGGAATTTCAGTTCTGGCCGTTTTACGAATCGACGGAAGATTCCGACGGCAACTTTGAAAAAGAATTTCTCTGGGGCGTGTGGTATTCGCGCGGGAACGCGGAAGCGTCGAAAACGAGTTGCCTGAAATATCTTTACCGCCGTGAATCCACGGCGGAAGGCACGAAGCTCGACGTGTTTCCGTTCATCAGCGTCGATACGGGCAAGCGCGGCGCGTTTTCCTTCCTCGGAAACTTTTTCAAAATCGTCAACGACGACGAAGCCGGCTGGAGCGGAAATTTCCTTTTTATCCCGTGGGGAAATTGAAAGGTTAGGAGTGTGAAAACGGGAGAAGCGACACTCCTGTCGCTTCCGTATGACAAACAAATTTTTCCAAACCGCAAATTCTCACAAATTAACGCAAATTTTCTCCGGGAGAAGCGATATCTATATCTTGCCCTTTAATTCGGGATTCGGGATTTGAAATTCTTAATTGGCGGGCTGCGCACGTCCTTAAAGCTCGACAAGGACGGCGGGAACGGAGAAAATCTCTACGATATTTATTTGAACTATTATTTCGTTTAGAACTTTATGAAACCGGTAGTATTCAACAGTACACTCCTCCGCGACGCGCACCAGTCGCTCGCGGCAACGCGCATGAGCACGGCGCAAATGCTTCCCATTTTGGACAAGCTCGACGCCGTCGGCTACGGTCGCCTCGAAACATGGGGCGGCGCTTCCATCGACGCCGGATTGCGCTTCCTTAAAGAATTTCCGTTCAAACGCCTCGACGCGATTCGCGCGAAGACGAAAACTCCGCACATGATGCTTATGCGCGGGCAAAACATCGTCGCCTACAATCAGTCGCCGGACGACGTTGTTTCCGCGTTCGCCACCCAGGCTGTCAAGCACGGCATGAACACGATTCGTATCTTCGATGCGCTCAACGACCCGCGCAACATGAAGACGGCAATCGAAGCGACGAAAAAAGCCGGCGGCGAAGCGCAGGGCACGATTTGCTATACGAACAGCCCGGTGCACACGGTTGAAGGCTTTATCAAGCTCGGTTGCACGCTCGCCGATATGGGCGTGAACAGCATCTGCCTCAAAGACATGGCGGGGCTCGTTTCGCCGCGCGCGGCGTATGACATCATCAAGGGCTTGAAGGACAATGTGAAGGTTCCCGTTTGGTTCCACACGCACGAAACGACGGGGCTCGGTGCTTCGTCCTACCTCGCGGCAATCGACGCGGGCGTGGACGCGGTTGACGTTGCGATTCGCCCGTTCTCCGACGGCACGGCGCACCCGGACCACACGCGTATGATGGCGCTTCTCAAAGGTCACCCGCGTTGCCCGAACTACGATGCGAAGCTCATCGAAGAAATTTCCGAATACGAAAAGGGCATCTACGAAGAACTTTCCAAGTTCACGAGCCACAAGAACGAAGTCGTCAATATCGACGCGCTTCGCTACGAAGTTCCGGGCGGGATGCTTTCGAACTTCCGCAACCAGCTCAAGGAGCTCAAAATGGAAGACAAGTTTGAGGAAGTTTGCGCGGAAATTCCGTATATTCGCGAAAAACTCGGTTGGATTCCGCTCGTTACGCCGACTTCGCAAATCGTCGGCACGCAGGCGGCGATGAACGTCAAGTTCGGTCGTTGGAAACAGTTTATTCCGGGCGCGATGGATATTGCTCTCGGCTACTTCGGGCAAACGCCGGCTCCGGTCGATCCCGAAATCCAAAAACTCGCCGCAGAACGCACGAAGAAAGATCCGATTTCCTGCCGTCCGGCGGACTTGCTCAAGCCGCGTATGGACGATCTCCGCAAGGAATTGAAAGAAAACAATCTCCCGACGGACGACGAACACTGCGTCATTTACGCGATGTTCCCGCAGCAGGTGAAAGAACTTTACTTCCCGCCGAAAGAAGAACCGAAGCCGGCTCCGGCACCTGCGCCCGTTACCGCGCCCGCCGCGATTCCGTCGATTTCCGCGCGTGCAAGCCTCGCCGGAAACGTCACGAATCTTTCGATGACGGTCAACGGCACGGCGCACACCGTTACGGTCGAAGAAATCGCCTAATCTGCGAATTTCCTTCTAAACAAAAACGTTCCCGTAGGATTTTTCCCACGGGAACGTTTTGGTTTTTGCTGAGGAGGTCAAGCCAAGAATTATAAATTTTTGTTTATAAAGGGGGAGGGGATTCTAAACGAAATTTTATAATTCGTTAGTTGCGTTTTGATTTGGGAGGGGTTGACATATAAATCAAGAGCGCGGGGCGATCGGGTTTGGTTGCTTTGGACGAGAGA
>JAFSAO010000010.1 GCA_017440935.1 Opitutales bacterium
ATGCGGCGCGAAAAGTGCCAGGCGGAGAGACTCGCGGATTTGGCGGTTGAGTTCGCAAAAGTGAATCTTGGCTTTTTCTCCTAAGAGTGCTTCGCGGGAACGCTCCGAAAGCCCGCCGAAGGAGAGAAGTCGCTCCACGGGCGTGGCGGCTTTTTCGTAGCGCGAACGGGTGATGCCGCTGAGGGGATCGCGCGTTTTGCTCAGCAACTTTCGGGACGGAATAAAGTGGTTGTGTCGCAGGTTGCGAGCTCGCAAACACGCTCGATTTGAGGAAACGCGATTCCTAATTCCTCATTCCTAATTCCTTTTATCCTTGTCCCGTTCCCGCAGAAGTTTAGAATTGGCGGCTTTCACGTTTAAATACAATGCTGCGCACACATAACTGCAACTGCCTGACAACTGCCGACGCGGGAAAAAAAGTCACGCTCATCGGCTGGGTCGATACCGTCCGAGACCTCGGCGGCGTTCGTTTCGTTGACCTTCGTGACCGCGAAGGCATTACGCAAATCGTTTTCAATCCGTCCAATCCCGGCGTTCACGAAGTCGCAAAGAATCTCAAATCCGAAAGCGTGATTGAAGTCACGGGAACGGTTACGCCGCGTGATGCCGACACGATTAACGAAAAACTCGCTACGGGAACAATCGAAATCGTTGCCGAGGAAATCACCGTGCACAACGTTTGCGCGCCGCTCCCGTTCCCGATGGAAGACGACAAGGCGGACAAAGTGAACGAAGACCTTCGCCTTTCCTACCGCTACCTCGACCTGCGCCGCCCGCGCAATCTCAACCTGATGCGCATGCGCGCAAAAGCGGGACACGCGATTCGCAACTATCTCGACGAGCAGGAATTTGTCGAAGTCGAAACGCCGATTCTTTTCAAAAGCACGCCGGAAGGTGCACGCGAATTTCTCGTGCCGTCCCGACTCAATCCCGGTCAGTTCTACGCGCTCACGCAGTCTCCGCAACAATACAAGCAAATGCTGATGGTTTCCGGCATTGAACGCTACTACCAGATGGCGAAATGCTTCCGCGACGAAGACTTACGCGCAGACCGCCAGCCGGAATTTACGCAGGTCGATATCGAAATGTCCTTCATCGAACGCGAAGACATCTACGCGCTCATCGAAGGCATGCTCAAACGCGTTTGGAAAGACGTTCTCAACGTCGACATTCCGACGCCGTTCCCGCGCATGCCCTACCGGGAAGCGATGGACCGCTACGGCGTGGACAAGCCGGACACGCGCTTCGCGATTGAAATCACGGATTTCACGGATCTTTTCAAAAATTCCGCGTTCAAAGTTTTCAATACCGTCGCCAACACCAAAGGCTGCGTCGTTCGCGCCATCAATGCGAAAGGTCTTGAAGACATCACCCAAGGCGAACTCACGAACCTCGAAACGATTGCGAAAACGCTCGGAGCGAAGGGACTTGCGTTCATCAAGGCGGCAAACGGCGAATGGAAATCGCCGATTCTGAAATTCTTCTCCGACGAAGAAAAAGCCGCGCTCAAGGAAAAACTTAACATCGAAGACGGAGACATCGTGTTCTTCGCCGCCGCGCCGTGGGAACAGGCTTCCGCCATTCTCGGACGCATCCGCCTCGAAGCGGCAAAGCTCCTCCAAGCACGCGGTCGCCTCGAAATTCCCACCGACAAATACAATTTCCTTTGGGTCATCGAATTTCCGCTGATGCTCTGGGACGAAGAACAAAACCGTTTCGTTTCCGCGCACCACCCGTTCACCGCTCCCGTCAAAGAAGACGTTCCGTTGCTCGAAACGAATCCGCACGCGGTTCGCGGTCAGCACTACGACATCGTCCTCAACGGCGTGGAACTCGGCGGCGGCTCCATCCGTATTCACAATCCGGAAATGCAGAAAAAAGTCTTTGAAGACGTGCTCAAAATTCCGGCGGACGTCGTCGAAACACGCTTCGGCTATATGCTCAAGGCGTTCAGCTACGGGGCGCCGCCGCACGGCGGGATCGCGCTCGGCTTCGACCGCCTTGTCACCATGCTCGCGGGACGCACCTCGATTCGCGATTTGCTCGCGTTTCCGAAAACGCAACGCGGTCAGGACCTGATGGCACAATGCCCGTCCGCCGTGACACCGCGCCAACTCAAGGACGTTCACATCGATCTCCGTGACGAAGAACAGCTCTAATCGGCATCTTCACGCGTAAAATAAAAACGGAAGCCGGCAATTTTTCCGCCAGCTTCCGTTTTTTTTTGTTTCTCAAAAAAAAGCGTTCCCGCGGAGAAACGGCTTTCGCCTCGCGGGAACGCTTTTTGCGAAGAAAAGATTACTGCTTAAATTTCGCAACGATTTCTGCAGGAGCGACATCGCTCTGCAATTTCACGATTTTTGAGTTTCCTTCGCCGAAAACCACCACGCGCGGTGTCCACTTCAACGCTTCCGCTTCTTCCATGTGCGCGAACGACATAATGACGATAAGGTCTCCGACTTTCCCGAGGTGGGCGACGGCACCGTTGAGACAGAACTCGCGGGAACCGGCGGGAGCCGGGATGGCGTAAGTTTCAAAACGATGTCCGTTGGAAATGTTTCCGACGAGAATTTTCTCATTCGGCAGCATTCCGATCATCTGCATAATTTCACTATCAATGGCGAGACTGCCTTCATAGTGAAGCTGCGCGTCGGTTACTTCGGCGCGGAGAATTTTGGTTCGAAGAATTTCCAGTTGCATAACGTTCTGAACAAATAAAGCCGTAATAGGATAACTACGGCTTGAAAATCGGCAAGCCTCAGATTAGGTTTTTGGGAAGTTTTTCGATGAAACCTCCGCAAGAAGATCAACGCTCACTCGGCGAACGCTTTGAACAGTTCGTCACGGATGTGATTTACGACCGCGCCCCGGACAGCCCGTCCGCCCGAGCTCTCGCCGCATTGTTGCGCGTGCTCACGGTTTTGTTTTCCCGCGTTGTGCAGTTGCGCTTTTTCCTCTACCGCAACCGGATTTTGCGGGATACGCCGCTCGGGTGCAAAGTCGTTGTCGTGGGCAACCTGACCGTCGGCGGCACGGGGAAAACTCCGGTTGTCGAAAAGATGGCGCGTGTCATGGCATCTCACGGGCGCAAAGTCGCGATTCTTTCCCGCGGCTACAAATCCAAAAAAGAACCGCTGTGGCGCCGCGTTTTGCGTTGGCTGAATTTAGCTCAACGCCCGCTCCCGCGCGTGGTTTCCGACGGGAAAAATGTCTTGTGCGGCTCGGATGTCGCGGGCGACGAACCGTATATGCTCGCGCGCAACCTTGTTTCCTGCGGCGTTTGCGTCGTCGTCGACCGCGACCGCGTTTACGCCGGAGAATACGCCATTCGCCGCTTCGGCGTTGACGTAATTATTCTCGACGACGGAATGCAATACCTGCCGCTTCGCGGGTCTATCAACCTATTGCTCGTCGATAAAACAAATCCTTTCGGGAACGGATTGATGCTCCCGCGCGGAATCTTGCGAGAACCCGTCGATCACCTCACGCGCGGAAGTTATATTTTCCTGACTAAATCCGACGGCAAAAACACGCAGCCGCTCATCGACAAAATCCACAGCTACAACAAAGACGTGGAAATCATCGAGTGCACGCACCAACCGAAGCGCCTTTGCGCCGTTTTCGGAGACTTGCCGGACATCGAACTCGACGAAATGGACGGACGCAAAGTGGCGACGTTCAGTGGAATCGCCACGCCGGACAAATTTGAAGAATTCGTTCGCCGCTACGGAGCCCGCATCGCCTACAACCGCCGCTTCTCGGACCACCACCGCTTTACCGAAAAAGACCTCGAAGAAGTTTTCTCCGGCGCCGTGCGCGCAGGCGTAGAATTTATCGTAACGACGGAAAAAGACATGGTTCGCCTTTCCCGCGACTTGAAGCCGCCGCTCCCGATTTACTACCTGCGTTTAGAAATCGAAATTCTCTCCGCGCACGATTCCTTTGAATCCGCCGTCGAGCGCATTTGCTCTTAAAAAAAACAAAAATCCGCGAGATGAACTTCGCGGATTTTTTTCGTCAATTCGCCGCTCGAGAAAGGCGATCGTTTACGGCGACACCGATTCCGGAATCCGGAGCTTTTTCGATAAATACGGAAGAAAAATTTTCTCCGTCCAACCGCCGCAAAAGCGCGAAAACCGTGCGTGCGACTTCCGCCGCATCACCGTCCTCAGACAACCAGAAACACTGCGTTCCCGCCGGAAGTTTCGCCAAGATTTCCGGATTTTTCCGCGCCTGAAAAACGACGGCACAACCCGCACATTCAATTTGCGGGAACGCACCGTGCGCAAAAAGTTTCACGGGAATACGCGGGCTGTAATGTTTTTTCAACATTCCCGGCGCGAGCTGTGCGCCCGCTGTCGCATCGTCGGCAAGTTTTTCCAAATGCCCTTTCTCCGTCGCAACGGGAACGCCGAGCACGGCTTCCAGGTTTTCGCGCGTAATCACGCCGGGGCGCAACAAGCGCGGCTCGTCCGCGACAAATACAATCGTCGATTCCACACCGCAAGCGCACGCGCCGCCGTCCACAATCGTCGGAATCCTCTCCCCGAGCGAATCCTGCACGTGTTGTGCGGTGGTCGGACTGACGTAGCCGAACGGATTTGCGCTCGGCGCGGCAAGCGGAACTCCCGCCGCACGCAAAATTTCTCGCATCAGCGGATGTGCCGGCATACGCACGGCAACCGTCGGCTCGCCCGCCGTAACGATTGCGGGAACGCGGTCTTTTTTCGGCAAAACCAGAGTAAGCGGGCCCGGCCAAAACGCGTCCGCAAGTTTTTTGAAAAACGGATGGGAAACATCTGCCAACTCCGCGACCTGCTCCGCCGAATGAACGTGGACAATCAGCGGATCGATGAACGGACGCCCCTTCGCGGAAAAAATGTTCCGCACCGCAATTTCGCAAAATGCGTTTGCCGCAAGCCCGTAAACGGTTTCCGTCGGCACGGCGACAAGCTCTCCGGCGCGCAGGAGCGTTCCCGCGCGAGCGATATCCGTTTCGTTAGCCGTCAAAATTTCCGCCATAAAAATTCTTCGGGAGAGAATACTTCGATTCTTGCCGAAACGGAAACCTTTTTGCGCTCCTCCCCAAAAATTCCGTCGGAAAAACAACTTTCGCCCGCATTCCTGCAAATCATTTTGCCCGACGACACATTTTGTGAAAACATTCCCGCATGATTGAAATTTTTCTGATCGTCCTCCTTTGCATCACCGCCGTTTCCTCGGTTTTCCTCGCTCTAATTTTTGAAAAAACACGTTCCCGCGACACCAAAGAAAAAACTGCCGCCGCCGATTTTGAAAAATTCGCCCGCGAACTCCGCGACGATGCTGAACGCACCCGCGCCGCGCTCGAAAAATCCATCCGCGAATTTCGTGAAGAACACGCGGGAACGACGCTCCGCAACGCCGACGCGCTTCAAAACACGCTTGCCGCGCGTTCCCGTGAAATGAACGAAACACTTCATTCCCGCTTCGACACTTTCACGCAAACGCTTTCCGCCGCCGCAAAAACACAAACGGACACCCTCGACGCCTTTCGCTCCGCTCAGCAAAAATCCGCCGAGGAAAACCGCTCCGCCCTCGCCGCCTCGCTCGAAAAACTTCGCGAAGAAAATTCCAAAAAACTCGACGAAATGCGCGGTGTCGTTGACGAAAAACTTCAATCCACACTTGAAAAACGTATCGGCGAATCGTTCCGCCTCGTCAGCGAACGCCTCGAAAGCGTGCACAAGTCGCTCGGCGAAATGCAATCCGTCGCCGTCAACGTCGTTGACCTCAAACGCGTTTTGACCAACGTAAAAACGCGCGGAACCTGGGGCGAAGTCCAACTCGGAAACCTGCTCGAATCCATGCTCGCGCCGGAACAATTCGCCCGCAACGTCAAGCCGCGCCCGCGCGGGAACGAAATTGTCGAATTCGCCGTAAAACTCCCCGGACGCGGAGAAAACGACGAAAATCCGGTCTGGCTCCCCGTCGACTCCAAATTCCCGAAGGAAGACTACGAACGCCTTGTCGAAGCTGCCGAACGCGCCGATTCGGAGGCCGTAGACCGCGCCGCGAAACAACTCGCCGACGCCGTCGAAAAATGCGCACGCGACATTCGCGACAAATATATCGCGCCGCCGCACACAACGGATTTCGCCGTGCTTTTCGTGCCGACCGAAGGGCTTTACTCGGAAATTTTGCGCCGCCCCGGACTCGCCGAAAAAATCCAGCGCGAATGTCGCGTGCTCGTCGCGGGACCGACCACTTTCGCCGCACTTTTGAACAGCCTGCAAACAGGTTTCCGCACGCTCGCCATTCAAAAAAATTCCGCAAAAATCGCGAAAACACTTCTCGCCGTGAAAAAAGATTTTGAAACGTTCGGCGAATTTTTAGAAAAAATCGGGAAAAAACTTTCCGAAGCTCAAACCACGATTTCTCAAACCTCCGAGCGGCATCGCATCACGTCTGCCAAACTCGAAAAATTCGAAGCTCTCGAAATCGACACCGAGCACTAACCGGCAGACGCACACCGCGCAACTCCTCCTCCGCGCGGGAATACAAAAACTCCCTGAACCAGAACCCGAGGAACCGGCTGTTCCGGAGCCTTCGGCGTTCGGTTTGCTTGCAGGCTTGGGTGCGCTTGCGCTTGCGGCATCTCGCCGACGCCGTTCCCGCTAATTGCGAGAGTAGTTTCATTTAGGTTTGGCGGTTCTCCTTAAAAACCCCACTTTTCATATATTACTTGGCGCTCTCTGACTTAAGTTCAAAAAGACGGAGAACGGGAACTCGCGAGGTTCCGTTTTGACATCGGCAGGCGGAACATTACCCTTAGCGGGGATTGTAAAATCACAGCAAAACACACACGAAAACCAAGATTTCCCAACACCAAAGGAATAAAATTTATGCCGCTTATTAATAAACTTTCGGCACGCCTCCAAAATCACCCGAAACGCGTTGTCTTCCCCGAAGGCTCGGACGTCCGCGTCATTCAGGCAGCGCGCCAATTCGCCACGCGCCGCCTCGGCGTTCCCGTGCTTATCGGAGACCGCACGCGCATCAAGGCGATTGCCGCGCGCATCGACATCAAGCTCGACGGTATCCGCATCATTGAGCCGGCGCGCTCTGCGGAATTGCCCGAATTTGTAAAAAAACTCAAAGGCATGCAACGCTTCAACGGAATGAATGAAGCCGAAGCGGCAGATTACGTGCTTTCGCCGAATTATTTCGCCTGCATGATGTTGCTCACGGGAGCGGCGGACGCCATGGTTTGCGGCGCAACGACGATTCCGACCAACGCGTTGCGCGCCGTTTTTCAGCTCATTCCGCGGCAGGAAGGCGTTGAGACGATTTCCTCCATGCAACTCATGGCGAAAGAAGATTCCAACCTCGGCATCAACGGCACGCTGTTTCTCGCAGACTGCGCCGTCATTCCCGAGCCGACGGCTGAGCAACTCGCCGACATCGCAATCACGACATCGATGCTGTGCTACCACCTGACAAACGTGCCGCCGCGCGTCGCCATGCTTTCCTACACATCAAAGAGCCTGACGCGGAAAACCCCCGTCGTCGAAAAAGTCAAAACCGCGACGAGCATCGCCCGCGCAAAGGCGCGCGACTTCGACGTTCCCGTGGAAATTGACGGCGAGCTGCAAATCGATGCCGCGCTGGACGCGTTTACGGCAAACGTCAAAGGCGTGGAGGGTCCTGTCGCGGGAAAAGCCAACGTGCTCGTTTTTCCGGATTTGAACAGCGGAAACATTGCCTCGAAGTTTGCCCAACTCGTTGCCGAAGTTCCCGCCTACGGTCAAATCCTCACGGGGCTTTCCAAACCGATTGCGGAAATTTCCCGCGGCGCGAGCGCGCACGACATTCTCGGCTCGGCAATCATCGTTGCCGCCCAAGCCGTTGACCGCCACTACCTTTACCCGCTGGAAACGGAAAACTGATCGCGGGAACGGAAGTAAAGTTTTTTTTTGAAAAAACGCCAAGTAGCTACGAAATTAAATGGCACTCAATCAGGCATCTTTTGCGCACGACATTCCCGGACTTTTGACGCGTCCGATTAACTCGACGACGCGGCGAATTTTCGTTGCCGCCACGCGACAAAACGACGGAAAGACGACGACTTCGCTCGGGCTTTTCGGCGCCCTGCTCTCGCTCGGACACAACGTCAGCTACATCAAACCCGTGGCACAACGCATCGTCGAAGTGGAAAACGGCGTGGAAGTCGATGAAGACACGTTTTTGCTCAACAGCATTTACGATGTCAAAATCCCGATCGCCGCCATGTCGCCCGTCGCCGTGGACTCGCAATTCACGCGTCGCTATTTGGATGACCCGACAAAGCTTGCTCCGCATATTGCCGACACGATTTGCCGCGCGTTTGACCGCGCCGCTTACGAAAAAGACATTATCATCGTCGAAGGCTCAGGGCACGCGGGCGTCGGGTCCGTTTTCAACGCCTCGAACGCGGACAACGCAAAAATGCTCAACTCGAAAGTCGTCATCGTTGCAGCCGGCGGAATCGGCAAGCCCGTGGATGAAATCGCGATGAACAAAGCGCTTTTCGACAGCCGCGGAGTGGAATGCATCGGCGTAATTTTGAACAAAATCGTTCCCGAGAAGATGAACGAAATCCGCAAATACGCATCGGCGGCGCTGGAGCGCCTCGGCGTGCCGCTACTCGGACTTTTGCCGCACGAACAATCGCTTTCAAGCCCGAACCTTTCGCAAATCGTTCAGGAAATCGGCGGGCACTGGCTCGTTCCGCTCGTCAAAGGAAAATCCCAGCGCGCCGCAAACATCATCGTCGGTGCAATGTCCGCACAGCATATTTTTAACTACATCCGCGAAAACACCGTAATTATCGCGCCGGGCGACCGCGAAGACTTGCTCTTTGCGCTCATCGCCGCTGCGGGAACGGCAGATATTCCGAAAATCACCGGTATCATTCTGACCAACGGGCAAACGCCGCCGCCGCGCATTTTGTCGATGCTCAGCCAAATCGGCGTTCCCGTCGTCGCCACGGAGCGAGAATGTTTTGAAACGACGCGCCGCATCAATCGCATGATTGTCAAAACGCAACCCGGAGATTCCGACAAGGTTTCCACCATCGAATCGCTCATCCGTAAAAACGTCGATCTCGACCGTATTCTTGCAAGTATTTAACGGTAATGAATAACTGACAATGAATAGTGAACAATCCCTGCCTTAAAGGTTTTGCTTAGGCAAAATCCTCAGATTTAATTATCCACTATCCGTTACCAACTTTCCACTATCCGACATGCCTTGGTCCATTTATCTGGCTTTAAAACAATTGTTCCCGCCCGGGAAACGCTTTCCCGCGTTCGCGCTGGTTTCGATTATCGGCGTTGCCATCGGCGTTTGCTCGCTGCTCGTCGTCCAAACCGTGATGAACGGTTTTTCGCAGGAACACCGCGAAAATATCCAACGTATGTATGGACACGAAATCGTCCGCAGCGTTGATTATCGCCCGGTCAAAAACTACAAACCGCTGATGGAGCAACTTCGCGCCGTGCCCGGCGTCGCTGCCTGCTCACCGTTTGCCGAAGGGCAAGTGATGGTCAAAAACGGAAACGTTCCCGCGCTCCCGTTCGTGCGCGGCATTCACCTCGAACTCGAAGACAAAGTCGTTCCCGTAAAAAAACTCATCATCGCCGGTTCGCTTGAAGAGCTTGACGACGACCGCGTAATCCTCGGCGACCGCCTCGCACACACGCTCGGCATTCGCGCACTCGGGCAAAAAATCGAAGTTTACTCGCCGACAATGGTCGACGAACTCAAAGACGATCAGGTTCCCCTGCCCGCCGAGCTCGAAGTTTGCGGCATTTTTCGCTCCGGCTACGTTCCCGCCGACGAGAATACGATGATTGTTTCTCTGCGCCGCATGCAGGATCTTTACAATCTCGGTAGCGGCGTCCACGGAATCCGCATTCGCTTGGACGATCCGGAAAAAGCGATTGAACTTTTGCCGGAAATTTCCCGCGCACTCCCGAAAGGTCTCGAAGCGCTCCCGTGGATGTATGTGAATTTCAATTTCCTCGAAGCGATTCGCTTTGAAAAATCGATGCTGTTTTTCCTGATGTTTATTATCACGCTCGTCGCGTCGTTTTCGATTGCGAGCACGCTGTTTTCCGCCGTCGTGAAGCGTTCCCGTGAAATCGGAATTCTCGGCGCGCTCGGCGGACGTCCGAGGCAGATTCTCGTCATCTTCGCGTCGCAAGGACTGTTCGTCGGGCTCATCGGATTCGTTCTCGGATGCGGACTGACATTTCTCATCGTCGCATTCCGCAACAACATTGTCGAAGGCATCAACAAACTTTTCGGTAGCGGAGAAATGGTGGCGCAAATGTATATGTTCCGGGAAATTCCCGTGCATTATAACGGGAACGACTTTCTGATTGCCGCAATTTTCACGCTCGCGACTACGACCGTCGCCGGGCTCATTCCCGCGATTTGGGCTTCCCGCAAAAAACCCGCCGAAGCCATGCGCGAAGCGTAGCCGGGGAAAAGAAGAAACCACGAATGAACACAGATAAACACGAATTTGAAAAAATTCTTCTACGCGACGAAGTTTTTAAAATCGTCGGCTGTGCGATGCGTGTTTCTTCCGCCCTCGGTCCCGGGCTTCTCGAAAAACCTTACGAAAATGCGCTCGTTGTAGAATTTGAAGACGCCGGCATTCCCTACGAACAACAAAAGCGTATTCAAATTTTTTACAAAGACCGACAAGTCGGAGACTATTACCCCGACTTGGTCGCCTTCGGAAAAATTATTATCGAAACAAAATCCATTTCAAAAATAACCGATATTGAGAGAGCCCAAACGCTGAATTATATGCGTCTCGCCAAACTCAAGGTCGGAATCATTCTCAACTTTCAAAAATCAAAGCTCGAATGGGAACGACTCGTTCTCTGACCCTTCGTGTTTATTTGTGTCTATTCGTGGTTTCTTTTTTATGGAAAGTGTTCTCTGCGCAAAAAATTTAAAAAAATCCTTCACGACTCCGGCGGGAACGATTGAAGTTCTCCGTGATGTCAATCTCGCCGTCGCCGCCGGCGAAAGCGTTTCCGTGCGCGGCGAAAGCGGCGCGGGAAAAACAACGCTCCTGCAAATTCTCGGCGGACTCGACACGCCCGACTCCGGCGAGCTTTTTTGGAACGGCGAACGCATCACCAAGCGCGGGAACGCCTTTCTCGCCAAAGCCCGCACGAAACTCATCGGCTACGTTTTCCAATTTTTCCACCTCGTTCCCGAGCTGACGGCACTCGAAAACGTGCTGCTTGCCGCACGCATCGCGGGAACGCCGATGCACCAAGCCCGCGCGCAGGCGAAAGAATTACTCGCGCGTGTCGGGCTCGCCGAGCGCATGACGCACCTGCCGACGAAACTTTCCGGCGGCGAATGCCAACGCGTTGCCATCGCGCGCGCGCTCATCAATCGCCCGCCGCTGATTCTCGCAGACGAGCCGACGGGCAACCTCGACGAGCGCACGGGCGAAGCGATTATGCAACTCATCATCGATGTTTGCCGCGAGCAAAACACCGCCCTCCTCCTCGTCACGCACAATCTCGACTTCGCCGCGCGCACCGACCGCCGCCTCGTCCTCCGCCACGGCGTCCTTGAAGAAATCTGAGAAAGCTTTTTATTTCTGGTTCGCATTCATTTTTCCGCGCCATGCTTCAGTTTCTAAAAATCCGAAATCTCGCGCTGATGGACGCCGTCGAACTCGAATTTGACGGCGGATTCAACGTCGTAACCGGCGAAACCGGCGCAGGGAAAAGCGTGCTTCTCGGTGCACTTGCGATTCTCGCCGGCAATCGCGTTGCGAAAACCGTGATTCGCCGAGGCACGGAAGCCTGCGAAATTGAAGCCGTCATCGCGCTCGAAAATCCCGTTCCCGTAAACGCCGCGCTCGAAGCACACGCGCTCCCGCCCTGTGAGGACGGACAACTTATTTTGCGCCGCACGATTCACGCAACCAAACCCGGACGCATCAGCATCAACGGCGCGCTCGCCACGCTCGCGCAACTTTCCGAAATCGGCGAAACTTGGATCGATTTTCACGGTCCCGGCGAACCGCAAAAACTTTTTCACGAAAGCTATCAGCTCGAAATTCTCGATCTTTTTGCCGGGAACGCACCTGCGCTCGAAAAATTTTCCGCTCATTACCGCGAGTGGAAAAACATTCTCGCCGAAATCGACGCCATCCGCTCGCAGGAAAAAATGTCGCCCGACGAAATTGCGTTCGCGCAATCGCAACTCGACGCGATGAACCGCCTCGACCTCAGCGACGAAACCATCGCCGAACTCGAAAACGATTTTGCGAAAATTTCCAACGCGCAGGAACTCGCTTCGCTCCTCGGCGGAATAGATGCCGCCCTCGGAGACGACGGACTTGCCAACACGTTCCCGCAGCTTTTGCGCCTTGCGGGCGATATTTCCGAAATTCTTCCCGCAACGGAAAACCTCGCGCGCCGCGCCAATTCGCTCGCCATTGAAGCGGAAGATTTGCGCGCCGAATACGCTTCGTTGCTCGGCGAAACCGAAGCCGATCCCGAAACCGCCGCCGAAATTTCCGAAAAAATGAACACGTGGCTCGAGTTGCGCCGCAAATACGGTCCGGATGCCGCAAGCGTCCGCGCCAAACGCGATGCGCTCGCCCTGCGCATTGAGCGCCAAAGCGATGTCGCGGGAACGCTCGCACGCACGCAAGCCGCCGCCGATGCCGCCGAGAAAAACTTGCGCACGCTCGCGGGAACGCTTCACAAATCGCGCCTCGCCGCCGCGAAAAAACTCGCCGCGGGAACACAAAAAATTCTCGTCGAACTCGGTTTCAAAAAAGCGGATCTCGCCATAAAACTCACCGAGACGAAGGACATTTCCGAAACGGGAACGAGCGCTTGCGCGTTTTTGTTTTCACCAAATGCGGGACAAGATTTGCTCCCGCTCAACAAAATCGCCTCCGCCGGGGAAACCGCTCGCGTCATGCTTGCGCTCAAAGCAATGCTTGCGGAAGCCGATGCCACGCCCGTGCTTGTTTTTGACGAAGTTGATGCGAATGTCGGCGGCGAAATCGCCGTGCACGTCGCACGCAAACTCGCGGAAGTTTCCCGCACGCATCAGGTTTTCTGCATCACGCACTTGGCTCAGGTTGCCGCACTCGGCGATCACCATTTCTGCGTGACCAAAACGCAGAGCGACGATGCGACGAAAATCGATATTTCCCGCCTCGACAAAAATTCGCGTTCCCGTGAAGACGAACTCGCCCGCATGCTCGGCGACCGTCATTCGCCCGCTGCTCTCGCCCACGCTCGCGAACTTCTAACGATTAACTGCTAACTTTTAGCTTTTAAGGTTTTTCCCCTAACAATCAAAAGTTAGCGGTTAACCATTATTTTAAACCAGTGTTCCCGTGAGAGTGGTAACCGTGGCGGAATCAATGCGGACGCGAACAATTTCGCCGAGGAGCGAAGCATCGCCCTTGAAAACGATTTTGCGGTCGCCGTCGTTGCGTCCCTGAAAGATATTTTCTCCGCGCTTGGCAGGAGCTTCGACCAAAACTTCCTGAATCGTCCCGACGAGCGATTCGTTGCGCGCGAGCGAATGTTTTTCCAAAACGGCGAGCAATTCCTTGTTGCGCGCATCTTTGATTTCCTCGGAAATCGGATCACCGAGCGCTTCCGCCGGCGTTCCCGCGCGCACGCTGTAACGGAAAATAAACGCCATGTCGAATTTGACTTCTTCAAAAAGCGAACGCGTGAGTTGAAAATCCTCTTCGGTTTCGCCGGGGAAGCCGACGATGACGTCTGTCGAAAGATAAATGCCCGGACGGGCGGCACGCAACGCGTTGACCAATTCGATAAAACGTTCCCGCGAATACGGTCGGCGCATCGCTTTCAGAATTTTATCCGAACCGCTTTGCGCGGGAAGGTGAATGTAGCTGCAAAGTTTCGGCAAACGGCGATACGCATCGACCAAATCCTCGCGAAACCCGACCGGATGCGGCGACGTGAAACGAATGCGCTCCAAGCCCTCAATCGCGTGCAAACGCTCCAAAAGCTGAACGAACGGCGATTTTCCGTCAATCGTCGGAAATTCTCGAATGCCGTAGCGGTTCACGATTTGCCCGAGCAACATCACTTCGCGCGTTCCCGCCGCAACGAGTTCTTCGACTTCCGCCGCGATTTCCTCAATCGGGCGCGCGCGTTCGTGGCCGCGCGTTTTCGGCACAATGCAATACGCGCAACGCATATCGCAACCCTGCATAATCGAAACAAACGCTGAAATTTTCCGCCCCGGCGTGTGCATTTTAATCGTGTTTTGCGAGCCGGTTTCTTCTTCCAAATCCACGATGGACGACGGTTTCGGTCCGAGTCCGCGCATCGTCGCAAGCAGTTTATCCAAATGCTCGGGAACGCGGTGGAATTTTTGTGTTCCGACAATCAAATCCAAATCGGGAAGTTTATCGAGCAACGAACGTCCGCGATTCTGCGCCATGCAACCCATGATGCCGACGATGCGCTTTTTGCCGTCGGCGGGAACGCCGGGTTCGGTGTCCTTTGCGCGTTTTTTGCGGCTCGGCAAAAGGCGATACGCCTTGCCGATGGCTTTTTGTTCCGCTTGGTCGCGCACACTACAGGTGTTCAGCAAAATGATGTCCGCGTCAAACTCGTTATCGACAATGGAATAGCCGCGCCCGCGCAACATTTCCGCGACAGCCTCGCTATCGCGCTCGTTCATCTGGCACCCGTAGGTTTTGATGTAAACTCGATTCATAAAAACAGCGATTTTCTCGAAAACGTCCGCAAAGCGCGATAACGATTTTTGAAAAAACGATGTTCAAAGCGCACGCGCAAAGACGTTTGCGGCGGGTTGGTCGTTCCCTTTTTTTCCGATGCGTTTGAGCAAAACCCAGCCGGCGGGGGCGCCCGGCTCAAAGCCGGCGGGCGTTTCCAAAATCAGGCGCGCATCCGGGGAATCCTTCCGTGCAAACGCCGCGAACTTTTCCACGGCAAGCGCCGTTTCCGGCTTTTGCCAAAGTGCCCACGGCGGGTCGCAAAAAATCAAATCCGCCTCCGGCAAATCCGGCGGAAGCGGTCGTGCGCTCAGCAAATCCGCCGACAAAAAACGCACGGCGGGAACGCTCGCTCCGCGCGATTCCAGGGACTTTTTCAGCGAAGCAAAATTCTTTTTCTGCGCAACGGATGCCGCAGGATTTTTGTCCGCCAAAATCGCCGAAACTGCGCCGCGCGAAAGCGCTTCCCACGAATACGCTCCCGTTCCCGCAAAGCAGTCGAGCACCGTCGCGCCGTCGACTAGTGCTCCGAGCGAAGAAAAAACCGCTTCACGCAGATAATCCGTAGCCGGGCGAATCTCGCCCCGCGCAGGCAAAATCAGCGGAATCCCGCGAGCAATACCGCCTGTAATGCGCATTTTGGGAAAAATTAGGAATTAGGAGTGAAAAATTAGAAATTGGTAACTGGAGACCAGAGACCGGTGACGGGCAATTACCTTTTTAATGAATAGTGAATAATTCAGTGCAAAGGTTTTTGTCTTCGGCAAAAACTTAAGGTGTGCATTATTCATTATTAACTATTCATTAAAGTATTTGTCGGTCTCTCGTCTCCGGGTTCCGGTCACTTTGCCAAACTTTCAACTTAGAAAGAATCCACTCTGCGGCGTCGGGCATTCCCGCGCGCGGACGCAACAGCGCAAGCAATTCGTCGCGATCCCGCATCATCGTTTCCAAAATTTTCGGATCGTCAAAACACGCGGACAAACGCGCAGCGAGATTTTCCGGCGTCGCGTCTTTTTGTAAAAATTCCGGATATACGTCGCGATCGAGCAAGATATTCGCCATACCGAGGTAGCGCACTTTATCTCCCACCAAACGACGACCGATCGCCCAAGTCAGCGGATTCGCGCTATACAAAATCGCGCCGGGAATCCCCGCCAGCGAACACGTGCGCGACATCGTTCCCGAACTCATGAGCACGGCGCTCGCCGGCTGTTGTGTCTCCGCAACGGAATCCACGGGAACGAGCTCAATTCCGGCGGCAGCCTCGGGATCCGCCGCCATCAGGCTCTTCAAAATACCGAGCACGGGTTCGCCGGGATGAAGCACAATCGCGCGTTGCTTCGGGTGCGTTGCACGAAACTTTTTCCACGCACCGAGAAGAATCGGGAAAATGCGAGCAACGGGCTTCGGGCGGCTTCCCGGCAAAAGCAAAACGGGAGCATTCGCATCGTATTTCACGGGCAAAACGTGTTCCGGTTCGGCAAACGGATCACCCACGAAATGCACGTCCAGTTTTGTATCTTCGTAGCATTTCAGCTCAAACGGGAACAACACTCCGAGCGAGTCCAACACCTTTTCCATCTCAAACCGCCGATGCGATTTCCACGCCCAAATTTGCGGAGAAACGTAATGAAAAAGAAATACATCTCCTCCGCCCTTGCAGGAAATTCCTTCTTTCTTCAACGCCTTTGCCAAACGCAAATTCATACCCGGAAAATCCGTGAAGCAAATCGCACGAGGGCGATACTCGCGAATCCAAGACAAAATTCGCGAAAAAAGTTTTTTGTAAAACGAAATATTCGAAACGACTTCGATCAGCCCGACGGCGGAAAACGTCGTCATATTGAAGAGCAACTGCGCTCCCGCGTCGCGCATATCGTTCCCGCCGAACGCGGCAATTTTTAAACCCGGGTTTTTCGCCAGAAGTTTGGAAATAACGCCGGCAGAAAGCTCATCTCCGGAATGTTCTCCCGCAATAAAGAGGATGTCGGGACGACCTCCCTTCTCAGGCGGAGGGAACGCGGCGGGTAGTTCGGGCATAGAGTTTTTCATGCGACGAAGCGTAATCCGAAAGCGTGCTCCCGACAATCGGAAATTCAGCAAAGAACGCATCGATACCTTCACGGGAACGAAAAACTCTCACAAAAGCCGCAAAGCCACGGAGATTTATTTGCGATTCCGACTGTTTACGCGGGAACGTGCGAAAATTTTTAACCACGGAAACACACCGAAAACACGGAATTTTTTAACACAAAAAAACACAACGTTTTTACGCTGTGTGGTTCCCGTCCGAAGAAAAAACCCCGTGGCTTTGTAGCTCCGTGAGAACTCCTGCGTTCCCCCGGGCGAGAAGTGCGCGAAGGGAGAGCGCGTCGGAGCGCTTGGCGAGGCGGCGACCGTTTTCATCGAGGACGAGCGGGGCGTGTGCCCACGCGGGCGGTGTTGCCCCAAGCACACGATAAATCAGAATTTGGCGCGCCGTGGATTTGAGTAAATCCGCACCGCGCACGACTTCCGTAATGCCCATGCGAATGTCGTCGGCAACGACGGCGAGTTCGTATGCGGGAACGCCGTCCCGCCGCCAGACGACGAAATCGCCGAAATCTTCGCCCGCAACAAAGCGTTGCGGTCCCTGTATTTTGTCAAAAAACTCTATGACTTCTCCGTCGGGAACGCGAAAACGCCAATTATAATCGCCGGGCTCGGAAAATTCCATTCCCGTTCTCGCCGGCGGACGCCATTGCGGCGGGAAAACCGGTTCTGCGGCTTCATCTTCCGCATGAGGCGCACGCGTCGCAGCGACAACATCCTTACGGGAACGACGACACGGATAAATCGCTCCCGCGTTTTTCAGTTTTTCCCAAATTTTCAGAAAATACGAAAAATTCTCGGACTGCACATACGGAGCAAATTTTCCTCCGATGTCCGGACCTTCGTTCCAGGAAATTCCGATTGCGCGCAAGTCCTCCATTGCGGCATCGGCAAATTCTCTCTTACAGCGTTGCGTATCAATATCTTCAATACGAAAAACAAGCGTTCCCGCCGCTTCGCGACAACGTTGAGCAGCAAGCGCGAACGTGCGTGCGTGCCCGAGATGGAGCAGACCTGTCGGAGTCGGCGCGATTCTTCCGCGATAAGTCATGTGTCCGGCGCTTTTATCCACGAATTTCAAAAATCTCCACGAATATTTTTTACAGGGAAAAAATTAAGCTCCTACGCGTATTTGTGTTCCCGAGCGGGAACGCTCACTCCGCGGCGCATCGCTTGCGAACCCTCCCTCTTAAGAAAAGGAAGAGCGTTATTTCTCCGGTTAAAGCGGATTGTCGAAATCGAGAAATTCCCACGGGAGCGAGAATTTTTCGGAAAGTTCGGCGGCAAGCGCGCAAACCCCGAATCCTTCCGTTGCGTAATGACCGCACGGATACAGATTAAAATTCTCGTCTTGAGCCTTAACAAAATTTTCCTCTTTGATTTCTCCTGTCACCAACGTATCGCAACCGAGTTTTGCAAGCGACGGAATCGCCGCGTTCCCGCTCCCGGAAAGAAGCGCAATACGCCCGGGATTTTCGCTCCCGCATTCAATCGCTTTAAATGTCTTCGGGAAAAGTGAGCGGAGTCTTTCCGTCAGTTCTGCACGCGGGATTCCGCGGCAAATTGCGGCAAAAGACGTTCCGTCAAATTCCAATCCCCATTCCAAGATCTCCAACCCAAGCCGTTTGGCAAGCACGGCATTGTTGCCGATTTCGCGATGGGCATCGAGCGGCAAGTGACTGCCGTAAACGGCGATTCCTGCATCCACGCACGTTTTAAACTTTTTGTAAACCGTTCCCGTGACAGGTTGCTGCGCCTGCCAAAACATACCGTGATGCACGATGAGAAAATCGATTCCACGCCGGGCGGCCTCTTCAAAAACGCGCAATCCGGCATCGACCGAAGCACCGATTTTCGTGACACTCCCGCCGTTTTCAAACTGCAAACCGTTCAATGCGCCGGGGAAATCGACTACGCTTTTGCGAGCCGTTCGCTCGTCGCAATAGGCAACAATCTCGCTGAGTAAAACCATTTTTTATGAGCTAAAAGCGTCGAGCATCAAGCGCCAAGCGAATTTGCCTGAGACTTGATGCCCGATTCCTGGTTCTTGAAAAAGGTTATTTTTTCTTACGGGAACGCGAGGACTTCGCCGGAAGCTCGCCGGCGGTGCCCATATCGTCTCCGAAATCCGCATCGGGAGCACCGTCTTCGTCGTCCCATTGCATTGTTTCGTCTTCGTCCAACTTTTCGTCTTCGTAGTCGGGCAAATCGCGCACGGCGGAAAAATCTTCTTCGCTCTTGGCTTTAATTTTTTCGTCGTCGTCGTCAACACTGAGTTCGTATCCGTCGGGAACGAATTCAAGAATATCGATAATTTCCTGGAAAAGGTGTGTCGCTCGCCCTTCCATAAACGCTTGCGTTTGCGCGTCGCGGATCTGTTCTTCAAGCTCCGTAACCGTAAGTTTTTGCGCGAACGAGAGCTTGTCGTTCAGGTATTTCATGCGCAACGTCGTGATATGGTCGAGAAATTCTGCGTAAGCGCCCTTTTCTTCGTCGACGATATCGGGAAGCGCGAAAAGTTCTTCGTTCGTGTCGAAGAATGTTTCATTCACGCGAACGAGGCGTGCCGTCTTATCCGGATTGATCGCCTGAATCTGGAACGGGATAAACGCGTTTTCGACGATTTCCGTAACCAAACCGTAATCGCGGAGTGCGTCGAGCAAGTCGAGAATGTAGCCGACTTGGCGCGGGTCAATGATGCTCAGCGCATCGACATCCCAATGCACGGGATCGCTGATTTCTTTGACCCACCAATTCATGTCTTCGCCGAAGCGAACAGTGCACCAGGTCAATTGCGGGGACGTTTTTGTCATAGCGTTTTTTAAAATAGAAAAAAATAACGAAAAATTATTTGTCAAAAAAGCTCCGGCGAACGTAAATTGCCGGAGCTTTTTTTGCGTCGGTAAAATTACTGCGCGTTCCCGTCAACCACGATGACTTTGCGGTCTTCGGCGACTTCGGATTTGGTTCCGTTCTGAACGGCGTAAGCCTCGCCGAGAGCCTGAATTTGAGCGGAATCGTCCGCACCGAGATTTTTCAGGTAATTTTTGACCGCCTGCGCGCGCTTGTCGGAGAGCGCAAGGTTGTATTCTTCGGTTCCGAAGTAGTCGGAATAGCCGACGATGTAAACGTTCCCGCGATTGACGGCATCGATGATGGCATCGAGCTTGGCGCGTTCGCCCGCTTCAACGTTAAATTTGTCAAAGCCGAAATAGATGACGGCGAGTTTTGCACTTTCCGGGATGTTATTGGAGGAAATCCAATTCGCCACCTTATCGCCGGCGGGCGAATCGTCGCGCGCATCCGTTTCGTCCAAGACTTCACCCGTCAGGGATTCGTCTTCACCCGAAATTTCTTCCGGAACGCTCGAAACTTCCGTTCCCGTCTGAGGAGCGCCGCGCCATGAGTTGGGATGACTTTTGGGACCGCAACCCGCGAAAATAAGGGCGGCAGCGGCAAGGAGTGCAATTTTGGTAACGTTCATAAATGGAATCAATTTTTTAGGGATTATGAAAAAACAAAAGGAGATTGCCCGCAACTACATTTTCGGACCGGGAGGCGGTTCTAACTCGGCGATTCTTTCCATGAAGCGGCGAGATGCCTCGCGGAAGCGGTCCGGGTGATTTTTTCCGGGGTCAAATTCTTTCGGATAAATCGGTTTTCCGAAAGCGACTCCCAAATCCGCACGTTGCGGGAACGCCGAACCGCGCGGCAAAACGTCTCCCGTTCCGAAAACGCGAGCCGGCACGACGGGAACGCGCGCCATGCAGGAAATCAGTCCCGCGCCGCCCTGCGCTTTCCCGAGTTTTCCGTCTTTGCTGCGTGTGCCTTCCGGAAATAAAATCAAAGCGTGTCCCTGCTTCAGCACGGCAAAAACCTTTTTGAACGCGCCCACGTCGCTCCCGCCGTCGCGGTCCACCGGAATCACGTTACAATACGGCAAAACGCGTTTGAGAATAGCGTTGTCGAGCAAGGTTTTGCGCGCAAAAAAGTACATTTCGCGCGGGATCACGCACCCGATCAGCGGCGGATCGATAAAACTCACGTGATTGCTCGCAATCAGAAATCCGCCCTCGGGAAGGTTTTCCAGCCCGCTGACTTCGACGCGCCCGAATGCGCCCATAAACATACGCGCACCATGATAAACCAGAGAGTAAACTTTTTTGTCGGTATAGAGCTCCATCTTTTTTTGTTATCGGTTACAGAAAGAAGAAAGTCAGAAAAATCGGAAATTACAAAGCCGAAATCATGGCACTGATTTTTTCGACGACCTGCTCAAGCGTCAAATCCGTGCTGTCGATTTTTGTCGCGCCTTCCGGACAAGCCAGCGGAGCCGCCTTGCGGGAAGAATCCAGCTTGTCGCGCTCGGCAATGGAATCGGCAATACCTTCCGCCGCGCGACGGCGTGCGCGCGCTTCCGGATCCGCCGTCAGGAAAACCCGCAAATCCGCATCGGGAAAAATCACGCTACCGATATCGCGCCCGTCCATAATCAGCCCGTCGAAACCGTGTTCCCGCGCCACGTCTTTTTGTGAACGCTGGTAATTAAAAAGGAATTTACGCACTTCGGGAATCGCCGCGAACTGAGAAACGACGGCGTTGACCGTGTCGTTGCGAATTTCCGAATCCGCAGGAACGATTCCGCCGATACTCATCGCCGCTTCGCGTTCCCGCACCTCCGTGCCGAGATCGAGATTTTCCAGCGGATTTTCAGTTGCCGAAAAAACGTCCGTTCCCGTGATTCCGCGCCGCAAAAGCGAAAGCGCCACCGTGCGATAATGCGCACCCGTGTCCACGTGCATCAGGTTGTGCTTCGCGGCGAGTCCTCGCGAGGTCGAAGATTTTCCCGACGCCGCACCGCCGTCCACCGCAATCACCAAAAACTTTTTCCCGCTCATGATTTCAGTTGTCCTAAGATTATATTGATTATTGAAAGCACGTCTCGGCGATGATTTTCGCTCAACATTCCAAATAATTTTAAAATCTCCAAAAACACGCTCGCGTTGTCCCGATTTACAACGAAGTCGGCGTATTCCTTAGATTTTGCCGTGCGCCCGAGCAAACACTCTTCTGCATGAAGTTCCGTCACCGGAAAACATAAATAAAGCATCGGTTGCACACCAACCGCCCTCTGTTTTTCGCGTGTAATAATTTCTGCAAATACTTCAAACGCTCCCAATTTTCGCACAATCAACGGATACTCCAAAGTCGTTGCCCAAAACGAAATCCCGTTGATTTCCTTTTCGACGAAATTGCGCCGCCGGATTGCCATATCCGGGTGAGCGTCAAACAACGCCTCCCGTTTCAGCCCCGAAAGCTCTTCCGCAAGTTTGCACAAGCGTTCCCGCGGAATAAATCCCCATTTAGCGCAGTAAAAAACATATTCCGAGAGTTCATAAAGAGACTTTTCTTTTCCGTTCGCACCGACGAAACGCAACTCCGGCAATGTCGAAAGTTTCAATTTTTCCGTATCTTTTACGGGAACATCATAGCCGATTTGCCACTCAACATAACAGGATTGAGAAAACGGAACTTGGCAGGTTGCCACGGGAATACCGTATTCGTTGAGCATCGTGCGTTTTTTGATGCGAATCTTTCCGCTTGTTGACGTAAGAGGAATAGCAACACGAAGACGATCTTCGTTTATCTTCCGGATATACATACTATGCGACTCCTTTAAAAAGATTTTTAAAGTAAAAATCCACGCGCCGAAAGGCTCTGTTTGACACGTCTTTCGGAACAGGCAGAAACTCTTCACTAAAAATTTCTGGATGCTTTTCGATACTCAAAACCAAAAAATCGTTCTTTATCTTTTCAAATTCGTCCCGATTAATCATCACATCAAAATTTCCTAAGAAATAAGGAAGCTTTTGGGAGTAATCCTTAAAAATATCGACATAGCAATAAAGCTCTAACTTTTCCGTCGGAATATAGATTGTGTTTGCCGTATCATCGGAAATAAACGTGCGGGAACGCTTCAGCGCATTCACATCGCGCATGGTAAAAAATTTGTATCGGGAAATTCCCGTGTTTCGTTGAAACCGTGACGGGTATTTTGAAATATAACGGCAAACGTAATCATAATCCGAAATCGAAAACGACACGCCTTCAAGCGTCATAAATCGGCGACGAACAATATCCGTATAAGTCGTCCCAAAAGTATTTCGCTCGTAGACGGCAACGACAATCGGGAATCCGTTATTTTTTGACGTATCCGAAAATTCACGGCTGTTGAGAACCAATGCCTCACGCAAGGCATATTTACGCATAAACGGTTCCAGCAACTTGAAATTTGCCTGCTTTATCAAATACGAAAGCGGATGCAAAACAACGACATACTCGGGAGAAAGTTTTTCAAACGAAAGCAAAAAGGAAATCCCCAAATCACGCGTGCGAACATCCGAATCCATTTCACACGGATTTTCGCGTTTGATATGATTTTTCACGCGGGAAGTCACATCGTTGTATGGCGGATTTCCGACAATTACCAAGCGCTCATGGGAGAAAATACCATACTTTTCACGATTAATATTTTTTAGCGCATTTTCATGAAGAAAGTGCACCCGAGAAAAGTTCTCTGTTGCGACATTAAGCGCAACCTCATCAATATCCGCCCCTATAAACCGCACATTTTTTTGCGGAAACGGCACCGAAAAAAAAGCCCCGTACCCGCAAGAAGAATCGAGCACGACATCCACCGCTCCGGAAACTCGCGCAAATAAATCGTATGCAAGACCGACCAATCGAGACGGAGTGTAAAAACTCCCCAAATTGGTTTTCTCCCGAAAACTGAGATGCGCGACATCCATGCGTAATGCGTGAAGCGTTCCCGCGAGAAAAATTATGCGAACTGGCGCAGGAAGCGCAAGTCGTTGGCGTAGAAGTGGCGAATGTCGTCAATCCCGTGAACGAGCATCGCGATACGTTCCAAGCCGACGCCGAACGCAAGTCCGCTCCACTCGTTCGCGTCAATTCCGACATTTTCAAAAACCTTCGGATCGACCAAACCGCAACCCATAATTTCGAGCCAGCGGTCGCTCAAACGACCGAGATTCGGGGACTTGATGTCCATTTCAAAACTCGGTTCGGTGAACGGGAAAAAGCTCGGGCGCAAACGTGTTTCGACGGACCTTCCGAAGATTTCGCGCACGAAGGAATCCAGCACGCTCTTCAGATCCTTGAGCGTGACGTTTTTGTCCACCCAAAGCCCTTCGATTTGGTGAAAGTTCGCGGAGTGCGTCGCGTCCACCGTGTCGCGGCGGAAACAGCGTCCGGGTGCGATAATGCGAATCGGCGGTTTGCGCGAAAGCATTGTGCGAATCTGCACGGAAGAGGTGTGAGAGCGCATCACATAGGCTTCGTCGCCTTTTTTCGGAGCGTCTTTCGCGACCGTTCCCGCGGGAAGGAACAGCGTATCCTGCATATCGCGCGCAGGGTGCGATTCCGGCGTATTCAGTGCGTCGAAGCAGAACCATTCGCTTTCGAGCTCAGGACCTTCCGCAATCGTGAAACCGAGGCGGTGGAAAACGCGGCAAATTTCCTCGCGCACCTGTGTGAGCGGGTGAACCATGCCGGAAAAATCGTCGGGAGAAGAAAGTGACGGATCAATCGGCTCACCGAGTTTCGCGGCGAGTTCGTTTTCCTCAATCCGCGCGAGCGCCGCCGCCAAAGCTGCGTCGATGCGCTGTTTTGCCGCATTGATGAGCTTTCCCGCCGCCGGCTTTTCTTCCTTGGGAAGTTTGCCGATGGACTTCATCACTTGCGTAAGTGCGCCGTTCGGTCCCGAAATGCGAGCCTTAAACGCATCAAATTCCGGACGCGTCTGAATGCCGGGAGCGGCGGATTCCGTTTCTAAAATAATTGCTTCGAGCTGTGCCTGCATGAATAAAAAAGTTTTGAAAAAGTTTATGCGGGAAGGAAGAAAAATGAAATAACGAATAATTTATTCCACGATGCGGACGCCGCCCTTGTCTGCGGAAGCGACCATTTTCGCGTAAGCGCGGAGCGCTTTGGAAATCTTGCGGTTGCGCGTTTTCGGTGTCCACGCCGCGTTCCCGCGAGCTTCTTCCTCGGCGCGGCGCGCGGCGAGTTCTTCATCGGAAATGCAAACGCGAATCGTGCGCGCGGGAATGTCGATTTCAATCAAATCGTTGTCGCGAATGAGTGCGACGTTCCCGCCTGCCGCCGCTTCCGGCGAAATGTGCCCGATGGAAAGCCCGGAAGTTCCGCCCGAGAAACGACCGTCCGTAATCAGCGCGCAAAGCTCACCGAGGTGCTTCGACTTGATATACGATGTCGGATAAAGCATTTCCTGCATGCCCGGGCCGCCGCGCGGACCTTCGTGCGTGATGACGACGACGTCGCCCGGACCGACCTTGCCGCCGAGAATGCCTTCGCACGCGTCGTCCTGCGATTCAAACACGCGCGCCGTGCCTTTGAATTTGAAAACCTTTTCGGAAACGCCCGCCGTTTTGACGATGCAACCGTCCTGCGCGATATTGCCGAAGAGCACGGCAAGCCCGCCGTCACGCACATAAGCGTGTTCGACATCGCGAATGCAACCGTTTGCGCGGTCTGTATCCAAATTTTCATAACGCGTTTCCTGCGAAGCCATTTCGATGTTGCGCGTTCCCGCGGGCGCGGCATGAGCGCGTTCGAGTGCCTCGGCGGAGACGGTCGGCGAATCGATGTCGTTTTGCGCGATGGCTTCGGCAAGCGTCAGCCCGTCGGCGCGGTAAACGTTCCCGTCGATAAGCCCTTCGGCGGCGAGGCGTCCGATAATCGTCAAAATTCCGCCCGCGCGGTTTACGTCTTCGATGTGATATTTTTTCGTGTTCGGTGCGACTTTACAAAGCACGGGAACGCGGCGGGAAAGGAAGTCGATGTCCTTCATCGTGAAATCCACGCCGGCTTCCTGCGCAATGGCGAGCAGGTGAAGCACCGTGTTGGTCGAACCGCCCATCGCGATGTCGAGCGTCATTGCGTTCAGGAACGCGGCGCGCGTGGCGATCTGGCGCGGAAGCACGGTGGCGTCGCCTTTTTCGTAATAGGCGTAAGCCATTTCGACGATGCGCTTTGCGGCTTTTTCAAAAAGTTTCATGCGCTCTTTGTGCGTCGAGAGCACGGTGCCGTTGCCGGGAAGCGCCATACCGAGCACTTCGTTGAGGCAATTCATAGAATTTGCCGTAAACATGCCGGAGCAGGAGCCGCAAGTCGGGCACGCGAGGCGTTCGAGCTCGGCGAGTTTTTCGTCGGAATAAGATTCGTCCGCGCCCTTGACCATCACGTCAATCAGGTCGTATTTTTCGCCTTCAAAATCGCCGGCTTCCATCGGTCCGCCGGAAACGAAAATCGCGGGAATATTCAGGCGCATTGCCGCCATGAGCATTCCGGGCGTAACTTTGTCGCAGTTGGAAATGCAAACGATAGCGTCCACGCGGTGCGCGTTGCACATGTATTCGACGGAGTCGGCGATGAGGTCGCGCGACGGGAGCGAGTAAAGCATGCCGTCGTGCCCCATTGCGATGCCGTCGTCGATGGCGATGGTGTTAAATTCTGCGGCGAAGCAGCCCTGCGCTTCTATGAGCGCCTTAATCTGTTGCCCGATTTTGTGCAAATGCGTGTGCCCGGGAACAAACTGCGTGAATGAATTGACGATGCCGATAATCGGCTTGCCGAGTTGTTCTTCTTTCATGCCGTTGGCGCGCCAAAGTGCGCGCGCGCCCGCCATGCGGCGACCTTCCGTGCTGAGTGAACTGCGAAATTTCATAGTGGAGAAAAATCATACGCCCGTTCCCGCGCCAACGCAAAGACTTTTACGGGGGAGGAACGGCGTTCCCGCAACGGGAACTTCGTGTTTCGTGATTAAAAATCGTAAACAAATGAGCTATAATTTGTCGCATGGAAAATTTCACCTATTTTTGCCCCACGCATTGGATTTTCGGACGCGACACGCAAGCACGCGTCGGAGAGCTCGTCGCCCGCTTCGCCGGGAAAAATGCAACTGTCCTCCTGCATTTCGGAGGGAACAGCATCAAGCGTAGCGGACTTTACGACACAACGGTCTCCGCGCTCCGCGAACGCGGAGTGCGCTTCGTCGAGCTCGGCGGCGTCGTGCCGAACCCGCGACTGAACCTCGTTCGCGAAGGGATTCGCCTTTGCCGCGATGCCGGCGTGTCGTTCATTCTCGCCGTCGGCGGCGGAAGCGTCATCGACTCTGCAAAAGCGATTGCGGCAGGCATTGATGCGGACAACGGCGACATTTGGGAAACCTTCGTCTCGCGCCGCCCGCTCAAAACCGCCGTTCCCGTGGCGACGGTGCTAACGCTTCCCGCAACCGGTTCCGAAATGAGCCCGAACACCGTCATTACCGACGAAGCAAGCGGCTACAAACTCGGCTACGGTGACGAAAAACTCCGCCCCGTTTTCAGCATCGTCAATCCGGAGCTTTTTTTCACGCTCCCGCCCGACCAAATCGCAAACGGCGTGAGCGATATGATGAGCCACATTTTCGAACGTTATTTTTCAAACACGCCGCATTGCGACATCACCGACGGGCTTTGCGAAAGCGTTTTGAGAACCATTATCCGCAACGCGCCGTGCCTGCTCGAAAATCCGGAAAACTACGACGCTTGGGCCGAAATCGGCTTCGCGGGAACAGTCGCGCACAACAATTTGCTCGGACTCGGGCGCGAGCAGGATTGGGCGTGCCACGGCATGGAGCACGAAATCAGCGCAATTTACGACGTGGCACACGGCGCCGGGCTCGCCGTCGTTACTCCCGCGTGGATGAAATTCGTCCTTCCGGAAAAATCCGCCAAGCTCGCTCAGTTTGCGAAAAATGTTTTCGGCGTTCCCGCGGGAACCACCGATTCCGAAACCGCGCAGGCGGGAATCAATGCGCTCACGGCATTTTACAAAAAAATGGGATTGCCGACCACAATGCGCGAACTCGGCATTCCCGACGCTTCGCGCTTTGAAGAAATGGCGAAAAAAGCCGTCCTCGGACGTTCCCGCGACGGCAACGAAATCCCGCAGGGCAATTTCCGCAAACTCTTCTCCGGCGACATTGTCGCAATCTATAACCTCGCCCAACACGATTGACACGAACCGTGCCCGCCAAAGGTTTTCCCGTGAAGTTTCTCCTTTTTCTTTTGTGTTACGTTCCTGTGCTGTGCGGATTTGCGAAAGAAAATCTGTTCATTATCGCAGGTTCGGATTTTCAGGCAAAAACGCATGAAGCGAGCGCAAAAAATGTTGACGGAATTTTGAAAAAAATTCGCTCACACAACGCGTTTGATGCGGAGCGCGTTCTTTTTTGCGGCGACTACACCGTGCAACTCCGAAACCTGCCGGAAGACAGCGAAAACGGAATTTCCGCGCTCAAACAAACGCTTTTTTCGGCGCAACTCGGAATCGCGCCCGAAGAAATTGTCCTCGTTCAGGGAAACCACGATCCTGCGGGAACGCGGGGAATCTCACCGAGCGGCGCGCACGATCCCGAGCACAATCGCTACGGCGTTTTCGTCATCAACGAAGATGATTTCATGTGGATGCAGGGACGACGCGCGACCGACGGGAACGCCGATATTTCTGACGACGAAGCCGCCGTCGCGAAAACCGCAGCCAAGCTCGATGCGTATTTGAAAACAAAATACACGTCCGGTTTCCGGGCGCCGGTTTTTGTGCTCTCACACCTTCCGCTTCACTACTCGATGAGAACTTACAACGACGGAGACGGATGCTTCGCAAAGTTTATTTTCGATGTTTTAAACCGCTACGGGAAACTCGGCATGAAACTGATTTTCCTCTACGGTCACAACCATTCCAACGGCTGGGATAATTACCTCGGCGGCGCCTCCGTTTTTCTTTCGCCCGGCGAAAAAATCCCCGTCGCCGTTCCCGCAGACCGAAAAGCGTGCACGCAGGAAACTCTCGCGTTCACCTACATGAACGCCGGATACACGGGCTATTACTCGACAACGAACCCGAACGACGGAGCCGACCGCACGCTTTCCATGACTGTTTTTGAAATTGCTCCGGGCGGAGAGGTCAAAATTTGCCGCTTTTCGAGCGAAGGAATTTGTCCGCTCAAAGCACCGGGCGTCCCCAACACGCGCAGCGACAATCAGGAGCAAAAACTGAATTTATACTGATTTCCGTTCTGCTTTCAAACGCCCCGGAAAATTAAAGTTTGCGGGAACGGTTTTGTTCCGATTTATTCGCTCGTTCCCGTGTTTGCCTCACGGTGAGGCAGCGATCCAAACATTAACCCACGAAATTGCAACATGAGCGAAAATCAGACCAAAGACGTGACTCGCGTGGTTAGAGTTTCCCGAATCTTCGGGCACACGCCCGTAGCCGTGCTCGTCCACACGGACGACGGTCGCCGCGAACAAATTCGCATCCCGAACTGGGAACACGTCAACACCGATACCGGCGGACTGAACGAGTCCGGATGGGAATTTGTCGAAGACGAATTGGCTCGTATCTTCGGCGAATTTGAATGGGCAATGCCCGGCTTTGCCCGCTAAACCTTAGCGTGCGGATAACTTGTCGCCATGGCAGACAAACCGACGTTCCCGCCGATTGATTTTCGTTCCGAGCTGAACGAAGATCAGTTCGGCGCGGTAACGTCGCAGAGCCGCAACGCGTTGGTGCTCGCGGGAGCAGGCTCGGGAAAAACACGCACGCTGACATACCGCGTTGCGTGGCTTCTGGAGCAAGGCGTTCCGCCGTGGCGAATCCTGCTCCTCACGTTTACGAATAAGGCGGCGGGCGAAATGCTCGAGCGCATCGAAGATCTGACGGGAATCCCGCGCTCGCAATTCTGGGGCGGCACGTTTCACAGCATCGGGCAACGCATTCTGCGCGCCAACGCCTACGCCGTCGGGCTCAATCCCGATTTCACTATTTTGGATGCCGACGATGCCGACGCGCTTTTTAGCAATGTTTGCAAGCAGGTCGCGCCGGATTTTATCAAAGGGAAAAACTCGCCGACGCCGCGCGTAATTTTCGATGTCGTGAGCTACGCGCGCAACACGCGTTCTCCGATTGAGAAGATCGCCAAAGAACGCTTGGAATGGGCTCCCCGAGCGGAGGAAATCGTTCCCGCGCTGTGGAAAGAATACACGGCGGCGAAACGCCTGCAAAACTCCTGCGACTACGATGATTTACTCGAACTTCTCTGCGAATTGCTCCGCAACGATCCGCCGGCGCGGGAACGCTACGGAAACCGGTTTCTCCACATTCTCGTGGACGAATTTCAAGACACCAACTCCCTGCAATCCGAAATCGTGCGCCTGATTTCCGGCCCGGAAACGCACGTCATGGCGGTCGGCGACGACGCACAATGCATTTACACTTGGCGCGGAGCCAACTACAAAAACATTGTCGATTTCCCGATAAATTTTCCGGACACGCAACTGCACAAAATCGAAATCAATTATCGCTCAACACCGGAAATTCTCGATTTTTCAAACTCAATTCTAAGTGCGCGCACGGAAGAATCCGGCTTCTCCAAACAGTTGCGCGCCACACGGGAACACGGCGCGCCGCCCTACGTTATTCCGCAACTGGATTCCTTTGCGCAAGCACACGCCGTCGTCTCAAAAATCCGCACACTCGTCGAGGATGAAGGCTACTCGCTTTCCGACATTATCGTGCTTTACCGGGCACATTTTCAGGCAAAAGAACTCCAACTCGAACTCACCAATCTTTCCGTTCCTTTCGTTATCACGAGCGGGATTCAATTCTTCCAGCAGGCGCACATTCGAGATTTTGTCGCGCAACTGCGTTTTGTCCAAAACCACAACGACCGAGTCGCGTTCACGCGTATTCTCAATCTCATCGACAAAATCGGTCCGCGCACAGCGGAGCGTATTCTGGAAGCAGGGAACAACGTCGCATCGAACAAAAACATAAAACTACTCACGGCGCTTTTGGACAAACTCGTTTTGAAAAAGGTTCCGGAAGTTGCACGCGACGACTATCAGGACTTGATTCTTACGCTGCAGGATATGTCGGAATCACTCCACGGAAAGGAAATCCAAACAGGAGCGACCGCCGCCGAACTTTCGCAAAAAATCGCCAAAACGCCCGACGAAGAAAACTCGTTGGGAGAACTTTTTGATTTTTTTGCCGACGGGAACGAATACGCAAATTCCGTTCTCACGGAAAACGATATCGCCAAAACGGAAAACACCGTCCTTGCCACTCCGGCGGAAGTAGTCCGCATCGGCATCGACGGCTGGTATGGCGATTTCCTCAAAAAAATCTATCCGAACTGGCAACAGCGCTACGACGACCTTGAAAGTTTGATCGGGTTTGCGGAAAAGTTTGAAAATCTCTCCGATTTGCTCGCCCAACTCGCACTTTTCAGCACGGAAACCACGGACAAAGACGTGCGGGAACGCAACGGCGGGAACGATTCGTTGCGCCTTTCCACGATTCACCAAGCGAAAGGCTTAGAGTTTCCGGTCGTTTTCGTCATCGGATGCGCAGACGGACTTTTCCCGCTTCGGCGAGCCATCGAAGAAGGCGATTTGGACGAAGAACGCCGGCTTTTCTACGTCGCCTGCACACGGGCAAAAGAAAAACTCTTCATGCTCTACCCGAAAATTTCTTCGGGACGCGATTCCTCTCTCCTCGACGTTTCCCAATTTATCCGAGAAGCGGAACCGTCATCCTATCGTATGTTTTACGGCTCGCCCCGCTCTTTCTAACGCGTCCGAAGCCACCTTTATTCCTGCGGGAACGCCGCCCGAAGCCGAGCTTCTTGCGGACAACTAAAACGTTGCCGCGGGAACGCAAAACCGACAAAATTTTCGGCACTATGGCAAAACAAGTCGTTTCTCCCCGCGTTCGCGGATTCGTTTGCATTACGGCTCATCCGGAAGGTTGCGCCGCTCACGTTCGCGAGCAAATCGCCTATGTAAAAAGCCGCCCGACCATGAAGAACGGCCCGAAAAACGTTCTCGTCATCGGTTCTTCCACGGGCTACGGGCTTGCTTCGCGCATCGCTGCCGCTTTCGGCTCGGGTGCAAACACGTTCGGCGTTTATTTTGAACGCCCGAGCGCCAACAACAAACCCGCTTCCGCCGGGTGGTACAACACCGCCGCGTTTGAAGCCGAGGCGAAAAAAGCCGGGCTCTACGCCGCTTCCGTCAACGGCGATGCATTTTCCGCCGAGCTTAAAACGCAAGTTATTGAGCGCCTCAAGAAGGAAATGCCGCAAATCGACCTCGTTGTTTACTCGCTTGCCGCACCGCGCCGCACCGATCCCGTTACGGGCGAAGTTTACAAGTCCGTTTTGAAAACCGTCGGAGAACCGTTTGTATCCAAAAATTTAAATACGGACCAAAAACTCGTTAACGAAGCGACGATTGAGCCCGCAAACGAGGAAGAAGTTAAAGCGACGATTAAAGTCATGGGCGGCGAAGACTGGAAGCTCTGGATTGACGCGCTCGACGAAGCCGGGCTTCTCGCCGAAGGTTGCCAATCCGTCGCGTATTCTTACATCGGACCGTCGCTGACTTGGCCGATTTACAAAGACGGTTCTATCGGACAGGCGAAAAAAGACCTTTACGCCAAGGCGAAAGAAATCGATGCGATTTTGAAAATCAAACGCGGTCGCGCTTTTGTTTCCGTCAACAAAGCACTCGTCACGCAGGCATCGTCGGCAATTCCGGTCGTTCCGCTTTACATCTCGATTCTGTTCAAAGTGATGAAAGCAAAAGGCTTGCACGAAGGTTGCGTTGAGCAAATTCAGCGCCTCTTTGAAACCCAGATGTACAACGACAACGCGCTTAACTACGACGAAAACGGACTCGTCCGTATCGACGATTGGGAAATGCGCGAAGACGTGCAGAAGGAAGTCTTTGAAATTTGGCCGAAGGTTTCGACGGAAAATCTTCTCGAACTCACGGATTTCAACGGCTACCAGACGGACTTCCTGAAACTCTTCGGTTTCGGTGTCGACGGAGTCGATTACACAGCGGAAGTCGAAGTCGAAGTTCCGATCGGATAGTGAAAAAGATTAAAGCTTAAAGATTAGAGCTCAAAGAGCGTTCCCGCGCGGGAACGCTCTTTTGTTTCTGCCGGGAAGTTTTATCCGAACAAAAAAAACGTTCCCGCGAAATATCTCACGGGAACGCGAAACTTTAAAATCGGCAGATTATTTGCGCCGGCGGCGCGAAGCGACGAGAGCCAACGCACCTATGCCTGCGAGCAAACCGAACGCCGACGGCTCGGGAATGTTTTCCGCCTTGCGAGTCCACTTTGTAAACGAGTTCTGAGGTATTCCGTTTTCGGAGCCGATAAAAGTAACGTCACCCATGCTTGATTTATTTCCTCCGGAGGTCGTTGCGTCTCCGATGAGATGAAATCCGATATCATCAAAAACCTTTTGCGTATGTCCTCCGGCTCCGAGGTGTGATGAGTTCAGTTTGAGAAAGTATGTGTTGGCTCCGGTCGTCTCGTTTTTCACTCCGAAGTAGATTTTGTCGTTAATGGACGAGTCGGCAAATGTTTCAAAAATGATTGTATATTGATAATGTCCATCCCCGTAATTGAAGTTGTTGGCCGATGTCCAAACTTGTGTTCCGGCGGAACCGAAAGCAAGAGATTCAACTGCAGGCGTATTTGGAACGTCTTTATACAACAAAACTCCGGCTTGACACATTACAGTCGGAGAATTTCCGAAAACGATACAAACATCATTGGAAGTGGTTACCATCGAGAGCATTCCTGATGCGGGTTGTGTGTCGCCAAGCCCCTTGTCATGAACCATTTCAAATGTGATTTCGTAGCGGGCATCTTGGGTGAAGTCCACTTTCATGTTTGAGTTTCCGTGGATTTGGACTTCGTTAGCCGCGCCTGTTGAGCTCGTGTTTGTTCCCGTGAAGGTGAGTTTTTGTTCTTGGGTGTAAGTGTATTTCACCTTGTCGGTGTCCTGTTCCCAGATTTTTGTTTTTTGAGATTCCGTCCAAGCGGCGGCGCTGAGCGTTCCCGCGAGAAGGAGAGTTGGTATCGATAAGAATGATTTTTTCATATGTATTTTTGTTGTTTCAATTGAGAGCAAGAGACCGTCTCCTGACAAACAGACCCAATTGTGATTTTAATTCTCGCAAAAAAAAAAAGCATAGTGTCAAATAAAATCTACAAAAATGGTAGTATAAATAAGCATGGGGAAAGAATTTTAGGAAAAACCTTCGCTGCTCTTTATTGATAAGATAGTGTGCAATCTTTTACATTTGTTTTCGTAAAAACTCTGCACTGAAAAATAAATTTACGGATAAAAAAAGCGTTCCCGCGAAATATCTCACGGGAACGCTTCTTTAAGCCTTAAGCTCTAACCTTTAAGCTCTTTATTTTACGACGATGTTGACGAGTTTGCCGGGAACGACGATTTCTCGGACGATTTCCTTGCCGTCGATGAATTTTTGAACTGTCGCATCGGCTTTCGCGGCGGCTACCATCGCATCCTTCGTCGCGCCGACGGGAAGTTTCGCTTCGCTACGGCGTTTGCCGTTGACGGAGAAAACAATCGTTACGGAATCTTCGACGAGCTTCGCTTCGTCGCAAACCGGCCACGCGGCAACGCCGACAGAACCTGTTTCGCCGAGGCGGCTCCAAAGTTCTTCCGCGATGTGCGGCGCGAACGGCGCGATGAGCTTGAGCAAGCCGCGCGCGGTTTCACGCGTGAACGCCGGCTCTTTTTCGAGCGCATTCATCAAAATCATGTATTGCGAAATCGCCGTGTTGAAGCCGAGCGATTCGATATCGGACGAAATTTTCTTAATCGACTGATTAAAGACGCGTTGAAAATCCGAGCTTTCCTGCGCGGCGTCGGAAATGCGCGCGGAGAGCGTTCCCGTCGTTTCGTCAACAAACTGACGCCACAGGCGGCGCAACAGGCGCGCCACGCCTTCGATGCCTTTCGTGTTCCACGGTTTCATCGCTTCGAGCGGTCCGAGGAACATCAGGTAAAGCCGCAACGCGTCCGTTCCGTAATCGGAAACGATTTGGTCGGGATTGACGACGTTCCCGCGCGATTTCGACATTTTTTCTCCGTCTTCGCCGAGAATAATCCCTTGGTGGAAAAGGCGCGTGAACGGCTCAGGCGTGGAAAGCACACCGATGTCGTAAAGGAAGCGATGCCAGAAGCGCGCGTAAAGCAGGTGAAGCACGGCGTGCTCGGCGCCGCCGATATAGAAGTCCGGCGTTTTCCAATACGCGAACGCTTCGGGATCGACGGGAGCGCCGTCGAAATCCGGCGAGAGATAGCGCAGATAATACCAGCAGGAGCCTGCCCACTGCGGCATCGTGTTTGTTTCGCGCGTGGCGGCGACCCAGCCTTCCGGCGCGGTTTCGCCTTCGGCGCGGGAACGCGTTTCGCCTGTCGCGAGGTTGATGAAAACGTTTACCCAACCCTTGGCGTTGGCGAGCGGAGATTCGCCCGTTCCCGAAGGTTTGTAAGATTCAACTTCCGGCAGTTCGAGCGGGAGCGCGGACGCCGGGAGTGCCACGGCGACAAGCGTTTCTCCGTCGAGCGTTTTGTAGGAAATTTTTTCCTGCGGCATAAATTCGCGCAACGCGGAATCCGCCGGGATTTTTTCGTAATCGCTTTCCGAAATCCAAACAATCGGGAACGGCTCGCCCCAGTAACGCTGACGCGAAAAGAGCCAGTCGCGGAGCTTGTAATTGACGGTGCCGCGTCCCCAGCCCTGTTCTTCGACATATTTCGTAATCGCTTTTTTGGACTCGGAGGTCGGCATTCCCGTAAATTTTCCGGAATTGACAAGCACGCCGTTGGCGACAAAAGACGCTTCCTGCACATCAACCTTCGCGTCCGGATTATCGACGACTTGGATAATCGGAATGTTATGCGCTTTGGCAAAATCCCAGTCGCGTTCGTCGTGCGCGGGAACCGCCATAATCGCGCCCGTTCCGTAGCCCATGAGCACGTAGTCGGCAACCCACACGGGAACGCGGTCGCCGTTGAGCGGATTGATGGCGTAGCAACCCGTGAAAACGCCGGTTTTTTCCTTCGCCAAATCCGTGCGTTCCAAGTCGGATTTGTTGCGCGCTTTTTCGACGTAGGCTTCGACCTCGGCGCGTTTTTCCGGTGCAGTGAGGCGTTCCCGCAGCGGATGTTCCGGTGCGATAACCATGTAAGTTACGCCGTAAAGCGTGTCCGGGCGCGTGGTGAAAATTTTGAGCTTTGTCGCGGGATCGTCGGCGAGCGGGAACTCAACTTCCGCGCCTTCGCTGCGACCGATCCAGTTTTTCTGCAAACGCTTCGTGGAATCAGGCCAGTTCAGAGCATCCAAGCCCGCGATAAGTTTTTCCGCGTAAGCGGTGATTTTTAAAACCCACTGGCGAATCGGGCGGCGCTCAACGGGGAAGTTCCCGCGTTCGCTGCGCGGACCTTCGTCAGTGTTGAGGACTTCTTCGTTCGCAAGGACGGTGCCGAGTTCCGGGCAGAACCAAACCGGTTTGTCGTCAACATAAGCCAAGCCGTGCTTGAAAAGATTGAGGAAAATCCACTGCGTCCACTTAAAATATTTTGAATCGATGGTCGCGATTTCGCGATCCCAGTCGATGGCAAAGCCGAGCATTTGGAGCTGGCGACGGAAATTGTCGATATTTTCCAGCGTCTGCCCGCGCGGGTGATTGCCGGTTTTGATGGCGTATTGCTCGGCGGGAAGACCGAACGCGTCCCAGCCCATCGGGTGAAGCACGTTGAAGCCCTTGGCGCGTTTGTAGCGCGCGAGAATATCCGACCCGGTGTAACCTTCCGGATGTCCGATGTGAAGCCCCGCCGCCGACGGATACGGGAACATATCGAGCACGTAAAACTTCGGCTTGTCCGACTTGTTTTCGGCGCGGAACGTTTTTTCGTCCGCCCAGAATTTCTGCCAGCGTTTTTCGATTTCGGAAAAATTATATTCAGAGCTGCTCATGTTGAAAAAATATTTCGCGCAATCATAGATTTTTCGCGGGAACGGCGCAAATTGAAATTCAGAGCTCTTCGCGACCTCTTTTTCGCACCTATTTATTCTTATCTTTAATTTTGAACAAAAAAAAATCGGCACACGCAGACCGCGTATACCGATTTTTTTGTTTCAAAGAAAAGACTTATTTCTTTTCTTCGGTCTTGGGCTCGGGTGCGTAAGTTCCGACGAGCGCCTTGTAATAGTGGAATCGACGGGTGACCATTTCCTGAGCCGCCGCGTAAAGTTCCGCCGCGTGTTCCGGATTGGAGCGCTTGAGCCCCTTGAAGCGCGTTTCGGACTGCATGAAGTCGTCGAGCGCAGTCTTCATCGCGGGAACGTCGAGCGAGAACGGATTCTTGCCTGCCGCGATGTTTGCCGGATTATAGCGGAAGATCGGCCAGTAGCCGGATTCCACAGCCACCTTCTGGTGTTCGGCACCGTCTGCAAGATTACGAAGACCGTGCGCGATGCAGTGTGAGTACGCGATAATCAACGCGGGCCCATCGAATGCTTCCGCTTCCTTCATCGCCTGCAAAAGCTGCGTATCCTTGTAGCCGATTGCAACGCGAGCGACGTAGACGTTCCCGTATTGAACCGCGATTTGCGCGAGGTCCTTCTTCGGGAGTTGTTTACCCGCCGTAGCGAATTTGGCAACCGCCGCCATCGAAGTCGATTTCGACATTTGCCCGCCCGTGTTGGAATAAACTTCCGTATCGAGAACAAGAATCTTGATGTTCTTGCCGGACGCGAGCGCGTGGTCGACGCCTCCGTAGCCGATGTCATACGCCCAGCCGTCGCCGCCGACGATCCAAACGCATTTCTTGACGAGGAATTCGCTGACACCGAGGAGGGATTTCGCTTCAGGCGTTCCCGCGGCTTCGAGCTTTTTGTTCAGCTCGGCAACGCGTTCGCGCTGTGCAGCGATATCGGCTTCCGTAGCCTGCGGCGCTTCGAGAATGGCTTTCGCCAAATCCTCACCGACGACCGGCGCGAGAGCGGCGAGTTCGCGGCGCGCGATGTCCGTTTTCTTGTCGACGGCATAGCGCATCCCGAGACCGAATTCGGCATTGTCTTCAAAGAGCGAATTTGCCCAAGCCGGACCGCGTCCGTCCTTGTTCGTCGTGTAAGGTGTGGTCGGAAGGTTCCCGCCGTAAATCGAAGAACAGCCCGTTGCGTTGGCGATGTAAGTGCGGTCGCCGAAGAGCTGCGTCATGAGCTTGATATACGGTGTTTCGCCGCAAGCCGCGCACGCGCCGGAGAATTCCATGAGCGGCGTCATAAACTGAGCGTCGCGCATCGTGTTCCCGAGTTTCGTGCGATCCGGATCCGGGAGATTCAGGAAGAAGTCCCAATTCTTGGCTTCGGCTTCGCGCAACGGCGGTTGCGGAGCCATCATAATCGCCTTGCGGGTCGGATCATTCTTGTCCTTGCCCGGGCAGACCTGCGTACAAATCGTGCAACCCGTGCAATCTTCCGGAGCGACCTGAATCGTGAAGAGATTCTTGATACCGTCCTTCGCGGGAGCCTTAAACGGAACGCTCTTGAACGTTTCGGGAGCGCCGGCGAGAGCCGATTCCGGGTAGAACTTGGAACGAATTGCTGCGTGCGGACAGATGCTGACGCACTTATTGCACTGAATGCAAAGTGAAGCGTCCCAAACCGGAATTTCCGCCGCGAGGTCGCGCTTTTCGTATTTCGTCGTGCCGGACGGGAACTGCCCGTCTGCCGGAAGAGCGGAAGTCGGGAGCAAATCGCCCTTGTTGGCAATCATCATCGCCTGAACTTTCTTAAAGAAGTCCGGAGCGCCTTCATAGGCGGGAGCGACCTGCGGTTTCGCATCGGCGTCCACCGTCGCGGGAACGTTGATTTCGTGCAGATTTGCGAGGGAATTATCCACCGCCTTAAAGTTCATCTGAACGATTTCTTCGCCCTTCTTCGCGTAGGTTTTTTCAATGGATTTCTTAATCTGCGCAATCGCTTCGTCCTTCGGAAGAACGTTTGCAAGCGCGAAGAAGCACGCCTGCATAACCGTGTTCGTGCGACCTTTCATGCCGGATTCCGCCGCCACGCGAGATGCGTCGATGACGAAAACTTTGAGCTTCTTGGCAATGATTTCTTCCTGCCATTCCTTGGAGAAACGCTTCCAGGTTTCTTCCGGCGAGAACGGAGAGTTCAAAAGCACCGTCGCGCCTTCCATCGTGTATTCAAGAATCGGCTGACGACCGATGAACACATACTGCGAGCAGGCGACGAAGTTTGCCTTCTTGATAAGGTAAGCGGAACGGATCGGTTTCGGTCCGAAACGCAGGTGGGAAACCGTCGAGGCTCCGGATTTCTTGGAGTCGTAGACGAAGTAGCCCTGCGCGTAGTTCGGCGTTTGTTCGCCGATAATTTTGATGGAGTTCTTGTTCGCTCCAACCGTCCCGTCTGCGCCGAGACCGACAAAGACCGCACGCTTGACGTCGTCCGATTCGATATCAAAGCCGTCGTCCCACGGGAGCGAAAGGTTCGTAACGTCGTCGTAAATACCGACCGTAAAGCGTTTTTTCGGAGCGTCTTTCGCGAGTTCGTCGTAAACGGATTTGACCATGCCCGGGTTGAATTCCTTCGAGCCGATCCCGTAGCGACCGCCGATAATCGTCGGCATCACGCCGCCCTTTTCCATGTAAGCGGCAAAGACGCTGAGCAGGAGAGGTTCGCCGATGGAACCGTTTTCCTTCGTGCGATCGAGCACGGCGATTTTCTTCGCCGTCGCGGGAACGACCTTGAGGAACGCCTGCACGTCAAACGGCAGGAACAAACGCACCTTGACGAGACCAAGCTTTTCGCCCTTCGCATTCAAAGCATCTATTGTTTCTTCAATCGTTTCGCAGGAGGACCCCATGGAGACGATGATGCGTTCGGCGTCCGGTGCTCCGTAGTAATCAAAAATGTGATACTGACGCCCCGTTGCGGCAGCGAATTTGTCCATCATTTCCTGAACAATCGCAGGAACGGCGTCGTAGTATTTATTTCCGGCTTCACGCCCCTGGAAGTAAACGTCCGGATTCTGAGCGGTGCCGCGGATGCTCGGGCGATCCGGCGACATGGCGCGGGAACGGAACGCGGCGATGTCGTTTTCGTCCACGACGGCTTTGATGACATCGTCGGAAATCGTTTCGATTTTGGAAACTTCGTGAGAAGTGCGGAAACCGTCGAAGAAGTGCATGAACGGAACGCGGGAACGAAGCGATGCCGCATGCGCGATGAGCGCCATGTCCTGCGCTTCCTGACCGGATGTCGAGTTGAGCATCGCAAAACCCGTCGAGCGGCAGCTCATAACGTCGGAATGGTCTCCGAAAATGGAAAGAGCATGAGTCGCAAGCGCGCGCGCCGTCACGTGCATCGTGAACGGAATCAGTTCGCCGGCGATTTTATACATATTCGGGATCATGAGCAGGAGCCCCTGAGACGCTGTAAACGTCGTCGTGAGCGCGCCCGCGAGCAACGAGCCGTGAACGGCGCCCGCTACACCGGCTTCGGACTGGAGCTGTTCCACCACGGGAACGTTGTTCCAAAGATTCGGCATTTGTTTTGCGGACCACTCGTCACAGGATTCCGCCATCGGGGAAGACGGCGTAATCGGGTAAATAGCGATGACTTCGCTGAGTCGATAAGCCACGGAAGCAACGGCTTCATTGGCATCCATCGTTTTGAACTTAGGTGATTTTGCCATATCGCCGCTGATGATGATAAAAGACGGCGTTTCTTTCAAACTTTTTCGCCTCCGAAACGGGGGAAAATGAGTTCGTAAAAACACGCATTTTCTCCCCTTGAAATCAGCATTGACAAGCCGTCGAAAAACATATTTGCTTAGTCAGACATTTTCACGGTGGATGTAGCTCAGTTGGTTAGAGCATCGGATTGTGGTTCCGGGGGTCGCGGGTTCGAATCCCGTCTTCCACCCCATTTAAAAAGCCCGCAGAAATGCGGGCTTTTCGTTTACGGATTTTGCGGAATGCTTAGTCCCGATTTATCCAAAGCGAGCTCGAGAGCGGCGGAAGCGTAAGGATATTGCCGGAAAAGCCGAAACCGTCTTCGACGGGAACGCCGTCCGCATCAAACGCTTCGGAGGTTGCCACACAGCGAAACCCGGAGAAGCGCGCCTCGGGAATTTGCACCTGCGCGGGAACGGTGCGCGGATTCAGCGTCAGAATATACTGCAAGCGTCCCTGTGCATGATTGTCGTTATAAACGGCGACAACGGCAGTATTTGTCTGGTCCGGATAAAACCGGAAAAATCCCCTGGAAACATTTGAGCGTTGGCGGAAAAGCCGTCCGTCGGGCGAAAGCCGGAATCGAATCCATGCGGAGACAAATTCCTGCGTTCCCGCGAATTTTTTCATGCGCGCGTAATCGAGGGCGTTTTCCTCGCCGTCGAGATAGGTGTTGTTTTTTCCGTGCTTTGTGCGCAGAAAATCCTGCCCTTCCGCAATCATCGGCGTGCCGAGCGACGCCAGCAGGAAAGCGAACATCAAATGCGTGCGGCGTTTATCGTTGCGCGTCGGGTTGGCGGCATTACCGTTCCCGCATTCGGTAATTTTGTCGAGCCAGCAACGGTCGTCATGCGATTCCGTATAATTAACGGTTTGCGCCGGGAACGTGGCGAAATATTCCGGCGAGCCGGAAATGAAGTAGCGAAGCCCGTCAAGATTTACACAGTTGTGAACGAATTTTGCGGCGTAATCGCGATAGCCGTCGTTCCAGGAAGAAAACGTTGTTGATTTCAGCGCGCCGGCGATATGCCCGCGGAAGCTCCACGGCTCGGCGATGAGGATACAATCGGGATGGCGTTCCCGCACGGCATTTTCGATGCTGCGCAAAGCCGGAATCCCGATAAGTTCGGCGAGGTCGAAGCGGAAACCGTCCACGCCGTAGCGTTCAATCATCCAAAGCAGGCTGTCGATAACGAGGCGTTTGCTCATCGGACGGTCTGCGCGATAATCGTTCCCGCAACCGCTCCAATTGGTAAAGTTGCCGTGAAAATCGAGATTGAAATAATAATTTTTATCGATACGGAAAAGATGATTCGGCTCGCCGACGTGATTGTAAACGACGTCGAGAATCACGGCGAAGCCCTGCTCGTGAAACGCCGCCACGAGATCGCGAAATTCTTCGATTTGGCTCGCATTTGCGGGATCGCTCGCATAGGCGGATGCCGGCGAAAACCAATTCGTCGTCATGTAGCCCCAGTGATAATCTTCGGCTTTAAGCGAATCAAATTGCTGAATCGGCTGAAGCTCCACGGCGTTCACGCCGAGTTTTTTCAAATAACAATCGTCGGAGCGCACCCATTCCGCAAGATCGCGAAAACCGAGCGGACGCTTCAGATTGCGGAATCTCGGATGCCGCGCAATCAAATCGCGCAGGTGCACTTCCGAAATCACCAAATCCGAAAGATGCGGCGGCGTAAATTTTTTCGCCGGATAGCCGAAGCGATATTCATCGATAACAATGGCGGGACCTTCCCGCGCAACGCAGGCTTTGGCGTAAGGATCCAAAATCGGCTCGTCGGGCGCGAACGCCGTCGTGTTGTCGCTGTTTCGCCCGTCGACGAAAAAGTCGTAATGCCGCCCGTGAAGATTTCCGGGAACGTCCGTCTCCCAAACGCCATTGAGAATCGGTTTAAGCTCGGCATTTATCTCGGGCGAGTTTTCGTTCCCGCGCACACGGACGCTCACGCGCATTGCGCGCGGCGCAAAAAGGCGAAAAGCCGTCGTGCGACCGTTGCGTGCGACCGTTGCGCCGAGCCGTGCGTCCGAATAAAGTAGCGAGAGGAAAAATCCCGTCTTCACCGGAAGGCTGTGCCGTTCTTTCGGAACGTCCCAAACCACTTCTTCCTGCCGGGAAACGTCCAATGCCTTTTCGCAAACGATGCGGAACGAGTTCCAGCCCGTGCGCTCCGAATCGAGGCAAAGATTGCGGTTGCCGTTCCCGTCGTCGACGAGGGAAAACGTTCCCGCCGGCGGCTCAATCCATTTTCCGTCCGCCGTGATAAATTTGAAAAATTCCTTTGTTTTTTTTCCGCCGTCAAAAAAACGGCGTTGAGGCACGCGCACCGCCCACGCGCCGAATTGCCCGAACGAGTGATGGCGCATCGCCCACTCGGACGCGCCGGCGGGATTCCATCCGTTGAACGTTCCCGCGACGTAAATCACGGAATCTACCGGCAAATAGTAATCGCGGTAAACCGACGGGTGGAGGATGAAAATAATGTCGTTCCCGTCAAAATAGTAGCCGGACATTCCGCTCCAGAAAATCGGCGGCATGCGCGAAATACTGCTGATTTTGCTTCCGGACTTGAGCGCGAGCGGCGGCATTTTCCACGAATTTTTCCAGTCGCGGTCAAGCGAAACGAGAATCGTGCTGTTCGTTCTCCAATAGGCGGCTTCGAGCTTCGGCGATTCGGTTTTCGGAAGCAGGGAAGACAATTTTTTCAGGAAACCGGGCATAAATTTTTATATGAAAGAAAAATTAGAAATTCGGAATAAAAAATGAGAAATGACGAAGAAGAAATCAGCGCGCGGGAACGTTTTTTTTTTCAGCACTTTTTTCTAAATCCTCATTTCTCATTTCCGGACAGAAACAATTACCAATTTTTCTCCGGATAGAGCGTATTCCACCAGTCGCCGTCGTCCTTGAGCCAGCGGGCAAACCAAGCGAGGTGGGATTTAATCCACTGCTTGCGGCGGTTGTAATTCATGATGCCGTGGTCTTCGCCCGTGAACGTGAGCAATTCGACCGGTTTTCCCAAAAGCTTGAGTGCCGTAAACATTTGAACGGATTCTCCGACGGGAACGTTTTTATCCACGATCCCGTGGCAGAGCAAAATCGGCGTGTTAATTTTATCTGCGGAAAAAAGCGGGCTCTGCTCAATGTAAATATCCTTGTCCTTCCACGGGAACGAACCGGCAGCGGCAATCGCATTGTAGGAGTAGCCCCACATTCCTTCGCCCCAGTAGCTCGTAATATCGCTGATCCCGGCGTGAGCGACGGCGGCGGAGAAAATATCCGTGCGCGTTTGCAGATACATCGTCATGAAGCCGCCGTAGGAAGCGCCGATACAACCGATTTTCTTCGGATTGACGAAATCGTGTTCCGCACAAAACTGTTTCACGCCTTCAATAATATCGTCCGCCGTGCGTTTTCCCCAAGCGTTGAGGTGGCGCGCGGAAAATTCCTGCCCGTAGCCGATGGTTCCGCTCGGATTGACAACGTAAACGACATAGCCCTGCGCCGTGTAGAGCGGGAACGGATAATGCGCGCCGAGCACGCGGGACGTCGGCGTCGTTCCGCTGTAATAGTAAACGATCATCGGGTATTTCTTGGTCGGATCAAAATCCGCCGGCAGGAAATAATGCCCGTCAATCGTCGTTCCGTCCGACGCGGTAAACGTCCACTGCTTCACTTCCGGAAATGCCAATTCATTTTCGACTTTGCTTGAATTATCGACAAAAACCGTCGAAACGTTCTTCGACAAATCGACTTTGTAAACCTTCGGGAACGCCGTCGAATCCGAGCCGAGCGCGTAAGCGACAGACGCAAAATCCGCCGGATTTTCCTGCACGTTAAATGCAGAAACGATGTTCGCGGGAACGCTGATTTTTTCAAATTTTTTCGTCGCGGGAACGTAACGATAGATATTTTCCATGTCGCGATCGGCAGTGGAGAAATAAATGTTTCCGTCGCCGCCCCACACGCCGGAATCGATTGCCGGGTCAAATTCACGCGTAATCGGTTCCAGTTTTTTCGTTCCCGTATCGTAAAGAAATGCCTGCGTGTCGAACGAATTTGCCCTTACGCCCTCGGGAAGCACGGAGCCGATACCGCCAAACGCGTCCGGTCCCGCAAGGAAAAGCATTTTCTTGCCGTCGGGCGACCATCCGCAGAACGCGGGACCGTATTTTTCATTTTCAAAAATCGTCGAATTTTCCAGCGTTTTCAAATCCAACTCATAAACGTTGTATGTAGAAAACTCCGGCTGTGAGTAATCGATATCGCTTGTCGCAAAAAGGATTTTTTGCGAATCGGGACTAATGCCCAAGAGTTTTGTGGATTTTGCGCCCGCGGTAAGAGGCTCAAAAATTCCTTTTTTCAAATCGTAGCGATACAGGAAAGATCGGTCGCGCCAACCGTCCGAGCGGTCCGCCATGTTCAAAACGCGCTTCCAGTCGGAAGATTCTTTCGACCATTTTTCCGTTTTGGTAACGATGAGACCGCTTTCGTCCGGCAACCATTTGTAGCTGTAATTCGAGTTCGGAAGATTTTCCGCAAGCACGGTTTCTTCGCCGGTTTTAAAATCATACGCAACGTAGGAGCACAGATCACCCGGCTCCGAGCGACGGAAATACAAGCGGGAACCGTTCGGCATCCACGCGTAAGTGCGGCTCATGTCGTCCGCCCAAAGCGTTTTCCCTGTTGCCGTTTCCCGCACTTCCATTTTTCGCGAAAAAGAACCGTCGTCGCGCAGGTAAGAATACGTGATCATGATGTATTTTCCGTCGGGAGAAAGCGCAAGTCCGCCGATACGGTCAACTTCATTCACGTCCGCAATCGTTACCGGGCGTTTTTCCTTCCCGTCGGAAAACGCTACCGCGGGAACGTCTTCCTTTTCCGCTTCAAATTCGACTTTGACCATCGGCGGGAGCTTGGAATCTTTTTGCGTGAGCACCTTGACCCAAACTTCTGCCCGATCAACTTCCATCTTCAAGTGTGCCGTCGCCGTTCCGTGCTTGGAAACATCAGCGTCCACGCCCAATTTGTCCGCAACCTTTTTCCCGTCCACCCAGACTTCCAATTTTTGCGGTGAAGAGACGAAAAGTTTCCCGCGCGTAAATGCCTTCGGCGTAATAAATGTGCGGAAAAGCGTCAGCGTATCCGCTTTTGCGGGAACACTTTCCGAAATCTCGGACGGCGCGACAAAAAAGTTCTTTTCGTCCTTCTTCACGACGGAATACGCCAATTTCCCCGGAGCCGGAATCACCGTGCGCAACTTCGCGTCCGCGTCAAACGTCTTGTCCTGAAGGTTTTTCACATCGGCAAAAAGCGGCGTGGGAACGACAATTGAGGACGACACCTCCACGCTTTCCGGCATCTGCAATTCCTTTTTCTTCGGCGCTTCCGGCGCTTCTTTTTTTACTTCCGGCACCGCATCACAAGCGGGAATCGTCGTTGCCGCGGGAACTGTCGACGCAGAAACCGACGCGCAGGCGCAAAGAAAAGAAAGTCCTAAAATTTGAAGTTTCATCATAAAAGTTTTCCGAAAAAAACAGGTTAAATCCGTGAATGAAAAATTGCGGGCGATATTATCGGCGCCGGAGCCTTCCCGCGAGACAAATTTTGACCGCGCATTTGCTTCGCAAAACGCAATTTTAGTGTTTATTGTCCCGTCGTTCCTCATGAAAAAACGGACAAAAATTTTCATTCTCTCGGGCTTGGCACTATGCCTTGTTGCCAGCGCCGGCACCTTTTTTACGGTAAAAAAAATCCGCTCGGCAGAATACGCCTATGCGCAAAGCCTTGAGGCACGGGAACGCGGAGACGGCGATACGATGTTGCGCTGGCTTAGCGTCGCGGGCGCACGCGGAGACGTTCGCGCACAAATGCAACTCGCCGTCGGATTTGAAACCGGGGCATTCGGCGGCATCAAAGACGAAAAAATCGCCGCCGGCTGGTATGAAAAAGCTGCGCAATCCGGCAACGCCGTCGCTCAATTTAATTACGGAACATTTTGCTGGACCGGACGCGGCGGCGTTCCCGCAGACCGCAAACAAGCCGTGGAATGGTGGGAAAAAGCCTCCGAAAACGGCATTCTCAACGCAAAAACCAATCTCGGTATTTGCTACCGCGACGGACTCGGCGTGGAAAAAGACATCGACAAAGCCCGCAACCTTTTCATCGATGCCGCCACCGGGAAACATCTCGAAGCGCAATACCAACTCGGCCAACTTTTCGAGAGCGAAAACAACCGCGAACGCGCCCTCTACTGGCTGGAAAAAGCCGCATCCGGCGGACACGAAAAAGCGAAAAAACGCTTCGAACAACTCGCGGGAACGCACCTCTGACGAAATTCGCCCGAAATCGACGGGCGGCAAATTTCTGTTTTCCTGCGCCTAAATTCGGGCGTATACTCCGCCTCGTTATGGAATTGGAAGAAAAAATCCTCGAATTTATGCGGCGCAAGGATTACTCGCCGCTACGCCTTGACGAACTTCACAAAGCCCTCGGCGGCGACGGAAAACTTTTCCGGAAATTGAAAAAAATCCTTCCCCGTATGGTGCGCGCGGGAACGATCGCCCAAGTCAAACGCGACCGCTACTGCCTGCCGTCCGACGCAGACCTAGTCAGCGGACGCCTTCTCTTCCGCAACAGCGGAAGTGCCAAACTTTTGCCCGACACGCCCGCCGACGGCTCGCCTCCGCCGCCCGCAATTCACGTTCGCGCCGAAGACACGGGAACGGCGTTTCACGGAGACCGCGTCGTGGTGCGCATTGAGCGAAAACGCCGCCGCGGCGGATTCCGCGAACGCTACGCGCAAGGCGACGATTTGCCTTTCGGCAGCGTTGTAAAAATTCTCGAACGCGCCTTCGCCTCCACCACGGGAACGCTTATGCACACGCGCTACTATTGGACCGTGCGCCCGGACGATCCGCGCATCGCCAAAGATATTCTCGTGCCCGATCCCGCGCGCTCGCCGCTGTTCCCGCAACCGAAAGACGGTGAAAAAGTGGTCGTGCGCCTCAACGAATGGGTTCGCCGTAGCGAAAATCCGACGGGAGAAATCGAAAAAGTGCTCGGAGAATCCCACACGCCGCTCGCCGAATATCGCGCCATTCTCTTCCGCTATCACCTTTCGCCGAAATTTCCGGACGCCGTCGCCGCAGAACTGCGCAGCATTCCCGAAAAGGTCGATCCGAAGGAAATGCGCGGACGCCTCGATTTGCGGAAAGTTTTCACGCTCACCATCGACCCCGACGACGCAAAAGATTTTGACGATGCCCTTTCCGTAGAAAATCTTCCCGACGGAAAAACGCGCATCGGAATCCACATCGCCGACGTTTCGCACTACGTCCGCACGGGAACGGCGCTCGACGTCGAAGCCCGCGCTCGCGGAAACTCCACCTACCTCGTCGGCACCGTCATTCCGATGCTCCCGCACGCACTCTCGGGCGGAATTTGCTCGCTCGTCGAAGGCGAGCCGCGCCTCACAAAATCCGTTTTTGCCACTTTCGACTCCGACGGGAACGTTCTCGAAACGCAGTTTGCCAACACCGTCATAGCCTCGCGCAAACGCCTGACTTACGGACAAGCCCTCGCGCTAATGACGGAGGACGAGAACCGCGCTATCCGCGCCCTGCCCGCCGTTCCCGCGCACCGCTCCGGGCATCCCGGACGCGCCCTCGCAGATCTGAACGACACCGAAATTTCCGAGCTCCGGAAAAACGTCCGCAAACTCGCGGACATCGCCCGCAAGCTCCGCGCCAAACGGATGCACGCGGGAGCGCTCGACCTCGATATGCCGGAAGTCAAAATTTATGTGGATGCCGACGGCTTCGCCGAACGCATCGAACAACTCCCGCACGACGAATCCCACCAGCTCGTCGAAGAATTTATGCTGCTCGCCAACGAAACCGTCGCCCGCGAGCTCCGCCGCGTAAAACTTCCGTTCATTTCCCGCGTTCACGACGCGCCGGATGCAGAAAAACTCATCGAACTGCGCGAGGAAATGCTCGCTTCAAGCCTCAAAATCGGAGACCTCTCCAAGCGCAGCGAAATGATGAAGTTGCTCGAAATTTTGAAAACGCGCGACGACGCCTACCCGCTTCGCATTCGCGTTTTGCGCAGTCTCAAACAGGCGTGTTACCGCCCTAGCCCCGACGGACACTACGGCTTGGCGAAAACGGATTACGCGCATTTTACTTCGCCGATTCGCCGCTACGCGGACCTCACCGTCCACCGCGTATTCGATTTCTACCTACAGAAAAATCATCTTCCGACCGCTCCCGCGAAAAAACTTCCGGTGCCGGCGCTTGCCGAACTCGCGGGAACGTCTGATCACGTTTCGGAAACGGAACGTTCCTCGATGGAAGCCGAACGCGAATCCGTAAAAGTCAAGCTGCTGGAATTTTTTGAACGCGAAGTTGAGCGCAAAAAGAAAAACGTGTTTGAAGCGATTATCACGGATATCCGTAGTATCGGGCTTTTCGTCGAACTCAAAGTTTCGCAGGCGTTCGGACTGATTCCGCTCTCGTCGATGACGGATGATTTGTATCAGGTTACGCCGGACGCTTCCGCCGTTGTCGGGCGGCGTTCCCGCAAGCGCTATGCGCTCGGGCAAATCGTTCCCGTAGTGGTTTGGCGCGTGGATCGCTTCCGCCGCACCATGGATTTCCGTTTGGTTTCGGAAAACGAATCTGAAAAATCCGCTCGCGGAAATGCTCGCAGGAAGCGGCGCTAACGCCGCAAATGTTTGTCGAGAAGGTCGGAAATTTCGCGCGGGTCGGCATCGTCGAGGTCGCGCCCTTTCCGTTTCAAATCTTCGCAAGTTTTGATAAATGTTTCCGCCATCTTGTCGTGCGTTTCTTCGCTTCCGCCGACAACGGAAAAGCGTTCTGCCTGCGTAATACGTTTTTGCCCGTCTTTGGCATCAAGCCCCAAGCCGAGCAAAAAAGATTTTCCGCCGCGGGAACGCTTTTCGGAACCGCCCACTTTTTACGGAAAGAAAAAAATGCGGATTAGCGACGGCGCGCGCTCGCGCTGTGCATCTGCGACTGCATTTGCTGCATGGCGGGCGATGCGTTGCGAAGGCGGTAAGTGATGCGCGCCTGTGTCAGGTCTTTCGGGTCCATTTCGACGCGCACGGTATCTCCGACGAAGATTTTGATAAAGTTTTTGCGGAGTTTTCCGGAAATGTGTCCGAGAACCACGTGCTTGTTCGGCAACTCAATACGGAACATCGTTCCGGGAAGAACTGCGATAATTTTGCCTTCTAATTCAATAAGACCGTCTGCCATTCTGATTATTGGTGAAAAAAAAGTGGGAAGTATTTTCTTTTTATTGCGTTCCCGCGTCAAGGTTTTGTTCTTTGCATCTAAATTCCTACATATCGATTTACAAAAATCCGATTCTGGCACGGCAAATGCTGACGCTTATAAAGTATTATGGATTTCAATAAATTTACCGAAAAAAGCCGCGAAGCGATTACCGCCGCGCAAACAATCATGGCAGAGCACGGCAATCCGATGCTCGAAACCTGGCATTTGCTCGCAGCCCTGCTCAAGCAGGACGGCGGCATCGTTCCCGCGCTTCTTACCAAAATGAAAATCAACGCCGACGGTCTCGACGAAAACGTTGAGCGCGAAATCGCCCGGCTCCCGCGCGTCAGCGGCGGCGGGAACGTCCAACAGGGCGCGGCTTCGGGAGCAGTTCAGAAAGTGCTCGGAAAATCCGTCGACGAAGCCCGCGCGCTCAACGACGATTTTGTCAGCACGGAGCATCTTTTCCTCGCGCTCATCGCCGCCGCGCCGGAAATGAAGGAAATTTTCAACGCATTCGATATTTCCCGCAATTCCGTGCTTGCCGCGCTCAAGGAACTGCGCGGGAACCAGCGCGTGACGACCGATAATCCGGAAGCGACTTACGACGCACTCGGCAAATACGGTGTCGATTTGGTCGAAATGGCGCGCAAAGGCAAACTCGATCCCGTGATCGGGCGCGACGAGGAAATCCGCCGCGTCATTCGCATCCTTTCCCGCAAAACGAAAAATAATCCCGTGCTCATCGGCGAGCCCGGCGTCGGCAAAACCGCCATTGTAGAAGGTTTGGCGCAACGCATTGTGCGCGGCGACGTTCCCGAGGGGCTTCGCGACAAAACCGTGTTTTCGCTCGACATGGGCTCGCTGCTCGCAGGCGCAAAATATCGCGGTGAATTTGAAGAACGCCTCAAAGCCGTTTTGACCGAAATCAAAAAATCTGACGGGCGCATTTTGCTTTTTATCGACGAACTTCACACGCTCGTCGGCGCGGGAAAAACCGACGGAGCAATGGACGCCGGGAACATGCTCAAACCGATGCTCGCGCGCGGCGAATTGCACTGCATCGGCGCAACCACGCTCGACGAACACCGCAAATACATCGAAAAAGATGCCGCGCTCGAACGCCGCTTCCAGAGCGTTCTCGTCGAACCGCCGAGCGTCGAAGACACCATTTCCATTCTGCGCGGCTTACGGGAACGCTTCGAAGTGCACCACGGCGTGCGCATCATGGACAGTGCCATCGTCGAAGCTGCCGTGCTTTCCAACCGCTACATTTCCGACCGCTTTTTGCCAGACAAGGCGATCGACCTCGTCGATGAAGCCTGCGCACAAATCCGCACCGAAATGGATTCCATGCCGGAAGAGCTCGATTCGCTTTCCCGCCGCGTCATGCAACTCGAAATCGAAGAAACTGCGCTGAAAAAAGAAACCGACGCCGCCTCGAAAATCCGTCTCGAAGCTCTGCGCAAGGAACTGACCGAAGCACGCTCCGAAGCGACCGCTCTGCGCGCGCGTTGGGAAGCGGAAAAGGAAAGCGTCGGAAAAATTCAAAAAATCCGCGCCGAACTCGAAACCGCGCGCCACGACGCCGAAGCCGCCGAGCGTTCCCGCAACTACAACAAAGTCGGTGAACTGCGCTACGGAAAAATCCCGCAACTCGAAGCGGATTTGAAAAAATACGAAAAAATCGCCGAAGAAAAATCCGGCGGGAACGACAAACTTTTCCGCGAAACCGTTTCGCCCGATGAAATCGCCGAAGTCGTTGCGCGTTGGACCGGCATTCCCGCGACCAAACTGCTCGAAGGCGAAAAACAAAAATTGCTCGGGCTTCAAAGCGAACTCGAAAAACAGGTCATCGGACAGGAAGAACCCGTGCGCCTTGTTTCCGAAGCGATTCTGCGTTCCCGCGCCGGCGTGCAGGACCCGCGCCGCCCGGTCGGCAGCTTCCTGTTTCTCGGACCGACCGGAGTCGGCAAAACCGAGCTCGCCAAAAGCCTCGCGCGCCAGCTTTTCGACAGCGAAGACGCGATGATTCGTATCGATATGTCCGAATACATGGAAAAACATTCCGTGTCGCGCTTGGTCGGCGCACCTCCGGGCTACGTCGGTTTCGAGGAAGGCGGACAACTCACCGAAGCCATTCGCCGCAAGCCGTATTCCGTCGTTTTGCTCGACGAAATCGAAAAAGCACATCCGGATGTATTTAACATTCTTTTACAAATTCTCGACGACGGACGCCTGACCGACGGACAGGGACGCACGGTCGATTGCCGCAACGCCGTGTTTATTCTCACGTCCAACATCGGCTCGCGCTTCCTCGTCGAAGGCGTGGAAAACGACGCAATTCCGGAACGCGTGCGGGAACAGGTCATGGCGGAACTGCGCGCCGGATTCCGCCCGGAATTTTTGAACCGCATCGACGACATCGTTTTGTTCAAACCGCTTGGCTTGAAGCAAATTTCGGCGATTGTCGATCTGATGATTGCGTCTCTGAACAAGCGCTTGGAAGAGCACCGCATCACGGTTTCGCTCGACAAATCCGCGCACGCGTGGATTGCCGAAAACGGCTACGATCCCGTTTACGGGGCGCGTCCGCTGCGTCGTTTTATCCAAAAAGAAATCGAAACGCCGCTGGCGAAGGAAATCATCGGCGGGAACGTTGCCGACGGGCAAACCGTCAAATTTTCCAAGCCGAAATCCGACACGCCCGGCTTAAAACTTTCCTCAAAGTAAACCCGCCCCGCGGGAACGGGAGGACAGGCGTCTCACCTGTCCTCCAATAAATAAAAACTTCGTGGCTTTGTGGCTCCGTGAGAGTTTTTGTTCCTGCACGTTAGCTCAGTTTGTTTTTGTAGTCGGCGTAGCCGAAGCGGCGAATGAGTTTGTATTCGCCCGTTTCGGGAACGTAACTTGCAATGGCGGGCAAGCAAATGCCGTTGAAAGTCGTGTTTTTCACCATCGTGTAATGCGACATATCGAGTAAGGCAAGGCGTTGCCCGGGAACCAACGGTTGCGGGAACGAGTAGTCGCCGAGCACGTCGCCCGCGAGGCAGGTTCCGCCCGCCAAGCGATACGTATGCGGAAATTCTCCGGGCGTTCCCGCGCCGAGAATTTCCGCACGATACGGCATTTCGAGCGTATCGGGCATATGCGCGCTCGCCGAAGTATCGAGCACCGCAATCGGCACGCCGTTGTTGACGATGTCGAGCACCGTGCAGACAAGCACTCCCGTGCGAATAGCAACGGCTTCGCCCGGTTCCAGATAAATTTGGATGTGTTCGCCCCATTTCTTGCGGAACGCGAGAATCGTTTCGCAAAGCAAATCAACGTTGTAGCTCGGATGCGTAATCCAGTGCCCGCCGCCAAAGTTAATCCATTTCATCTGCGGAATAAATTCGCCGAATTTTTCCTCAAAGTGCGGGATCGTTCGCGCAAGCACATCCGCGCCCTGCTCGCACATCGTATGCATATGAAGCCCTTCAAGCCCGTCCAAATCGCCGGGATGAATTTCCGAACGAATTGTGCCGAGGCGCGATCCCGTCGCGCAGGGATTATAGATTTCGTGTTCGACTTCCGCGTATTGCGGATTCACGCGCATTCCGCAGGAAATTTTGCGTCCGCTCGCCGCAACGACATCGCGAAAACGCTTCCATTGCGACGGCGAATTAAACGAAATATGATCGACGAATTTCACTAATTCGTCCATGTCCGCCGGCGGGAACGCGGGCGAATAAACGTGGCATTCTCCGGGGAAAAATTCATTTCCGAGCAAGGCTTCGTGCAAACCGCTCGCCGTCGTTCCCGCGAGGTATTTTGAAATCAGCGGGAACTCGCTAAACTGCGCAAAACCTTTGAGTGCGAGCAAAATTTTCGCACCCGTCCGATCCATCACCGAGCGCAAAACGCGGCAGTTTTCTTCAAGCAACCCGCGATGAATCAAATGGCACGGCGACGGCACGCGCAACAAATCCAATTTAGAAAATTCTTCGATGAAACGATCCTGACCCATGCGCGTATTCTCGCAAAACGCGCAGGAAATTTCAATTGAGCAAACAACGAAGCCGACGGATTTCAGTCTTCCCGTGATTTCGGGATTTCAAGCCAACTGATAACTTTTTCCGCAACTTCCTTAAACGCCGGGGCGGCGACCGTTCCGCCGTAAGCGCGCGTCGGCAAAACTTTTTTCTCCATCATCATCGTCCCGTTCGGATAATACATGACACGGCCGTTCGCATCGCGCTTCGCGACCCAGCGTTCCGCGTGGTAGCGCGGTCCGTCCACGACAACCGTTATGACAATTCTCGGATTTTCCGCCGGAAAAAATCCCGAAAACGAAACCACATAAAAGTCGTCATGATAACCGCCGGTTTCCTTGATTTTTTGTGTCGTTCCCGTCTTTCCGGCAACATTGTAGCCGGGAATATCCGCTTTTTTCCCGGTATTGCGCTTCTGAGGAATATCCGCAACGGCGCCGCGCAACATTCCCGCGAGAAGTTTTGCCGTTTTTTCTGAAACGACGCGCCGGCGCGGAGCCGACGGATACGGGAGCACGTTCTTGTTCTGCTCGTCAATAATCCGCTCCACGATGCGCGGCTGGTGCAAAATTCCCCCGGAAGCAATGACACTCATCGCGTAATGCGCCTGCAACGGCGTGACGGAAACGGCGTGCCCCATCGGCAAACGCGTAATGGTGAGTCCGTCCCAACTTTTCGGTCGATGCACGATTCCGCGTTGTTCGCCGAATCCGCCGACGAAATACGATTTTTCGCCGAAGCCGAACTTGCGAATATAATCGACGTAGGCTTCTTCGCCGAATTTTTCGCAAAACTTCATTGCAATCTGTGCCGTGCCGCGATTGGAAGATTGCTCTATGATTTCTCTCACGTTGAGGCGCGCCATTTCGTGGTCTTCCCGCGGGAGGCGACGCATTTTTCCGCGGTAGGGAACACTCGTTTTTGCGCAATCGAAAACGGAATTTTCCGTGACAACACCCTCTTCGAGCGCAGCGGCAACGGAAACGATTTTAAAAACGGAACCGGGTTCGTAAATGTCGGTCAGCGCACGATTGCGCTGATTCTCCGTCGGCTCGGTGTTAAATTTGTTCAAATCGAAAGTCGGAGCGTTTGCCAAAGCGAGTATTTTCCCGGTTTTTGCTTCGCTGACAATAATCGATGCCGAAATCGGCGTAAGCTCACGAACGATTTTTTCGCAGGCGTCTTCCGCAAAGCCCTGAATTGTGGAGTCGAGCGTGAGTTGCACGGTATAGCCGTCGCGCGCGGGGACGTCGCGGGAACGCATTCGCGGCTGTTCCTGCCGCCTGCCGTCACGCTTGCTTTCGCGCCAACCGTCCTCCCCTTTGAGAAAGCCGTTCAGGGCGAGTTCGATTCCCTGGACACTTTTGTTTTCCCGGTTGATGTAGCCGATGATGTGAGCGGCGCGCTTGCCGAGCGGATAGGTGCGAACGAATTTGCGTTCAATTTGGATCGGGAAATACGAACGTGTCATTTTCCGCCCCTTGGCATCTACAACCGTGCGCGGCAAAAGCGCAACCACCGCCCGTGCAGTCGCCTCACTCACGTCTTCCTGCAAAAGCACGAAGCGCTTCGGGCGTTCGTTGGACGACGTCGGCGGCTCCAACTTTTCCCGCAAATCCTCTTCAGAAATTTTCAGCAACTTTGCAATTTCGGGAAATTTTTCACGGTCTTCGTTCGTGAGCAATTCCTGGTCTCCGCGTAAGCTGAAAACTTCGCGATTCTGCGCAAGCACGTTCCCGCGGGAATCAATAATTTTTCCGCGACTTGCCGGATAAGTCTCGCTCATACTGCGATTTTCATCCGCAGCACGACGATAACGGTCTCCCGTGTAAACTTGCACATACCAGAGCCGAGCCACCACCGCGGCAAAACAAAGGCTGATGCCCGCAGCAATCAGCCAGTATCTCCATGTCGATGTTGTAAGATTTCTCATTCCCGCTTCTCTCGAGCGCACGTTAGTAGCCGGAAGCCACTGCCAGCTCGCTCAGCTCCACGGCAAGAGTTTTCGGCGTGCGTGCGGACGAAGAACGCCCGGCTCCGTAAGGTGTGCTCATCGGGCGCACACGAATAATACACTGAGACGGAACTTCTTCCGTAAAATCCTCGGGCAATGCCGGATTCCGTTTCAACAACGCCGCATTTTGCAGACGATCCTTGAGCGCTTCCAGTGATTTAATGCGCTCTTGCCGCACAACACACTCTTTCTCAATGCGGCGAATGGAGTTGCTGCGCGCATCACGGCTCGCATTCACGGAAACCAACTGAAAAATAAAGACGAAAAACGACACCACGATTACGCAGGTCATTAAAATACCGGAGAAATATTTGGAGATGAAGGGGTGCATGAGATACGGTAAAGGAGAAAGATTAAATTTTTTTCACGGCTCGCAGACGCGAACTGCGGGAACGGGGGTTAACGGCGAGTTCCGCCTCGGACGGACGGACGGCTTTGCGAGTCAGCATTTCCGCTTCGCGGGAACGCTCATCTTGCGGACGGGAATCCGAACGGTCGACGGGGCGACCGCAAATCTCGTTGAAAAAGCGTTTCACGATACGATCTTCCAACGAGTGAAAACTGATAACAGCGAGAACGCCTCCGGGCTTAAGCGCGGAAAAAGCCTTCGGCAAAGCTCGGCGAAGTTCGCCCAACTCGTCATTAACGGCAATGCGAACGCCCTGAAACGTCCGCGTCGCCGGATGAATTTTTTCGCCGGGGCGCTTCCCCACGGCGTTTTCAATTAACGCGGCAAGCGCCGTCGTCGTGGAAAGTTTTCCGGTCCCGCGAGCGTCAATAATCGCATCGACCACACGGCGCCAACGCAATTCTTCCCCGTAATCGCGCACGGCTTCCACGAGGCGTTCCCGCGAAGCTGTTTCGAGAAACTCCGCCGCATCGCATCCGGAATTCGTATCCATGCGCATATCGGCGCGCGCTTCCTTACGGAAAGAAAAGCCGCGGGATTCGTCGTCGAGTTGAAAAGAAGAAACTCCGATATCCATCAGCACACCGTCAAACGGAGCATCCGGCACCTCGTCCAAACGAGAAAACGGTAGAGCGTAAAAGCGGAAACGTTCGCCGAAATCCCTTTTCATCGCCTCTGTCCGCGGGACCGCCGCGGGATCGCGATCGATTGCGGAAAGCGTTGCGTTCCCGCCGGCACGTTCGAGAATCGCGCGAGAATGCCCACCGCCGCCAAAAGTACAATCCAGATAGTTCCCGTCGGCGCGAGGCGCAATTGCGTCCAGCGTTTCGCCAAGAAGAACGGGGATGTGCTTTTGTTCACTCATCCGTGAAAATGTGAATAACCTGTGGATTTTGTAATTAACTTTTAATTACCGATTGTGAATAACTTGTGGGTAATGTAAATAAAATCGAGATACAATTCTGAATTCTTACAATCCGAGCTCTGCCAACGTCGCGAACATTTCTTCAGCAGAGACATTCTTTGCGTCTTCCGCTGCGAGTTTATCCGGATTCCAGATATGGAATTTTTTAAATTCACCGACGAGCACGGCTTCGCCGGAAATTCCGGCGTGTGCAAGAAGGCGAACGTCAAGGCTGATGCGCCCGGCTTTGTCGCAGGTAACTTTGCTTGCACTTCGGGCGAGCATCATTAACGCGCGCTGTTTTGCGGGAGCGCTCAAATTCGACTGCGAAGCGGCTTCGATGAGTTTTTGCACCACGGCAGGCGGGCAAACGGTAATGCAACCGTTCGGATTCGGAATTGCCAGATACACGGAGCGCACGTCATCACTCGCCTCGAAGCGCCAATCTGACGGAATCGTCAGGCGGTTCTTCGCGTCAAGCTTATGTCGAAATTCTCCGACAAATAACTGTGCATTTTCCGTAAGCATCGATGATTTTTTCGGGATTTCCTCCCGATAGACAACACTTTCCCCCATTTCGCCCCACTTGTCAACAAATCAAGCCCATTTTCTTCCAAAAAATTATTGACAATTTATTCACAAAATCGGGTTTTCTCTTCCGAAAACGCCACCAAATTTCAATTTGCGGGAACGCGGCGAGAATGCGCATACTTATTTCTCTATGAAGTATGCGTTTTTTTCGGTTTTAGTTTTTTGGGCGGGTATTGTTTGCGGATTTGCCGCACCCGTTCCCGTAGAAGATTTGCCGCTTGTTCCCGCGCCGAAGGAGATTCAAAGCTCCGGAAAATCGTCTTTCAAAATGCCGCCGACGGTTACAATTGCCGCACCGAAAGCACTCGGAAGCGAAGCCGCGATTCTTAAAAGAATTTTGAAAAAGCGCCTGAACGTTACGGCGAGCCCGGCGGCGGGAACGCGCGGCACGATTACGCTTTCCGTTTCTCGGCGCATCAAAAACCGCGAAGGCTACGAGCTGAAAATTTCCCGTAACGGGATTTCCGTCTCGGGCGGTTCGCCCGCCGGCGTGTATTACGGCGTGCGCACGCTTGAACAACTTTTTATTACGCAAAAAAAGAATTTGCCGGAGCTGAAAATCGTCGACGAACCGCGCTTCGCTTACCGCGGACTGATGCTCGATCCCGCGCGGAACTTTCTCCCGGCAGAGGACGTGAAGCATTTCATCGAAACCATGGCGGCGCACAAGCTCAACACGTTGCATTTTCACCTCAGCGACGACCAAGGCTGGCGCGTTGAAATCAAAAATCCGAAATACAAAAAGCTGATGAGCGTCGGAGCGCAGAAAAACAAACCTGCGGGAACGCGCGGCTACTATACGCAAAAGGAAATTCGCGACATCGTAAAATTCGCCGCTAAGCACCACGTTGAAGTCGTTCCCGAAATCGATATGCCCGGACACAACATGGGGGCGATTTCCGCCTATCCGGAACTCACCTGCGAATACGTCCGCCGCGTAAACGACGATCCCGCCCTGCTCCGCCAATTCCCGAAAATGGAAATCGAGATTTGGAGCAAAGCCGGCGTGTCCGAGGCGCTTCTCTGCGCGGGGAAAAAATCGACCTACGCGTTCTTTGACGATGTTTTGGGCGAACTCTGCGCGCTGTTCCCGTCAAAACGCTTCCACCTCGGCGGCGACGAAGCTCCCGCCAAATGCTGGGATCACTGCAAGGATTGCCAAGCCTTCATGAAAAAAGAAGGGTTGAAAAACACGCAGGAACTCATGGCTTACTTTTTCCAACGCAATTTCGACGCTCTCGCCAAGGCGGGGAAAACCGCGTTGTATTGGTATGAACTCGACGTTCCGAATTACCCGAAAAATGCCGTGATGTATTCTTGGCGCATGGGACACACGCAACAAGCAATCGATCGGGCTCTGAACGAAGGCTACAAAGTCATTTGCTGCCCGGGCGAATACGCGTATTTTGACTACCCGCAAGTTCCGGGCGAACCGAATCACGGTTGGATGCCGCTGACAACGCTCAAACGCGCCTACGAATTTGACCCCGGCTACGGACGTCCGGAAAAACAGCAACACTCAATTCTCGGTTGCGAAGGAACACTTTGGGCGGAACACTTGAACTCACTTGATAAAATTTATGAAAAGGCGTTCCCGCGCGCGCTCGCTCTCGTCGAAGCCGGATGGACTCCGATGTCTCGCCGCGACTGGGAAAACTTCAAACGCCGCGCCGCTCCGCTCGTGCGCGATATGCGCAAAAACGGCGTTCCCGCCTACTGGCCGAAAGACGATTTCGGCATCGAAAAATAAAAATCAAAAAAACACACGCGACAAAAGCCATGAACGAAAACGATTTTGAAAAAGCCGTAGCCGAGATTACCGAACGCGACTCACGCTTCGCGCCCGCCGCCTACGTCTTCGTCTCCGGCGCGCTCACGGAAACGGCGCGCCGCCTCGGGCGTTCCCGCAAGTCTCCGGTAAAGCAACGCCACATTTCCGGACAGGAACTCGCCGAAGGCGCGGCAGACTTTGCCGAAGAACAATTCGGCTCACTCGCCTATTCCGTTTTGCGCGAATGGGGCGTAAAAACCACGCGCGACATCGGAGACATCGTCTTCAATCTCATCGACGTCGGAATTTTTTCAAAAACCGAGGAAGATTCCATCGACGACTTCGACAATGTCTTCGATCTGCGTTCCCGCCTCCTCAAAAAGTAAGTTGCGGGAACGGCAAAAAAGTCAGTCAACGAGCCAATATTTCAGCCACGCAAGGTAGGAATAAAAAATATCAAGCGCGCCTGCCGGTCCTTCCGAAATCTCCTTTTCGACTTTTTCCGGGAAACGCACTTCGTGCGTCTGCGAGTAAATCTGAAAATTCGTATACCCGGCCTCGCGAAAAAGACGCGCCGCGCGGCGTTCCTGAAGCCGTGTGCTCGTAATGATGATTTTTGTTTCCGGTGTGATTCCGTGTTCCAAAATCGTCCGCGGGTGGTCGATTGTCCGCAGAGGTTTCGGATCGACGGAAATTTTTTCCGCAGGAATTTTTGCTCCGAGCAGAACATCAAGCATCGCGCGCTCGTCCGCGCTGACAATGACACGGCGCGCCTTTCCCGCATTGAAAACCTTGACAGCATCCGCCGCGCGCTGAGAATCCCCTCCGAGAATCACCACCGCCTCCGCATCGTCCCAAAGTTCCTCAAACGGAGTCGACTCAATCTGAAGCGCCTCCAACTTATAACCGAGCGGCGTATACGCTACCGCCAAGAACAGTGCAAAAAACATGAGCGTTCCCGCGACGTAAATTCGCACGCCCCATTTCAGCGCTTTTTTCAACCCGTTTCGGGAAAAGAGGTTATTCGGATTCATCGTAAAAAAAGAAAAAACGGAGCGACAAACTCCGGTTTCGCGTCAAAAATGGCGCTCCCGCCGAGATTCGAACTCGGATCGCCGGCTTCGGAGGCCAGAATTCTATCCATTGAAATACGGGAGCGAAAAGATTCGCCAATGAAATGCGTTCCCCGCGGCGCCGTCAAATTGAAATTTAGCGACGCTGGAGCTTCGCTAAATTTCAATTAATTTCGAATCTCGAATTCCGAATTGAGAATGATTACCCAACGGCATTAAAGCAAAGGGCAACTTCTATTATTGCTCCTGCACTTTACTCGAAATTTGGAATTCAATTTACGCGTGCCCCGGCGTGCGCGGGAACGGAATCACGTCGCGGATATTGCCTTCGCCCGTAACAAACATCAGCATTCGCTCAAAACCCAGCCCGAATCCCGCGTGCGGCACGCTCCCGAAGCGACGCAAATCAACATACCACGCATAATCTTTTTCCGAAAGTCCGTGCGCTTCCATTGCAGCGAGCAATTTTTCCAAACGTTCTTCACGCTGGCTTCCGCCGACGATTTCTCCGATCCCGGGCACGAGCAAATCCGTTGCGGCGACGGTTTTTCCGTCGTCGTTCTGGCGCATATAAAACGGTTTTGCCTCGCGCGGGTAATCGTAAACTGCGACCGGAGATTTAAAATGTTTTTCCGTGAGAAAACGTTCGTGCTCGCTCTGCAAACCTTCGCCCCAAACGATCGGAAACTCAAATTTCTCGCCGGATTTTTGGAGAATTTCAACGGCATCCGTGTAGCTCACGCGCACAAACGGTTTTTCGACAACGTGTTCGAGGCGTTCCCGCAACGTTTTGTCGACAAACTTGTTGAAAAATTCAATTTCGTCCGGACAATTTTTCAGAATATCCGAAACGAGATATTTAATCAGCGCTTCGGCGACATCGATATCGCCATGAATATCGCAAAACGCCATTTCCGGCTCAATCATCCAAAACTCGCTGGCGTGGCGCGAAGTGTTGGAATTTTCCGCACGAAAAGTCGGTCCGAACGTGTAAACTTTTCCGAGAGCACACGCGAGCGTTTCCGCTTCGAGCTGACCGCTAACGGTAAGAAATGACGGACGTGCAAAAAAGTCTTGGGTAAAATCGACGTTCCCGTCGGCATCTTTCGGAGCGCCTTCGGGCGGAAGCGTCGTCACGCGGAAAAGTTCTCCGGCACCTTCACAATCGCTCGCCGTAACAATCGGTGTATGCACATACGCAAAACCGCGTTCCTGAAAAAACTGATGCACCGCAAACGCGAGGCGGGAACGCACGCGGAACATCGCACCGAAGCGGTTTGTGCGCGCACGCAAGTGCGGAATCGTTCGCAAAAATTCTACCGTGTGCCCTTTTTTCTGGAGCGGGAAATTCTCCGGTGCAACACCGAGAATTTCGACTTTCGTCGCGTGAATTTCCCAACTCTGCCCTTTTCCCTGAGAAGCGATCAGTGCACCTTCAACGGAAACGCTCGCGCCCGTCGCCGCATTTTTCAGCGTTGTGTAGCCGTCGCAGTTTTCGTCCACCACGCATTGGAGATTTTTCAGGCACGACCCGTCGTTAATTTCCAAAAACGAAAACGTTTTGGAATCGCGGCGCGTGCGCACCCAGCCTTGAACAAGAACAGAATCCTCGGGAAATGCAGCCCCGAGCGCTTCTTTCACGGAAAGTTTTTTCATGCCGCAGAATTTAACGCTTCCGCCCCGCAAAAAGCAACAAACAGAAATTCGGCGTAGTTTCGTTCGGAAAGAAAACCCGAACGTCTTGTGCGAAAGAAAGGTTCGCTGCACAAAAAAAAACGTCGTTCCCGCAATATGCGAATCCGACGTTTTCTTCTCATCTGGTGCCGAAAGCGGGACTCGAACCCGCACGCCCGAAGACAACGGATTTTAAGTCCGCAGCGTCTACCATTCCGCCATTCCGGCAAAAAGATGAGTTCGGGGAATACTGCCTTTTGAGGCGTTCCCGTGCGAGATTTTTTTCAAAAAAAATCTCAAAAGCGGGCGGGCACGCCCGCGTCGCGGAGCGCTTCTTTGGCTTCGCGAATGGAATACGTTCCGAAATGGAAAATCGAAGCGGCGAGCACGGCGCTGGCTTTGCCGATTTTTACGGCATCGACCATGTGTTGTAGGTTTCCTGCTCCGCCGGAGGCAATCACGGGAACGCCGACGGATTCGCTCACGCGCCGCGTCAGTTCCAAATCGTAGCCGGTTTTTACGCCGTCGCAGTCCATACTTGTAAGCAAAATTTCCCCTGCGCCGAGCGAAACGACTTTTTTCGCCCATTCGATGACATCGATTCCGCAGGGTGTGCGCCCGCCGTGCGAATAAACCTGCCAGCTGTCCGTTCCCCCGTTGCGCCGCGCGTCGATGGCAACGACGATACATTGGTTGCCGAAGCGTTTTGCCGATTCAAAAACAAGGCTCGGGTCGGAAATAGCCGCCGAGTTCAGCGAAACTTTGTCGGCTCCGGCGTTGAGCATCGCGCGAATGTCTTCAACCGAACGCAAGCCGCCGCCGACCGTGAGCGGCATGAAAACCTGATCAGCAGTGCGCTCGACGACATCGCGCATGATATTGCGCCCGTCGGAGGACGCCGTGATATCGAGGAAAACGAGCTCGTCCGCGCCCTGTTTTTCATAGGCGCGGGCGCAATCGACGGGATCGCCGGCATCGCGCAGGGACTCAAACTGGACGCCTTTGACGACGCGTCCGTCTTTGACATCGAGGCAGGGAATGATTCGAACGGAAAGCATTTTTCGCAGAAAAAGCAATAGTTTGCCCGAGATTCCCTCTGTTTTTCAAATTGAAATTTAGCGAAGCGTTGGCTTCGCTAAATTTCAATCAATTGCGAATCCCGAATGATTACCAAGGATGGAAAAAGGAATGTATGGCTACGAGTGATTCTCGGGAACGAACAAGAGTTGAAGTTCTTTCCCGCCACGACGAAGACCGGAAGGTCTTTGTTCCCAATTTTTGACGGCACCTCATTCGCAATTCGGAATTTGAAATTCGAGATTAATTGAAATTTGCCTGCGGCAAATTTCAATTTGCTTTTCCGCAGAGTGCGGGATTTTAATTTCCGGTGCTATGAAAACTTTCGAAAAAGACGGATTAACCTTTCAGGAATGGCGTGTCGGCGCCTCAACATTTACGGCGTGCATGACGCTCGGTGCGCGTTTGATGAGCTGGGATGTAGAAGTCGCGGGAACGCGCCGAAAAGTCATTCTTTGGCCGGAAAATGCGGATTTTTCCCAATACCGAAAAATTCGCGGCGGCAACCCGATTTTGTTCCCGTTTATGGGGCGCAACTACGCCGACGGGAAACGCTTTTTCTGGAAAAATCCGGTCGACGGAATCGTGCGTCCGATGCCGCAACACGGCTACGCGGTGGACGGCAAATTCGAAATTGTCGAAGCGACGGAAAATTCCGTTCGCGTGAAATATCTGCCGGACGAAACCTCGCGCGAAGGCTATCCGTTCGATTACGATTTTTTTGTGACGTATCGTTTTGAGGAGCTTTCCCTCGAGTGCGAATTTGAACTCGTCAATCGCGGGAACGAGCGGTTGCCGTGGTGCGCGGGGCATCATTTCTATTTCGCAATGCCGTGGCACGACGGACTTTCCCGCAAGGATTACGTTTTGAAAATCGACGCGAAAAAATTCTGGCATCACGCGTCGGACGGTTCGCTCGTAAAGGCGGACGCGCCGCGCGAACCGATTTCTTTCGGCGACCCTGAAATTTGCGATTTGCTCTACACGAAACTGAAAAGTAATCGCGTAGCGTTCGGTCCGAAAAACGGCGAAGAAAACGTGGTTGTCAAAGTCGGCGAAAACGAAGTTCCGTCGCCGTGGACAACGGTCGTAACGTGGTCCGAAAGCGAGGATGCGCCGTTCTACTGCGTTGAGCCGTGGATGGGCGCGCCGAACAGTTGCGAACACGGGAACGGTTTGCACTTTGTCGAAGCCGGTGCCTCGGAAACGTTCAAGGTTTCCGTTTCGCTGGAATGAGCAAGCGTTGAACAAACAAAAAAAAACGGAAGCGGATTTGAGTTCCGCTTCCGTTTTTTGTTTCGCGTTCCCGCGCGACCGTTGAATCAAAGCGGCTCGGGTTTCGGGCAGTTGAGCGCAACGGCAAAGGCTGCGAGCAAATCCGCTTCCGTCGCGGTCGTTTTGCCGTCGGCGAGAACAATTGCACGCGCGGTTGCGAGCAGAGTTTTCTTCGCGAGAATTTGTCCGGAACGCAGTTTTTGAAACGCCGCTTCGAGCGCGGGAACGGCAAGCGCCGAATCGTCGAGCACGCGCAAGGTTTGCGGGAACGCGTTTTGTGCGGCGAGAGCTCCGGCGAGGATTTTTCCGTAATTTGAAGCCTCGCAACCGCTTTCGCGCAGGAAAAGATTGAGGACGAGTTCGGCATCGGGAGCGAGTTCCCGCGCGGAGCCGTTTTGGGTTCCGTCAAAAATCAGAACGCCTTTTGCCGCGTTTAAAATGCAAAATTCGTAAAGCGTGATGTTGCCGTCCGCGCGGGCGAGCGCATCGAGCGTGGCGCAAAATTCGCGGCGTTCCCGCGCCGACATTTCACGCAAAGCGGGTGCGGCGAGCAAAACACCGGAGATACGTTTTTCGCGCGGAAAATCCTTCACGCGATTCCAACTCGATTCCATTTTTTTGAAAACGGAAAGGGATTCCCGCGCGTGCAGGATTTTCGCCTGCTCCACGTTGTGCGACGGCGAATCCGTCATCAACAGCATGTAAATGAGAGCTTTGGCGTCGGCGGCGTTTTGCGAAAGCTGTTCAACGAAAACGGGAACTGCTCCGCCGCCGGAGAGCTTGCGCAAATCGGTTTTTTGAGCCGTGATTTCGGCATCGATTTTGGCTTCGGCACGAAAATCTCTCTGTGAAAGCGGCGGAAGAAATTTCCCGTCCCAATCGGGATTGAGCGCACGAATACGCTCTTCCAGCGGCGGGTGCGTGGCGAAAATCGCATTCACTCCGTTCGCGAAAAACAGGTGCGCAAATTCTCCCGCGCGAGGAGATTCGATACGGCTTCCGTAAGCATCGCCGCCGATGCGGGCAAGAGCGTTGGCGAGCGCCGTCGGGTTGCGCGTAAATTGCGTTGCCGAGGCGTCGGCAAGGCGTTCGCGGTGGCGCGAAATCGCCGCTTGGATAATTTGGGCGAAAATTTGGCTGACCAACCCGACGACAAGCAACGCGATTCCGACAAACAGAAAAATCATCGCGGCAGAACCTTTGTCGTTGTCGCGGGAACGCGAGCGCGGCGAAATCGCCGCAATGCGAAACAGCGTTTGCCCCAACATGGAAATCATAATCAGCCCGAAAATCCAACCGACGAGGCGGATGTTCAGACGCATATCTCCGTTGAGAATGTGCGAAAATTCGTGCCCGACAACGGCTTGTAGTTCGTCGCGCGAAAGTTTGTCCAAAGCGCCGCGCGAAACGGCGACCGCCGCGCGGTCCGCGCTCGTTCCCGCCGCGAATGCGTTGATGCTTTTTTCGTCTTCGAGAATAAAAATTTTCGGAACAGGCACGCCGGACGCAAGCGACATTTCCTGCACGACGTTGATGAGGCGGCGTTCGTCGAGCGCGACGGTTCCGGGAGAAACTTCGCGCCCGCCGAGTTGCCGTGCGACATCCGCGCCCGTAGAACTCGCAAAATCAATCGATTTGAGCAAACTCGCTCCGCCGACGACAATCAACGTTCCCGCCGCAACGACAACGAGCAAAAGCGGATCCCAAAACACGTTTTCCGAGCCTTGCCAAAGCGGAAAAAATTCTTTCGTAAAACTACCGTATGCGGCGAGATTCATCGCCGTGCGAACGATGAAATAAATCGCCGCCGTCGTTCCCGCGAGGGCGAGCGCGAACCAAAGCACGAGCCGACGCGTGGCGCGCCGGGCATGGTCTTGTCTTTCAAAAAAATCGGAGGAACTCATTGCTCCCAAAATCGTAATTCAAACGCGAAAACGCAAATTGAAATTTATCGGGTCGGACAAAGAAAATCGGGACCGCGAATAATCCGTGCGAAGTAAAACTCGTGTTCATTCGCGGGTTTTGTTTCCTCCGGCGGCTTTCTTCGTCTTGCCCTTTTTCGGCTTTCCGGATTTTACGGATTTTTCAGATTTCGCGGACTTATCGGATTTCGCGGCTTTCGGCGTTTTTTCCGATTTTTCGGACTTCGTTCCCGCCGTCGCTTTTTCTTTGTGTTCCCGCTTCGGCTTCGGGTTCAAATATTTTTCCGGATAATCTTTCAGGTATTCCCAATCCGGATACTTTTCGACCTTGTTCAGCGCTCGCGAAGAAACATCAATTTTCCACGCCTTAAAATACGGCGCCAAATTTTTCTCCGTAACGGCGGAAAGCGTTGTCAGAATCCAATCCCATTTTTCCTGATCGGAAAGATTTCCGAAAGGTTTTTCCTGATATTCCGTCGCCATTGCACGAAACGCTTCGTAACCGAGTTCCCGCATTAATTCGACGTAGAAATACAGTTTCACGCGCACATCCTCAAACGGGCTGAATTCCTCCGAGCTACGGAAAAACGCGGCGACGGATTCGCGCATATCGTCTTCGGCGATGCTCGTCCCGTCCCAAGCCTTGTCGTAAGGCACGTCGCAACCGTGCACCTGCGAAACCGTGGAAAAAACGTTCACGGTAACTTCCGTCAAATTCGCACTCGGAATACAAAAATACGGCGTCGGTCCCTGGTGGTTATGCCCCAACTCGTGCCACAGCCCCCAACTTCCGGACTTGGTCAAATCTCCCGTTTTAATGCAATTTCCCCAATCCATATAGCCCATTGCCGGATAACCGGAGTGCCCGTAGCCGACGGAAATCTGCCGGTCGAGCACGAAGCGCATCGGCTCGTTGATACGATTTTCCGTCAAATCCCAGCCGACAATCCAATCCTGCACCGCCATACCGCATTGCAGTTTCTTGCAAACGCGGCGAGGGAGCTTCATCGCCTGCAACATATCCAGCGGGAGCGTGAATGTGAGTCGCGGAGTCTGAATCTCGCCCCACGGCGCTTTGTAGGTTGCAAGTTGCTCTTTCCATTCCTCCGAAGTCGTCAGGCTTTCCTTCTCCAGCGGTTTTTCGCCGAAGACGTAAAGCGGTGACGGCACACCGCCCGAAATCGTCATTTTCGCCGGTTTCACTTTTTTGTGCACACCGTGAACTTCGACGTAAATCAGCCCGCCCACGGGATTGGCAAATTCAAATTTTCGACCGCGAATATCGTCGCCGGAAATCCGCATCGAATTCGTCAGCCTCGGCAAGCGGAACAACTTGCTGTCGTGATGTTTTTCCAAATGCCCCCAAGTCAGAAAATCCGTTTGCGAGCCGATGCGCAGAGACATCGGCGCTTTGGTTTTTCCCTGAAACGTGAGCGTGATTTTTTGTCCGGGCGGAGCCCAAAGACCCGTGCTGTGCCAACCGCCGATTGCGGGATCAATCACAATTTGCCGCTCGACCAAATCCACTTCTCCCTCGGGAACGCCCGGAAAATCCTCCGCCGCCGGTGCTGCCTTCGTCTTTTTCGGATCGCCGCACAAAAATTCGTCCATCGAAGCAATCAGCTCCTCGATTTTCGACTTGTCCGTCCACGGCGCACTGCTCGACGGGAACTCCGTCATGTCCGATTTTTCCGCCTTTTCCCAACTCCACTTCCCGATCACTTTATCCGGGCGTTTTTTCGTCGGATTAATCTCGTCGCGATACTCCGGATAAAATGTCGTGCCTTCCTGCAGGCAACTTTCCAAAACCTCCGCAAGCGGGATATCGACCTTTTTCGGAGCGGCGCCAAGCGTTCCCGCCAAAAACCCGACGAGGCACGCAACGCAAAAAACTCGGACAAACATTTTCATGGTGCTGTGATTTAAAACGGGAATACGACAAAAGACAAAGAAGGATTTGTTCTCCCGGCGATTCACTCGCCGAAAAACTCCGGCAACGCGGAAATATCCGCACAGCGTTCGCCCTGCGCCGCCGCGAGCTTCTGCGCGGCGTTCCCGTGCCAAATCACGGCGGCAAGCACGCGTTCCCGCACGGAAGCCTTTTCATCCGCAAAATTTTTCTGAGAAGCGAGTATCGTCGCGACCATTCCCGCCAGCACGTCGCCGCTTCCTCCGCGTGCCAAAACAGGCGTTCCCGCAAACACAAGCCACTCGGTTTGCGCATCCGCCACGCGCGAGCAAACGCCTTTCAATACAAGCGTCAGAGCGTTTTCCCGACAAAATTCCCGCACGCGATCCGCCGTGCCGCCAAGCCGAGCGAACTCTCCCGCGTGCGGCAAAATCACCGTTCTTTCCGCCGAAGCACCGCGTTCCCGCAACGCGCTCAGCGTTTCCGGTCGTAGCGCGTCCGCATCGAGAACGAGCGGAATTTCGCGAGGCGTTTCCGCCGCGATTTTTTGAATCAAACGCTGAGTGTCTTCCGCCGTTCCCATGCCCGAACCGCAGAGCACGGCGGAAACGCGCGGCAAAATTTTTTCAAACTCCGCAAACGCAGCCGCGCAATCCAAGCCACCGTTCGCATTTTCCCGACACGGGATCCACATCGCGCCGGGCGCACGCGCCGCAAACGCCGCCTGAACGCGCCCCGGGCAAATCACGGAAACAAGCCCCGCGCCCGCACGCAACGCAGACAGCACATTCAGCATTAGCGCGCCCGGCATCGTCCGCGAACCGCCGATAATCAGCACGTGCCCGAAATCCCGCTTGTCGCAAAGCACAGGACGCGCCGCAAAAATCTTTTTCAAAAAATACGCCTTGTCCGCAACCGCCAATGCCGAAACGTTGTATCCGGAAAATGCTATACTCACGGGAACGATGCGTCCGGAAAATTCCGTATGCGCAAACACGGGCTTTTTCAAAATTCCCGTCGGGAACGTGAAATCCGCACGCAAAGCGCAATCCGACGCGCCCGCGTCACTCAAACCCGACGGCAAATCCACGCTACAACAAACGGAAGCGCGGGAACGCACCGACAAAATTTCGTCGAGCCGAGCACGAATATTTTGCGGAAACGGCGGACGAAAACTATGCCCGAAAACGCCGTCAATAAACACATTTGTCCGCGCGGAAAAATCTTTCAAATCGCACGGAATCTCACCGACGGAATCCGGCAAAAAGAAAACCAAACGCTTTTCCGCGGGAACGCACGCAAGGAATTGTTCCAAAAATTTTCGTGTCAGCGGAGCAAGTTTTTCCGCATTTTCTGCAAAGAAAACCAGCGCCGTCACACACGAAGTTTCCTCAAAAATCCGCTCCGCCGCGCGCACGGCATCTCCGCCGTTGTGCCCTTTCCCCGCGAAAACAAGTTGCCGGGAAATCGCAAGCCCCCGCGCGTTGCATTCGCGCAGAATCGCTTCGCCGACTCCCGTTCCCGCCGCCGACATCGCAGTTTCTTCCGACATCGACTCCTGCCGCGCAAAAAAATCTTTCTCAAACGCTTTCGCCTCAGCGCAAGACATCACGGGAACAAAGTGCAATTCAGTTTCGTCCATGCCTCAACGTTAGCGGGAACGCCCGCCACGCTCAACCACGGAGTTTTTGAACCACGGAATGCCCCGAAAACACAGAGTTTTTTTATTTTGTTTAACCGGAAAAGGATGGGAAAGAAAGAAGGTTTTCCTTAAAAACCCCACTTTTCATATTATCAGATTATAGATTAAGTCAGCGCTCCCGGAAGATACTTCCGGGAGCGTTTTCCTTTTTTTTCAATATATAAAAAAGAGCGTTCCCGCGCGGCAAAGACCGTTTTTACGCGGGAACGCTCTTTTGTATTATCGGCGAACGAATTAAGCCATGTTTGCTTTGCGCATATCGCCTTCGGCGAGGAATGCGCGGTGGAATTCGAGAGCCTTCGTGACATCGCAAGGCGTGTGGTAACCCGGCGTGCGCGCGATGTAGTCGCGAAGTAGCTGGCGATATTCCGGGTGAACGCACTTTTCGATGAGTTCTTCGGCGCGTTCCCGCGGAGATTTTCCGCGAAGGTCGGCAACGCCCTGCTCAGTGACAACGATATCGACATCGTGTTCCGTGTGGTCGATGTGAGAACACATCGGAACGATGGACGAAATTGCGCCGCCCTTGGCGACCGACGGGCAGGTGAAAATCGTCAGATACGCGTTGCGGGCAAAGTCGCCCGAGCCGCCGATACCGTTCATCATTTGACGTCCGTAGAAGTGCGTGGAATTGACGTGTCCGAAGAGGTCGACTTCGATCGCCGTGTTCATGCAAATCAAACCGAGGCGGCGGACGATGCCCGGATTGTTTGAGATTTCCTGCGGGCGCAGAACGATTTTATTTTTGTAGAACTCGAAGTTTTCGTAAATGTGCTTGAGGCAATCGTCCGAAACCGTGAGCGAGCAACCGCCGACAAAGGTGCAACGACCGGCATCCATGAGCTTGATAACGGAGTCCTGAATGACTTCCGTGTGCATACGGAACGGCGGGATTTCCGTGTTGCGACCGAGAGCGGCAAGAACGGCGTTTGCGATATTGCCGACGCCGGACTGAATCGGGAGAAATTCCTTGGGAAGGCGCCCCGCTCTGAGTTCGTCTGCGAGGAAGTTGCAGACGTTTTCACCGATTTTATCGGTAACGGGATCGCTTGCCTTAAACGGCGCGATGTGGTCATTTTCATCGGTGCAAACGATACCGAGAATCTTCGCGGGATCGACTTGAAGCATCGTCGTGCCGATGCGATCCTGCACGTGCGTCATCGGAATCGGCGCGCGGTGCGGCGGATTCGCCGGCGTGTAAATATCGTGCAAGTCCTTCAAGCCCGGGTGGTGATACGCATTGAGTTCGACAATGATGCGATCGGCAAGTGTGCAATACGTTGCGGTGTTCCCGCCGGCGGTCGTGAGCGCGATTTTTCCGTCGTCGGTAACTTCCGTGGCTTCGACGATTGCGGTTTTCACACGCGGAATGAATCCGTAGCGCATATACATCGCCGTGTGGGAAAGGTGCATATCGTTGTAGCGCGTTTTCTGCGAGTTGATGTTTTTACGCAGATCGCCGTTGGATTGGTAAGGGGTGCGGTAGTCAATCGCGTCTGCCTGAGCGAGAACGCCGTCGGTCGATGCCGATGTGGAAGCGCCGGAGAAAAGGTTCACCTTGAACGGACGGCCCGCCGCGTGTTCGGCAAGGGCTTTTTCGGCGAGCGCACGCGGGACGGCTTTCGGCGCGCCGGCAGCGGTAAATCCGCTGAGTCCGATGTTTTCGCCGTTTTCGATGAAAGCGGCAGCTTCTGCAGGTGTGAGAGTTTTGAATTTCATTGTAATTTCTAAAAAAAAATGAGTCGTCGCTTCCGAGAGTTCCGTTGCAAAACGCCGACGAAAGCAAGTATTGCCGAGAGTATACCCGCGTTCGCGTTCCCGCAAGGGAAAACAAATAAAAGCTCCAAGTAGCGGGCTCCGGGCGTTAGACGTAAACAGCTTGAAGCCCGGAGCCTGATACTTGGAGCTAAAACGCGGCGTTCCCGCGTCAGTTTTTCGGTTCGCCGATAAACTCCTTGCCGTAGTATTTGCGAAGCACTTCGGGAACGCGGACCGAGCCGTCAGGCTGAACGTTGTTTTCCAAAATCGCGGCAAGCACGCGCGGCAAGCCGAGCCCGGAGCCGTTGAGCGTGTGAACGGTTTCCGCTTTTCCGCCGTCTTTCGGACGGAAGCGAATTCCCGCGCGGCGCGCTTGGAAGTCCGTAAAGCAGGAGCAACTCGAAACTTCGAGCCAGCGTTTTTGTCCGCCCGCGAAAACTTCGAGGTCATACTGCTTGGCGTGCGGGAAGCCGATGTCGCCGGAGCAAATCAAGAGCACGCGATACGGCAAATTCAGCTTTTGCAGGAGGCGAGCCGCATCGTCCTTGAGCGTTTCGAGCTCGGCGAAAGATTGGTTCGGGTGCGTCCATTTGACGAGTTCGACTTTGTCAAACTGGTGCAGGCGATTGAGCCCGCGCACGTTCGCGCCCCAGCTTCCCGCTTCGCGACGGAAACACGGTGTGTAGGCGCAACGGCGAATCGGCAAATCGCGCTCGTCGATGATTTCGTCGCGGAAGAAATTTGTAACGGGAACTTCGGCCGTCGGAATCATGTAAAAATCGTCTTCCGGCGCGTAATACATTTGCCCTTCCTTGTCGGGAAGCTGTCCGGTCGCGGTCGCCGAAGCGGGATTGACCATAATCGGAGCCATGACTTCTTCGTAGCCGGCTTCGTGGGCTTCGTCGAGGCAGAACTGAATCAGCGCGCGAAGCAGACGCGCCATATCGCCGACGTAAAACGGGAAACCCGCGCCGGTTACTTTCACGCCGCGCTTAAAATCGATTGCCTTTTCAAACCACGGCAATTCCCAGTGCGCGACGGCATTCGGCGAAACGAGTTCGGCGGGATCGCCCCACGTTCCCGCGACGACGTTGTCGTTCTCGTTTTTGCCGACGGGAACGCTTTCGTCCGGAATATTCGGAACGGTCAGGTAAAGTTTGCGCCATTCCTCTTCGATTTCGCCGACCTGTTTTTCGAGTTCCTTGGTTTTGGCGGAAATCGCTTTCATTTCCGCGACTTTGGCGAGGAATTCCGGCGTGCCTTTTTTCATCGCCGCCATTTCCTTGTTCGCGGCGTTTTGCGCGGAGCGTGCGGCTTCAAATTCGCCGACAAGCGCGCGGCGTTTTGCGTCGCAAGCAAGAATCGCGTCGAAATCGACGTCGAATTTCTTCGTCGCCAAGCGCGCACGAATCATATCGATGTTTTCACGGAAAAATTTGATATCGAGCATTTTTGAAAAAGATTAATGGTCAAAGGAAAATTAGGAGCTTAATGCTTTAAGACTAATCGATGAGAGTTGAGGGCTGAGAGCTTAGAGGTAAATGCGTTCCCGCAAGCGGGAAAAAGATTTCGAAAACTTTTTTCGCGAAGCGAGCTGCAAATACTTTTCCTTGCTCATCAGAAACTCTATTTATGGAGGTTCCCTTAAGCCCCGAACGCTTTAAAAAACTTCGTTTTCGTTGAAGAAGCGGGCGATTTCCGCCGCAGCGGAGGCTTCGCCGTCGGATGCGTGGCAAATGTTGTAAGTCACGATTTCCTTGTTTCCGAAATCGCCGCGAATCGTTCCCGCGGGAGCGTTGGCGGATTTCGTCGGACCGAGCAATTCGCGCACTTTTTCAATCGCGTTTTCGCCCTGAAGCACGGCGACGATAACCGGGCGCGACATCATCCAATTCGACAGAAAACCGAAAAACGATTCGTTTACGAGGTGTGCGTAGTGTTCACGCACGAGAGTTTCGGAGATTTGAATCATTTTGCACGCGGCAAGCGTCAATCCCGCCGCTTCAAAGCGGGAAAGCACCGTTCCCGCGAGATTTTTTTCCATGCAATCCGGTTTCAGGATGATGAGAGTTTTCTGAATCATATTCTTGCTGTTTGTCTGTAAAAAATGTTTGACGGAAAAGGAAACTCTTTTCCCGCCCTTCCCGCAAGACGAGAATTGAAAACCGCTTCCGGCAAACCGGAAAAAAAAATCTGCGAAAGGCAAACTCGGTCCCTCGCAGGTTTGTTGGTGGGCCCAGCAGGATTCGAACCTGCAACCAAGGGATTATGAGTCCCCTGCTCTAACCGTTGAGCTATAGGCCCGTCATTTTTACGGAAGAAAGCTTGGGATTTTCGCGGAAAAATTCCTTCAACGCAAGTGGAAACACGTTCCCGCGACGCCCCTTATTCGCTTGCCTCCCCCGCTTTCCCGCAGGAAAATAGGCGGCGTATTCCCCTGCATCCAGCCATGCCCAAATCCCTTTCCCGTTCCCGTCTGCAAAAGCATATTTTTCAGTTTTCGGTTTTCGCCGAAAACAAAATCGGCTGTCTCAACCTGATTACGGAAGCGCTCGTCGCCAACGGTGTTCACGTCCTCGGCATGAGTTGCCTCGACCAGACGGACTGCGCGATTATTCGCTTTCTTCCGGATTATGCGGAGCCCGCAGAGAAATTTTTGAAAAAGGCGAAAATCTCCTACACAAAAACGCGCGTCATTGCCGTAGAGTTTGCCTGCCCGGAAAATTTGGTCAAAATCACCCAAGCGCTTCGCCAAGCGGAAATCAACATCCACTACCTCTACCCGCTGTTTTGCCGCCCGAACGGAAATTGCGGACTGATTCTCTCTACGGATGACCCGGATCTTTCCGCGAGCGTGCTTTCCGGCTACGGAATCCGCGCGCTGGAGTTGGACGACCTCGCCCGCTGAACCGTTTTTGTTCCCGCGAAAAAAATTCCCGCGTTCCCGCACGCCAAATTTTGTCTTTCCACCCATTTTTCCTTTCCTTACGTTTTTTCAAAAAATGAACATAAAATTAAACTCAAAAATTACCGCACTTTTTTCGATTCTCGCTGTCGCCTCCCTCCTCAATGCCTCGCCCAAAATCGAATCCGAAAACTGGATTTGGTCGGACACGCCCGCGCAAAGTTTTAACGCCGACTGGACGATTCCCGCCGACAACGTCGGCGCCGGTAAAGGCTGGGAACCGGAAGGCTACCCCGTCGGGAACGGACGCATCGGCGCCATGATTCTCGGGAACGCCGTGCGGGAACGCATCGCGCTGAACGAAATTTCGCTTTGGACGGGCGGAGAAAATGCCGGCGGGAACTGCTCGGGCTACGGCTACGGACCGACCGCCGGGCGCAATGCGTTCGGGAGCTACCAGCCGTTCGGCGATTTGCTGATTGAATCTCCGGGACTTGATGCGCCGAAAGATTTCGTGCGCGCGCTCTCGCTCGCGGAAGGCATCGCCTACACTTCGTTTAAACAAAACGGCGTGGAATACACGCGCGAAGTTTTTGCCAGCACGCCGGAGGATGTTATCGCCGTCGTCTACCGCGCGTCGAAAAAAGGAAAAATCAACGCCAACATCGCACTTTCGCCCAACCACACGGCAAAACTTTCCGCCCACGGGAACACGATTACCATGGCGGGAACGCTCGCCAACGACATGGAATTTGCCGCAAATCTTACCGTCATCGCCGACGGCGGCTCCGTTTCCGCAAGCGGCGGAAGTGCCGAAATTCCCGTCAGCTACGTCGGCAATGGCGATAATTTGCGCGCGGATTTTGACACGGCGAAACTTCCGAAAATTTCTGTCAAAAACGCGGACAGCCTCGTCATTCTCGTCGCAATGAACACCGACTACCTGATGAGCGAAAAGAAAAACTGGAAAGGCGCCGATCCCGTAAAAACCGCCGCGGGAACGATTGCCGCCGCGCAGAAAGTTTCTGCGGAAATGCTCCGGAAAAAACACGTCGCCGCCCACGGAAAACTTTTTAACCGTTGCAAAATCGATCTCGGCACAACCGACAAAAAAACGGCGGCGCTCCCGACCGCTCAGCGCATCAAAAATTACCCGAAAACAAAAAACGACCCGGACCTCGAAGAAAATCTCTTCCAATTCGGTCGCTACCTGCTGATGTCTTCCTCCAAAAACTCGCTTCCCGCCAATCTCCAAGGCTTGTGGAACCACAAAGTCCATGCTCCGTGGGCAAGCGATTACCACAACAACATCAATATTCAGGAAGCCTATTGGCCGGCGGAAGTCACCAACCTTTCCGAGTGCCACAAACCGCTTTTGAACTACATCACGGAAACCGCAGCCGCCTCGCGCGTCATGACGAAAAAAGAATTCGGCGAAAACCACCGCGGTTGGACAACGCGCATTTCGCAAAATCCGTGGGGCTGGGGCGGATGGACCATGTGGAACGTTCCGATTAACGCATGGTATGCGCTTCATATGTGGGAACACTACCAATTTACGCACGACAAGAAATTCCTCAAGGAACAGGCTTATCCCATGATGAAGGAAGCCTGCCACTTCTGGGAAGACCACCTCAAGGAACTCGGGAAAGACGGAAAAGGTTTTTACTCCGCCGATGCCAAAACCGACCTCGAACAACTTAAAGGGTTGCCTGCGGGAACGCTCGTCGCGCCGAAAGGCTGGTCGCACGAATGGGGACCGGTGGAAGACGGCGTCGCCCACGACCAACAGCTCGTTCGCGATCTTTTCAAAAACACGATTGCTGCGGCAAAAGTTCTCGGTGTCGATGCCGCCTGGACAAAAAAACTTCAGGACAAACTCGAACGCGTCGCTCCGGACAAAATCTCGCCCAACGGCTATTTGCAGGAATGGCTGATTGACCGCCCGAACATGGTCAGCGGACACCGCCACACCTCCCACCTTTTCGCCGTGTTCCCGGGTAGCGAAATCTCCGTTTCGCAAACGCCGGACCTCGCGGAAGCCGCGAAACAGTCGCTCGAACTGCGCGGCACGACAGGCGATTCCCGCCGTTCATGGTCATGGCCGTGGCGCACGGCGCTTTGGGCGCGCTTCAAGGAAGGCGACAAGGCTCACCAAATGATTGAAGGACTCTTCGAGTTCAACACACTCCCGAATATGCTCACCACGCACCCGCCTTTCCAGATGGACGGGAATTTCTCCTACCCGGCAGGCGTTGCGGAAATGCTTTTGCAGTCTCACGCCGGGCAAATCGAGTTGCTTCCCGCGCCCTGTAAGGCTTGGCCCGCCGGAAAAGTCCGCGGCATGAAAGCCCGCGGGAACATCACCGTGAATTTCGATTGGGAAAACGGGCGCGTAACCAAATACGAACTCCTTTCTCCGGCTCCGCAAAAAGTCAAAGTCGTCATCAACGGAAAAACCAAGGAAATCACGACCAAGCCGTTCCCGGCAAAAAAGAAAACGGCAGCAAAGACCGCCAAAAAGTCTTCAAAAAAATAAAAAAATGCATCCGCTCTCCAAATTTTTGCCCGAAAACTTCGATCCCGCCGGCGGGCTTACGCTCCTCTCCGGAAAAGGCGCTTACCCGCGCCTTGTCGCCGAACGCGCCCGCGCCGCCGGAATGGACGTTTCGCTGATTGCGATTATCGATGAAGTTGACGACGAATTTGTCGCGACGTTCCCGCAAGACCGCGTGCACTGGATCAAAGTCGGGCAACTCGGAAAATTCCTTTCCTCGCTCGAAAAACTGCGTTCCCGCTATTTCATGATGGCGGGACAAGTCGCACCAAAGCGCCTTTTCAGCGGACTCGTTCCCGACCTGAAAGCCGCGCTGATTCTCGCCCGGCTCAAAGAACGCAACGCGCACACCATTTTCGGAGCCATCGCCGACGAAGCCGAAAAAATCGGTGTCACCCAACTCGATGCCCGCGCATTCATGGACGACCAACTCGCTTCGGCGGGAACGCTCGTCGGAAAAGAAAAAAACATCGAGCCGTTCGCACTCGAATACGGCATCAAAATCGCCAAGGAATGTGCGCGCCTCGACATCGGGCAAGGTGTCGTCGTTTCCGGCGGCACCGTAACTGCCGTTGAAGCCTACGAAGGCACGGACAAAATGCTGCGCCGCTGCGTCGATATTCCGAAGAAAAATCCGCTTTACGTCAAAACCGTTAAACCCGGACACGATTACCGCTTCGATGTCCCCTGCTTCGGCTTGCGCACACTCGAAAGCATGGAAATCGGCGGAATTTCCGCCGCGGCGTTGGAATCCGAAAACGTCGTTATCCTCGACAAGGAAAACGTTTTTGCCGAAGCGCGCCGAAAAGGCATCACCATCGTCGGCTACTAAAACCGTTTACAAAGCTTTTTTCCCGGGAAGGAACAAAAGTAAAAGAAGCTTAAAGAGCGGGAAGAGCAGCACTCTTCCCGCTTTCACACTTAACTTCTTAAAAAATGGACCCAAAATCACGAAACTGTTTCCTTTTTTTGCTTCCGTATGTTGTAGCTACGTTTTTAACGCGGTGCGCGATGCTCTTTTTCACACCGGAAGCGACAAATCCATTCACGACGTTTTATTCTGAATTTGTGAGGTTAAACGCTTTTGAGAATCTTTCCCCAACCGTGTGTGTTGTTGCGCTTTATGCACTGGTAAAACACACCCGCGACAAACTGATACTCGCTTTTTCAATAATCGTTATTTTCTCCTTTTACGGCATCAGCCTTGTAAAACTTCTGCTTGGCTATCACTACCATTCGATGGCAATTTTCGTCTGCTTGTTTTCACAATTGATTGCGATTTGCGTAGCTTGCCTTTGGATGTTGGTTCGAATAAACCGAGTGAAGAAAGTCGCCAATGCTGCGATTATCTCGGCGATTGCGTTGATTGCACCGTTTGTGATTCGGGAAATTCCCACCCGTCCGACGGCATTAACGGAATTCCTTTCAGGCGAAATATTTTGGGGACTCTGGGGATACGCCACTACGATTATCGTTCCTGTCGTGATTCTCGGTCTGTATTTGCGTTATTGTGCCGAACCCCACAGCGCTCCCGCGCAGTCGCACGAACCATCCCACACCGGTTCTTCAGAATAAATTAACTCAAAAAAAACTCTGCGTTTCTCTGTGTAAAAAAAACGCGTTCCCGCAGAGTTGTCTCACGGGAACGCGTTTTTTGTAATCGAAACGAAGCGTTTTACGCTTTTTTCGCGCGGCGTGCGCGAACGGCTTCGGCAAGCACGTCGAAAATGCCCTTCGTCGTTTCAAGCGAAATACACGCGTCGGTGATGCTTTGACCGTAAACGCACGAGCCTTTGGCGTCGCAGTGATAATCCTGACGCCCTTCGACAAGATTGCTTTCGATCATCACACCCGTAATCGCGCTTTGACCGGAAGCGATTTGCGCCGCGAGTTCCGCCGCGACCGCCGGCTGGCGGGTGTAATCTTTCTTGCTGTTCCCGTGAGAACAATCGACGACAACCGATGCCGGCAACTTCGCTGCCGTGAGTTTTTCCACACATTCGCGGATGTATTCTTCGCCGTAGTTCGGTCCCGTGCGAGAACCGCCGCGCAAAATAATGTGCGAGTCCTTGTTGCCCTCGGTTTCAAAAATGGCGACAACTCCGTCTTTCGTGACCGACGGGAACCAGTGCGAGTGGTGCGAGGAGCGCACGGCATCAATCGCGACTTGAATCGTGCCGTCCGTCCCGTTTTTGAAACCGATCGGCATCGAGAGCCCGGAAGCAAGCTCGCGGTGAATCTGCGATTCCGTCGTGCGCGCGCCGATAGCGCCATAGGCGACGAGGTCGGCAAGGAACTGCGGCGTAATCGGGTCGAGAAACTCCGTTGCGGCGGGAACGCCCAAATCGGAAATATTGCAAAGCAGGCGGCGCGCGAGGCGCAAGCCGTCGTTGATGCAAAACGTGCCGTCGATGTAAGGATCGTTGATCAAACCTTTCCAACCGACAACGGTGCGCGGCTTTTCAAAATAGGTGCGCATGACCAACAAGAGCTCGCTCGAATATTTTTTCGCATATTCGGAAACAAACGCCGCATACTCCATCGCGGCGGCGATGTCGTGAATCGAGCACGGTCCGGTAATCACTACGAGGCGATCATCGACACCGTTGAGGATTCGGCTGATGTCTGCGCGGGCGCTTTCCACCGTGTGCAACGCGACTTCGGAGGGGCGGATTTCGTCCATGAGAAGCGCGGGCGTGACAAGCGGTTTGCGGCGCTGAATGCGCGTGTCGTCTGTCTTGTTAATTGTCATAAAAAATTGGGGATAATGAAATCACGTTCCCGCGATGAACGCAAAATTGAAATTCAGAGAAAGAAGAGCGAAGCAGCGATTGCGACAAGCACCAACGACGTGAGAAGGTTGAGGTATTTTGAAACGCTCGGGCGTGTGTTCAATACCGAAAAAAGTTTTCCCGCGCACAGTGAAACGAGCGAAAAAATCAGAAACGCCTGAACGGAAAAAACTCCGCCGAGAAGCAACATATTCAGCCATGGAGCGGAAGCGTCCGCGGGGACGAACTGCGGGAGCAATGCGAGAAAAAACAAAGCGACCTTCGGATTCAGCACGTTCATCAAAACTCCCGTGCGGTAGAGCGCAGCGAAACGGAATTGCCCGCCCTCGCCTTCATCTTTTCCGATTCCGTCGTTACGATGGCGAAACGCCTGAAACGCAAGCCAGAGCAAGTAAATCGTTCCCGCGATTTTCAGGGCGTTGAACGCGACCGGCGATTGCCGGAAAATCAGCGAAACGCCGAACGCCGCCAAAGCCGTGTGAAAAAACACGCCCGAACAAAGCCCCGCCGCCACGGAAATCCCGGCGCGAGCGCCTTGCGCCAAACTTTTGGTCGCCACGAAAATAATGTCCGGTCCGGGCGAAAGCGTCAGCAGGATTGCCGCAAATAGGAATGAAAGCAAGGAAACCATCGTAAGATTAGTGGATAGTTGTTAATTATCAATTATCCACCATCAACTATCAATTTTTCACCCGTTCCGCCGCGATGCCGGAGCGCATAACGAGATTGCGCAAAGCGGGATTATACATAAACGGATTTTTAAGAATTTTCGTCAAAAGCTTCAGGCGAAGTTTGCGGGAACGCTTGCGGTAATCTTCCGCCAGCTGCGGAAATTTTTCCGGAGCGAGCGAGCCTGCCGCCGCGAGAATATCGGCAAGAATTTCCGCCGAATCCATCGCGTAGCTCATGCCTTCGAGCGAGCTCGGAGAAATCATGCCCGCCGCTTCGCCGATAAGAAACGCGCCGTTCCCGTCGCCGAGCACAAAATCGCTCATCTTTTCGGGACGCAAAACGCGGCAAGCCTCCGTTCGCACAGGCTTTTTCAACGAAAACCCGAAACGCGCCGCACGCTCGCGGAAAAGTTCATACGCTTTTGAAGAATCTTCACGCGGGAACGCCGCTCCGAAAACGAGTTCGCCGTCTTTGGATACCGCCCAGCCGTAGCAATCCGTCAGGCGATCGTCAAAAAAGCACGCGTAGAGCGGACGCGCCTGCGCATCGGAAAACCATTGCTGCACCGCCGTGTAATCACGGATTTTGTGTTCCGGAAAAAGTTTTCGTCGAATGAGCGACGACGCGCCGTCCGCACCGATGAGCGTGCGCGCGAAAATTCGTTTTTCTTCGTGTTCGGCATAGACGGAAAGCTCGAAAATCCCGTTTTCGTTGCGGGAAAAATTCCGCACCGTCGCATCGTGAAAAACCGTCGCGGACGCGGGAATCAGCGATTTCAGCCAAAGATCGAAACGGTGCCGGTTCATGTTGATGTAAAAACGGCGATACGTCCGTTCCCGCGCGGTGCGCAAATCGATTGTGCGTACGGAAAAAAGTTGCGGATCCGCAAGCACCGATTTCGGAAGCGAAAGTCCCTGTCGGGAAAGCGAGCGCTGGGCGTCTTCCGCAAGCAAGCCGCCGCAGGGTTTTTGAAATCCGCCGGAATCGGGATCGGATTTTTTGCGGTCAACGGCGACCACACTCAGTCCGCGCGACGCAAGCAGGCGCGCCAGCGTAGCTCCCGACGGACCGAGCCCGACAATCGCCGCATCAAAGATTTTTTCCGGAATTTCCGACATTGAATAAAAATTGTTTAATGCAAATGTTTAATAAGTTTTAAATCCCTTCTCGGAAATACCTCTCAGCTCTAAGCTATCACCTATCAGCCGGAAACTCGCCGAAGCTCGCGATGCGCTCAACATATTTTGCCAAAATATCAAATTCCAAATTAACGGGTTCGCCCGCCTTGCGTTCCCGCAAATTCGTTTCCGCCATCGTGTGCGGAATCAGCCAAATATCGAAAGTTCCGTCCGTGTCGTTGAGCGCGGCGACAGTCAGCGAAATCCCGTCCACCGCAACGCTGCATTTGTAGGCAAGATATTTGCGAAATTCTTTCGGCGGCCGCACGCAAAGGCGGTAATTCGCGCCTTCCTGCCGCAGGGAAGCGACCGTTCCCGTCGCGTCCACATGCCCCGTCACAAAATGCCCGCCCATGCGAGCCGTCGGGAGCAAACTGCGTTCGAGATTGACCGCGCAACCGGGTTTCAGCAGAGAAAACGATGTTTTACGGAGCGTTTCGTCGAGAACATCAAAGCCGAGTTGCGTGCCGTCAACGGCAACGACGGTCAGGCAACAACCGTTGTTCGCGATACTGTCGCCGATTTGCGGCGTTCCCGCGAACTTCGGAGCATCGACAACAAGCCGCCAAATGCCCTTTTCATTTTGCTTGAGGGAAACGACCGTTCCCGTGGTTTCAACGAGTCCCGTAAACATGATACAGAGAATCCTAAACGTTGCCGGAGAAATGGCAAACGGAGAATCACAATCGCCCGAAATCCGCCTGTTTACAGGCAGAAACGCGTTGACGCTCCCTCGGGAACGGCGGTATCCTTTCCCCACTTTTCGTTAAATTAACCCACAACAAAAATCATCCTGATATGAAACCTACACTCCTCGTTCTTGCAGCAGGTATGGGCAGCCGCTACGGCGGACTTAAACAGATGGACCCGATGGGCCCCTCCGGAGAAACGATCCTCGACTATTCCGTTTTTGACGCCGTTCGCGCCGGCTTCGGCAAGGTCGTCTTCATCATCCGCCCGGACTTTGAAGAAGCTTTCCGCGAAATGATCGCCAAGAAAAACCTTCCCGTTCCCGTCGATTTCGCGTTCCAGACGCTCGACAAACTCCCGGAAGGATTCTCCGTTCCCGAAGGTCGCGAAAAACCCTGGGGCACGACGCACGCGATTCTCTGCGCAAAAGGTGTGGTCAAAGAAAACTTCGCCATCATCAACGCGGACGACTTCTACGGTCGCAACTCCTACGAAGTGCTTTCCAACTACCTCACGAATCTCGACCCGAATTCGAGCGATTTCTCGATGGTCGGCTTCCTGATGAAGAACACGCTCTCCGAACACGGCACCGTCGCCCGCGGCGTTTGCAACACGGACGCGAACGGCAACCTTACCGACATCGAAGAAATGACCAAGATTTCCAAAGTCGGCGACAACGGGCGCAACACCTACGACGACGGCTCCACGAAGGATATTCCGGGCGATACGCCGGTTTCCATGAACATGTGGGGTTGCACGCCGAAACTGTTCGACCACCTCGACCGCATCTTCCTCGAATTCCTCAAGGAAAAAGGCACCGAACTCAAGAGCGAATGCTTCATTCCGATGACGATCGGTCAGCTCATCAAGGAAGGTCTCGCCACAACGAAGGTTCTCCGCACGGACAGCGCGTGGTTCGGCGTTACCTACAAGGAAGATAAGCCGGTCGTTCAAGCCAACATCAGCAAGCTCATCGAAGCAGGCGAATATCCGACCAATCTTTGGGCGTAATCAAAAGCTTAAAGATTAGAGCTTAATGCTTAAAGAAGCGTTCCCGTGATTAATTTCGCGGGAACGCTTTTCTTTATCTTTAATGAATAATTGATAATGGATGGTGAATAATGCAGTGCGAAGGTTTTTGCCGAAGCCAAAAACTTTGAACACGAAACTATCCACAATCAATTTATCCGTTATCAATTACCAACGACCCATTTGTTTGGCACGGTTTTTGCATTTCTCAAAAACAATCATGAGTAATACAAATTCCACGACACACACGTTTCAGGCGGAAGTGAAGCAAGTGCTCGATATCGTCGCGCATTCAATTTACAAAGACAAAGACATCTTTCTGCGCGAACTCGTTTCCAACGCGAGCGACGCGCTCGAAAAACTCCGCTACACGCAACTGACGGAGAAAGACGTTTTTGAACCGACGCGCGAGCTCGCCGTTGAAGTTTCCACCGACGAAGCTGCGGGAACGCTCACTATCGCCGATTCCGGCATCGGGATGACACGCGAAGAACTCGTCGAAAACCTCGGCACGATTGCGCACTCGGGAACGAAGGCTTTTTTGGAAAAAGTCAAAGAAAGCGGCGGTGCGAACGAAAACCTCATCGGGCAATTCGGCGTCGGGTTTTTCTCCGTTTTCATGGTCGCGGACGAAGTTAAATTCTACACGCGCACCCGACACGTCGAAGGCGAATCGCTTTGCTGGACGAGCGACGGGAACGGCAGCTACACGATTGAAGACGCAAGCGAAGCGCTCCCGCGCGGCTCGAAGCTCGTCATCAAACTCAAAGAAGATTTCAAAGATTTTTCCAAAAAGGACAAAGTTAAGGAAGTCCTTGAACGCTACTCGAAATACATCGCGTTCCCGCTGAAACTCGACGGCGAAAAACTCAACACGATGCAGGCGCTTTGGCTGAAAAACAAAAGCGACGTTACCGAGCAGGAATACAAGGATTTTTACAAATTCCAATGCCACGCGTGGGACGAACCGCAGGACTGGATGCACTTCGCCGCCGACGCGCCGCTCGCAATCAATTCCATTCTGTTTTTCCCGACGCACAATCCGGAAGCGATGGGCTTCGGACGCGCCAATCCGGAAGTTTCGCTTTACTGCCGCAAAGTGCTCATCGATTCCGAGCCGAAAAATCTGCTTCCCGAGTGGCTTCGCTTCATGAAAGGCGTGGTCGATTCCGCCGACATTCCGCTGAACATTTCCCGCGAAACCTTGCAGGATTCGACGATTATTCAAAAGCTCAACCGCGTGCTCACCAAGCGCGTGATTAAGCGTCTCGAAGAACGCGCGAAGAAAAAACCGGAAGAATTTGCCAAGTTCTGGCGCGACTTCGGAAATTACCTGCGCGAAGGCATCGCGACGGATTTCGACAACCGCGAAGCACTCGCGCCGCTCTTCCGCTGCGAATCCTCAATTCTCGACGCGGGAACGCTCACGAGCCTGCCCGAATACGTCGAACGCATGAAAGATTCCCAAAAGGAAATTTACTACTTAGTCGGCGCAAACCGCGAAGCCATCGAGTCCGGACCGTATCTCGAAGCCTTTAAGGCGCGCGGCATCGAAGTGCTTTTCCTCTACGACGGCGCAGACGATTACGTCATGGGGCAACTCGGCTCGTTCAAGGAAAAATCCATCGTTTCCGCCGATTCCGCCGACATCGAGCTCGGCGACGTCCCGCAAACGGGAACGGGTGAACCGCTCTCCGAAGAAAAAATGAAAGTGCTTTGTAATTGGTTTGCGGATACACTCGGCAAAGAAAAAGTTGCCGAATGTGCCACGGGAACGCGCCTTGTCGATTCTCCCGCCGTTGCGCTCAATCCGGACAAATTCATGACGGCAACCATGCGCCGCATGATGAAGCTCATGTCCAAAGACGCGGGAACGCCGGACAAGCCCGTCGCCGTCAAAATCGAACTCAACCCGCGCCACCCGCTCGTGCACAAGCTCGATACGCTCCGCGACGCGAATCCGGAACTGGCAAAGCTCATCGCCGAGCAGGTGCTCGACAACACGCTCATCGCCGCCGGCTTGCTCGACAATCCTCGCGGCATGACGCAGCGCATTTACGAGCTTCTCGGAAAACTCGGGTAAGAAAAAAGAGAGCTTAAAGATTAGAGCTTAGGGCTTAAAGAAAAGCGTTCCCGTGAAATTTGCGGGAACGCCTTTTCATTTCGGTTCAATCGGAACAATTATTTCCGGCGGCGGCGTGCCGTCGAAACCGCAAGCGCAAACATTCCTGCAATCAAACCGAACGCGGAAGGCTCCGGAATCGCCGCAACAAAACGGGAGACGGAAAGTGTTGCAAAGCGATCAAATTCTGTCCGGTAGGTAGTTCTCAATTCTTCGTCTAAGTAAGTACCGACTGCGATATCGGCTCCGTCATAATAGGTCTCAATCGGGTAGCGTTTGATGCCGTAATATTCGTCGTCGGAGTCGGTGATATAAATTGCATTGGCAAGTCCTGTTTCGTCGTTCGTCTCAAATCCCCAAAGCGTTACCGCGTGTCCGCCGTAGTAGCCGCCCGCCTGTAGCCAAAAATCGAGAGTTAGCCCGACGACGCTATAATCTACGGTAATGTATTGCATCATTTTTTCGGTAAATTCCCGAATGTTTAATCCGCCGTCGTATTCCAAATGCTCAATGAATCCTTCGTTAGTCATAAATATTTCCGGAGAATTGTTGTATTGCTCCGAAAAATATCCGCCTTGTCCGTAAGTTTTTAACTTTGTCCAATTGGCATTCTTATCATATCCGCTTCGATAATATTGCGGATGCAACGTTCCCGTAAAATACCATGTGAGTCCGTATTTGCTCAATCCGCCTTGATTCGTCCAATTTTCTTTGAATATTTCAAAAATATTTGATGCCGGGATTCCGTCGTCGCGCTTTGTTGCCCCGTATCCCGACGGCGTGCCTTCCGGAAGCGTATTTCCCGCTTTGACATACCAGTCTTGCCAATACTGTGCCATATTCGCGGACTGCGCAGCCCAACACATCTGATTGTCGATGCCTTTCCATTCCTTTTCTGCATCATGCCACCCGCCTTCTAAGGAGACTCCGGGAAGGAAATAAGTGGCTCCGAATGCGGAAGCTGACAACGCGCCGGAAGCGAGAATCACGCCAAGTAGGTAAGTTTGTTTTTTCATACGCCGTCTTTACTGACAGATGCTCGTTCCCGCGTCAACAAACCACTACCAATTCGGTAAAGATGCGTTTTCCGAGAAGATTTAATTCCTTGTTTGCGGATGAAAAAAACGGAAGTCAGAAATGAGAAAAACCCTCATTCCCGACTTCCGATTAAAGCAGAAGGCTTTTGCCGACTCTTAGCGCACGAAAAGAAGTTCCCGATACTTCGGAAGCGGCCACATTTCGTTGTCCACGATGAGTTCGAGTTTGTCGATATGGTAGCGGATCGTGTCGAAGCACGGCAAAACGGTATCGTGATAAGCGATCGCCTTTTTGCGGGAATCCTCAATGCGGTTTGCTTTTTTGCGCGCCTCCGTCATTTTGTCGACGTTGGCTTTAACGGCGCCGACGTGCTCCGCGACGGCTTCGATAAGGCGCAATTCCTCTTCGGCGAGCTTTTCAAACTTATCCTGCGGGAACACGGTTTTAAGTTTTGCTACGCTGTCGAGAAGTTGCGACTGGTAGCGCAACCCGACGGGAATGATGTGGTTGAGCGAAAGATCGCCGAGAACGCGCGCCTCAATCTGGATTTTTTTGGTGTAAACCTCCCATTTCACTTCGTTGCGGGAATGGAGTTCCTTCTCGGAGTGAATGTTGCCGTTGGCAAAAACCTTGATGGATTGCGGCGACGTGTAGCAATCGTAAATCACGGGAACGCTCGTTTCGCAGTCGAGCCCGCGGCGCGCCGCTTCTTCCCGCCATTCGTTGGAATAACCGTTCCCGTCGAAGCGGATCGGCTTGGATTCCTTGATGTATTTTTTGACGATGGTGAAAAGCGCTTCCTTCTTGGAATGACCTTGCGCGATGAGTTCGTCGACTTCCGCCTTGAACTCGACAAGCTGATACGCGAGCGCGGCGTTCATCGCCGTCATTGCCGACGCGCAATTTGCGGAAGAACCGACGGCGCGGAACTCAAACCGATTTCCCGTAAACGCAAACGGCGAGGTGCGGTTGCGGTCGGTGTTGTCGACGAGAATTTCCGGAATTTGCCCGACGCCAAGCGAAAAACGCTTCTTGCTGTCCATTTTGATCGCGTCGTCAAGCGAGGCTTTTTCAAACTTATCGAGAATAGACGAAATCTGCGCGCCGAGGAACGACGACATAATCGCGGGCGGTGCCTCGTTCGCGCCGAGGCGATGCGCGTTAGTCGCGGTCGAAATCGACGCTTTGATCATGCCGTTGTTTTTGTAAAGCGCCATCAGCACATTCGCAACAAACGTAATGAAGCGGAAATTTTCCGCCTGATTTTTTCCCGGGGAAAACAGATTGATTCCCGTGTTCGTGCTGATGGACCAATTATTGTGTTTGCCGGAACCGTTGATGCCTTTGAAGGGTTTTTCATGCATCAAAACGCGGAAACTGTAGCGGCGAGCGACTTCGCGCATCAGCGCCATGATGAGCAAATTGTGGTCGACGGCAAGGTTGCATTCCTCGTAAATCGGCGCGAGCTCGAATTGATTCGGCGCAACTTCGTTGTGGCGCGTCTTCACGGGAATGCCGAGCTTCCACGCTTCATACTCGAGCTCTTTCATAAACGCGAGCACGCGACGCGGGATCGCGCCGAAGTAGTGGTCTTCGAGCTGCTGATTTTTCGCGGATTCGTGCCCCATGAGCGTGCGTCCGGTCAAAACAACGTCCGGGCGCGCGTTGTAAAGTTCTTCGTCGATGAGAAAATATTCCTGTTCCCAGCCGAGCGACGTGGAAACGTGTTTTACGTCGGGATTGAAATATTTGCAAACGGCGGTTGCAGCTTTATCGAGCGCGGCGAGCGACTTGAGTAGCGGCGCTTTGTAGTCGAGCGCTTCGCCCGTGTAGGAAATAAAAACGGTGGGAATGCAGAGCGTGTCGCCCATGATGAACGCAGGCGACGACGGATCCCACGCAGAGTAGCCACGGGCTTCAAACGTCGAGCGCAAACCGCCGCTCGGGAACGACGACGCATCCGGTTCCTGCTGTGCAAGGAGTTTTCCGGGAAATTCTTCGATGACTCCGCCCTTCCCGTCATATTCGATAAACGCGTCATGCTTTTCCGCGGTCCCGTCCGTGAGCGGGTGAAACCAGTGCGTGTAGTGTGTGGCACCGTTTTCCATTGCCCACATACGCATTGCGGGAGCGATGTGCGTGGCGAGTTCGCGGGAGATGGGTTCGCCCTGATCCATCGCAGAAGTGATGGAGACAAAGGTCTCTTTCGAGAGATACCTTGCCATGGCTTTTCGGTCGAAGACTTTGCATCCGTAGTATTCGGAGAGCTTCGCTTCGGGGCGCGTTACGGGAGTGACCTTCCGGTTGGAGGCCGTTTCGACAGCATTTAATCGCAGATTTGACATTGTTTTTGTTTTTATGGTCCGCGAAGTCCAGGCTCGATCGGCAAAAACCCCGCAAATCCGTTAAAACGGAGGAGATTTTCCCGCATTTTCGCGTTCCCGTAAACAAAAATGTAATGCGGGTGCCGACTTCGCAGACACCTGCATTCTCTCCTGCCGCCGAACTTAAATCGTCCGAAAACCGCCGTGAGTGCGCCGCGGATCAAGATGATGCGGGTGCAGAGTATCTTCGGCATCCTTACGCGTCGGGAATTTTTCCGTCGAAACCATGTCGGACATCACTTCGCGGATAATGTATTCGCGCGCGTCTTCCACGGTGTCGAAATAACGGAACAACTCCAAATCCTCGGGACTGATGTAACCGAGCTCGACAAACACATCGAAGTTGATGATTTTTTCCCAAAATTCCCGCCCGAAAAGCACAATCGGAATTTTCTTCGGCGTTTTGCGTGTTTGAATCAGAGTGAGCATTTCAAACAATTCGTCCATCGTTCCGAAACCGCCCGGGAACGCGACCAAGGCGTGCGCGAGGTAAAGGAACCAATATTTCCGGACGAAAAAGTATCGAAATTCAAAGTCCAACTCTGGTGTAATAAACGGATTCGGCTTTTGTTCAAACGGCAAATTAATGCCAAGTCCGAGCGATTTTCCGCCCGCTTCATACGCACCGCGATTTGCCGCTTCCATAATGCCGGGACCACCGCCCGAACAAATGTAATAGCGATCCGCAGGATTGCTGAAATGTTCTTCGCTCCATTTCGTCAAATCGTATGCGAGTCGGCGCGCCATTTCATAATAGTGCGAATTGGCAACGTTGCGCTCGGCGGCGGCAATGCGCAACTTGCGCTCCGCTTCGGTCAACGGAAGCTCTTTGACTTTCCGGTGTTCCCGCGCGAGTGCTTCTTCCGCATCGATTTTCGGAAGCGTGCGCGCCGACCCGAAAAACACGAGCGTTTTACGAATCGAATACGGATAAAGCCGATAATACGGCTCGAGCATTTCGCAGTGAACGCGAATGGTGCGCGCCGCCGGGCTATTCAGAAAATCAAGATTTTCGTAAGCCTTAACGTGTTTAAATTGCGGGGTGTGTTCTTCCTTCGGGGTAATGTTCTCTTCCATGGCTAAATTCTACCCGCGAAATTGCACCCGATGCGAATAAAAAAGGACATCTGGATAAAAAAAACGGAGACGAGCCCGCCTCCGTTTTTTCGTTCGGAATCACTCTTCTTTGAGCGACCGTGTCATCAGCGCACAAACGGAAGAACGCAAATCCACGTTCCCGTAAACGATGTTATAAACGCATTTCAGAATCGGAGCGGAAACGCCGGAACGCACTGCCGTTTCGTAAAAATTCTTTGTCGAATAATAGCCCTCGACCACAGCTTTTTGTGCCCGCATTTTCGCCAACGCAGACTCCGTTCCCGCGCGTCCGATTTCCAAACCGAATTGGCGGTTGCGCGACCAATCCGCCGTCGCCGTCGCAATCAAATCCCCCATGCCGCTGAGCCCGCGCACGGTTTCCGCCTTGCCGCCCTCCGCTTCGACGATGCGCCCCATTTCGGCAACGGCGCGTGTCAGCAACGACGCCCGCGCGTTCGCGCCGAGTTTCATTCCGTCGCAAATCCCCGCCGCAAGCGCGTAAATATTTTTCAGCGCGCCGCAGAGTTCCACTCCGATTAAATCGGTCGAACGGTAAATCCGAAAATATTCGTTGCTGAATTTGCGCTGAATTTCCGCCGCAAGTTTTTCGGAAACATCACTCGCAAACGCAACGGCAGCGGGAAACCCGGAAGCGACTTCGCCGGCATTCGTCGGACCCGAAATCGTTCCGCAGGGCAAATCCGGAAAAACCTGTTTCAAAACCTGTTCAGGGCGCAACAAAGTTTCCGCTTCGAGCCCTTTGCAAAGCGAAATCACGATTTTCGTCTGCGGAGAAACATCCGCCTTCACACGCTCCGCCGTCGCACGCAATGCTTTCGACGGACACGCAAAAATCAGCACGTCGCACTCGGTGAGCGCCGGTGCGGGAACGTGCGCCAACTGAATATCCTGCGGGAACTCAAATCCGGGAAGATAGTCGACGTTTTCCCGCGTTCCCGCGATTTCCAAAGCCTGTTCGATGCGGCGCGGAATCAGCGTAACGCGTTGTCCGCAACGATTGAGATGAATCGCCATTGCCGAGCCCCAAGCTCCCGCGCCTAAGATTACAACATTCATGCTAAATTTTCTTTCTTTGAAACCACAAATGAACACAAATTCACACAAATTTTCCCTTCGCAGAAATAATGTGTTTTTACGGCAAAATTAATTTGTGTTCATTCGTGTTTATTCGTGGTTCCTGTTTATTGTTTTTCTCGAACCGCTTTTCCGTACTCGGAAATGGCGGCGACCGCCTGCGTGCCGAGATCGGCGTAAACTTTTGCGAAAGACGGTTTTTTCGGGGAAAGCCCGAGAATATCGTGCATCACGATGATTTGCCCGTCACAGGCTTTTCCCGAGCCGATTCCGATGGTCGGAATCGCAACGCTTTTCGTAATTTCTTCAGCGAGCTCCGGCACCATCATTTCGAGCAAAAGCGCAAACGCTCCCGCCTGCTCGTGCGCTTTCGCGGCGGCGAGAAGCTCAGCGTATTCCGCATCGGTTTTGCCGAATTTCCGATATCCGCCTTCCTGATACACGTTTTGAGACTGCAAACCGATGTGCGCCCAGACGGGAACGCCCGCCGCCGTAAGCCGCGCAATCGTCGGAGCCATTTCCGCTCCGCCCTCGATTTTTACGGCTTCCGCGCCGCATTCCTGCATAAGGCGCATACAGATTTTGAGAAGTTCGGAAAATTCGCCGTGAGCCACACCGAACGGAATATCGGCGGCGACGAGCGCTGCCGGGTGCGTGCGCGCAACTGCCGCCGTGTGGTGCGCCATCATGTCGACCGTCACGGGAACGGTGCTATCGAACCCGAGCACGACGTTTCCGACGGAATCGCCGATAAGAATTACGTCCACGTCAGCGGCGGACGCGAGCCTCGCCGTCACGGCATCGTAAGACGTAATGCAAACGATTTGCGAATTTCCTTTCGCTTGGCGAAGTGTTTTGGTCGTTCGTTTCATGGGTTAAAATCGGGAAAAGTCTTCCGCAATTATGTTCCGATTTGCCTCCGCGGCAAACGTAAAAGCTCCAAGTCCAAAGCATCAAATATCGGGCACTCACTTCAAAATTTTTGCCGAACGGCAAAAATCTTAGCTCTTTGCCTGATACCTGATTCCCGATGCCTTGAATCTTCAATCTTCCTCTTCCGGAGAAGGCGGAGGGAAATCCCAAAGCGTTTTTCCGAGTTGGAACATATTGCCGAAAATCAGATCGGGATCCGGCAACGCGGGCAAAAGCGTTTCCGGCATATGCGTTCCCGTGGCGACGCACGCCACCGTCACTCCGACCGCTCCCGCCGCCTGAATGTCAAACGGAGAATCCCCGACCATCAGCGTTTCCGTCGGATCCGCACCGAGCGCGTCCAAAACCGCTTCCGAAAACTCGCGTTGCGGCTTGCGCCACGGCATTTTTTCCGTTCCCGTCCCGAACGCGGCATCGACGAGTTCCGCCAAGCCGAGATGCGCGAGCAACGCCACCGTCGCATCATAATCCTTATTCGTGAAAACGACCGTGCGAATTCCGCGTTCCCGCAAATGCCGCAAAATCCACTTCACGCCGGGCAAAACAAACGCGCCCTCATACATCACTTCGGGAAAATGTTCGCGGAAACGTCGAATGCCTTCCGGCGCAAGCTCGTCTCCGATCAGCCGCGACATCGTCAACGAAATCGAGCCGCCGACCGCCGCGCGAATCGCCGCCAAGCTCTGCGGGACAAGCCCGAGCGATTTGGCAACATCGCTGTAACAGCGGTGAATTGCCGTAAAATTGTCAATCAGCGTGCCGTCGAGGTCAAACAGCACCGTCCGGATTTTTTGAGTATCAAAAGCCATTTTTTCAGAGAAAATCAAAATCCAAAGATGCGCAAAGTTGAACGTTGTGAACTCTACGCATCAAGCATCAGGCATCAAGTGCTCACTTCAAAGATTTTGCCTTTGGCAAAATTCTTAACACTTTGGCTTAAAGCTCAACGCTGATGCTTGGCGCTTCCAAATTTATTTCCAGAGGATTTCGAAAACTTCCACGTGCCCGGCTTTTTCCGGTTTCACGGTAACCTTAACTTTTCCGCCTTCCTTGGATACGGTAACGCACTTCGGCGCATCCGAAAGCACAACCGCATCTTTCGCGGGACCGGGACTGACGAAAGTTTCCGTCTTGTTCTCAATCGTGTAATACGAAGTCGGGTCGTTGTCGAAGATCGCTGCGCGGGAGTTGACCTTCGCGTCCTCGGGAACGTCAAATTTAAATTCTTTCAGCTTGATGCTAAACGACTTGTTTGAAGTGTTGACGTAGCGGAAGAACCGAATTTTTTTCGCCGGATCCAAGTCCACAAAAAGCTCGTCTCCCTTATTGTTTTTTCCTTTGAAATCAAAGCGTTTCCACGTTACGCCATCCGTCGAAAGTTCCAGCGCGCCGTTTTTCGCCGCATCTTTATTTTCTAAAATTACGTGAACGTAATCCCCGTAAACGCCTTCGGGAAGTCCGATTCCGACATACTGTTTCGGCGCGAGCGTGATCGGCTCAAACTTGCGGATGCGAACGTATTTTCCCTCGCGCGCGGGGATGTCTTTCTTCATTTGAGCGACATCGGAAATCACCTTATACGGCGCATCTTCGTCGTTTGCGGGAGCGGAGGTTTTCACGCCGATTTGCTTGCAGTATTTCGCCCATTCGTCGCGGAAAACCTTCGTCAAAAACGGAGCCACGACACGGGCGGCAACGCGGCTCGGATTGCGGTGCGGGGCCCCGATTTTGTCGGCGTGCGCCGCCTGTGCTTCCATCGTGCGTTCCCGCGAGGCGTAGTATTTCGCAGCACGCTCGGCGTAAGCCTTGCGCTTTTTTACGTCTTTCGTCATGACAAATTTGACGACGGAGTCGCCGAATTTTCCGGTTTCGCCGAGCGTGCGCACCCAAAATTCGATTTCTTCCCACAATTCGGGATTATCTGCAGGAACGAGCGAAATCAGCTCCTTGCTCGCGCCGCGCATTTCCTTGAACTCGGCGATCATCTTTTTCGCCGTTGCCGCAGAAAATTTCCCTTTTTCGTATTCCGCCGTTGCCTTATCAATAACGGGCTTGAACTCGACGGATTCTTCGCGGCGGTAACCGTGACCGTTCGGTCCCTGGTCGGAACTGTGATTTGCGAGCGTTTGCATCGCGTCCGCATATTTCGGAAACAGCGTTTTAATTCCGTATTTCCACGACGGAACAGAGTCAAATGCATCCACGTTCCAGCAATAGTCTCCGACACCGAAAAGCGCGATTTTCGACGCTTCCGGCTTATCCATCGGATTGGAAACGAAACCCGAATACTTGTCGCGGTTTTCCTTCGCCAAACCGTAAGTGCGACCGAGCAAAAGCGAACTCGCGCAGTAATCGACGACCGGCCAATTCCACCAAATATACGGCTCGCGCTTGATGCGCTTGGAAATCCAGTCCACCGTGCCTTCCGTAATGTCCGTGCAAACGGAATCGCCTGTCCACATCACGCGAATGCTCGGGTGAAGCCGATTGCCGAGGATATCGAGATAATCTCCGCCGGACCAGCCGCGATTGTATTGACTCGGGCACATCACAAGCGGCGTAACATCGTTTTTCTTAGAGAGAAAATGTTCGACGACGTAGTTGCAGACGTCCGATTGAAGTTCCGCATTGTGCGTAAAAATATCGTCAAAAAACACACCGAAAGAACGCACTCCGAGATCATACATAATCTCGAACTTTTCGACGAGTTTACGCATATTTTCCTGCGCGTTCGCCGGATTCGTGATAATGCTTCCGACGTGCGCCGCCCAAACGAAGTCGACATGATTGTCGTGCGCCGCCTGAATCTGTTTCTTCAGAAGCTCCGCCGTTTCTTTCGGATACGGTTCCCACCAACGCGCGTGGTGATAAGGATCGTCTTTCGGTCCGTAAATGTAGGTATTGATTTTGTATTTCCCGTAAAAATCAAACTGGCGAAGGCGCGCATCCGGAGTCCACGGACGCCCGTAGTAGCCTTCCACGCTCCCGCGATGCGCCACATCCGGCCAGTCCGCAATATCGCAAACCGCAATTTTCCCGTCTGCTTCAATCATGCGTGCGAGCGTTTGCGCCGCATAAAATACGCCGGCATCGTCTTTTGCAAAAATTTCGATTTTTGCGGGCGTAACCTTCAAAACGTAGGCTTCGGGAACGTTTTTTGCATTGCGTTTTGCCAATTCGCGTTCGACCTTTGTCCCGTCCTTTTCGACGACAATCGGAATCGTTCCCGTAGCTCGGATCTTTTTCGCTTTCAAAGTGCGCGGGAGAACTTTTTTCAGCTCAGGATTTTTGGAAATGGAACTCGCCGCCAACTTGCCCGCATCAACGCCGGCGCCGCCGGAAATTTTATAGATGTGCGGTTTCGGATATACGTCCGTCGCCGGCGATCCCGCGTAAACGCACGGGAACACGAATAGGGACACAGCGATCGGCAGCAGGGCTCGTTTGGAAAAGGGGTTCATATATTTTGCGACGGTAGCACGCACTCAAATCGTGTGCAAGTTATTTTCATGGAGACAAAAACAGACCCTTTCCCGCGAAAATAATGTTGTCTAATCTCTGCGAAAACGCAGAATGGGAGTCCTAGTTTAAACTTAAACAAAACTACACTTATCATGTTCAAAAAATCCAAAATCGCACTCGCGTCCATGGCTGTTGCTACGGCCCTCATGCTTTCCGGTTGCTTCTCCGGAAACCCGAACAACCCGGATCAGAACTTCGCCGCGCTGAAGCGTTGGAACAAGTTCAACAACTCCTGGCAGATGGCGGACTCCGCAGAAGCCAACAAGTGGATCAACGCGATCCTCGGCACGATCCCCTGCGGTATCGTTTACGGGCTCTGCGCGTGGGGTGACATCCTCATCTTCAACACGATGGGCTTCTGGACGGGCGACAATCCGTTTGCTTCCACGACTTACGTCGACGAAAACGGTGTTGAATTCCGCGTCGCTCAAACGAGCGAAAGCACGATCGAAGTGACGGAAGTCGCGACGAACGAAACGAAGGAATTCTCCTTCATCGTCGCTGCAAAATAATTTTTCTCCTTTCGCAAACACAAACGGCGTTCCCGCACGGGAACGCCGTTTGTTTATTCAGAAAGTCGCACAAAAATCTTCTCCCGACACGAGATGATTTTTCGCACGAGCACCGAGATTTGATACTCTTTTCCTGCATTCGGGCAGGAATTCTGTTTATTCCGGGAAAACCTTGACGGAGATAGCGATAGGGGCTATCCTTATCTTCCTAAAATTTATGAACTCCCACGAACATTCCTCTAAAACGCATTGCCGCACGGATGAAACCAAGCGAAAACTCATTGTGCGCCTGCGTCGTATCGAGGGACAGACGCGAGCGCTTCAGCAAATGATTGCGGACGACCGCGCCTGCATCGATGTTTTGCGCCTCACGAGTTCCGTCACGGGAGCCTTGCGCGGCGTTTGGACGGAAGTTCTCAACGATCACCTCAAGGGTTGCATCCGCGAATCACTCGAACGCAAAGACACGCATTTGCTCGACGAACTCGCCGAGCTTTTGAAAAAGTCCCGATAATCTCCCGTTCCCGCCTCTCTCATGTCTTTCCTCCGAAACATCGCCCTTGCCCTCGCCTTCGTGCTGATGCTTATCGGCAACACGGCGGCATTGGACATCTGTTTTACGGGCGGGGAACTCTCTCTCGCGGGAAGTCAACCCTGCGAATGCGTCAACATACTACACTGTGACAATCAGGAATGTGGCGAAACCCACCCTCCGGAAACCCCGCACGAGCATATGACGGTCGAGTTGGACGACGATCTCGCGTCCGGCAAAACCACGACAAACGCGCCCGCTCCGACGTTTGTTTTTCTTTGTGCATTTTTTGAAAGTTTCTCCGAAATCCGCCTCCTTTCGGTAATCAAAGAAACTCCGCCCCCGCCGCCGGACTCGCGGCAAATACTTCTGCGATCTCCCGTTGCGACGGGAACGCGCCCGCTCTTGGCATAATACGCATTTAGCGTAGTTTAAAACGAAAACGGAAGTGAGAGAACATTCCCTCATTTTCCGCTTCTCGTTTTGTTTCCGTTTCTAATTCCTCACTCTTTTTATTTTTTAGAAAAAATGCCAACAAAAAAACTTTTAATCCTACTCGGAGCAACGCTTCCGCTTGCCGCTTGCGTGAGTTATGAGGCGAATCCGATAAGGCTCGAAAAAGAAACACTCGCGTGGGTAGAGGCTTCCGAAAAGGCACTGGAAGCGTTCCCGCAACTCACTTTTGCCGACGCGCAAACGCTCGGGCTCGCGTTTAATCCCGAGCTGAACCGCGCGCGCCTGCAACTCGCCAAGAGCCGCGACGTCGAAAAACAATCCGGCTGGTGGGAGGATCCGTCCGTTTCGTTCGACCTCAAACGCGTGCTCAACACGGGCGCGCAACCTTGGGCTTACACGCCGGGCGTCGGGCTGAGCGTTCCCGTAACCGGGCTTCCGGGCTTGGCGGAAGAAGCCGCCGCGCACTACGCCGAAGCCGATTACTGGACGCTCGTTCAGGCGGAGTTCGACTTCCGAAGCGCGCTCGCCGAGCTTTGGATTGATTACGCCGTCGTTGCCGCAAAAAGCAAATTGACCGAAAATTATCTCGCGAAAGTCGCCGAGGAAAAATCCCGCTTGGAAAAACTTTTTGCCATCGGGGAAATTTCCGCCGGAGAAATGCAAAAGGAAAGCGACCGCTACAATTCCGTTATTTTGGAAAAACGCGCGCTCGATTCCGCCGCGCTCGAACTGCGTTCCCGCATCGTTCAAAAACTCGGGCTCGCGCCGCGCATCGCGCTCGAACTCAAGCTCGACGCGAAACTCTCGCCGGAAATTCCCGCGCCCGTAGCCTCGCCCGCACCGGAAAAACTCGCCGAACTCCCGAAAATCCGCGCCGCGCTCGCAAACTACGACGCAAGCGAAACCGCGCTCAAAACGGAAATTCGCCGCCAGTATCCGGAGCTCTCGCTCGGCACGAGCTACGAACTCGACGGGAACGACAGCTTCGAAGATTCGCTCACGCTCGGCATCGGCTTCAACCTCCCCGTGTGGAATCGCAACCGCGTCGGAATCGCCACCGCTAAAGGCGAACGCGCCCTTGCCCGACTCGACGCGATGACGCTTTGGCAGGAACAGTTTCACACCTTGCGCCATCTCGAACGCGAACAAAAAATCGCTGAAACGCATTGCCGCGAACAAATCGTTCGCACGGAAAAATTCCGGGAACGCACTCAAAAAATTTACGCCGAAATCAAAATCGGCGAAGCGCTCCCGACCGTGCTTTCCGAAGCGGCACAACAGCATTTTGCTGCCGAGCTCGCCGCCTGCGACGCCTACGGCGATTACCTCAAAACCCGCATTCGGATTTTGGCTCTGAAGATTGACGAACAACAAACAGGGGATAGCGAACAACGAACAATGAATAGTGAATAATGCAGTGCTAAGGATTTTGCTTAGCAAAATCTTTGAAGAAATAATTATTCACTATTCGCTATTCATTATTCACTAAAAAATATTATTTCCATGAAACAAAAAAATCTTTTCAAAATTTCCGCCCTTCTCCTTTCCGCCGTTGCGTGGAGCGTTCCCGCAATCGCCGAAGAACATCATCACCACGAGCACGGCGAAAATTGTGCGCACAGCCACGACGAAAAAACTTCGCACGAAACGCATGAACACGTTCACGGGGAAAACTGCTCGCACGCGCATGCTGCACATTCCCGTGAAGAGCACAATCACGCGCACGCAACCCACGCCGCTTGCGACGGGAACGCACACAGCGACCACACACACGTTCATTCCCACGAAGCCCACGCGCACGATTCTCACGCGCATTCGCACCACGAAACCGTTATTACGATTTCCGAGCGCGCGCGCCAATCCATCGCGATGGAAACGGAAAAAGTTTCCGCCGCGCCCGTCGTTTACTCCAAATCTTATTACGGGCAAATGCTGATTCCGCCCGCCGCCGTCGAAACCTCCGCGCTTACCGCCAACGGAAGCGTCCGCTTTTTCGTGCGTCCCGGACAAAAAGTCGACGCGGGAACGCCGCTCTACGCCGTTTCCTCTCCGGAACTCGTCGAAATGTCCGCCAACATGAAAGACGCCGATGCCGCTCTTGCGCGTTCCCGCGCCGAACTTGAGTCGCTCAAACTCCGCCTTGCCCGCCTTGCCGAAATCGGCGTCAAAAACAGCGAACTCGAAAACGAAGCGCGTTTCAAGGAAGCCGAAATCATTTCTCTCGAAATTGCCGCCGAGCGTTCCCGCGCCCTTTGGAAACAGGCTACGGCGGGCGCAAATTTCTTCGACGGCACGCTCTCGGTTTTCGCGAAAAATCCCGCCACCGTCCAAAGCCTCGACCTCAACGAAGGCGCTTGGGGCGAACGCGGGCAAAGCGCACTTTCGCTCATCAAATCCGCTCCGCTCGAATTTAAGGGCGTCGCGTTCGGGAACGACGATTTTTCAAACGCCGCCGCCGAGCTCGTCATTTCTCTCGCTAAACAGACATTGCGCCTCGCGGGAACGCTGCGCATCGCCTCGCAAATCGACGAAACCACGCAGGCGCGCACGATTTATTTCGTTCCCGAAAATCTGCCGGAGAAAATTTTCCCCGGGCAAGTCGCCCGCCTCGACGTTTTCATTCCCGAAACCACGCAAGGGAAATTCGCTCTCGTGCCGAACAGTGCCGTCATCAAAGTCGGCGTGGACGACGTCGTCTTCGTCTGCGACCCGAACGATCCGAACAAATTCACTGCGCGCAAAGTCAAAACGCTCCCGTCGCGCCGCGGCATGACGCCCGTTTCCGACATTCACGCGGGAGAAACCGTTGTATCTAAAGGCGGATACGAATTGAAATACGTCCTTCCCGCAGACGGGAACGCATCCACCCGAAAAACCGCCGGGCACTTCCACGCCGACGGCAAATTCCACGAAGGAGAACACTAAGAAAAGCTGAGAGTTTAAAGATTAAAGCTTAAAGGTTAGATAGAATTAGGAATCCCAAATTCCGAGTTTCGAATTAATACCGGCGTTTTGCCCCGGCAAAACGATTCACAAAGCATTCGGAACTCGCGATTCGAAATTCGCAATTCGTTCACGCGCCTCCTCTCTCAACCATTTTTTCACTATAAATTTTTTCCCATGATGGATTCACTGATTGCATTTTGTTTGCGAAAGCGCATTACAGTGTTGTTGCTGACGCTTCTGCTCGTCGCCGCATCGCTTTTTGTTTTGAAAAATACACCAGTCGACGTGTTCCCGGAATTGCGCGTGCCGCGCGTCACGATTCAAACCGAAGCCGGCGGGCTGACGGCGGAAGAAGTCGAACGCTATATCACGATTCCCGTCGAATCCGCGATGAACGGCACGGCGGGCGTAAAAGAAGTGCGCTCTTCGTCCGGCGGCGGGCTCTCATTTGTCTGGGTGGATTTCGATTGGGACACGGATATTTACCTTGCTCGCCAAATCGTCACGGAACGCCTCGCGAGCGTGCGCTCATCGCTCCCGGAAAATGTTGACGTCGAACTTGCACCGATTGTTTCCGTCACGGGCGAAATCATGCTTATCGCGCTCACACCGGATGCCTCGTTTGAAAAACTTTCCGCCGAAGAGAAAAATCAGCGGCTGCTCGACATGCGCCAGCTTGCGGAATATCGCTTGCGCAATCGCCTGCTCGCGATTCCCGGCGTCGGGCAGGTTACCGTGCTCGGCGGGCGTTTGCCGGAATATCAAATCATTTACGATCCCGCGCGCTTGCGTCAGGCAAATGTTTCGATTGACGATTTGAAAGCCGCCGTTGCCGCCGCCGGTTCAGCCGAGCCTGCCGGCTACCTCGAAGATGTCGCCGGGCTGGAACTTCCGCTCCAACAGGATTCCCGCGTTGAAACGCTTGAGCAAATCCGCCGCTCGCTCGTTCCCGCGCACGCCTCGGGAACGGTAAAAATCGAAGACCTTGCCGAAGTCAAAATCGACGGCGCACCTCGGCGCGGTAACGCCGGCTTTATGGGAACCGATGCGATTGTGCTTTCCGTGCAAAAAGTGCCCGGTGCCAACACGCAGAAACTGACGCAAGCCGTCGACCGCGCCGTCAAAGAATTTTCCGCGAGCCAGCTTCCCGCCGGCATGGAGCTCCACGTCGACGCCTACCGCCAATCCGACTTCATCGAGCTTTCGCTTGCCAACGGTGCCGAAACACTGCTTACGGCGGGTATCGTCGTCATGCTCGTCATTTTCCTGACTTTGCTGAACGTGCGCACAGCGCTCATCACGCTTGCCGCGATGCCGCTTTCGATACTTTTCGCGTTTCTGTTTTTCCCGATGTTCGATTTAGCGATCAACATCATGACACTCGGCGGCTTGGCGGTTGCCGTCGGCGACGTCGTCGACAACGCGATTATTTTTGTCGAAATCGCGTGGCGAAAACTTTCCGAAAACGCCGCGCTCCCGCCGGACAAACGCCGTTCGAAATTCGACGTGCTCATGGGCGCAAAAAACGAAATTCTCGGCTCCATCGGCTACTCGTCGGTGATTATTTTGCTCGTGTTCACGCCGGTGCTTTTCCTTTCCGGCTTGGAAGGTCAATTTTTCCGTCCGCTCGGCATTTCGTTCATGCTCGCGTTTGCGATGTCGCTCGTCGTTGCGGTAACGGTTGTTCCCGTGCTTTGCTCGCTCGCGTTCCGCGAAAAGAAAAGCGCACAAGCCGTTCCCGCCGCAAACGAAACAAGCCCTGCCGCGCAGGAAAGTTTTTCCGTGCGCCAAATCCGTCGCTTTTACATGCCGATTCTGAATTTCTGCCTGCGCCGCGCAAAAAGCGTGGTCGCGGGAACGCTCGTGCTCACGGCGGGCGCGCTGTGGCTGGCGAGCACCTTCGGCGCGAGTTTTCTCCCGCCGTTTAACGAAGATTGCTACACGGTCTTCGTCAACGCCGTACCGGGAACTTCGCTCGACGAAACCGAACGCATCGCCCGCCAATGCGCGAAAAAAGTGGAAAAAATCGACGGTGTCATCAGCGTCGCCCAGCGTACCGGTCGCGCCGAAAATGACGAACACGCCGAGCCCGTTTCCGCCTCGGAAATCCTCGTTCGCGTGGATTTGAAAAAAGACCAGCGCGAGTTGCGCGCGAAAATTCAGGACGCCATCGAAGGGATTCCGGGAACGTCCACGATGATCGGCTACCCGCTCGCACACCGCATTTCCGCCGCGCTTTCCGGCTCCAATTCCGAAATGGCGATCAACATTTACGGGAGCGAGCTGCCGCAACTGCGCAAAGCCGCGCTCAAAGCCAAGGAAATTCTGGAAAAACTCCCCGCGGTTGCCGACGCACGCGCCAACCGCGAAGTCATGGTTGATACGATTCGCATTCGCTACAATCAGGAAATTCTCGGCGTTTACGGGCTCACGATTGCTGAAGCCGCCGAGCAGGTTTCCACCGCAATGAACGGCGCAAAGCTCGGCGAAGTCATTAAAAATCAGGATCGCTGGAATATCGTTATGCGCCTCGCTCCCGAGTTGCGCATGTCCGTCGACGACGTGCGCAACCTCGAACTCATCGGCACGAACGGACGCGCCGTCCGCCTCGGCGAAGCCGCCGACGTTTCCCGCGAGGAAATCACGAACCTGATTTTGCGCGATAACACACTCCGCAAAGCCATGATTTCCTGCAATCCCGCGCCGGATTCCAACCTCGGCGACCTCGTCAAAGCCTGCCGCGAAAAGCTCGATCCTGCGATGCACGAACTCGGTTGCACCGTCGAATACGCGGGAACGATTCAGGCACGGGAATCCGCCGCCCAACGCCTTTACCTGCTTGGCGCGGCGATTCTCATCGCAATTATTTTTCTGCTTACCGCCGCGCTCGGAAGCCTACGCTGCGCGCTCGTAACGCTCGTGAACATTCCGCTTTGCATCATCGGCGGGATCGCGGCGGTGTTCATCGCGACGCCGGGAACGCTTGCTTCCGTCTTCGGCGGCGGGCATTACGTTGCGCCGATTCTGTCCGTTGCGTCGATTGTCGGCTTCGTTACCGTTATCGGTTTCGGTGTGCGCTCCGGCTTGATTCTGATGAACCGTTATCGCGATTTGCGTAATGAAGGAATGGATACGGAAAACGCAATTCGCATCGGCTCGCTCGAACGCGTCGTGCCGATTATTATGACTTCTTTGACGACGGAACTGGGCTTGCTGCCGTTGATTTTCGCGATAGACCAACCCGGCGGCGAACTGCTCGGCCCGCTTGCGCTCGTCCAATTCGGCGGGCTCATCTCCGCAACCGTGCTTTCCCTCCTCGTCGTTCCCGCCGCCTCCAAACTCCTGGGCAAGCGAGATTAAAGAGAGTGAATAATGAATAACGAACAGCACAGGGCGAAGACTGACTCCTTGTCGCTTCGCTCTTGAGCAAGAAACTATTCATCATTAATTATTCGCTAAAAAAGCGTCCCCGCATGCGGGAACGCTTTTTTTACGCATGCGCGAAAAGAAGTTCGCGAAGCGGATTTTCCCGGGAAACGGCTCCGAGCAACGTTTCCCTGTTAAATAAAAGCCGGAGGCGAGAATTTTCGCCGGATTCCCGAAAACGCGTAAGCGCCGTGTATAACAGTTGCCTCGAGAAAAATTCCGCATGCGCGCCCTCCGGCGGGAACACGATGCAGAGGCGCGAAAACTCGGATCCCTGAGCCTTGTGAATACTCATCGCGTAGGCGGTTTCGTGTTCAGGCAAAAGCGCGGCGGGAACACGCCGAACCGTTCCGTCGTCTCCGCGAAAATGGGCGATAAGCGTTCCCGCGCCATCGCGCAAAATAATTCCGACATCGCCGTTAAAAAGGCGTTCCTGCGGCGCGTTACGCGTGACGAGAATCGGCTGCCCGTGAAAATGTTCCTGTGCCGCACTTCCCGGCGGAGCAAACAATTTCCGTGCGCGGGCGTTCAGTGCCTCGGCGCCGAATTTTCCCCGCCGCAACGGAGTCAATACGCGGGCGGAATCCAGTAACGCGAGCATTTCTTCCGGCTCGGCATCGGCGGGAACATTTTGAAGTTTTTCGGGAAAAATTTCGGAAAGAGCTTCGTCGAGTTTTTCCGGAGAAATCTCTCCGGAGTCAAAACGAAAAACAGCGCGTTCCCGCGCGGAAAAATTCGGCTTGTCCAACACAGAAGCAACGGCAGAGACATCGCCGCAAACGACCGCGCGAGCCATGCGCCCGAGCACACCGCCAGCATCGAAACGACGGCTCTCCGTGAGCTCGACCCGCGCACACGCGAGTTTTTCCTCCGAGCATATTGCCCCGAAAACGCGTCCGGCGCCGACCGAATCGAGCTGGTTTTTGTCGCCGAGCAAAACGAGTCGCGTTCCCGCACGAAGCGAGGATAAAAGGCGAAACATCAGCGCCTGATCAATCATGGAGGATTCGTCCGCAATGACATAATCGGCGGCAATTGCAGAAATACCCGGCGACGCGAGCGGCGAAGCTCTGATGCCGAGAACGCGGTGTAACGTCACGGGCTCCGGCGACTCGGCTTTTCTCAAAGCGTCCTGCGGGAACGCGGCAAGGACCTGTCCGGAGCGGCAAATTTCGCGCACTTGCGACTGCACGGATTCCTTCATGCGGGCGGCGGCTTTCCCCGTCGGCGCGGCGAGCACGACTTTCGCCTCGGGATTTTCCGCGAAAAGGCAAATCAGCGCACGAAGAAGAAGCGTCGTCTTTCCCGTTCCGGGACCGCCGGAAATAATCGTCATTGAGCGCGAAACCACGGACCGCACAGCGGCTTTTTGCTCCGTGTTCAGCGGGAACGGCGACTCGGAAGCAATGATTTTTTCCGAAATTTCCGAAACGGGAGCAACCGTGTTCGCACGCGCGCGTTCGAGAAGAATTTCCGCCGTTCGCACTTCCTGTTTGTAATGACGGAAAAAATACAATGCCGAATTTTCCGTGTCCAAAACAAGCGGTGTGATTTTTCCCGACGAAAAAGTTTGCGGCGTTCCCGCGATAGCGTCCGTAGGAGAGGCGGTTGCGATTTTTTTCAGAAAATCAAAAGTTTCCGCATCCGTAATTTTCAAATGCGTCCCGCGGTTTTCGGTCGTTATCGCGGCAAGAGCGGCGACGGTTTCCGCAAGTCTTTGCGCATCCGAAGCCGGAGCTCCCAAGCGTTGCGCAAGCGAAAACACTTCGCCGGACAGCCAATCGGCGGCGGTGAATTTTGCAAAATCGCGACTCGGGGCAACACTCATTTTCAACAAATCAAAAAAAATCCCGCGAACTTGCGGGTTTCAAAAAAAAAAAGTGGTTGTCCCATCAGGACTCGAACCTGAACAAAGTGAACCAAAATCACTTGTGCTGCCATTACACCATGGGACAAAGGAGTCTTCAAAAACACCGTTTTTACTCCGCGATGTCAATCTTTTATACATTGAGAATGGGAAAGCGGAAGTTCGGAGAAATTGAAGTGCGGGAGAGGTTTTCGGGGATTATCTCGGTGCAGACAACGGCGGAGCACTAAATTTCAATTTGACCGCGCCACGGATTTGTTCATCATTAGTCGCTTCAATTTTTTTCTAATCCATGAAGAAAGCATCTATCGTATTATTTGTTCTCGCCGCAGTTTTCGCGGGAACGTCCGCCTATCTTTTCCTCCAAAACGGTGACCTCCAAAAGGAAAACGCAAATTTGCAGGAAATTGATGCCCAGCGCAAAGCGAACGACGAAACCTTCGATCTCCGCGCCAAAAACAAAGTCGCCGAGGAAGAACTCGCCATCGCCCGCCAAAAAAATCGTGACCTTGAAAAGCAGCTCGCCGCAACGGAAGAACGCGCGCTGAATCAGCAAAAGGCGATCGAAGCCGCCGAAAAGAAGAGCGCCGATCAGCAAAAGGAAATCGAAGAAAAGGATGCCGCCGCGAAAATCGCGCAGGAATCTGCCGAAAAGGACAAAGCGACCATTGCCGAGCTCGAAAAGCAACTCGCCGAAGAACGTAAGCGCTCCGAAGAACTCAACGGCGAAGTCGCCACGCTCCGTAGCGCCGAAGACCGCAAAGAAATCGAAGCGAAACTCGCTGAAAAAGATCAGCAGATTTCCGAACTTTCCGCCGAACGCACGGCACTCGACGAAGAACTCGCCACCCGCAAGCTCGAAATCGCAGATTTGCAACAGCGTATCAAAGCGCAAGCCGCAACGGCAAACGATCGCACGGCAGCCGCCGATTCCCGCGTTGATGAAGTCAGCGCCGAGCTCGAAGAGGCGAAGAAGCGCATCGAAACGCTGGAAAACCAAAACCGTAACCTGCGCCGCCGACTCTCCAACTACTAAGAGCCGAAAAATTTAAGCGAAGACTCGGAAAGCAATTTTTTCTGAGTCTTCTAAAAACAACCGTTCCCGTGAAAATATCACGGGAACGGTTGTTTTTTAGCACAAAGCATAAAGCATCGGGCATTAGGCAAATACAGAAACTAAAAAAGTCTTCTCCTATTTTTGAGAAATGGAGGAGCGCGGACTCTTGCGCAGGAAAACGAAAACTCTCACAGCGCCGCAAAGACACCGGTTTTTTGCTTTTGTTCCTTTTAGTTAAAACCTTTGTGTTAAAAAAAAACGTGTTTCGGCACATTCCGTGGTTTTCAAAAACTTTGCGCACCAAGGAAGCGGTCGAAGTCCTCTTCTCCCATAAAAAACCGTTCCCGTGAGGTTTCACGGGAACGGTTTTTTGTGCTGTTGCGGAGGTTATTTTTTCTTTTGTTGGAAAATAACGCAGGCAAGCGGCGGCAGGTTGATTTCGATGGAATAGGGACGCCCGTTCCACTCTTTCTTTTCGGCTTTGACGCCGCCGAAATTGCCCTCGCCCGTTCCGCCGTAACATTCCGCATCGGAATTGAAGACTTCCGCCCAGAAACCGTCTGCGGGAACGCCGATGCGGTAGGTGCGTTGAACCGGCGTAAAGTTGCAGGCGACAACCCAAGTCGTTTTAGCGTCCAAACTTTTGCGCAGGTAGGTAAGCACGGAATTTTCGCCGTCGTTGGCGTTAATCCATTCGAACCCGCGATAATCCTGATCGAGCGCGGCGATGGTCGGCTCGGCAACGTAGAGTTTGTTCAAGTCGCGAACGGCGCGGCGAACGCCTTCGTGGTCGATATATTTGAGCAAATGCCAATCGAGCGAGGCGTCGTATTTCCACTCGTGGGATTGTCCGAATTCTCCGCCCATGAAAAGAGTTTTCTTGCCCGGCCAAGTCCACATATAGCCGAAGAGCGCGCGCAAATTGGCGGCTTTTGCCGTCATGTCGGACTGCGGCATCTTGTTGATTAGCGAGGCTTTTCCGTGAACGACTTCGTCATGAGAAAGCGCGAGCATGAACTTTTCGGAATACTGATAGAGCATCGCGAAAGTCAGCTTGTTGTGGTTATACTTTCGGTTGATCGGGTCTTCCTTCATGTAGGCGAGCGTGTCGTGCATCCAGCCCATTGCCCACTTGAAGTCGAAGCCGAGTCCGTAATCCTTGGTCGGGCGTGTAACGCCGGCGAATGAGGTGGATTCTTCCGCAATCGTAATCGCGCCCGGATGGTATTGGTGGACGAGATTGTTTGTCGTGCGGAGAAAATCGATGGCTTCGAGATTTTCCTTTCCGCCGAAGCGGTTCGGAATCCATTCGCCGTCCTTGCGGGAATAATCGAGGTAAAGCATTGCGGCAACAGCGTCGACGCGCAAACCGTCCACGTGAAAACGATCGAGCCACGAAAGCGCGCTCCCGATGAGGAAACCGCGGACTTCGCAACGCCCGTAGTTGAAGACGAGCGTTCCCCAGTCGGGCTGAGCGCCTTGGCGCGGGTCGGCGTGTTCGTAAAGGTGGGTTCCGTCGTAGCCGGCGAGCGCGAACGCGTCGCGCGGGAAGTGCGCGGGAACCCAGTCTATGATCACGCCGATTCCGTTTTGGTGGAGTTTGTCCACCATTGCCATGAAATCTTCCGGCGTGCCGTAGCGATGCGTCGGTGCATAAAATCCGGTAACCTGATAGCCCCATGACGGAGGGAACGGATATTCGGTCGGCGGAAGCATTTCCACGTGCGTGAAACCCATTTCCTTGCAGTAAGCGGAGAGTTGGTCGCCGAGTTCGCGGTAGTTCAGCGGGCGGTCGCCGTCCTCGGGAACGCTGCGCCACGAGCCGAGATGAACTTCGTAAACGGAAATCGGTTTTTCCTGCCAATTGGCGGCGTCGCGCGCTTTCAGCCACTTGGAGTCTTTCCACTTGTAGCCGGAAATGTCGGCGACGATGGATGCGTTGTTCGGCGGCGGCTCAAAAGAAATCGCGTAGGGGTCGATCTTGCAATACGGCGTAGGATCCTGCTGGTTGAGAATTTCGAATTTATACTTCGTTCCCGCGCGAACGCCCGGAATGAAAATTTCCCAAATGCCGGACGCGCCGAGCATTCGCATCGGGTGATAGCGGCCGTCCCAACCATTGAAGTCGCCGACAACGGAAACGCGGCGCGCGGACGGCGCCCAAACGGCGAACGACGTGCCCTTGACCCCGCCGAGCTCGCGCACGTGCGAGCCGAGTTTCATGTAAACGCGGTGGTCGTTCCCTTGGTTAATCAGGTAAAGATCGTCTTCGGAAATTGTCGGCCAGAAAGAATACGGGTCGTAAATTTCGCGAATTTCTCCGGTGTAGCTTTCGATGGCGAGGCGGTAGGCAAAAACTTCTTTTGTGCGCGGCAACCAAAGTTCGAAAAAACCGTCCTCGGTCAGGCGCGGCATTTCCGTTCGTTTTTTGGTTTTAACGTTGACGAGTTCCACGCTCTTAGCGTCGCGCAAATACGCGCGAACAACGATGCCTGTTTTGTCCCCGATCATCGCTTGGTGCATGCCGAGAAAATCATGCGGATGGGATTGGACGACGTTCGTGAACGATTGCAGTTCGGCTTCGGAGATAATCATAATTTTAGGGTATGAAATCTGAATAGAATTTAAGTTTGGTCTTTGGAAGTCGACTCACAATGGCGTGGTCAACGCTGAAATTCTGATGCCCCGTGCGTTCCCGCGCAAGCAAATAAACGGGTTTGACCGCTCCGGAAAAAATAAATTCGCGTTCCCGCGGGTGTGTAAATATTTTCCCGAAATCATGAAAATTTCGCTGAAAGATTTTCGCCACATCGTGTGGGATTGGAACGGAACTTTGCTCGATGATTTGTGGCTGTGCATGGCGTCTTTAGACCGGCTTTTGGCGCGTGTCGGCAAGCCGAATATCGATATTGCAACGTATCAGCGTATTTTCAGTTTTCCCGTAATCGACGTTTATCGCGACTTGGGTTTCGACACTTCACAAACCGCCTTTGAAGCGATGAGCCGCGAATACATGGATTACTACGAAGCCCGCCGCCTCGAATGCACTTTGCAAAAAGGCGCACGTCGCTTCATCCACACCGTTCACGCGCAGGGCATCACGCAATCCGTGCTCTCCGCTTACCGCCACGATTATTTGACTTCGATCATCGCGGACCACGATTTGGAAAAATATTTTGTCCATCTCAGCGGAAGCGACGACATTTACGCCATCGACAAATCCTACCGCGCGCCCGGGCATTTGAAAAAACTCGGAATCCCCGCCGAGTTTGTGCTCTATATCGGCGATACGCTTCACGATGTGGAAACGGCGCGCGCGATGGGTGTGCAGTGCGTGCTCATCGATCAGGGCGAGCGCGCACACCAATCGCGGGAACGGCTTCTCGCCTCCGGCGTTCCCGTCATTCGCGATTACGCGGAACTGCTCTAAGCCAATCGCTTCTTAAAACACGCGCTACGGAGAAAACGTTTCGCGGGAACGCAGAAAACCCTCCCTGCGCCGCAAAAACACCGTTTTTATTTCCGGAACTTTTTCAGCACCAAACCGAGAATTTCGTCACATTCCGGATAACGGAAAAGTTTCAGAAACACAAAATAAACGCCGACTGCCGCGGGAACGACAACGACCAGCGCCGCAAAAATTCCTGCGTTTGTCCCGAAAAGATTTCCGCCCTCAAAAATTTTCTCAAAAACGCCCCACCACACAACCAGCGTAAACGCGCCCATCAGCGCCGACGCAACCAGCGTTTTGAAAAAAGCTCCGCAAACGGGTTCGACGCAAAAAGCGCGTTCCCGTCGCCGTAAAATCACATAAAGCGCCACGCACTGCACCGCCGCCGAAACCAAATTCGCCGCCGCAAGCCCGACCGCGCCGAAAAACCAACCTAACGACGGAGCAAGCACGCAGTTCAGACCGAAAGCGACGCCCGCCATTTTCGTCTGCGTTTTCGTGTCCTTGAGCGAATTGAGCGCACGCCCGACCAAACCGCTCACCGCGTAAAACGGAACCGCGAGAGCAAACACACAAAGCACGGGAACCGTCGCCGCCGTATCCGCCGCCGTAAAGTTTCCGTGCTCGAAAAACAGCGTCACCAGCGGGAACGAAAGCACAATAATCCCGACGGTCGCGGGAACGTTAATCGCGTAAATCAGCCTCATTCCGTGCGCGAACGTGGCGCCGAGTTCCCGCGAATTTCCGTCCGCCGCGTGTTTTGCAAGCAACGGGAACACGACCGTCGTCACCGTTACGGTAAAAATCCCGACGGGAATTTCCACGATGCGGTTTGCGTAGTAGTAAACCGAAAGCGCCTGTTCCTCGAGGGCGAACGCAAGAAACCGAGTGAAAAAAATGTTAATCTGATTGATTCCCGCGCCGACGACCGCAGGCAAAAACATTGCCTTCAAATCCGCCCAAGCCTCCGTGCGTTCGCGATTCGGGCGAAAACGCCAGCCTTCCCGCCACAGAGCAATCGCGGGAACGCCAAGTTGCAACGCACCGCCGAGCAACGCTCCGGAGCAAAGCCAAACCACACGTTCCGTCGGCGTTTCTCCAAACCAATAACCCAGCACGCCGAGCGAAAAAATCATCGCCAAATTCAGCCAAATCGCACTCAGCGCCGTCACGGTAAATTTTCCGAGCATATTCAGCCCGGCTGTAAAAACGGCGGCGATACAAATCATCGGCATATACGGCATACAAAGCGCCGTCAGCCACGCCGCAAGCCGGTGGCGCGTAATATCGCCGTCTGCCCCGACAAATTCCGCGCCTGCGCGCAACCACGCTTCCGGAGCAAGCGCAATCGCCACGGCAACAATGCAAAAACTTACCGTTATCAGCAACATCCACGGCGCAACGCGGCAAACAACGAGATTGAAAAAAGAAAATGCCCGCGCGTTCCCGCCGTTTTTTCTCTCCTGCGTCATCACCGGCATGAGCGCGGAAGTCAGCGCGCCCTCGCCCAGCAATCGGCGAAAAAGATTCGGTATTTGGAATGCGATAATAAACGCCGCCGCAAAACTTCCCGTTCCGAAAAATCCGGCAATCAGCTGGTCGCGCACAAGTCCGAGCAGGCGCGAGCCCGACGTTCCCGCCGCCGTCACCAACATCGAAAGATAAGACGAAGCGCCGTTTTTCATTATTACTTCCGGCGCGGAGAAGGCGCTGTGCCGACGGAACGCACATACGCTTCAATGCCCGCGGCGATACCGGCGGCAATGCGTTCGCGCCCGTTTTTCGTCGAAACCAGCGCCGTGTCCGACGCATTGGTCAAAAAGCCGCATTCCACCAAAACGCCCGGGCATTTCAGTGTGCGCAAAACGGCAAAATTCGCGTATTTCACGCCGCGATCTTCAGCGTCGGTTTTCGCGATGAGCGCCGAGTGAACCTTGAACGCGAGCAACGTGTTGAGCGGATCGCGTGCGTTCCCGTCGTCTGCGGCACTTTTCGCCGATCCGCCCGGATCGCCCGTCGAAGCCTCGCCCACGGGCGTCAACGCAAACGTTTCGATCCCGCGAGCCGAAGACGAAGACGCGGAATTGAGATGAATACTGACAAACAAATCCGCCCTCCAACGATTTGCACGCGCCGGGCGCTCCTGAAGCTCGAGCGTGGAATCTCCTTCGCGCGTGAGCAAAACCGTATAACCGCGCGCCTTCAAAATGCGAGCGACGCGCTTGGAAATATCCAGCACATAGTTTTTTTCAAACATTCCGCGCTTGTTCACCTTGCCCGGGTCGCGCCCGCCGTGCCCGGGATCAATTACGATACAACGCGGAGATTTCGTTTTCGGCGGAGCCACAATCGGCTCGATACGCTTTTCCCAATCGCGCTTTTTGAGGAAAAATTTTCCGTGTTCGAAGCTCGGGGAATGCCCGAGATAGAGCCGGGAACCGTTCACCAAAACATAGCGCTTGCGATCCTGAATTTCCACGCGAGTCGGACCTTTTCGCCACGACCCGACGCCGCGTTCCCGCGATTCGTTCTTCCCGAAGCCTTTTTCGCGAATTTCCGTATCGAAATTCACCACCTGCGCCATCGCCGCGGGAACGCCGAAAACGATCCCGCAAAGGAGTATGAGCACTGCCGAGAAAAAACGCATAGAAAATTTTCGGGCAGTATGCCCGTTTTTACGTTCCCGCGAAAGAAAAATAAAATCAGGTGGAGCGGAAGAATTTTCGGACGATTGCGTGCATTCGGTGAACGGCGACCGGAGACAAAGTCGGCGCGCTAAATTTCAATTTGCCGCATCTGCGGCACCGTTTTAGCATGGTCGCATGAGATTCCAAAGTTTTGAAGGCGGATTGCGAATGCGCAGGCTCCGCGCAAGCGAAAGTATTCGCCGCATGGTTTGCGAAAACGAAGTGCGCCCGGAACACCTGATTTTGCCCGTGTTTTTGACGGACGGGAACGACAGCGAACCCGTTGCCTCAATGCCCGGCGTAACACGCCTAAGCATTCCCGCTCTCGTCGAAAAATGCCGCGAGCTTCTCGCGCTCGGCGTGCGCGGAATCGCCCCGTTCCCGAAAACGCCCAACGAAAGAAAATCTCCCGCCGGAGAAGAATCCGCGAATCCGGATTGCCTCGTTTGCCGCGCCATCCGCGCCGTAAAAGCCGCCGTTCCCGAAATGCTCATTTTCGCCGATATCGCACTCGATCCGTATACCACGCACGGGCACGACGGCATTTTAAACGCCGAAGAAACAGACGTGGACAACGATGCCACACTCGACGCGCTCGCTCAAATGGCGCTCAACAACGCACGCGCCGGAGCAGATTTCGTCGCGCCGTCCGACATGATGGACGGTCGCATCGCGCGCATCCGCAAAACCTTGGACGCGAACGGATTTTCCCGCGTCGGCATCCTCGCCTACTCCGCCAAATACGCGTCGGCATTCTACGGCCCGTTTCGCGAAGCGGTCGGAAGCCGAAAAAAGGACTCGGGAAACGTCACCGGTCTCACCAAAAAAACGTATCAGCTCTCACCCGCGAATCGCCGCGAAGCCGTGCGCGAATCCTTACTCGACGAAGCCGAATGTGCCGATATGCTCATGGTCAAACCTGCTTTGCCGTATCTCGACATCTTGCGCGACGTGCGGGAACGCTCGCTTTTGCCGCTCGCGGCGTATCAGGTTTCCGGCGAATATTCGCAAATCAAAGCCGCCGCGCAACTTGGCTTCCTCGACTACAAAGCCGTGCGTGATGAATCGTTGCTTGCCATTCGCCGCGCGGGTGCGGATATTATTTTGACTTACTTCGCCGAAGAATATGCCCGAGATTTCCGCAATGCCTGATTTTTCTCCCGGCGTTCCCGCCGACCGCTTGCCCGCGCACGTCGCGTTTATCATGGACGGGAACGGGCGCTGGGCAAAAGCGCGCGGACTGAACCGATTCGAGGGTCATCTTCGCGGCGTAAAAACCGTGATGGAAGTCGTGGAAAACTCTTTCCGTTTCGGCATCAAAACCGTAACACTTTACGCGTTTTCCACGGAAAACCAAACGCGCCCTGCCGAAGAAGTTGCGGCGCTGATGAATCTCCTGAAAACGTTTATCGGAGAATACTTGCCCGATTTGCTGAAAAATGAGGTGCGCCTGCGCGTCATCGGCGATATTTCCTGGCTTCCGGAAGACGTGGGCGCGGCGGTGAAAAACGCTGTTTCCCGGACGGAAAAATTTTCCGGACACACACTTGTCGTCGCGCTCAACTACTCTTCCCGCGACGAAATTTTGCGCGCCGTTTCCGCCTACGCAAAAGATGTCGCGGCGGGCACGCAAGCCACGGGAACGCCAAGCTGGGAAACATTTGCGGATTATTTGGACACGGCGGGCATCTCCGATCCGGACCTGATTATCCGCACTTCGGGGGAATTGCGTTTGAGCAACTTTCTGCTTTTGCAGGCAGCTTATTCCGAATTTTACTTTTGCGACACACTTTGGCCGGATTTTTCTAAGGAAGATTTGAAAAAAGCACTCGCGGATTACGCCTCGCGGGAACGCCGATTCGGAAAAACCGGAGAACAAATCCGCCGATAAAAATCCGCGCTCCGTTCGGATTTAAAAGGAATCTCGAAAAACGAAACTCGCCGATTTTCCGTAAACGCAAATTTTGCCTTTTTGGAAACTTGACTCGCTTGGTGGCGGTTTCTATCCTTGCGGGAACGACTTCATTTTTCCGCTTCCCTTTTATGCAAACAGACATCATTAACCAGCCCATCTTCTGGGCAATTCCCGCAGCTTCGGTTGTGGCTCTCGCATTCGCGGCGCATTTTTATCGCCAAATGATGAAATGCGATGAAGGCACGCCGACCATGAAACAGATCGCTCAGCACGTCCGCTCGGGCGCGATGGCGTATCTTAAACAGCAATACAAAATCGTCGGAATCGTCTTCGTGATTCTGGCAGTTTTGTTCGCTGTTCTCGCAATGAAAGGACTGCAGAATCCGGTCGTTCCCGTGGCGTTCCTGACGGGCGGCTTCTTCTCCGGTCTCGCCGGCTTCTTCGGAATGAAGACGGCAACTTACGCGAGCGCGCGCACGGCAAACGCCGCGCAGGAATCGCTCAACGCCGGTCTTCGCGTCGCATTCCGTTCGGGCGCAGTTATGGGCTTGGTCGTTGTCGGTCTCGGGCTCCTCGATATTTCCCTTTGGGCGATTATTCTCGACTGCTGCACGCATTGGATTGACGAAACGGCGACGGGAACGCACAAGATGATCTTCATCACGACCACGATGCTGACCTTCGGCATGGGTGCTTCGACGCAGGCGCTGTTCGCGCGCGTCGGCGGCGGTATTTACACGAAGGCTGCGGACGTCGGCGCGGACCTCGTCGGCAAGGTCGAAGCCGGAATTCCGGAAGACGACCCGCGCAATCCCGCCACCATCGCGGACAACGTGGGCGATAACGTCGGCGACGTCGCCGGCATGGGCGCGGACCTTTACGAATCCTACTGCGGTTCGATTCTCGCTACGGCGGCTCTCGGCGCGGCGGCATTCGTCGGCTTCAACGCGGATCCGAGCCTTTCCGTTGCCATGCAAATTAAGGCAATCATGGCTCCGATGCTCATCGCGGCAATCGGTATTTTGCTTTCGATTTTCGGAATTTACCTCGTTCGCACGCAGGAAGGTGCGACGATGAAAAACCTCCTCAGCGCGCTCGGTCGCGGCGTGAACGTTTCCTCCGCGCTCATCGTTGCGGCAACATTCGGCATTCTTTATCTTCTCAACATTCCGAACTGGGTCGGAGTTTCGCTCTCGGTCGTCGTCGGGCTACTCGCCGGGATTATCATCGGACAAGCGACGGAATACTACACCTCGCACACGTATAAACCGACGCAGGGCATCGCGGAATCCGCGAAAACCGGTCCCGCGACGGTCATTATTTCCGGTATCGGCGTCGGAATGCTTTCCACCTGCATTCCCGTGGTTACGATCGTTATCGCGATTGTGCTTTCGTTTATCTTCGCGGCGGGCGGCTTCGGTTTGGTCGAAGGCGTAACGCTTGCCAATGTTTTCTCCGCAAAAACGCTCGGGCTCGGTCTCTACGGGATCGGCATCGCGGCGGTCGGCATGCTCTCCACGCTCGGCATCACCCTCGCGACGGACGCTTACGGTCCCATCGCCGACAACGCCGGCGGGAACGCCGAAATGTCCGGTCTTGACCCGCAGGTGCGCAAACGCACGGACGCGCTCGACGCGCTCGGGAACACGACGGCGGCAACGGGCAAAGGCTTTGCCATCGGTTCCGCCGCGCTCACCGCGCTCGCGCTCCTCGCTTCCTACATCGAAGAAATCCGTATTGCGCTCGTTCGTATCGTCAAAACCGACGGGATCGAAGGGCTTCCGTCCGGCTTGCAACGCTTGGTTGAAGCGGATAACGGCGTGAACGCGCAAAATCTTTTGGAAAAAATTCAAACGGCAAGTTTCGTTGACTTCATGACGTGGTATGACGTGACGCTGATGAATCCGCGCGTGCTCGCCGGTATGTTCATCGGTTCCATGATGGCGTTCCTCTTCTGCGGTTTGACGATGAATGCGGTCGGTCGTGCCGCGCAGAGTATGGTCGTTGAAGTCCGCCGCCAGTTTAAGGAAATTCCGGGCATTCTCGAAGGCACGGGAACGCCGGACTACGCGCGTTGCGTGGCGATTTCCACGAAGGGCGCTCAGCGCGAAATGCTGGTGCCGTCGCTCATCGCGATTGTCGTTCCGATTTTGACCGGTTTGGTTATCGGCATTTCCGGCGTGATGGGCTTGCTCGTCGGCGGGCTCGCGGCGGGCTTCGTGCTCGCGGTGTTTATGGCAAATTCCGGCGGAGCTTGGGACAACGCCAAGAAATACATCGAAGAAGGCAATTTCGGCGGCAAGCGTTCCGAATGCCATAAGGCGACGGTTGTCGGCGACACGGTCGGCGACCCGTTCAAAGACACGTCCGGGCCGAGCTTGAACATTCTCATCAAGCTCATGAGCATGGTCGCGATCGTCGTTGCCGGGCTCACTGCCGCTTGGTCGATTTTCTAATCGGAGATTTTAAATTGAAGATTAAAGATTAGAGGTTAAAGAAAGCGTTCCCGTGAGGATTCTCTCGCGGGAACGTTTTTTATTGTTCCGTTCCCGCGAGCGACGAGAGGGAAAATACATTTTTCATACTTGTGAATCCGTGATTGATGTTTTGGCGCGTGAATCGTTATGCTTTCCCGATAAAAATTACATGACTACCGTTTCTGCTGAAAAAAAATCCGACAACACTCCGCTGCTCTTTGCCGCACTCGGCATCCTGATGTGTGCGATCGTCATCTGGGACCAACAATACTGCTGGTCCTCCAAGGACGATTACATTTTCGGTTACTTGGTGCCGTTCCTCTGTGCATTTGTCCTGAAAGAGCGGTATCATCTTTTGCGCGCGATTTTTACGGGAACACCGATTGAGGGAGCAACGGACGAAAACGGGCAGCCGCTCGACGAGTTTTCGCCGCCGAAATTTATCCGCCCCGGAAAGAAATCGCCGTGGATTCTGGATGCGGTTTTTGCGTTGGGCACGCTTTTTTCGCTTCTGCTTTTTATCGCGGGAGGAATCGGCACGGCAATTTACGGCGCGGCGGCTGTAACGACGCACGAAAACACAATGGGCTTCATCGGTGCGGCGTTCGGGTTGGTATGGTTTGCCTCGGCAAAAGATTTTTCGGGAAATACGCTCGATTTGCGTTCCCGTCTGCGCGTGCTGATGATTTTTGTGTTCCCGATTTGCGTGTGGTTTGTATCCGGTCCGTTTACGTTCCTTGTCGACAGCCAGATCAAAACGTTGCTTTTGGACAAAGTCACGGCAACGGTGGTTTATTTACTGAATCTCTTTGATTTCTCACTCGTTCAGGAAGGCAACATCATCGTGCTTCCGGGCGGAGATACCGTGGGCGTGGCGGACGCGTGCTCGGGGATTCGCTCGATGACGGCGTGCGTGTTTGCGGGGTCGTTTCTCGCGGCAATTTTCCTGCACACGCTGAAAAAGAAAGTGCTTTTTGTCGCCGTCTCAATTGCGTTTGCGCTGGTGCTGAACGTGTTGCGCACGAGTTTTCTCACGGTTTGGTCTCTGTGGCACGGCTCGAAAGCTCTGGAATACGATTTTTTCGGAAATCCGACCGACAGCCTGAAATTCACACTTGGCACAGTGCACGACGTTGCCGGCTGGACCGCGATGATTATCACGTTTATCATGCTCCTGTGCCTCATTCCCGTCTTTAATCTGAAACTGACGAAAACCGACGAGGAAATGGGCATTGAGTTCATCGATGACGAAAAGAATTAAAAATAATTGATGGTTGATAGTTGATAATTGAAGCCTGCCGCATCAAAAACTTTCAACTATCCGCTATCAACCGCCGTCCTCATTTTCGATTCCCAAATTTTCCCATCCGCCCCAATGCCCTACCCCAAACTTTTCCCGGCGCTCGTGTGCCTGATTGCCGCGAGCGTTCCCGCAACGATTTTTGCCGACCCGGAAACGCGGTTTGAAGACGAAACCGAAAGCGTTCCCGCAGATTCCGAAGACACGACAACGGAAACCGAATCCGAAGCGGAAGAAGAAGTTTTCTCCGACGAAGAAGCCTCTGAAATTCCGGACGCCCCGCTAACCGACGTTCCCGCCGACGAAGACACGGACACACTCGAACCCGCCGACGACTCCGACGCGTTGCCCATGCCGGATTCCTTGCAGGCATGGGAAAATTCCCTCGACGCCATCTACACTCCCGACGCGTTCGACCCTCCGATTCCCGTTTTCCCGGAACAGAAATCCGACCCGAAAATCGAAGTCAAGCGCGACGCGTTCAAGACCAAGCTCCGCACTGTCAGCAAATTCAAAGAAAAAGCTAAGCCGGAAGAAATCGACAAATGGTTTGCCGACGTAATGCCGACGCCCACCGACCCGCTTGCGCTCAGCATCAACGCGGAATTACGGCGCGAAATCTCCGAAAAACTCGGCAACTACGAGCGCGTTCCCGTAAAGGAGGTGTTTCCGCACCCAAGCGCAAAATTTTTTCCCGGAGACGTTCCCGAAAAATTTAAACGCATCGGAAAAACTTTTTATCCCGACCCGAAAAAAGGCGGCTGGCAAAGCACGGGGCTTTACGCCGCGCCGGGCGAACGCGTCAAAGTCCGCGTGTCAAAATCTGCGCTTGCCGCCGGCTTACGCATCCGCATCGGAAGCCACTCGGACAATCTTCTCCAATCGCGCCAGCGCTACTGGTATCGATTCCCGAAAATCACGCGCGATTTCGGCGTGCACGAACAGTCTTTTGAAATCGCGAGCGCGTTCGGCGGGCTGATTTACGTTTCCGCACCGCGCGGCAGAATTTCCGCACGCACGCAGATGATTTTCAGCGGCGTAGTCGAAGCTCCGTTTTTTGAGCTCGACGAAACCAAAGCCTCTCAATGGAACTACATCCGCTACGCTCCCGCACCGTGGGCGGAATTTGTCGGGAAAAACTTTGCGGCAACCATTCCCGCCGAAGAAGCCGCCGCCATCAACAACCCGGAAGAAATCATTCGCTTTTGGGACAATGTTGTCGCCGAGTTGGACAAACTGACCGCCGGACCGAAGGAACGCACGCAACCGATTCGCTTCGTCGTTGACGTCGAAACCAACGCCGCCGCCGGGCACGCCGGAGACCCGATCGTCGGCAACCGAATGTGGTCACGCGGCTACTGGGATTTAGAACAAATCCGCAAAGAAGGTTCGTGGGAACTTTTTCACGCTCTCGCGAAAAACGTGCTCAACGGGAAATGGGTTTTCCGCGGCGACCGCGACACGCCCGCCGCCCTGCTCGCACTTTACAGCATGGAAAAAACCACCGGACGCAAAGCGATTTCGTTTTTCGACGTTCCCGCGTTGCAATCCGCCTGCCTCGCTCGCCTCGAACGCGAAGAAACTGAGGAGAAAAATAAAAAAGCCCTGCGGGAACGCCAAAAACACGAAGAACTTGAAAAAAAGGAACAACATAAAAAAATCCTGAAAGACAAAAGCTCCGGCAAAGGCAGACGGGAACGTGAAAAAGCCGCCGACGAAGCCGATGTCGAAGATTTCCGCCACGATCCCGGTGTGCCGTTCCAACGCCTCGCCGCGCTCCTGCCGATTATCGACGCCACGGGCTGGGACCCGCTCGCAAAGGTGTTCAAACTTTACACCGTGCGCAACCGCCTTCCGCTCTCCAACGAGGAAGACAAGCAACGCACGTTCGTCATGCTCTGGTCGCAAACCACAAAGAAAAACCTTTCTCCGCATCTCGAAAAATTCGATTTCCCAAAACAAAACGGCGCCGGAAATTATCCGGACTTCGTTCCCGAAACTCTGCCTGAAAAGAGCGAGCTTCGTCCGGAAAAAGGCGGGACGGGCTTCCTCGGATATTCGCCGTTCCCGACGATTGCCGTTCTCAACGAAAATTATCGCGTGCCGCAACTTCCCAAACCGGAAAAAACGGCGGGCAATCCGTTCGGCTCCGTCGCGGAAGAATCCGACGAAGAGGAAGACTAAAAACGGGCGAACCGAAAACGCCACGCGCAGAGTTTTTATTCTCCTCGGGAGAATCGGCGTCTTCCGTTTTAAATTTTCCGCTTTAAGGGGCGCATTTTACCGCATAATATTTTTTGAACTATGAAAGCTTACATTCTGATGGGGTCCGAGTCCGATATGCCGCACGCGGAAAAAATCGCGGAAGGGCTCAAAGCCGAAGGCGTCGATTTTGAATATTTCGTGCGTAGCGCGCACAAAGATCCGGTCGGTGTTTTCAATTATGTAAAAGCGCACGACGACGAACCGAAAGTCCTTTTCATTACCATCGCGGGACGCTCCAATGCGCTCTCCGGCGTTGTTGCCGCCAACTCGAAAAAGCCCGTGCTCGCGTGCCCGCCGTTCAAGGACAAACTCGACTTCCTCGTGAACATCAATTCCACGCTGCAAATGCCGTCGAAGACGCCGGTGCTCACGGTTCTTGAACCGTCGAACTGCGCCCTCGCCGCCGCACGCATTTTGCAACAATAAATCCGCACCTCCGTGCCCGTTCCCGCGCCGGATACGCTCACGCGGGAACGGATAAAAAACAAGCAAAAATACCTCGCGGGAACGCCTTGTTTCTGAAAAGATTCGTGCCCATATGGAAAATGTCATCATTCTCGGAAGCGGTTGTGCCGGACTGGCTGCCGCAATCTATGTCGCCCGCGCCGGATTTTCGCCGCTCGTCATTGAAGGAAATCAGCCCGGCGGACAAATCACGACGACCTCCGAAGTGGAAAACTTTCCCGGTTTTCCGGACGGGATTGACGGTTTTTCGCTCGTGATGAATATGCGCCAACAAGCGGAAAAATTCGGCACGCGTTTTGAAATGGATGCCATCGAGCGCGTAGAACTCTCTGCCGAAACCAAAAAACTTTTTGCCGCCTCAGGAAACGTTTTTGAAACCCGCGCACTCATCGTCGCCACGGGAGCGTCTCCCAAAATGACGGGCATCAAGGGCGAAATGGAATTTTACGGCGGGAACGGCGTCAGCACCTGCGCAACCTGCGACGGAGCATTTTTCCGCGGCAAGGAAATCGCTGTTATCGGCGGCGGCGATACCGCGTGCGAAGAAGCGAATTTTCTCACGCGCTTCGCGTCCAAAGTTTACCAAATTCACCGCCGCGACAAATTCCGCGCCACGGAAATCATGGTGCGCCGTGTCACGGAAAACCCGAAAGTCGAACTCGTTCTTTCGAGCGTTCCCGAAGAAATTCTCGGCGACGAAAACGGAAAAGTCCGCGCCCTGCGCGTGCGCAACGTAACGACGAACGAAACGCGCGAAATCGCCGTCAGCGGAATTTTCGTCGCTATCGGGCACACACCGAACACCGCATTTCTCAAAGGCGCTCTCCCGATGGAGGACGACGGCACGCTCATCGCCGAGCGCGACGCCTCCGGCGTGCGCACGCAAATTCCCGGCGTATTCGTCGCCGGAGACTGCGCCGACCGCATTTTCCGCCAAGCTATCGTTGCGGCAGGCACGGGCGCGCGCGCGGGGATTGAGGCTCAGCGCTTTTTGGAAGACTAACAGACAAAACGCGATTTTTTCGGGTAGCGGAAAAATTCCGGCGTTCCCGTAGATTTGCGAAAAAATGATTTCCTTCTCCGAAGAACTCGCCGAAATTCGCGCCCTGTTTGAAGCAGTGCGGGAACGCGGCGGACGCGCCCTATTCGTCGGCGGTTGCGTGCGCGATGCGCTTCTCGGACGCCGGAGCAAAGATTTTGACGTCGAAATCTACGGACTTTCCGCCGAAAGCGTAGAAAACCTTTTGCGCGAACTGAAATTTCGTTTCAACGCGGCGGGGAAATCGTTCGGCGTATTCAAGTTGCACGACGTTCCCGTGGATGTCGCGCTCCCGCGACGCGAGTCCAAACGCGGGCTCGGGCACCGCGGGTTCGTCGTCGAAGGAGATCCGGAAATGAGCGTTTCCGAAGCGGCGGCACGACGCGATTTTACCGTCAACGCGATTTATTTTGACCCGTTGAAAAACGAAATTCTCGATCCGTTCAACGGGCGCGTAGACTTGGAAAACAAAATTCTGCGCCACACCTCGCCGGCATTTTCTGAAGATCCGCTCCGTGTGTTGCGAGCGATGCAATTCGCGGCGCGGTTCCGCTTCGATGTTGCTCCGGAAACGGTGGAACTTTGCCGGAAAATCGAACCCGAAGGCTTATCCGCCGAACGCATTTTCGACGAGTGGTCAAAGCTGATTTTGCGCGGGGAAGAACCGTCACGCGGCTTGAATTTTCTGCGCGCTTGCGGCTGGACAAAATATTTTCCCGAGCTTCACGCGCTCATCGGCGTCGAACAAGACCCGAACTGGCACCCGGAAGGCGATGTGTGGAATCACACGCTCGCGACGCTGGACGCTTTCGCGCGGGAACGCACCGACATTCCCGACGATTTTGAAAACCTCGTCGTCGGCTTCGCCGTGCTTTGCCACGATTTCGGCAAACCCGCCACGACGAGATTTTCCGAAAAAGACGGACGTTGGCACGCTTACGGACACGACCGCGAAGGCGTCGCTCCCGCGAAAAAATTTTTGGAGCGCATGACGAATTTCCGCGATTTCATCGACGGCGTTTTACCGCTCGTGCTTTGCCATATGCAACCGATTGCACTATGGCGTTCCCGCGCCGGAGATTCCGCCGTGCGCCGGCTGGCTCGCCGCGTCGGGCGCATCGACCGGCTTCTGCGCGTGTGTTCTGCGGACACGATGGGCAAGGAAACTGAAAAAAATGCCGAACTGCGTGATGCTTCGACGTGGTTGCTCGAACGTGCGGAAGCGCTTCACGTCAAAGATTCCGCCCCTCAACCGATTATTCTCGGCAGGCACTTGGTTACGCTCGGCGCAACTCCGGGAAAATCGTTTAAGCCGATTCTCGACGCGTGCTACGAAGCCCAACTCGACGGAAAATTCCTCGACGAAGCCGGAGGCATCGCTTTTCTCAAGGCGTTATATCGAAAACACAAATGAACACGAATTGTTTTCTTTGTTTGCACGGGCGCTAAATTTCAATTTGCGGGAACGGTGTCGGAGGCGTAGCTTTTTCCCGAAAAAATGGCAGAAGATTTTGGAGATACGCTTTTCGGCGGAAATGCCGGAGACGTTCCCGCAAGGTCGCACGGGAACGCGGACGCGGCGGCAGACGATTCGCAGTCGGGCTTTCGGCGTCCGCTCGCTGCGCGTATGCGCCCGCGCGATTTAAGCGAAATTCTCGGGCACGAAAAAATTCTCGGAAAAGGCGCCCTTCTGCCCCGGCTCATCGAAACGGACAATTTCGGAAGCCTGCTTTTTTACGGTCCGCCGGGTTGCGGAAAAACCACGCTCGCCGAAGCGATTGCGACGGTAACACACTGTCGCTGCGAACACGTCAACGCCGTGCTTTCCAACACGGGCGAACTGCGCGAAATCCTCCGCATCGCGCGCGCGTTCCCGCAGCGCCGCACGCTGTTGCTCATCGACGAAATTCACCGTTTTAACAAAGCGCAGCAGGATTTGCTTTTGCCCGACGTCGAAGCCGGAAACGTCCGCCTCATCGGGTGCACGACGCACAATCCGGGCTTTTATGTGATTCCGCCGCTACTGTCGCGCTCGCATCTTTTCCGCCTCGAACCCGTCGAGGAAAAATACGTGATCGCCGCCCTCGCCCGCGCACTTGTGGACAAAGAACGCGGGCTCGGTTTACTCAAAATTTCCGCAAGCGAAAATGTCCTTCGCGCCGTCGCGCAAATGTGTGAAGGCGATATGCGCCGTGCGTTGAATACGCTGGAAACGCTTGCGCTTTCGCGTCCGCCGAAAACCGCCATTCGCGAAGACGACCTCGAAGCCTTTGCGCGGGAACGCCAAATCCGCTACGACCGCGGCGAAGACGAACACTACGACACCGTTTCCGCGTTCATCAAATCGATTCGCGGGAGCGATCCGGATGCCGCGCTGTATTGGCTCGCCGTGATGCTCGAAGGCGGCGAAGACCCGCGTTTCATCGCGCGGCGGCTCGTGATTTTATCGAGCGAAGATGTCGGGTTGGCGGATTCGCGAGCCATCGGGGTCGCCGTTGCTTGCCAGCAGGCGTGCGACTTCGTCGGGCTTCCCGAATGTGCGCTGAACCTTGCCCACGCGGTGATTTTTCTCGCAACTTGCCCGAAGAGCAACTCCGCAACGGAAGCGCTTTTTGCGGCGAAAGCCGCCGTCCGCAACGCGCCGCGCCAAAAAGTGCCGCTACATTTGCGCGACGCTCACACGAAGCTGAACAAATCTCTCGGACACGGGAAAACGTATTTGTATTCCCATGAATTTCCGGAAGGTATTTCCGGACAAACTTATCTGGAAACGCCGCTTAAACTTTACACGCCGAAGCTCAACGGCGCGGAAGCTGCCATTGCCGAACGCCTCGCTCGCTGGAACGCGCTCCGGGGAAAATTGCGGAAAAACGCGAAATAACAGGAGAAGCGACACTTCGCGCATTTAATGTGGAACGTTTATTGTTTATTAAACATTACACAGTCAACATTCCACACCCGCCTTTCATCTTTCAACTCCGCACCCGAAACCCGCGCCTCCCGTAAAATTTTCTAAAAAATGAACGTTCCCGCACAATCGCGAAAATTCGTCATCCCGAATATTTTTAAGGACTGGTTTTTGCTCGGCATGATCTCCTGCGTCCTGCTCGCCACGTTTTTCCCGAACGTGGGGCGCAGCGGCGGCGTAATTCATGCAGACAAACTTTCCGACTTCGGCATCGCGCTGATTTTCTTTTTTCACGGACTCGGTATTTCGCGAAAAAATCTCCGCGACGGAATTCTCTCCTGGAAAATTCACGTTTGCGTGCAGGTAACGACATTCGTCGTTTTCCCGATTGTCGCGTTTCTGTTTTGCCAAATCGCAAAAAATTTCATCCCGGCGGATTTGGTGCTCGGTTTCTACTTTTTGGGTGCGATCCCGTCCACGATTTCCTCGTCCGTCGCAATGACGGCGGTCGCGCGCGGGAACGTTTCCGCGGCGATTTTTAATGCCTCGCTCTCGAGTATTCTCGGGATTTTTCTTACGCCGCTTATCGTGAGCATTTTCGCCTCGACGGGCGGGAACGCGCTTCCTATCGGCGAAACCGTGCTGAATCTTTTCGTTCTGCTTTTCCTGCCGTTTTTGCTGGGACAAATTTTGAATCCGCTGGTTTACAATTTCATTCTGCCCTACAAAAAATACATCAATATTTTCGACAAATTCGTAATTTTGCTTCTTGTTTTTTCGTCGTTTGCGGATTCGGTCTACGACGGACTCTGGACCAAACACGGTGCGGGGCTTTTGCTCGAAACGTTTGTCGGCGCGGCGATTTTGCTCACGGTGGCACTCGCGGGAACGACGTTTGCCGCACGCGCCTTCGGCTTCAAAAAATCCGACGAAATCACGGCTGTTTTCTGCGGCTCGAAAAAAACGCTCGCCGGCGGCGTCCCGATGGCAAAACTCATTTTCGGGAGCACTCCGCAAATCGGACTCATCGTGTTGCCGATTATGTTTTACCACCAGCTTCAACTCCTCGTTTGCACCGTTCTCGCCAATCGCTACGCAGCGCGAAAAAATTGACGTGTTCCCGCACCCGAAAAGGCAAAAAAATGTTGAGTTTAGCCGACTTTGCTCAATAATAAGAGCTTAGTGCTTTTATAAGGCACGGAAATTCCCGACACACCCCAACGATCTTTATTTATACCTTATGAATCCCAACAATTCCCCCGAAGAATATCCCGTAGCTCCGCAGGAAGTTGCTCCCGAGGAGTATTACGAAGACGTTCCCGTGCTCGATGAAAACGGTGAAGACCCGCTGAAGCGGCACACCAAGTTCTCGTGGAAATCGTTCGGCGGAGACGGTTTTATCGTTTCCATTATTTTGCACGCCGCGCTCATCATTTTTGCGCTCTTTTATGTGGTCGCCACGGTGCGCCCGGAACCGCCCGAACCGGCGGAATTCGTTTCCGGAGCAGGCGGCGGAAGCAACGGCGAAAACGCCAACCGCCAGAAACACCGTATGCGCCCGAAACCGCGTGACATGAACACGCAGAATAAAATTACGTCTAAAAGCACGCGCGCCACGCTCACGCTTCCGGAAATGCCGAAAATGAGCAGTTCCATGGGCTCAATGGGCGGAATGAAAGCCGGCGGCTCCTCCGGTCTCGGCGGCGGTGCAGGCGGCGGGATCGGGAAAGGTATCGGACCCGGCATCGGGGACGGACGCGCATTCCTTTCCGCGTTCGGGACGAGCTTTTCCAAGACACCGACTCTCAAAGGCACGTTGTTCGACCTGAAGCGTTCCCGCGACGGGAAAATCACTTATTGCACGACGGCAGCAAACAACGCCGGGAAGCGCAAAGAAGAACTCCACAAAGCCCTCGGAATGCTCGACAACAGCTTCGACGTGAAGAAGCTCGGTCAACGCTATTTCGAAGCGGGAACGAAGCTCAACGCCAATCAGGTTTACATTTACAAAGATTTTAAAACCAAAAACATGATTCGCGCGGAAGCCGCAACCGCCGCGTTCGCGGGCGAAGACGGGAAACCGCCGTTTGACGCTCCGGGCTGGATGGTCGTTTACACCGGCGAAATCACGCCGCCGGAAACGGGCGAATACCGATTCGTCGGCATGGGCGACGACGCCATCATCGTCGGTCTCGATCGCAAAACCGTGTTTTACGCTTACTGGCCGGGCGAAGGTCACGGCAAAGCCGTTCGTGAACCCGCCAACGCCAACTGGGAACCGAAGGATCACACCAAGACCGACGGTAAAGGCTCCGGGAGCGGCGCATCTGTCCAGAATCACCTTTTCAAAGGAAGCTGGATGAAGCTTCAAAAAGGTAAAAAATACAAAATTTGCATCGCTTTCGGTGAAGGCGCAGGCGGTTACGCGGGAGCGATTTTGGGCATCGAAAAGAAGGGCGAACGCACGGAAGCCACGCCGCCGAACGAACCCTACTCGCTGTTCAAACTCGCGGCAATTGACCCGGATTTGTTGAATATCCTTTTCGTCGAAGGACGCTACAAAGCAGAAGGTCCGAACTTCATGACGAAGCAGACCAAACGCCGCTAAAAAAAACAAAAAACGTTCCCGTGGGAAATTCACGGGAACGTTTTTTTTTACCCGAATAAAAACAAGCGCTCGGGAGCGCTATTTTTTGCGCCGGATTTTTGCAAGGAGCCATGGCGGAAGTTTTCTCTTTTCGCCGCCGGAAGAAGCGGATTTCTTTCCGGAAACCTTGCGTTTTCCGATAGAAGAGCCGATTCCGCTCAAAAAATCTTCCTCCTCGCGCGTGAGCACTCCGGCGTCGCGCGGCACGGAAATGTGACGCGGGATTTTTGAAATCCCGGCAAGCGCTTTTTTGTCGACGTGTTCCCGCGGAGGTTCCGGCCAATTCATTTCAAAATTTTCCTTTCCGAACATCACTGCAGAACCGAAAGCCGTAAGTCCGCAAAGCGGATATTCACTATCTCGCGAAACGAAAAGCAAACCTTCGCGAATCATCTCGTCCATAAGCGCGCCGATGTATTCGCGCCCTTCCCGTTTCAAAATCCCGTAGGTGGAAAGACGGTCGCATCCGGCTTGAAGCGTTGCCGCGTTGCGGCTTCCGACGAGGCAATCCACAATGCGCTGACGCCCGAAACGCGGCATCCATTCCCCGTTTGCACCTTTCCGGGACATACGCGCAACTCCGCTGAGAATTTTTTTAACTACGGTCAGTTCGTCGATGTCGGGAACGCGGCGTGTGTGATTTTTCAGCGCAAGGCAAACATCGCATTTTCCGCAGGGTTGCGCCTCGGAGTTGTCCCCGAAATAGCGCAAAATGGCTTCCTGCCGACACATCGGCGCGTAGGCGATACGAATAAGCTCTTCGAGTTTTTTCTCGTCGCGTTTTTTCTTTTCATCGAGCCCCTCCCACGGAATTTCGAGTTGAGAACTTGCCAAATCGGGATTGAGCAAGCGCGTCCCGCGAATCCGCGTTCCCGCGATATCAAACCGCTCAATCACGCCAAAGCGCGCGAGCAAACCGATACTCGTCGAAACCGCCATAGGATTGAGCCTTTCCCCACCGTAAATTTCCGCCTGTTCGGCAAGATCGTCCACGGAGACGCGAAGCTCGTTCCCGTTGTCGGCGAGCTTCCGCATCGTTTCATAAACGTTGCAAATGACGCGTTTTCCCGGATTCGCGCCTTCGATAAAAAACTCCTGCACGCGCTTATCCGCATAATTGAAGAAAAGTTCACACACGGCGGGAGCACCGTCGCGCCCCGCGCGTCCGGCTTCCTGATAGTAGGCTTCAACGCTTCCGGGCATTTCGTAATGCGCGACAAAACGGATGTCCGAACGGTCGATTCCCATGCCGAACGCGTTGGTGGCGACGGCAACATCGGCAGCTTTTGCCATAAACTTGTCCTGCGCGGCAGAGCGCTCCGCATCGTTCATTCCGCCGTGATACATGATAAGATTCACGCCGAGCGCAGTTAAATCGTCGGCAACGCGCTCCACGCTTTTCCGCGTCGCGCAGTAAACGATGCCCGTTTTATGAACGGAAACGAGCTTCCGGATTTCACGCAACTTCGCGATGTGCAGCGTCGTTTTCCCCTCGCCGCGACGCGACGGCGTTCCCGCTTCGATATGGCGAATATTAAACGACAAATTTTTGCGCGCGAATCCGGCAACGAACTCTGCGGGAGCGCTCAAATACAGGTGTTTTACGATATCTTCACGCACATCCGGCGTCGCCGTTGCCGTGAATGCGGCAACAATCGGACGTTTTTTGAAACGCGAAATCGCGTTCCCGAGCCGCAAATAATCCGGGCGAAAGTCGTGTCCCCATTGCGAAAGACAATGCGCCTCGTCCACCGCAAAGAGCGAAACGTCCACTCGGCTGACTGCGTCGACAAAACGCTGTGCGCGAAACCGCTCCGGCGCGATATAAACGAGCTTAAGCGTTCCCGCGCGAATCTGGTCAAAAATTTCGTTTTGCTCTTCAAGCGTCTGCATACTGTTGAGGCACGCCGCAGAAATTCCGCGGGCACGAAGCGCATCAACCTGATCTTTCATCAGCGCAATAAGCGGCGAAACCACCACCGTCAAATGCGGAAGCATCAACGCGGGAAGCTGGTAGCAAAGCGATTTCCCGCCGCCCGTCGGCATAATGACGAGCGCGTCGTTCCCGCCGACAATCGTTTCGACGATTGTGCCCTGCGGCTCACGAAAATTTTCGAAGCCGAAATACCGCTTGAGAACGTCTTCCGGTGTATCCATAGAAAGCCGAAGATTATCGGGCTTTCGCACACATTAAAGCAAAATGAAAATCAATAACGCCTTGCCCTCCCGGCAAAAATGATTTGCCGACAATAAAATCGCTACTAAAATCATAGTCTATGAAAAATAAATTCGTCTCCTCAATATTACTCGCATCCGCTATTACCCTCGCGGGAACAGCAATCGCCAATGCCGAAATGGTTTTTACCGGAAATGCCGGATACTACAACGACGCGACCTATGGCGGAATCGTTTTCAAAATCGGATACGGAGGAACCGGCTCCGGAACTCTTGCAGAAGGCAAAACATGGACAATAAGCAATAATGTGCTTATCGGCTGTTGTCCGAACAATTACCAACCTACCTTTTTGCATATTTATGGCACCGCAAATACGCAAAAAAATGTTTACGTTTCGGCTATTTCGCGTTCCGGACATTGCTACGTCGATGGCGGAACATGGAATTGCGGAGGGATGTTTCAGCTCGGGATGCAAACCATGGGAACCGTCACCTTGCGAAATAAGGGGACACTGACGATTGAAGACTCTTTTCGTCTTAATTACGGATCCAGCGTAACAGTTAACGACTCATCAGTTTTAAAACTCACACTCGAAAGCGACGGGACATTCGGAACCAACGGTGGAATTTACGTTTATTCCGACGCAGCGATTAATACAATAACTCTTGCAAAAGCAGATAATTTAGTCATCGAAACAACCGAATATACCAACGCAGCAGATCAGTTTGTCTTAGAAAATTTTCTTGCGACAGACCAAAACATTAAGCCCAAATTGTCATCTCTTAGTTTTTCCGTCAACGGAAACACATTCACGGCAGACGATGAATCCGCCCTCAACCGACACCTCAGCGGAATCTCAGTCCTTGGTTACGAAAATTACGAAAAAAAATTTGTCGTAAACGCAGAAACGCAATCCGTCGCCCTGCATTTGTCAAAAATTCCGGAACCGTCGGCATTCGGTTTGCTTGCCGGACTCGGAGCACTCGCCTGCGTCGCTTCCCGCCGCCGCCGATAGCCGATAGCCGAAACATTCGCTCTCTCAAAAAAAAGCCGGAACCCGAAAGTCAATTTCGGGTTCCGGCTTTTTTTTGAAAACCGACTCTACGCGACGGAACCTTCCATCTCCATTTCGATGAGGCGCTTGAGTTCGACGGAATATTCCATCGGAAACTCTTTGACGAGGTCGTTCACGAAGCCGTTCACGGCGAGGCTCATCGCTTCGGATTCGGTTAGCCCGCGCTGTTGCATATAAAAAATCTGATCGGCGGAAACCTTGGAAACGCTGGCCTCGTGCTGTGTTTGCGAAGCATTCCCGTGAACGGTAATCGCCGGATACGTTCCCGTGGCGGAGTTCGTGTTGATGAGCAGCGTGTGACACTCACTGTTATTTTTACACCCTTTGAGCGCTTTCGGCATCGAAACCAAACCGCGATAATTTGCACGCCCGTCGCCCGTGGAAACGGACTTGGAAATAATGTTCGACGTTGTTCCGTCTGCGAGGTGAATCATTTTCGCGCCGGTGTCCTGGACCTGCCCCGTGTGCGCAAGCGCAATTGAAAGCACTTCGCCGCGGGAACGCGCTCCTTTGAGCACGACGGCGGGATATTTCATCGTCAAACGCGAACCGATATTGCAGTCAATCCAGCGAATTTCCGCGTCCTCCATCGCCATACCGCGTTGCGTAACGAGGTTGAAGACGTTGTCCGCCCAGTTTTGCACGGTGACGTATTGAATTTTCGCACCTTTGAGCGCAACGAGTTCGACCACGCCGGAGTGAAGTGTTGCGGAGCTGAACTGCGGTGCCGTGCACCCTTCCATGTAAACGAGTTCCGCGCCTTCGTCCGCGATAATCAGCGTGCGCTCAAATTGCCCGGAATTTTCCGCATTGATACGAAAATACGCCTGTAACGGCTGCTTTACTTTTACGCCCTTGGGCACATAAATGAACGAGCCGCCGGAAAAACACGCGCTGTTGAGCGCAGAAAATTTACTGTCCGTCGTCGGAATTACTTTTCCGAACCACGGGCGAAAAATGTGTTCGTAGGTCGTAAGCCCTTCGAGCGGACCGACAAAAATCACGCCCTGCTTCGCCAACTCGTCTTTCATGCGCGAATACGCTGATTCCGAGTCAAACTGCGCATCCACGCCCGCGAGGAATTTGCGTTCCTGCTCGGGAACGCCGAGACGCTCGAAGGTTTTTTTCACGTCGTCGGGCACTTCTTCCCACGAACGCGACGCCTGCGCGCTTTTTGCCAAATAATAGCGTATTTTTGAAAAATCAATCTCCTTAATCAGTTCCGGCGCCCAATGCACGGGCATCGGTTTTTCCTCAAAAATTTTCAGCGCTTCGTGGCGGAAATCCCGAATCCAATCAGGTTCTCCTTTCGCCTTTACGATGTAATCGATAACGTCCCGATTTAAGCCAACTCCCGCGTCGAGCGCATAATTTTCCGCGTAGGAAAAATTCCCGGCATCGCGGTCGATATTGATCGCGTCCGGCGCAACAATGTTCTTTTTGGTTTCAGAATTTCCCATCGTCAAAAATCGAAGCGGCAACGCTATTAAGAACACCTCCCAAAAGCAAAGCCGAAATTTGACCGCCCCCGGAGGCGCGGGAATGTAAAAGTTGAGAGTTTTTAGCTCCGAGCATCAGGCATCGAGCAAAATCTTTGAAGTGCTCATTTGATACCTGATGCTTTGTGTTCGGAGCCAAAGGCTCTCAGCCGTCAACGAAATCAGCGGCGCTTCGCGGAAGACTTTTTCTGTGCCGCGATTTTTTTCGGAACCGCAGATTTTTTCGCGGGAACCGCCTTCTTCACGGGAACGGGCTTTTTAACCGAAGCCGCTTTCTTGGCAGACACCGCTTTTTTCGCGGGAACAGGCTTCTTTGCCGCAACTTTTTTCACCGGCTTGGCAACCTTTGCGGAAACGGGCGTTTTCTTTGTAGCCGGTTTCGCCGCAGGCGCGGTTTTTTTCGCAGGTTTTGCCGTCTTTGCGGGCGCGGCTGCGCGCTTTTTCGGTGTCGGCATTCCCACGGGGCGAATTCCCAGCTTCGGAGCGCTTTCAAGCAAAGTCCGAATGATGCGGGCGATGCTCTGCCCCGACTGATTCGACGCGCGAAAGAGGCTCGTATAAAGTTCGTCGGAAAGGCGGAATGAAATTTGCGTTTTCTTTTCCTGAGCGCCTTTTTTTTGCGCCACGGCAGCCGCCTTGTCCACAGCGGCACGCAGAAGTTCGCTCATCGAGGAAAAACCGCTTTTTTTGCGGTAGACTCGCGTCGCCGCCAAAAGCGTTTCCGGAAGCGTTACGCAAAGAAGGCGGTTTTTGGATACTTTTTTCGTTGCAGGGGTTTTCTTTGTCTTCATCGGAGATAAATACTGACAAAGGGTTACGCGCTACGCAAAACATTTCTCCCCAAATGTAATTTATTTTTAAATACCGCAAATAATGGATAGTGGATGGCGGATAATTTTTAAGTAACTATCCATTACCCATTATCAACTATCAATTAACACCTCTCCATTAATAAAATTGCCTTTAAGCGCGGGGGATTAATTCTTAAACTGTGCAGATTTTATGGATACCGTTATCATCACCGGAGCAAGCGGAGAGCCTGCCGTGAGCATCGCTCGGCGCCTCTGCAGCATCGGCATTCGCGTCTACGCGCTCGCGGGAACGATTCCCGAAACCTCTCTCGGCGCGGACGAATTTGTTCCCGTCCCCTGCGATCCGACCTCGCCGGACGCCGTTATTTCCGCCGTTCAATCCGTTTTGGAAAAAGAAAAACACGTCATCGGCATCATCCTCGCCGGTCAATATCTTTCCGAAGAAAATTTTGAAGCCGTTTCGCCGGAAGAAATTCGCCTCGCACTCAACGCCCAAGTCATCGCGCCGCTTTGCGCCGTGCGCCTCGCCCTTCCGTCGCTGATTTCCGGACGCGGACACGTCGTCGTCGTCTCGCCGGGCGCGGGAACGACCTCCGGTCGCGCGCTCAACGCCGTCGCCGATGCCGCAACGCGCGCTTTCGCGGGAACGCTGTTCGCCGAACTTCGCGATACCGGCGTAAAAACCTGCCACATCCTTTTACAAAACAACGAAGGAGCGCCTGATCCTGCGGCGCGCTTCACCACGGCGCCGCAAAGCCGCATCCACGCGGAAGTCGTTGCCGATTCCGTCGAAACCGTTTTCCGCCTCCGCGAAAACAACGCGCTCACGCAAATGATTCTGCGTCCGCAAGCCACACGCGAAACGCCGCGCATTCCCATTTCCTCAGAGCCGAAAATCCGCGCGCTACAAGTCGTGCAACTTCCGCCGAAGAAAAATTTCCCGCCGGAAGGAGAACCGATTCCCACGCCCGCCTATCGCCGCCCGGATTACGCTCCCGCGAAAAATGAACGCGGGAACACGGAAACCGACGACGACGGATTCTCCGACGACTATGTCGACCCGGAACTTCGTTATTTGGTAAAATCGACGACTCAGGTCCGTCAGCAACAAACGCAAAAGCAGAAAAAAATCCCCAAACCGCCCAAGCACCCGCCAAAAGTCAAGTCTCCCGCAGACGTTCCCGCGCCCAAGGGAAACTCACCGAAAACACAACCGGAACCGAACTCTCAACCCGGCGGAAAAAACGGCAAGCAAAACCGGAATCGTATCCGAGACCCAAAAATGCGCAACGCCGCCGACTCCGCTCGCATGAACAAACCGAAACTCGCCGAGCCGACGGCTCAGCCGATGCCTTTTCAATCGGAAAAACACTCCGATACCCCAAGCAATGCGCCGCAAGCGCACGCTGCCCGCCCGAAGCGAAAACGCACGCCGCGCGTTTCTGCGAACAACAAGGGAAAAGAGGCTAAGAAAGAAACGTCTTCTTCGCAGTCAAATGCAACCGACAACGCCTCTAACGCGCCGAAATAAATTCGCCCGTCAGGAAGGATATCGCCGACATCGTTCGATTTACGAAATCAAAAAACCGTTCCGGAAAGGATCTTCGGATTCCCGAAAAAACTCGCAACAGGCAGTCACGAACGGCACGCCGGAAACCTCGGGAATAACCGTCGGAAACGTATCGATATTTTGACCCGGGAAGATGCGTCCTTTAAAACGTGTCCCGAGGAGGGATTCCGAGATAAATTCCTCCCCGAAATCCAGCTCGCGGAAATGATGCATTAGTGTCATCAAAGCAGATGTTCCCGAACCGCACGGGCTGCGGTCCATTTGCCCGTCGCCGAACACCACGGTATCGCGCAAACGGCGCGGATGCCCTTCCGTGCGCTGCCAAAACACGGAAAGCGCGATTTCACGAGAAGACGGATTTGTCAGATGCGCAACACGCACCGCGCGATTGGCGGCAGCACGCAAGCGCATTCCCAAATCAATGTAAAATTCCTTTCCGTGCGATTTTAGGGAAAGGGGTTCTTCGAACGGATATTCGGCACAAACAAAAAAATTCCCCGCGAAAACGATATAAGCGGGAACGGTTCCGATGCCCTCCACGTCAAGAAGAACGGCTTCGGGCGTAAACACGAACGAGGGAACATTTCTCACGGAAACGGTATTTAGCTTGCCGTCGTCTCCGAAGTGAAGCTCGGCTTCAATACGTCCGCAAACGGCATCAAAAACGACCTTTCCCGGGCTACGCAAGGGCATTCCGCACTCAGCGACAACCCGAGCCGAACAAATGGTCCCGTGAATACACATGTCCAGATAGCCGCCGGAGTTCATATACAGAATACCGACATCCGCATCCGGAGTCGCCGGGCGCATAAGTACGCTCCCGAACATTGCCTTGTGTCCCCTCGGCTCCTGCATGAGGAAGCGACGAATGTCATCAAACTCACGCTTCATGCAATCCAAGCGTTCCCGCATCGTATCTCCGGGCAAATCATGAAGTGCCCCAAAAAGCACGCGGCACGGCTCTCCCGCCACGTGTAAGTCAATGGTTTTAACAGAGGTTGTGTTACGGGGAATTGGCATTACGAAAGCCTATTTTCGGATTTTCGGGCTGTAAAGCAGGTTTGTATCGCCGAAGCAATAAGCACCAAAACGAAACCGATTCCCTGCAAAAACGAAACCGTTTCACCATAAAAAAAGCATCCTACGCCAACCGCAACGACAGGCTCCAAATAGGAAACCGTGCCGAACTGTACGGCGGGAAGTTTTCTTATCGCATAAGCGACCAGTAATAATACGACAAAACCGTGAACGACTCCGATTGCAATAAGCCACGCCCACGCCGATAATGCATTCGGGAACGCAGTTTCACACAAAAACAAAGGGGGAAGCAAAATCGCACCGCCTCCGACGAATTGCCAAAACGTGCGCCGAGACAACGTAACGCTTGCCGAAATTTTCCGGTTTAAGAAAATATAAATCGCGTAAAAAAAACCGGAACACAATCCGTAGCCCATTCCGCAGAGATCAGCATCGCCCGGCATACCCGGCGCAAGCGACACAAGAACAATTCCGAAAACCGAAACCGTAATAAGACATAAATCGCGCAAGGGCGGCATTCTCCGACTTAACACGGATTCGCCCGCAACGGCAAAAATCGGCCCCGTATAAAGCAACAGTGCCGCGATTCCGGCGGGAACACTCTTTATCGCCAAAAAATAAAACAGAATACAAAGACCGATACTTGCTCCGGAACCGAACGCTTTCGAAGAAAATCGAAAACTTCGCCGAACGATACACAGCATTAAAGATGCCCCGACAAAAAAACGCGCGAACGAGCAAAGCTGCGCACTGCAATCGCTTTCCCTTACAAAAATACAAAGCCCGCCCATAAGAATCGCCGAAAGGATTGCGGCAATAACTGCCTTCAAATGAGAAGTCATTTCTTCGGAAACATTAAAAACATTACTTAAACCTCGCGCCCGCTCGAACTTCGGGGCGGACATCAACGCCTTTCGGGGACAGCATCAAAATATCAGAGCGGCTAAAAGGAGAGATTTTCACACGGAAGATAAGAACAAATTACGTTTGAGCCCGCAAACGCTATTTCTCTTTACAAAGACTCATGCGTGTTTTTTGAATCATTTCCTCGGCGCGAAAAATCGTTTCGGCAGCACAAGAAAAATCCGCTTGCCTCTCCCTGCGAAAAATGGTTTTCTGCTTGTTCCAATTTAACAATTAAACATAGACAATTATGCAACCGACCTATCGTCCTTCCAAAGTTTGCCGCGCGCGCAAGTGCGGTTTCCGTGCTCGTATGAAGACCCGCGGCGGCCGCAAGGTCATCGCCAACCGTCGCGCGCAGGGGCGCAAGCGCCTCGCCGACTAATTCCGGCTTTCTTTTGCGCGGGATGCGTTTCCCCGCAACACAACGTCTTCGGCGTCAGGCCGATTTCTCCCGCTTACGGGAACAAGGCTCGCGGTTCAACTGCGGGCCTTTTGTCGTAAACGCCGCGCCGCCCGCTTCCGCAACGGAACCCGCGCAAAATTTCGCACGTTTCGCCGTTATCGCTTCAAAAAAAATGGTGAGCAATCGCGCCGTGCACCGCAACTACGCCAAGCGCATTTTTCGGGAAATTTTCCGGAAAAACCAAACGGCGTTCCCGCCCGGCTGGGACATTATCGTCATCGCACGACGCGGCTTTGAGAAATTGCCGTTTGAGCAACTCGAAGCGCGTTTCCGCGAAGCCGCACGGCGGATTTTGTCGCACACGGAGAAAAAGGCTCGGGAAGCGCAAAAATGAAATTTCGGGGTTCGGAAATTTTAAAGCGCCCGGGCGTTTTTGCGGGACTCGCAATCATCGCCGTTTACCGAAAAATCATTTCGCCGGCGCTACACGCCGTATTCGGCGGAAACGGATTTTGCCGCTTTTCTCCGACCTGCTCGGAATACGCACGACAAGCGCTGATTCGGCACGGATTTTTCACGGGAACGCTTTTGGCGGCATGGCGAATTTTGCGTTGCAATCCGATGTCCGCCGGCGGTCCGGATCCCGTTCCCGCGCAAAGCGAACCGCTTTTTCGCCGCCCGCGCATCGGGCTTTTCGGCGGAAGTTTCGACCCCGTGCACAACGCGCATCTGGCGTTGGCGAAAGCCGCGCAGAAAACGCTGAAACTCGACCGCCTGATTTTCGTTCCCGCCGCGCAGTCTCCGCTGAAAAACGCCGCGCCGGGCGCGCCGGAAAAACTCCGCCTCGCAATGCTCGAAAGCGCAGTTCGCGAAATTCCGAACGCGGAAATTTCAACTTGGGAAATGGAGCAAGGCGGGAAAAGTTGGTCCATTCTCACGGTGGAACATTTTGAAGACGCGTTCCCGCGTGCGGAATTTTTCTGGATTTTCGGCGCGGACCAACTCTCCGCCCTCGACAAATGGCGCGATGCCGAGCGCCTTTGCCGGAAAGTAAAATTCGGTGTCATGTGCCGCGATGCCGACACGCTTCCCGCCGTTCCCGCACCGCTCCGCGGACTCGCCCGCATCGTCCCGATTCCGCTCCCGCGCATCAATTTGTCCTCTACGGAAATCCGCAAAAAAATCTCTGCAGGAGAATTTGACAAACTCCGCGATTGCGTGCCGCAACGCGTTTTAACTATCATTCAAAATCACCAACTTTACAGCTGTCATGCCGACCACAAAGAAAACAACCGCAACGAAAAAAACGACCTCGACGAAGCGCGCCGCCGCCAAATCGAAGACGACAAAAACTACCGCGAGCCGTGCTGGCACGACCGCTAAGCGCACCGTAAAAAAAGCGGCAACGACCGCCGTAAAGAAAACTCCGGCGGCAAAAAAAACAGCGATAAAGAAAGCTGCGACAAAGAAAAAAACTCCAGCCGTCGTCGAAAATCCTTCTGCCGGCATCGGCTTAGTGAAACGTTGCGTCGCCGCGCTCGAAGAGAAAAAAGCCTCGGCGATCGAAGTGATTTATCTCGGCGAAAAATCGCCCGTCACGGACTACTACGTCATCGCCACGGGAACGTCCGATCCGCATTTGCGCGCACTTCGCATCGAACTCGAAAAAGCGATTCACGAAGTCGTTCCCGCCGGGCAAGTTCGCATTCAAAACGAGCCGAACAGCGGCTGGTGCGTGGTCGATGCGTTTGATGTCGTCGTTCACATTTTTTCCGAAGAACAGCGCAAAAACTACGCGCTTGAAGAACTCTGGCAGGATGGCGAACGCATTTCCCTCGCGTAAAACCGCCGCTTCCGCAGAAATTAAAACGCGGGAGCGCGACAGACGCATCCCCGGATAATAAATCACTCCCCGAAAACGACGTTCCCGTGAGAAAAAATCCTCACGGGAACGCGTTTTTTGAATCGCAAATGCTTCGGAATCCTCTACTTGCAAATTGCCGTCGGTTTAACGACGACTACGGCGGCGCGAAGCGGAGAGCGCAATCGCGCCCAGCCCCGCGAGCAACCCGAACGCCGAGGGTTCGGGAATACTGTATCCGATAAAGACCGTTCCCGCCTGCGCGTCCGGAATCCTTGCTTCCGCATCGTAAATTTCATCTCCGACCTTGAACTTCACGCGGCTCAAATCCATTCCGGCGCTCCCGTTCACAGCCAAGATAGAAAACGTTTTGTCGCCTTCTTCAACGACAAGCATCAGCTCTCCCGCCGAGGCCAAATCGTTAAAATCGAGCGCCAAACTTGCACCCGCGCCGACCGTCACGGTTTTCAACGCCTTCAAATCCGCATCGCTCCCGACAGAAAGCGACGTTCCCGCCGCCAGATTCAGCGCTGAAGCACCTCCGAGTGAAGTTACCGCCGTCGACGTGCTGCCCGTAACACTCACCGTATTAAAATCCGAAAGCGTCGCGCCGAGAGCTTTCACCGTAACGTTTTCTAAAACCAACGTCTTCGTTCCCGAAACGTTTTTCCCGCCGGAAATCGTTCCCGCGTAACGGTCAAAGCCGTTCATGCTGTTGCCGGTGCCCAAATTTTTGAGCGCCACCGTCGAATCTCCGGTAATCGTCCCGCTCGTGCCGCCGCCGGAGATTGTGCACCATTGCTCCGCGGGAGAAGCGCGAAGCTGAGCGATATTTCCGTCAATCGTCACACTCGTGCTTCCGTTGATTGTGCCGGATTTCCCGCCGCCGTAAACACCGCCGAGAATTGTTCCTCCCGTGACGGAAACCGACGTGCCGCCGTTGATCGTGCCGCCGTTCCCGCCGCCGTAAACTGCGCCGGAAATCGTTCCGCCCGTCAGCGTTACATTGCTCACCGCTCCGGCGTTGTTTTGGGGCGCAGAAGCCTGACCGACTGTTCCGGCAAAACCGCCGCCGTAGATATTTCCCTTGTACGTGCCGCCGTTGACGTAAATTCTCGTTTTCCCGATAGATTGACCGCCGCTCGCCGTGTGCAACCCGCCGATAACATCGCGTTCAAATGTTCCCGCTCCGAGCTGAGCGTGAAGCGTTCCCGTGACGGCGGCATTGTAGGCTCCGGCAAGCGAGACCGGATTGGTTTGAGTAAACGAATTAAAAACCGCTTTTTCCGCGTTGAGATCCAAATAGACATCGCCGAAAACCGTTCCCGCGTTTACAGCCCCGAATACCGTGTTCCCGCCGCTGTTTGTGCCGCTCAAGCGCAACGTTACATTCCCGTTGAAATCGCCGCTCGTATGCGCCCCGTACCACGAAGACGCGTTCCCGCCCGAAACCTCGACAAAAAGCTTTCCCGTGTAATTCCCCGAGTTCGCGTAAAGCTGAGACGCATTTCCGCCGGAAACGTAGAGTCGCGACGACGTGTTTTTGCCGCCGGCAAACCCCGATGCATCTTGGGCGGAATAATTTCCCGAAGCCGTCATGCCGCTTTGGGCAAACGTGCTGTACGCCGGAAACGTAATTCGACCTTGAGGTGCCGCCTTCGGGATAAAATTCGGGTCCGACGCGTAGTAAGCATTTGCCGTGTTGGTGGCGCGCGTCGTGTCCGGAGCCCACGAACCCGTTCCGTCCATAGAAAAATTTTCCAACAAAACAGTTCCCGTTCCGGAATAACTGAACGTTACACCACTCTTGCCCGTTCCCGTAGTCACTCCCAGTCCCTGCCCGATCAACATATCGTCCAACCAAACGTAGAACCCGGCAGTAAGCCCTTCCGCCGCGTTCCCGACGACGTAAGCGACACGCAACGACTCCTTGTTCTTCGACATATCCGTAGAATACAAAACCGTATCTCCCCATTGGATATACGCCTCGTTAATATTCAAAACGCCGTAACGCTCCGAGTCCCCGACCGTCACGCTCATGTGATTTGTCGTATCCCATTGGTCAATCGCTCCGTTCCCGAGCGACAACCCGAAATCCACCGTAAACCCGTTCTTAAACGTCGCCTCCGAGTCCCAACCTACGGTCAGTGAAGACGTTCCCGCCTCAGAAAAACTTAATTTTCCATTTTCAACCAAAACCCCGTTTGAACTGATTCTTGAGTCCACGGGAACGCTTTCAAACGAAGCAAAATGCGTGCTGAAATCCACCTCCGCCTTGCGCGTTTGCCCCGCCGTGCGGCCGGCATAGCCGAGAGCTTTGGCAACATTTCCCGCCATGATCAAATCGCCCTGCGCATTCGGATGAAGCCCGTCTTTGCCGTTTGTCGTTCCCGGGTTGTTAAACATCGACGAACATCCGAAAAACGGTGTTTCCGAAGCCACATCGATGATCCCTTCGTTCACGTCGACATACGTAATTTTCTTCCCGGTCGCCTTGTTGTAATTTTCAACCCACGTTCCGAGTTTCACGTTGTAAGCAGCGACGTCCCCGTGAACCTTTGCGTCGTTGCTATTCTGATGCGTCGTCCAGCAAGGAATGGAAAGCACGGTAACATTCGCACTCGCATTGCTCGCATACATCGCATCGATAATCGTTTTCATATCGCCGCCGGAAAGATTTTCCCCGAGCAAATTATTTACTTTCTCTACCGTCACTCCGGTAGCCGTGTTATCGGAAAGCAAATCGTTCGTCCCGATCAGCAGGAAAAACGTATCTGTATTGTATATACTCCCGGAGTATGTTCCGCCGTTATTCGTCTTCGTCGAACGACCAAGCCAATTCAAAATATTGGTATCGTTAAACCTCGCTCCGTCTTTTCTTCCCGCGATTTCCCACGCACGCGCACTCGCTTCCGAGCTATGCGCGTTACTGAAACTCACGCCGCCGTAAAGTTCTCCGTTGGAAACGCCGCCGGAATGATGCCCCAATTTATAACCCACCCCGTCATAGAGCACTCCGTTATCAACCAAAATTTTGTGCATCTCCCAGCGATACGACGCCGAATTTACGCCGTGCGTTATCGAATCACCGACAAACATCACGTCGCCCAAGTTAAACTGTGAAACCTGCGCACCGCTCGCCGCACCCAAGGCAAAAACCCCGGAAGATACAGTGGCCGCAGAGATTAAAGATAGTATTGTGAGACTTTTCATTTTTACTTTCCCGGTAGACAAAACACCAAAAGCACACCTGCATCAATAAAAAATCTATTATTTTGGTAGATTTTACTCTTGACTCGCTACGAAATACAATATCGGGTTCGTTTTGACGGCAATGTCTGGAATGGTTCGGTTCACTACTGCAACCTTTCCCTTGTAGAGGAAGGCAACCAAGCAAGCATTCTTTTTGGGAACACATCTAACACAGCATGTCAAATCGGCTCAATCCTGCACAAGGACGTCAACAGCACAAATGCGCATGAAGCTCTCGCAGCAGGTTCGTGCAGCCACGTATATTCAACGAATTGGGCAGGTGGAGCTACCGCCGGCATATACACCTACCGACTTGTTTTCGAAACGTTCGCCGACAATAATATCAAGGATAACGTTTACTATTCCGTGACCAATGGAAATAAAACGGGTAGCCTGCAAGCGGACTTGCACTCCGGACATTTTGGCTTTGGTGGCGACACAAGCAAAGTTTTTGACGATATCGGCTTTCACATTAAAGGAGCAAGCTATACGAACGCCACAGAAACTGTCGGCAACCAAATTGGTGTAACACTACTGACGGACGACGCGACTTTCACCAAATATTCACGCACTGACACACCGGTTACGAACGAACCGAATGTTCCGGAGCCGTCGGCATTTGGCTTGTTGGCAGGGTTGGGAGCAATCGCACTCGCCGCGTCGCGCCGCCGCCGTTCCCGCTAAGATTTAATCTACACAGAATCAACACTCGCCTCTCCGAGCCTCCCTCGGAGAGGCTTTTTTTGCAAGAAACCCAAACGCATCGGAGATGCTCCACTTCCGTAACCCCATGCGAAGCGAGCAACGCGAGTGGAGCTTGGGGAGCGCACGCAAAATAAACCGCGCCGCGGGAACGACACATTCGCTCTCCGACACCCTCATGGTGTAATGGAATAAAAACTCTCGTAAAGACTCTAAGCCGCAAAGTTTTTTTTCAACACAGAGGAGCACAGAGATTTTCTCTTAACGCAGAGGACGCAAAGAGAAAGAAAGTTTTTTTTTTCAGAGAATAACATCCGTTTCGGCTGTTTCTTTTTATTTCTTGCAGGAAACCAACGGCTCCGGAGGAGCGACACATCCGTAACCCCATGCGAAGCGAGCAACGCGAGCGGAGCTTGGGGAAACGACCAAAATAAAACCGCGCCGCGACGGGAACAGCCTTGCTCCCTGACGTTCTCGCGGCGCAATGGAACAGAGACTCGCTACGCGCGCAATATCGAATCGCGAATCATTTACTCACCACAACTACGCTCCCACACCTCGCACCCACTCTGTAACTTCAGAAGTGTAACCGATGTATGACTGCACCAACGGCTCTTTAAGCCCTAACCTTTAAGCTCTCCACCCCCTCAGACACCGCCAAATACGCCTCGGCGGTTTTGCGAATATCGTAATCCTGCGCCCGGCGGGAACAGGCTGCGGCGGTTTTTTCTTAAAATTCTTTGTCCGAAGCAGAAATCAAAGCGTTACATTTTGTAACGCCTTGATCCCACTTCCTTTTCTTCAATTTCAGTCGGTTACAATCCGTAACCGACTGAAATTAATCAACCTCCCTATTGCCCTTATTCCTCTTCTCTACCAAGCACACCGAATTCCCTATTCGGATCGCGTTGCGTTTTTAAGCTGGGTGTTATTCCCGATGGTTATTCTTTATCCGCTTTTGAAATATCCGAGGGCGATTCCGAATGCGCGTTTTCTTGCTGTCGCTGCAATCTTTTGTATGGGCGCGATTACGATTGGCTTGTCGTTAATTCGTGCGGGTATGCGTTGATGAAAATGGATTTACTGAATAATCAAATCGCTCGCTGGGGCTTAAGTCTGATTCAAGGTTATTCCCACGAAAAGTATTGGAAGAGACGGGAACGTGTTGTCTCGGGCAAAGGATTTTTTCTTTGGAGAGCCTATTACTTGCTGTGGATAAAACGCGTGGATGCAAAGCATTTGTCATCCTTTGGAACGAATTGGGGGAAAGGGGCTTCGTTTGCGTCTCCGCCGCTTTTGCCGCACGGGCCCAACGGGATTATTGTCGGGCATGATGTGTCAATCGGGCGGAATGTAACGATCTGTCAGCAAGTTACGATTATGCATGGGGGGGGGGGTAATATTGGCGATAATGTTCTCCTTGGGGCGGGTGCGAAAATTCTTCCGGGCGTTCATATCGGAGATAATGCAAAAATCGGGGCAAATTGTGTTGTCGTGGAGGACGTTCCCGCCGGGGCAACTTGCGTTTTACCCAAGCCGAGGATTTTAACGTGATTTATTTAAGTTTTTTTTTCACCGTGTTTTTGCTTTATATCTAAGTCAAGCAACCTCGCGCTTACTCCAAGGAGAACATAAAGCGAGGTCATGCGAATCATATTTAAAGAAAGGAAATTCGCCAATATCGGAAGTGCAAAAAAAAGATGATGGCATGTAGACGTCCGATAAAAACACTTTTTCAAAAAAAGAAGAAAGAAGAATGTTCCCGGTATTCCATAGCAAAAGACAACCGTTAGGAGTGTTGAATGAACTTCGAGCGGAGAAATTGGGTCGAATCGGTCGTAATTTCCGGCCCCGGCACCCAAAATATTATACACGGGAAACTCCCAAAGGTAATACCAGTGTCGATCTTGGTCGATCGAATCGAAAGAGAAAGAGGACATTCTGTTGTAGATTTCTAGCTCTAAAATTGCCGGAGCGAGAAATGAAATTCCCAAAATACATCCGCATACACAGAGAAGTTTCACCCAGAATTTACTTTTCCAAAAAATAATAAGCAAAAGGATTCCGAGGGAGATAATTCCGCTTTTAGATGCTGTTAGAATAAGCAGTGTGCCACTTATTCCAACCATAAGTAGCAGGATTTTTTGACCAATAAAACCGTGGATATAAAAAAGAGCGACAATAGAGAGAGAGAATAACGCCCACGAAGACAATTGGTTAGGGTCATTGAAAAACGCCATGTAGCGCCCTCCGCCGTAATTTCCGCCGAGTTGCAGGTAGGCGAGACATTGAACGATTCCGATGAGCATGATTGCGCCGGTGGTGTAATAAACGCCTTTTCTCGAAGAGCAAATGCTGTACGCCAACGAAAGCGTAATGGTGTTAAACCCAAGAATAAGTGATGAGAAGACAAACCCCCATTCGCGCCAATCGGAAAGGATAAAAAAGCAAACATTTACCAAACAGGCGTATAGTGTGAATTGTAAATACGCTTTTATGGGAATGGGTGAAAATATTTGTCTGTCCCGACGAAATATGCACAACGCTCCGATTAAGACTAACGGAATGTGAGCGATTTGGAAGCCGCCGCTCGGGAAAATATAGAGCGGAGTTAGCGCGAGAAATAAAAACCATAGAATATTCATAGAGAAACAATGTTTAAGGAATTAAGAAATTTACATTTGCCTTCAGATAAGTGCGTTGTGTGCACCGGATGTCTACCGAATAGGGAATTCGTATGACCAAAAGCCAAAATCCGTTTGCAACAATGTAGGTCCCGAGAAGCAAATTGAAAAAACGATCATCAAAAAACTGCTTTTTTCTAAGCCAAAATCCGACCACAACCGGAATCAAACTATATGCGATAAAATCCCAACGAAAGCCCTGACGATAAATATCACTTTCTCCTAACAAATAATTCGCCACACGTGCATCTTCTGCTTCGGCAAAGTACCCGCCAATCATTTCCTGTATTTGATTTCCGAACAGCAAACTCAATCCTAAGCATCCGAACCACCCCGCGAATAGGAACTTGGGTTTCGGAACCATCATCGCGACAAAAAAAGCCGAAATCGGAATTACCAAGGACTTGTGTAATCCAACAGCAATAAGCCACAGCAACACCAACTTAGTCTTATTCGGATAAAACGAAAGACCGAGCACGAAAAACGACAGCGCGAGTCCCGCCCGCATCGTATTGGTTCCGTAAGCAAAAAAGCCTAACGAAACCACCAACGCAAAAAAGTAAAGAGAGTATCTGCCCCCAAAAATTCTCTTTCCGGCAATCAAAAAATTCGAACAAAAAACTGTAGCAGTCAGTAGAAAAAACAGATCAGACGGCAACCTCAACCACGCGCAAAAGCGAATGTATTGTTGAAACAGCCAATCATTCGTAAATTCCCAGTCTATTCCCGCCGAAGCATATTCAAACATTCCGCGATACCCCGCCTTATCGGAGGAAAGCACATCCGGCCAAAAACCAATCAACAATACAACTGACAGGAAGACAAGTGCGACACCAATTCCTCGTGGAGCGGCAATCTCATTCGCATTTCCGTCGCTATTCCGAAGAACAACCGAAAGGCTCCCGATAGCGACAAGTACAAAAATCAGTCGATGAAATATAGGAGCTAATTCAACCCAAAGCATAAATCTAACATCTCATCTATTTCGTTTTAATCGGACGATTCCGACGCTTTACCCACGCCGAAGATAACCCAAGGCAAACAACGCCGACGGCAATCACACCCCGTAAAACAACGCCAAAAAACAATTTTCCGCGTTCCCGCAGAGATATTCCTCGCCCGAAAAGCGCGACTCTTGCGCCCTGCTTTTGACGAAACAAATACTGTTTCAAATTAAACGAGAGCGAATCTTTGTAATAAATCACCGCACCGGGAAGAAGCCGAAAAGTAGATTGCCTTTTTGCTCTTCGCCACAATTCGGAATCCTCGCATCCATTAAAATGCTCGTCATAGTGCCACTTGCGGAACCACTCAATCTTTCCGGTAACAGTGGGATGAATGAACGAACTCACCGTCGTCGCTTCCGATACGATATTACGTCCCCCCAGCACGTTCCCGCCCTCATCAACAACAATCGCACCTCCGCCAACGACATCGACCTCCGGATGAGCAATCAAATACTCAAGTTGCCGCTCAACTCGATCCGGCAACATCCTGTCATCGGCATCCATTCGAGCAAAAAATTCACCCTTCGCTTCATCAATGAGCTGATTTAACCGCGGCGCAATTTTTCTGTTCTTCCCGTCACAGACAAGCCGAATTCGCGAATCAGAAAAGGACCTCACGACCTCCGCCGTATTGTCAGAACTTCCGTCGTCAACAATCAGCAATTCCCAATTCGTGTAAGTCTGCGCCAAAACAGACTCAATCATTGCGCCAATCGTTTTCCCCGCATTATACGCGGGAACAGCTATAGTAACTAACGGTTCTTTCATTTACGACATTTCCTTTCTAACAAAAAATTACGAAGCCATACCCGCGAGCCCTGTAACCACGCCACCAAACGCCTAGGGCAAACATATAAAAATCGTAATCCTATGGGTGCATCTTCCGAATCAATCTCCCTACGCAAGGACCTTATTTCCCCTTCTAAACCTACCCCCCTGTATCTAAACAATAAAAGCCATCGAAATTGGTTTAGCAGATGCCTTACGCTCGGACGTTGAGACGCCACATCTTGATATCGACTAAGCGTAGAACTCCATACCTTATTCAGCGGGGGGTGGCTTCCTCGAGGCTTGTAAGAGTCATCATTTGCCTTACGATAAAACAGCAAGATCTCATTAAGAAACGCAACGGGAGTCGTTAGTGCAGATTCAAACCAAAGCTTCCAATCCTCTCCCTCCACAAAATTTTCACTGAAACAACCGTGCCGCAAACACGTTGCGCGTCTCATAATCACAGTTCCTGTACAAACAGGAAAATATAATAAATTACCCAACCAGAACGATTTATACTGATTTTCAATGTAATCAAACAAGTCAAATACACCGAAATCTCCATCCGAAAATCCTTTCAGAGGTTTAGGTATTAATTCGGACATATACACACCTTCGCTAATCGCGTAAGCACAAACGCCATATCCCGCCTCTGGAAATTTCTTCATAAGGTTCTCCATTTTTTCCAAAAAACTCGGAGCCCAGCTATCATCTGAATCCAAGAAAGAGAGTAATTCAGACCTTGCGTGCTTTATACCGAGATTTCTTGCCGAGGACACCCCTCCGTTTTCTTTGTGGAAGACGCGGATGCGGGAGTCGCGGGCGGCGTAGTCGTCGCAGATTTTCCCTGAGTTGTCGGGAGAGCCGTCGTCCACAAGAATCAGCTCAAAATCCGTGAACGTCTGCGCGAGAACGCTTTCGATGCATTCCGGCAAATACTTTTCCACCTTATACACGGGAACGATCACCGAAACCTTCGGAGTGTGCCCCGTTCCCGCAGATTGCACAGATTCCCGCAGGATTTTTTCAGCGTTAATTTGCGGTCTCGACGGGAGAATTGTTTTTTCACTCATAATCCGTTTACCTTTCTGAAAATATTTTTTGAAATGTCGTCA
>JAFSAO010000011.1 GCA_017440935.1 Opitutales bacterium
CTTTTTTTGTTTTTTGCAGGAAATTCAAAAGCATCGGAGATGCTTCACATCCGTAACCCCATGCGGAGCGAGCAACGCAAGCGGAGCTTGGGGACAAGTCCTCCGCCCAAACCGCGCCGCGGGAATGACACATTCGCTCCCTGACTCTCTCGCGGCGCAATGGAACAAGCTCGAATCGCTCCGTTCTCACAGAGTCACCAAGCCACAGAGTTTTTATTTATAGGAGGACAGCCGTCTCGGCTGTCCTTTTTTTGTTTTTTGCAGGAAATTCAAAAGCATCGGAGATGCTTCACATCCGTAACCCCATGCGAAGCGAGCAACGCGAGCGGAGCTTGGGGACAAGTCCTCCGCCCAAACCGCGCCGCGGGAACGACGCATTCGCTCCCTGACTCTCTCGCGGCGCAATGGAACGGACAGCTCGCAATCTCGAATCTCAAATCTCGAATTCCGAACAAAAATCCGCCTCCTTTTTGTGCGCCCGCGCAAAAATTTTCGTAAAAAATAAAATATTTTTTTCGCGTTCCCGCACCGAAAAATACCCCGAAATTGCCCTCGTTTCCGCGTAAATACTACGCAAAACAAAACCTACAAAAATAGTAGACAATAGAAAAATCTTGTCTCATTTCCTCTTGCCAAAACGACAAAAAAAAAACTAAGATGTGAAAAAATCATCAAACAATCACACCTAATCTGTTGAACATGAACTCCTCAAAATTCTTTCTTTCCACCCTCATTGCCGCAGCCGCAATGACCGCCACCGCGTATGCGGAAGAGCCAACTGTTGAGTGGTCCGGTCCTGCTTTTAAGTGGGATGATACCAATAAGAATTGGATAACGGGCACGTGGAACAGCGAAACGAAGAGTTTCGTCTGGACTGATACCACATCGACTTCGCCGGGGCGCGCGAATAATAAGGGACCAGTTTATTATTTTGGAGATACAGAAACGGGGCTCAAAGAGCTTACATTTTCTGGTCAGGGAGGTATCGATACTTCTGACGGAGGTGGGATCGTTGTTACAGGCACGGGGAATACGGTAAATATTTCAGCCGGACGTTGGGCAGGTAGTATTCAAGTTGATGTCGGTAATATTTTGAACACGTCGTGGAGCGCCCAGCTCAAGGATGGGACGATCGTTGCAAACGGGATTGTGAATATCACTTCCGGCAACTTGAATTTAGATGGCGCGGGACAACGAATTTGGTGGGTAGGTTCTGAAGGCGCTATTAATTTTTCGACTGCAACCGGACTTTCCACGGGAACGGTAGTCGTCTCGGGGGCTGTCGATACGACCGGCGAGGCAGAGATTGAAGGTCTTTTGAATCGTAGTCGCGGATTTGCGGTTAAGAGCAAAGACATGGTGACATTTGCGGCAGGGCTGACATCCGGTTTAGAATCGTTGTCCGTTGGAACTATTGATTCTTCCGTTGCGGATACGTCGCTCTCTGTTGTTGAATCCTACGACAGCTTCTCTGCGGCGAATCAATATTACGTTGATAAATCGGCAAAAGGGGTTCGTGTTTACTACACAATAGAAGACTATACAGCGATGGATTTGATCTGGGCAGGGACGTCTGACAATTCGACGTGGACGGATCAGGGGTCAAATTGGTCTTCTTCCGGAACGGAAACATCATTTTTGAATGGGGATAATGTTACTTTTGACGGAACAGGGAATGGCACGGTTTCTCTCGAAAACGGTGCGGATATTTCTGTCGGGAACATGGTCGTTTCCGGAGGGACATACAAGTTGTCGATCGGGACAACCAGTAATGGCTACTCTGCGCGTATTTCCGGAAAAACTCTTTCGGTCGAGGCGGGCGCACAGTTGAACATTGGGGAGACCAAATGGACAACGCTGGGTGTGGCCTTTGATGATATCTCCGTGGCAGGGACTTTGGTGTTTAATACGAATGCAGGGGATTCGTGGTCTTCTCTTACACTGAAAGAAGGGGGGCTGTTTAAGATTGAAGATTCTCAGTCTGCGATTAATGTCGGAACGTTAAACGTAGAAGGCTCTTCGAAAATTAATTTTACATGGGATAAAACGCTGAACCTCGGGGCACTTTCCGGTGCGGGGGATCTTGCTATTACAGGCTCGGGAAATTGGGCGGCATCGGTCGTTTCAATCAAAACTCTTAAAGATTACACGGGAACGTTGACGCTTGATAAGGGAAATAACGGTTTGAATTTCAGCATTTCCGGAACGGGTAATTATAATGCAGGAAGTTATACGGAAGAGCTTGGTAATGAGAATCTTAAAATTGTCGTTAATGAGGGAATGACTCTCGCATTAACTTCTGCGATGAGTAAGTTTACTTACAATACGCTGACAATGAAAAACGACTCAACAATGACCTTCAATAACGGGAATAATTGGGGTTCCCGCGATATTACCGGCATACTCGATGTTGATGCGGATGGAGGGCGTGTTACGATTAAGGGCGGAACAAACGGAAATACTAGCAATATCGCTGGGGAGATAACAGGGGTCGGAACTGTTTCTTTTGAGCAAATTAACGGGGGCGGAAATAATTATAGTGTTTCCGCAAATATTACGGATAAAAGTGCGACGGAAAAACTTTCTGTTAATGTTGGGCTTTCTGCGTCACTTACACTTTCCGGAAACAACACCTACTCCGGGGGAACGACGATTTCCAGTGGGAAGTTGGTCGCGGCGAATGCAAATGCGCTTGGGACGAGCTCGGTCACGATTTCCGGCGGGCAGTTGGAAGTGTCCGGCACGGATGTGACGGTTTCGAATAACATAACGGTGGTTTTGGGCGATACACTTGAAAATCCCGTGATTCTCGGAGACGGTTCTTTGGGCGGCAAAATCACGCTCAATTATGCGGCATCGGCAGAGAATGCCGCGCTGATGATTGCAACGGAAACGACGACGAAGACCTACACGCTTTTGAGCGGGAACGTCGGTGCAAATCTGACGGAAGCGGACTTCGCGGTCGGAACCGGTTGGGCTGACGGGTGGAGTATTTCCGACTATGCCTATAACAGCGAAACGGGCATTGGGACGCTTACGATGACGATTCCTGAGCCGTCGGCGTTCGGATTGTTGGCGGGCGTGGGTGCGTTGGCGCTCGTAGTGTCGCGCCGCAAACGCCGCAAGTAAGCCGAGGCGAGAAAAGAATTTCGGGGGGAAAGCTCATAGCTCTTTCCCCGGATGTAAATAGATGAAGTTAGGCGTTCCCGTGATGTGTCACGGGAACGCTTTTTTTTGAGCTTCGAAATAGGCGGGAAGATACGGATTTTATTTATAGGAGGACAGGCGAGACGGCTGTCCTCCTATAATAAAATTCGTGGAATTTGTGGACCGTGAGAGCTATTTTCTTTGTTCTAAAGAAAATAGGACAGTCGCGGGGGACTGTCCTATGAGGCGGAAAAGGTTTTTCCGTATCAGCTTTTTGCGATATCGGAAAGGGCTTTGATGTCGAGCTTTCCGGTGCCGAGCACGGGGATTTCGGGAATGACTTTGACTTCGCGCGGAATCCACAGGTTGGGGAAGCCTGCGTCGGCAAGCTGGCGTCCGAGTGCTTGCAAATCGAGGTTTTCGATGGTGGTGACGAGCACGAGCGCTTCGCCTTTTTGTGCATCGGGGCGACCTGCGACGGCGAGTTGTAGCGTTTCTCCCGTGAGGTTAAGAATTTCCTGAATGGCTTCTTCGACGCTCCCGTGAGGCACCATTTCGCCGCCGATTTTGGAGAAGCGGGAAAGGCGTCCCTTGATGGAGATGAAGCCGTATTTGTCCATTTCGACGATGTCTCCGCTTTCATACCAGCCTTCGGCATCGGTCACGGGAACGGGCGTTCCCGTTTCGTCGAGATAGCCTTCGAAGATGTTCGGACCTTTGAGGTAGAGCATACCGCTTTGGTCGTAGGGCAGGATTTCTCCGGTTTCGGTGTGGCAAACTTTTGCATTCATGCCGGGGAAGAGAACGCCGACGGAGCCGCGTTTCATGCCCGGGTGAACGGTTCCGGTGACTTTTTCGAGGACGTCGGGCTTATTCACGGCGACGACGGGCGATGCTTCGGTCATGCCGTAGCCTTCGAGGTAGCGCGTGGGCGCGAGGCAGAATTTTTCTTCCCAAGCCTCGGCGAAGCCGGCGGGCGTTTTTTCCGCTCCCGCGACGACGAGCTGGACGGTCGCCAAGTATTCGGGCGGCGCTTTTTTCAGGTAATTGCGCAGGAAGGTCGGTGTGCTGAGAAGAACGGTGCAACGTTCTTCGCGAATGACTTGAAGGTTTTTCGCGAAGTCGAGCGGCGAGGGTGTGGATACGGCGAGAACGTCGTCCTGCGTCGGCGCATACCAGAGTTGGACGGTGTAACCGAAGCTGTGGAAGATCGGGAGGTTTCCGAGGAGGCGCGTTGCCGGCGGGAGCACGTCGTAATCGTTAATTTGCGCGCAGTTGGCGAGAATATTTTTGTGAGAAATGACGGCGCCCTTGGGCATTCCGGAACTTCCGCTAGTGAAGAGAACGGTGGCTTCGCTGTTCCCGCCGACGGTCGGGATCGAGAAGATTTTTTTCAAAACGGCGGCGGACAGAAGCACGGTCATCGCGAAGATGCCGAGGAGTTTCAGTTTCGGGAGCGCTTTGATTTCGTCCAGAATATCAATTTGGTTATCCGGCCAGGGGAAATCCGGGAAACGGTCGTTGAGCTGTTTTTTCATGGCTCCGACGGTAACGACGGTTTTGATTTCCGCGCGTTGGAGGCAGGATTCGAGCTGTGCGCGACCGAGTGTAAAGTTCAGATTGACGGGAATTTTCCCGGCGAGCGTGCATGCGTAGTTGGCGACCATGCCCGCGAGCCCCGGCGGGAGCACGAGCCCGATGCGGTGTTCCTTGAGTTTTGATTTAAAGCTGTGCGCGAGGCACATTGAGGCGGCGAAAAGAATCCCGCGGGACATTGTGCGGCGGCCGAGCGAGCGGTCGATAATCGCCGTATGGAACGGTTTGCGCGCGCAGGCTTCGGTGAGGACGCTTGCGAGGTGTTTGTTCAGTTCTTTGCGTCCGGAGAAAAGTTTTACTCCAAGTTCCAGCACGATGGAGCGCATCTGCTGGTAAGTTTTTTCTCCGTCCTTCTTCCCCATTTTAAACGGCGTGCCGAAAATGATGGAAACGGGGAGGCGGGAGAGGCGCGGTTTTTTCCAGAAAAACTTTTGGCGGCGGTAGCTGAAAATAGAATACCAAAGCCCGTCGATATACGCGGGAACGACGGGAACGTCCGCTTTGCGGGCGACGAGTTGGAAGCCGCCCAGAAACGGTTGCATACTTCCGTTGCGCGTCATGCAGCCTTCGGGGAAGATGCAGACGACTTCGCCTGCTTTCGCCGCGTCGACCGCCGCTTTCATGCCGTCTTTCGCGTTTTCCGGAGAAATCGGAATCGTGTGCATGGCGCGCATAATCAGGCGCAACAGGAAATGCTTTTGCAGACCCGACCAAGAGACGTAGCGCAACGGGCGCGGGCAGGCGAGCCCCATGCAGACGACGTCGGCGTAGGAAACGTGGTTGGAGATAATGATGCAACCGCCCGTTGCGGGAATATTGCCTTCGCCGAACGTGCGGCGGCGGTAGAGGAAGGCACAAACGATGATACAAATCGGGCGGAAGAACGCGTAGAACCAAGTGGCTTCGTGGCGGAACTTTGAATGATTTTTAAAATAGACTCCGGATACAATCCACGAGGCGATGAGGGTTACGAGGATGATAGGGATAATCATGGCGAATATTATGCGATTTTAGGGGGATTTTCGCAACAGAATTTCGGTGCGGGTTTCGTGTTCCCGTGAACGGTTGGGAGGGCTGTTTTCCGCAGGTTTCGGAGCGTATACGCTAAATTTAAACTTTTCTATTCTTGCGGGAACGCGGAAAATGCGTGTGTGAAAGATTTGCCACAGAGCGCCTTTGCGCACGGGAACGCCGATCCGTTGGGGATTTACGTTCACGTTCCGTTTTGCGGGAGCGCGTGCGATTACTGCGCGTTTTACCGCGAGGAGCCGCGTAGGGCTTCGGTCGAGGCGTGGATTGCAGGCATCGCGCGGGAACTCGAATGGGTGCCGTTCCCGCGTGCGGTGGATACGTTTTTCATCGGCGGCGGAACGCCGGGCGTGTTGTCTGCGGAAAACTTTTCACGCTTGGCGAAAATGCTGGTTGCGGCAAACGGCGGGAACGCGCCGGCGGAGTGGTCGGTGGAACTCGCGCCGGCAACGGTGAAACCGGACAAATTGCGTGTGCTACGCGATTGCGGCGTGAACCGGATTTCGCTTGGCGTGCAGTCGTTTGACGCGGAAACGCTGACGCTGCTCGGGCGCCGCCACGCGCCGAAGCAGATTTTTTCGGCGTATGAAATGATTCGTGCGGCGGGTTTTGACAACGTGAATTTCGATTTGATTTTCGCCGTTCCCGGAGAAAAAGAATCGCGGTGGGAAGCGGATTTGGACACGGCGATTGCGCTCGCGCCGGAACATCTTTCCGCGTATTGCCTGATTTTGGAGGAAGACGCGCCGCTTTGGACGCGGCTGAAAAATTCCGCGCATTTTGATCCGGCGGAAAAATCTCCGGAGCGCGAGGCGGAGCTTTATTTGGCGACTTGGGAAAAACTTTCGCGCGCCGGTTACGAGCAGTATGAAGTCGCGAATCACGCGCGCGCGGGGAAAATTTGCCGCCACAATTTTAATACGTGGAAAATGGCGGAGTGGCTCGGTTACGGACCGTCGGCGGCGTCGCAATGCGGCGGGAAACGTTTCTGCAATCCGGCGAATTTGGTGCTGTGGTTGGAGAAATTGACCGACGGCGTTCCCGCGCACGAAAACGTCGAAGCGCTTTCCCCGGAGCAACTTTTTGAGGACGCGATGATTTTCGGGTTGCGGTTGGCTGAGGGATTTGACGCGGAGGCGCTTTCGCGGCGCTTCGGCGTTCCCGCGGGAACGCACCTTGCGGAATTGGCGGAGGATTTGCGCTCCGCCGGCTACTTGGATGCGGCAATGCCGAAAAATATTTGGCGCCCGACAAAACGAGGACTCCTCGTCGCGGACGCCATTGCACTCAAAATTCTTGAAATCAGGAATTAGTATTTTTCCTCATTCCTTACGGCGACCTCTATAAATTTGTTTTTGAGGAAACCGATGAGAGATGAGAGGTAAATGCGTTTTGCCTACGGGAAAAAGGTTTTTGAAATCCTTTTTCGGAAATACCTCTCATCTCTAAGCAATCATCTTTCTGCCGGAAGCTCTATTTACAGAGGTTCTCTTACGCATTCATATCGTTCCAGCGTTTCGCCATTTGCGCGAAGATGATGAGCGCGATAGCGGAAACGACGCCGATCGCCGCGAAGGGCAACCAAACCGTGAGATTCGGCGAATACGTGTTCCAGAGAAGCGTGGTCGCTTCCTGCGAGGAAATGTTGAGCATTTTTTCAAGCGCGGGCATGGCTTCGTTGCGCGTGATGCCGAGCGTTTGTTCGAGCGAGCTCACGTTGTCGAAGAACGGGCGCCACTCAATGCCTTTTTGCTCGGCAATGTAGCGGAGCGCGAGCGTCGCTTTTTCGCCGACGTTCCCGTAGATGAGCCCCGCGAGTTTCGCTCCCGCGAAAATCCCTACGCCGACGGGAATATTGATGTAGGCGAGGTAAACGCCTTTTTTGTCGTTCGGCGCGATTTCGGAAAGATACTGCGATTTTTTCGGTCCCGTGAACATTTCACCGAGAGAGAAGAAAAGCACGCCGAGCAGGAAGAACCACGCGTTTTGTGTGTAGCCCGCCACAACGACGCCGATTGTCGCCATCGCCATACCGAAAATCATCGCGTCGAGCGTGCGCATCTTGCGCGTGATCCAGGAAACGCCGACAACACCGATAATGATAAACGTCGCGTTTGCGCTGATGAGCACCGCTTGCGGGATGCGCAAGGTGCCGTCCGGAAGCGTTTCCACAAAGTATTTCGAAATGCTTTCCGGCAAAATGCTGTTTGCCGTTGCCGCAACGTTTGCGCTGGAAACCCAGTCTTCAAGGAAGTTCGGCTGCAAATCCCAGAGCTGGAACATCATCAGCCAGAAGCCGGACATAATGAGAATCCATGTAAGCAAACGCGGTTGGAAAATGTCTCGAATCGCGTTTACGAGGACGCGGCTGATTCCGATATTTTTCGCCGCGCCGGACGGCGTGTCTTTGAAAAACAGAAGCGGGAGGAAATTCACCAGAATCATCGCGGCGGAAATGATAAAGACGAGACGCCAGCGACCGACGGAATTTGCCACGCCGAGCGCGTCCGGCATAAACGCCTCCGAAAGGAAAACAACGGGAATGTAGTGCCCGATAAGCGCGCCGATATTGACGACCCAGTAGAAAACGCCCCAGCCGAGCGAGGATTTTTCCTTCGGGAGCGTGTGCGAGAGTGCGCCCTGAATGCCCGGCTTAAACAGCGCCGAGCCCGTCGCAAAAACCGTAATTCCCGCGAGGAATCCGAGATAGTTCCCGTTTACGCCTTCAAAATTGAGCGAGGCGGCGAGCGCGTCCAACGAGGAGAGGTCGCGCAAAAACGCCATCAGCAAATAGCCGAGAGACATTGTCGCGACGGAAATCACCATCATTTTTTTGTAGCCGTAGCGGTCGGCGAATCCGCCGGTGATAATCGGCAGGAAGCATTGAACCACCGCCCACCATGCGTAAAGCGTGCCTTTCGCGGCGGCGGTCAGATGAAGCCCGCCGACGTTGTCTGCCTGCATGATGTAAATCGGCGCGACGACGCGCACGCTGTTGTAGGCGAGGCGCTCCATCATTTCGATGAAGTTCAGCTCAAAAAACGGAGCCAGCCAGCCGGAGGATTTTTTCTTCTCGGTAAGGTTTTCTTGGTTTTCTGTCGTTGTCATGGGATTGGAAGGAAAATTGGGAGTGAAGAATTAGGAGTGAGAAGCCGGAAATCCGTATTTTCTCTCATTCCTAATTTCTCATTTCTAATTTTTTTTTAAAACCGGTATCGCACACCGAGTTCGACGGAGCTCGAAAACAGGTCGAGGTTGTGCCAGTCGGCGATTTTTGAGGCGATAGACGGCGAAATGTAGGCGAAGCGGTAAGCGGTGAAAAGGCTCCAGTTTTCGTCCACACGATATTCGCCGCGAAGTTTCATCGAAAGCGTCGTCGTCCAGTTCCCGTGGCTGGAGGTTTTGAAATTCGGACCTTTGATTTCGCCGTAAGTTACGCCGAAGCCGATCCCGAGCATGGCGTCGAACACGAATTTTTCGGAAAATTCGCGGGAAAGACCGAGATTCAGAAGAATGTTTGCGGACTGTAATGTTTCCTTCACTTTACGGTTTTTCGTAAAGTAGTGCCCGCTTTCGGCGGAAAACGCGAGGAATTCGAGTTCTCCGAGAAAATCCCACTTCGGCGTGGCGGAATCGAAAATCGCGGCGGCGGCGATGCTCGCTCCCCAGCCGTCGGCATCGGGTAAATCGCTTCCGAAGTCGAAAAAATATTCCGGTGCGAAGGAGAACGAAATGGAGTCGTCGCGAAGTTTTTGCGGAAGCCCGACGGAATCCCGGTTCGTGTCGTCGCGTCCGGCGCGAAGCGCTTCTACGGGATTGTAGGGTTTTTCTTCGGCGGAGTTTGCGGCGAGCGCGGGAACGCCGAAAAGGGCGATTCCGAAAAACGCAATCGCGGGAACGTGGAATTTTTTCATATCGAGTATTTTTCGAGAATTTCTTGCGGGAGCGCGACGGCGCGGCGCGTGTTCATGTCGATGAGCGCGTAGTTGCAGGTGCCGTCGGCAGCGAGTTTCCCGTTGGCTTTGAAAATTTTGAAGGAAACGATAACGCCGTCCTTGAGAAATTCTTCGATTCCGGTTTCGACTTTAAAACGCTCGGCGATTTCGAGCTGGCGTTTGTAGTTAATCGTGAGCGAACGCTGGAACCAGCCGAATCCGAGTGCCGCAAATTCCTGCATCGACATTTTGTAGCAGCGTTCCATTTGGTCAAAGCGCGCCGCGAGAATGTAATCGAGGTAGCGAGAACTGTGCACGTGGCTGTAGAGGTCGATGTCGTCCGGGCGCACCTGCATTTCCGTCACGAAGCGCGCATACACGGGATTTTCGTTTTTTTCGGGCATGGTCGTAAAATTTCGGTTTTTAATAATTTGCGGTTATTTCAGGTGGTCCTGTTCGTTGAAGCGCTTGGCTTCCGGGTGATTGTAGCCGAAGAGCGGGAGCGTGTTTAAAATCAGGAAAAGCCCGACTCCGCAGACGATTCCGCAGTCCGCAATGTTAAACGCCGGCCAACGGTAATCGATAATCGGAATTCGGAAATCGAGAAAATCGATAACGAAGCCGTGCCAAAGGCGATCCACGACATTGCCGACGATTCCGCCGACGAGCAATCCGAACGCAACCTGCACCGGGCGGCGCTCAATTTCGAGTTGTTTCCGGAAATAGAAAATTGCCCCGAGCGCCGCGAGCGCAAACAACGTTAAGAAAATTTTTTGTCCGTGAAACATTCCCCACGCCGCACCGAAATTGCCGACGTGGACGATATTGAAGAAGTCCGGAATAATCGTCACGGGAAGGCTTTCCGGGTCGTAGCCCGGCAGATTCGGCATCATCGGCGGGAGCGTGGCAACAATCAGTAACTTCGTGATTTGGTCCGCAAAAAACGTCCCCAGCGCGAATTTCCAAAAAAGCGCGTATCTGTAAAATCTAACTTTAACCGAACGGTCCATCTTGAGGTGGTAAAATGAAACGCTCAATTCTACGGAATCTGCCCGTTCCCGCAAATTGAAATTTGCGCGGCGGATTTTCCTAATTTATTTCCGTAAGCGCAAGGAGAGCGTCGACGTGGAGGTCGAGCGAGTAGGGGTAAAGAACGGATTTTTCCGGTTCGGTGAGGGCGAGCGTTCCCGCGCGGTGGCGTTCCCGCGCGGCGAGAACGGCATCGCGCACGCCGTTTTGCGTGCGGGGAAACTTCGTGCAACCGGGCTCGGCGAGCGCGTCCGTGGCTCCGCAAAACTCGGAGAGCAGGGCGGGTGTGCCGCACAGAATCGATTCCACGGCGACGAGACCGAAAGCCTCGTATTTGCTGGCGAGAATTGTTGCATCTGCCGCCGCGTAGCATTTTTCCACATCCGGGCGGAATCCGATATTGAGCGCGCGCGGATGGTCGATCGGGCGTCTTGAGGCAACGGCGAGCACGATGTCCGGATCGTTGATTTCGTCGAGCGCGGCGAGAATTAGGTCCGCACCTTTGAGCGCGTGGTTGTTGGACGGGAAAAGAATAACGAATTTTTCGTCGGAAACGCCCCATGTTGCACGCGTTTCGGCACGGGAACGGCGCGTTTCGAGATTGAATTTTTTCGTGTCGACGGGCGGGAACAGGCAAACGACTTTTTCCGGCGGCGCAACGTGCAAATCGAGAATTTCGTCGCGCGTCATTTGCGAGTGCGCTACACAAACTTTTGCTTGGGCGTAAAATGCGTGTTCGTGTGTGATGGCGAGTTTGTCCGTAATCGACGGACGCTTTTTCCCTTTTTTCTTCAAATGCGCGAGGTGAGTGCCTCCGGAAATGGCGACATCGACGGGCGCGGGAACGCGCGAGGCGCTGAATGTTTTCCAGCCCGGCTTGCAAAAGTTCGCGGCGCGGTTTTCAAAATCCCAGTTGGCAAAGCGTTGCGAGAGGTTGTATGGGAATTTTGCGGGAACGCGAATCAGCTCAATGCGCTCGCGCAGAGATTCCGGAAAAACGGAAATGTCCGTTCGCATTGCGATGCCGCGCACATGAAGTCCTTTTTCGGCGAAGCCGCAAATCATGTCGACAACGGCGCGTTCCATACCGCCGGCGCGCGCAATCGTGTGGAAGATAAAGTTAATTCCCGTGTCTGCCATACGCGGAATTTTAAAAATCGGCGCACAAATCGCAAAGGAAAATGCGATATCTGAAAAAGTTTTCGCGTTCCCGCGGGGGATGGCGTAGTTTCGGCGTATGCAGACAAAACAGATGGAGTGGGTGCAGTTGCTTTCGCGGGAACGTTGGGGAAGCGGCGCGAGCGAAGGCGCGGCGCCGAGCGCAAACGAATTTCGCAGCGCGTTTGAGCGGGACTACGGGCGGATTCTTTATTCGAGCGCGTTCCGGAGGCTTCAGGACAAAACGCAGGTTTTCCCGCTCGGGCGCAACGATTATGTGCGGACGCGCCTCACGCACAGCTTGGAAGTTGCAAACATCGGGAGTTCGCTCGGGCGCATCGTCGGAGAAAAATTAGTTGAAAAATACGCGGAGTTGCGGGAACGCGGTTTTTGCGCTTCCCACTTTTCTTCAATCGTCGGTGCGGCATGCTTGGCGCACGATATCGGAAATCCACCGTTCGGGCATTTCGGCGAAGCCGCAATCGAAGCGGCGTTGAAAAAATTGTGTTCCCGCGGCGAGATTCCGAAGGATTTTCCCGAAAAATTTGAAGGCAACGCGCAGGGATTTCGCCTACTCACGCGCACGGGCGATCCCATGGCGGGAAAAGGTTTGAAGCTGACGGCGGCGGTTTTGGGCGCGTTTATGAAATATCCGTGTTCCTCCGTGTTTTCGGGAAAACCGGAATGCGGAATCGCCGGAAAAAAATTCGGATTCGTCGCCGAAGATGAACCGGCGGCTCGTTTCGTGGCGGAAAAAACCGGAATGCTTCCGGTTGGCGCGTGCGGCGGGAACGCGGCAGCGTGGCATCGGCATCCGCTTGCGTTTTTGACGGAGGCGGCGGACGATTTGAGCTACCTCATCGCGGATTTTGAAGACGCATTTGTCTCGAACATCATTTCGTTTGAGGTCGTGCGGGAATTTCTTTTCCCGTTTCTTTCGCCGAAAGAGCGCGAGCGCGCGGATTCCATCGCGAAAAGCGAAAGCGAAGAGAGCGCCGTGCACTATGTGCGTGCCGTGGCAATCGGCACCGGAATCCGCGCGACAAGCGAAGTCTTTCTGGCGCGGGAACGCGACTTGCTTGCGGGAACGCAGAACCGGTCGTTGCCGGAGGAATCCGAGTTTGCCGCGGCGATGAAGCGCCTGCGCAAATTTTCGTTTAAGAATGTTTACAACGCGCCGTCGGTCATCGAAATTGAGTTGATGGGTTTCCGCGTTATCGAAGCGCTGTTGGAATTTTTTGTCGAATGGGTGAAATTTCCGCGTTCCGCAAAAGGCGGAAAAATTGCACTGATGCTTCACGGCGAGGCGCTTGAAAACGCTTCCGAAAACGCACGGCTTTTGCACCTGCTTGATTACATCTCCGGAATGACCGATTCGTTCGCACTCGCGACGTATCGTAAACTGCACGGAATTTAGTTCGCGGGAACGGCGAGTTTCCGCATGAGAAAATCTGTTTGACAATACAAACGGAAAGAACGAAAATTCGCGCTCCTTTTCGGGCTGTAGCGCAGTCTGGCTAGCGCATTTGCATGGGGTGCAAAGGGTCGGAGGTTCGAATCCTCTCAGCCCGACCAGAAACCTTTCAAAAATGTCCGCGAATCCTTTGTTTATCAGGGTTCGCGGACGTTTTTTTTTGATTTTCGGGAACGTTCAGAGGGCTTCCAAAATGTAGCAAATTTTGTGCGTGAAAATAAAAAACTTAACAGCGGGCGGGGAATCGGTAATAGTTTCGTTATGAGCTCTCCCTTAGAAAATAACCCCAAACTTTTTTCGTCGCTTGAAGCGGCGGTTGCCCGTCGAGCCGAGCTGAAGGCACAGGGCAAAAAACTCGTGCTGACTAACGGTTGCTTCGATTTGTTGCATTGCGGGCACGTTTATTATTTGCGTGAAGCCGCGAAACTCGGGGACGAACTTTGGATCGGACTGAACGGCGCGGAAAGCGTGCGCGCGCTAAAAGGCCCGACGCGACCCGTGCAGGGCGACTACGAGCGGGCGTTTACGTTGGGCGCTCTCGAATTTATCAAAGGAATTTTCTTCTTCCACACGCCGCGGTTAGATGCCGAAATTCGCGCGCTCGCACCGGATGTTTACGCGAAAGCCGGAGATTATACGCTCGAAACGCTCAATCCCGACGAACGCACGGCGCTTTTGGCTGCGGGAACGGAAATCCGTTTTCTGCCGTTTCTTCCCGGTTTTTCCACGACGTCGCTTATCGCGAAGATCAACGCTGCCGCGCAGGCGGGAACGATGTGAGGAGGAAAGCCGTCGGCTTTAATTAGGAGCCGGGAATGAGAAGTTGGTTTTCTTCCTCATTTCTCATTTCTAATTCCTGACTATTCCTTCTCAATTATCCCGTCGTATTTTTCGGGAGCCGTAGCGTTCCCGCAAATATTCGGCGAGGTTGTAAAAATCCGGCGGAAGCGGCGCGTGCAGATTGAGCGCTTCCCCCGTAATCGGGTGTTCGAGTGTCAGGCACTCTGCGTGGAGCATGACGCGCGGCATCGGCCAGCCTTCGTGGCGATGTTGGACGCGCCCGTAGGTTTTGTCGCCGAGAATCGGGTGTCCGAGGTGCGCGAGGTGAACGCGAATCTGGTGTGTTCTGCCGGTGTGCAAAATGCAACGCACGAGCGCGGCGCGGTCGCCGAAGCGTTCTTCGACAAACCAGTCCGTCCGAGCCGGTTTTCCGTTTTCGCGCACGCACATTTTCGTGCGATTGGTCGGGTGGCGATCAATCGGTTCGCGAATGACTCCTGCGAGTAAATCCGGTGCGCCGTCCGTGAGCGCGACGTATTGTTTGTCGAGTTCGCGCTCCGAAAATTTTTCAATCAACGCGTAGTAGGCGGCATCCGTTTTCGCGAAAAGGATTACGCCGGACGTTTCTTTGTCCAAACGGTGAACGACGCCCGGGCGCGCTTCGCCTCCGGCGAGGGCGAGTTTTCCGTCTGTGTGGTGAAGGAGCGCGTGGACGAGCGTATCGTCTCCCGTTCCCGCGCCGGGATGGGTTACGATGCCCGGCGTTTTGTTGACGGCGATGAGATGTTCGTCCTCAAAAAGAATTTCGAGCGGAATGTCTACGGGAACGAGCTGTGTGGTCGGTTCCGGCGGAAACGAGATGTGCAGCTCCGCCCCGGCGGGAACGGCGGTTTTGCGCGCGAGGACTTTGCCGTCGAGCAAGACGCTCCCGGCATCGATGATTTTTTGAAGACGGGAACGGCTCATGTCGGGAAACATTTCCGCGAGCGCTTTGTCGGCGCGCATTCCGTCACATTCTTCGGGAACGGTAAAAATTTCCGAATCAGCCATCTTTTTCCCCGGTTGGTTTCTGCGGAGTTATTGCGTAACGAGAAGTGCGCCGTTGACGTTGGCGTGCCAGAACAGCGCGAGGTCGTATCCGGCGAGTCCGAGTCCGGCGATTTGTCCGGAGCAAACCGGAGCGATCAGCGAGGTGTGGCGGAATTCTTCCCGCGAGTAAACGTTGGAAATATGAACTTCGATGGTCGGCACGGCGCAACCGGCGATACAGTCGCGCAACGCGATGCTTGTGTGCGTGAACGCGCCGGGATTGAAGACGATACCGGAGAACCCGCGATCTGCCCATTCGCAGATTTTGTCGACGAGTGCGCCTTCGTGGTTGCTCTGAAAACATTCGATTTCGACACCGAGAGTTTTTGCCGTTTCCTGCAAGTTGTGTTCGAGGTCGTCGAGTGTTGTTTTCCCGTAAATTTCGGGTTCGCGCAACCCGAGCCGATTCAAATTCACGCCATTTAAAATTCCGATCTTCTTCATGATGTTTCTCAGTCTATCGCGGGAAGCGTTCCCGGGAAACGATTTTTTCTGTTTTCGAGAAACAAAATCTTCAAAGAAAAAAAACGAAACTTGCTGTGAAGAACTGAATTGAGCATATTCGGGTCAATGGAGCAAACAGGGACAACGTTGCTGCGCGCAAGGGTTAATTCCGTTCGTCTCGAGCAAATAAATCGCCGGAACGATGCGCTGGGTGAATACTAAACCCGTTCCCGGAGAAACTCGGATGCTTGATTCCGCATGGGCACTTGCAGCCGTCGCGCCGCGGACTTCGCAAATCCGGAACGCGGAAGGAGAAGTTTATATCGGGAAACCGAAATTCCTTCCGAAGGAATCCGCCGTTAATTTGCAAGGAATCGGAAGTTTTGATAAAAGGTTTGTCGGTTTTCTTTACGGGCGATTGCCTGAAGAAACTTTTTCCGAAGTGAAAACGGCATTGAGAAAATTTTTTAACCTCTAAATACGCAGAATAATGAAAGTTGAATTTTTTAATCGCGAAACGGGAAAAACGGAAACCGAAGCCATTTACGGCGAAGGTGCGTTGCGCTGGGTTTACGAAACGTTGCTTGGCAGGGTGGCGCTCGCCGTGCTGATTCGCCGTGCGTTTTTTTCAAAAATTTACGGTTGGCTGATGTCGCGTCCGCGTTCCCGCGCCAAAGTCGCGCCGTTTATTGCGAAATACGGGCTGGATGCGTCCGAGTTTGCCGATGCGCCGGAAAGCTATGCGTCGTTTAATGATTTCTTTTCCCGCAAACTTAAACCTGCGGCGCGCCCGTTTGCGGATTCTGCCGCCGTGTTGCCCGCCGACGGCCGCCATCTCGCATATCCGTGTGCCGACGCGGGAACGATGACGATTTACGCCAAAGGACAGGCGTTTGATTTGAAAAAACTCCTCGGCGACGAGGCATTGGCGCAGCGCTATCACGGCGGCGCGATTTTGTGTTCCCGCCTTTGCCCGACGGATTATCACCGCTTCCATTTTCCGGTCGCGGGAACGCCGTCGGCTCCGCGTCTTATCAACGGCGAACTTTTTTCCGTGAACCCGATTGCGCTTTCACGTCGTATTGCTTATCTCTGGGAAAACAAACGCGAGATTATCGAAATCGATTCGCCGATTTTCGGGAAAGTGACGCAAATTCTTATCGGTGCGACTAATGTCGGCACGATTCGCACGACGTTTACTCCCGGAAAATTTTATGAAAAAGGTGACGAACTCGGATACTTCCGTTTCGGAGGCTCGTTTGTCGCGACGCTGTTTGAGCCGGGAAAAATCGTTCTCGCCGAAGACCTTGTCAAAAATTCTGCCGACGGGCGCGAAACCTACGCCAAAATGGGAACGACTCTCGGCGTTCCCGCAGAATAATCACGCTGTTCGCGTCAAGCCGTTCCCAACGTTCCTTCTTTTTACGCAAAAAAAAAACCGTTCCCGCGCGGCAAATGCCGATTTTTCACGGGAACGGTTTTTTGTCGTTTCGTTAGTCTTTGATGCCGTGGAGAACGTTGATGGCGTTCCAGTCGGGATCGCGTCCGACGAAATCGCGGAAGAGTTGATCCGCGTCCGCAGTGTCGCCCTTTTCGAGGATTTTCTTGCGGAAATCCATGCCCTTGTCGTAGTTGAGCGAACCGTCCGGATTGCGGAAGACGGAGAAGAACGCATCCGCTTCGAGTGCTTCCGCCCACTTGTAGGAATAGTAGCCAGAGGCGTAGCCGACCGGACTGCGGAAGAGGTGCGTGAAGCGGTTGAGATTCGTATTCGGCACAGGCGATTGTTTCCACGCAAAATCCTTCGTGACTTCAATGCCGATGTCGTTGAGTTTTTTCCCGCTTTTGAGCACGTCTTTGGCGTTCAGGTGCAGATACAGGTCCACGAAAGCAAAGCTCAGCTGACGCATTTGCTGGTAAGCGCCTTGGAACGTGCGCGCACGCGTCATTTTTTCGATGAGTTCGGCAGGGAGAGTTTCTCCGGTTTGGTAGTGGCGGGCAAACGTGTTAAGCACTTCCGGTTCCCAAACCCAATTTTCGTTGAGCTGGGAGGGAAGTTCGACAAAGTCCCACGCAACACTGGTGCCGTTAAGCGCGGGAACTTCGGCGTTCCCGAGCAGGTGGTGCATGAGGTGCCCGAACTCGTGGTAAATCGTGGTGACGTCGTAGTGCGTGAAGAGTGCGGGATCGTCGCCGATCGGCGCGGTCATATTGCCGCAAACAAGGCCGTAGTTAATTTCGCCGCGGGAACGGTCGCCGGCAAAGCAGGGATTCATCCATGCGCCGTTGCGCTTGGACGCGCGCGGGAACCAGTCGGTGTAGAAAATGCCGAGCTTCTTGCCTGTCGCCTTGTCGTAGAGCGAGTAGAATTTTACATCCGGATGCCAGACTTCGGTGACGCCTTCGGGCGCGGTTTTTCCGGAACCGGGTTCGATGTAAACGGATTTTTCTTCGACGATATCGACGTTGTAGAGGCGTTCGGTTAGCGCGAAAAGCCCGGACATGACTTCGTTTTCGGGGAAGTAGGGCTTAACGGCGTTGGAGTCAAACGCGTAGTTTGTGCGGCGCATTTTTTCCGTCCAAAACGCGAGATCCCACGGAGCGAAATCTCCGCCGTCATACGCGGGATCGTTCTGTTTGCGGAAGTTTTTCAGTTCGGCGTATTCGCGGTCGAAAGCGTTTTTGGTTTGCGCATAGAGTTTTTGAACGAATTCGAGTGCGGTTTTTCCGTCTTTTGCCATGCGGCGTTTGAGCAACAAATCCGGGAAATTCTTTTCGCCGAGAATTTCGGCTTCGCGTTGGCGGAGCTCGAGAATGCGGAGCATATTTTGCGAATTGTCAAATTCGCCGCCGATGCAAATTTTGTCCGTCGCTTCCCAGATTTCTTTACGGAGCGCTTCGTTTTCGAGAAATTTCAGTGCCGGACCGTAGGACGTTTGCTGAAGCGTGAAGAGCCATGCGGGTTTTTCGTCGGTCGCCAAACCAGCTTTTTTTGCCGCGTCGAGAGCCGCATCTTTGTTCGCCTGCGGGAGTCCGGCGAGAAGGGCTTCGTCGGTAACAAGTTTTTTCCACGCGTTGGTTGCGTCCAATACGTTTTGCGAAAACTTTTGCGTAATGGTCGTGAGTTCCTTGGCGATTTCCGTGAGCTCGCGTTTTTTATCGGCGGGAAGGTCTGCGCCGCCGTCGCGGAAGCTGTCGCAAACTTTTTTCAGATAACGTGCTTTTTGCGGCGGAAGGTTTTTGGCTTCCTCGGTTTCGGAGTAGGCTTTGATGACTTTCCAAAGGCGTTCGTCCAAGCCTGTTTTGGTTTCGTATTCGGAAACTTTCGGAAGGATTTCCGCGTAGGCTTTGCGGAATTCATCGGACATGCAAACGTTTTCGAGATGGGTAACTTTTCCCCAAACAAAGTCAAATTCCGAAGCGTTTTCCCAGAGCGCTCCGACGGTGTTTTCGTAAGTCAAAGCTCCGGGTTTATCCGTCGGAAGCGTAGCGATTTTGTCGATATTGGTGCGGGCACGTTCGAGCGCGATCGTCATATCGGGAACGATTTTGTCCGGCGTGAGCTGCGACCAGGCGATGTTCAGTGAAGGGTTCAGAAACGGGTGATTAACCCATTCGTTTTCGAGAGAGGCTCCGACGGTTTCGGTTTGTGCCGGTTCACAGGCGCTCGGCGTGGCGCAACACGCGGAGAAAAACGGCAAAAGAGCCAATCCGGAAAGAAGAATCAGGGTGTTTTTTGTATTCATAATCGGAAAAAATTAAGAACAAAATCTTACCGTTTTGCTAAAGTTTTTAACAACTTAAAAATAGAAGTCTGCGGGAGGTTTTTTTCGTAAAAAAATCGTTCCCGCGGGAACGAAACTGTGATTCTATAAAGTTCCCACAGTTTTATATTTTTTTTTGAATTTGTTTAATATGAAGAAAGTCCTTATTCCGACGAAGCTCGACGGTGTCGCCTCCAAAACGCTTGCCGCGCAGGGCTACGAAGTGGTTCAGAATTCCGAAATTTCAATCGGGGAAATTGTCGTGTCTCATCCGGACGCGAACGTGCTCATCGTTCGTAGCGAAAAAGTAACTCCGGAAATCATCGACGCGTTGCCGAAATTGCGCCTTGTCGTGCGTGCCGGTGCGGGTTTTGACAATATCGACATCGTTTACGCCCGCAAAAAAAACATCGACGTGATGAATACTCCGGGCGCGAACGCCAACGGCGTTGCCGAAGAAGTGGTCGCGATGGTGCTTGCCGCGTTTCGCCACATCGTTCCCGCCGATGTTTCGACGCGTGCGGGACGTTGGGAAAAGAAAAAATTCATGGGGCGCGAGTTGACGAAAAAGACTGTCGGCATTGTCGGTCTCGGGAACATCGGGCGCTTGCTCGCGAAGCGGCTTCAGGGTTTTGAGCCGACGCTTCTCGGCTACGACCACTTTCTTGCTAAGCAGCGTGCCATCAACATCGGCGTGCGCCCGGTTCCGCTCGAACAGATTTTTGAAGAATCTGATGTGATTTCGCTTCACGTTCCCGGCGGAGCTTCCACGCAAAAGATGATTTCCACGGATTTGCTTTCCCGCATGAAAGACGGCGCAATTTTGGTCAATTGCTCGCGCTACGGCGTAGTGGACGAAGAAGCGCTTGCCGCGCTGAAGGCTTCGGGCAAGAAAATTCTCTACGCGACGGACGTTCATCCGAAAGACGCCGAAGGCGAAAAACCGTCAGTCGCTGTCGCGGATTTGATTCTCCCGCACCTCGGAGCAAGCACGAAGGAAGCGAATTTTAATGCGGCGAAGCGTGCAGCGGAGGAAACGATTGCGTATTTTGAAAACGGCGACACGTCTTGCGTCGTCAATGCGGAAACGCCGCAGGGCTTGCACCCGATGCAACTCCGCCTTGCCCGGATGCTGGCGACGCTCGCCCGCCTCGTCAGCGGGAATCGCCCGATTCGCAAAGCGAACTGCACGTTCTCCGGAAGCCTTCGCGAATTCCGCAAATGGTTTACGCCGAAAATTCAGGAAGGCCTACTTCCGGAGTCGGAAAAAAATCTCGTTCCGCCTGCCGCCGAACTTTCGTTGCGGGAACACGGAATCGATTACAAAGCGTGTGAACCGCTCAGCGGGAACGTCGAGGAGGATTCGATTACGCTTGAAATCTTCACGGAAAGCTGCGGTCGTTACCACACGGCGAGCGTGCGCGGGATCGTCGCTGAAGACGTTCCGATTATTTCCCGTATCGACGGATTTAAAAGCCTTTACTTCGACTTGCGCGGGCACTTGCTTTTCGTGCGTTATACGGACCGACCGGGCGTTTTGGCACGCATCGCAAGTGTGCTCGGTGACGCGGAAATCAACATTGAAAATATTTCTGCGCCGATCGACCACGAGGTTGGCGAAACGCTCGCCGTTATCAAAACGAATAAGCCCGTTACATCGGCTCAGGTTTCCGCGATTACGACACTCATCAAAGCGCTCGACGTGTTTGCGGTAACGCTTTGAGAAGCGCAAGGCATCAGGCTTCAAGTATCAGGCAACGTGCTAAGATTTTTTCCGGAGGAAAAATTTTGAACTGAGTGCTTGATTCCTGATGTTTAGAGCTTTGTGCTCAAAGAGACATCTCCGGCGGAGAATGCGTGAAGCGTTCCCGCCGTATCTTTTATTAGGATACGTCCCTGTTTGTCGATTCCGCAGGCGATTCCGAAAAGGCTCTCTCCTGCGAATGTAGCGGTAACGTTTTTCCCTGCAAGATAATCAAATGCACTCCATTTTTCGTGAAGTGCGTTCGTGTGCGTTCCCGCGAGAAATTTTTCGTAAGCGTTTTCGAGAGCGAAAAGTAAATCGGCACAAACGCGGTTGATGTCGAGGGCGTTTCCGTCGCGTTCTTCCCGGAGCGAAGTTGCGAGTGCGCGGACTTCTTCCGGCAAATTTTTGCGGTCGAGGTTTACGTTTAGCCCGATTCCGAAAATGATGCCGCGCACGCGTTGTGTATCGAGATGCGCTTCCGTGAGCATTCCCGCCATTTTTTTCCCTCGGCAGAAAATGTCGTTCGGCCATTTGATATCTGCGGGAACGCCGAATTTTTCACGAAGCATTTCCGCGACGGCGAGACCGAGCCAGAGCGTGAAGTTGGCGAGGCGCGCAGGAGCGAGTGCCGGCGGGCGAAATCCGCAGGAAAGCAAAATGTTGCCGGGCGTGCTCGACCAACGGCGTCCGGGAACGCGCCCGCGCCCGGCGGTTTGTGTGTTGGCGATGAGCGCAAAATCTGTTGCACATTCGCCCGAAGCGAGCATTTTCGCGGCGTCCGAGTTGGTGCTTCCGGTTTCTTCGACGCAGAAAATGCGGAGTTTTGAGCCGACTTCCTTTTGTCGTTCGGCGAGCGTTCCCGCGTCGATTTTTTCTAAGAAAAACATTTCGGGCGTCGGCGTTTAAATCAAGCCGAGTTCCATTTTCCCTTCTTCGGAAATCATGTCCTGCGTCCACGGCGGTTCCCAAACGATTTCGACGCGTGCTTCGTGAACGCCGGGAACGGAAAGGGCGCGGTTGCGCACGTCTTCGGCGATAACGGGCCCCATGCCGCAACCGGGCGCGGTGAGCGACATCGCGATTTGCGCGCACCAGCGGTCGTCCCCAAGCGGGAGAACTTCGAGCTTGTAGATGAGTCCGAGGTTGACGACATCGACGGGAATTTCCGGGTCGTAAACGTTGTGGAGCTGTGTCCAAATCGCGTCCGTGTCGGGCGCTCCCGCGTGTCCGGGATGTTCCGCCGTGCCGAACGAGCCGTAGGCGTTGGTTTCGCCTTTGGCGAGTTCTGCGGTTTCCGGCGCAGGTTCGTCCAACGCATCGTGGTCTTTCCCCAAAATGCGGAACATTCCGACGTCGCAAACCACCGTAAAGTTGCCGCCGAGGCGGTGCGTGATGTTGACTTTCGTTCCCGCAGGGAGAAGGGCGGAATCGCCGGACGGCACGACCGTGGCTTCCGTGTCGCGCTTCAAAATTCGATCATTGGACTGACTTATCATAAGACGTTCCCGCAAGTGTGAATCGCTTGCTTGTAAGAGTGAAGCGAATTTTGACGAAAAAATCAGAAAGAAAAACTCACGCGAGTGCGAACCGGGCAATAAGGACCGCGTTTGCAAGAATCATCGCGCCGAAGCCGAGGCTGACGTATTTGCGAAACGGTCCCCGCCCGATGAAAAGCGCAATTGCAAATTTGACGATTGTGTTAGAGAGAACGCCGACGAGAACTCCGAGAGTCGCAAGCCGGAACGCGAGACCGCCCGCTTCCGCCGCTTGATTGGAGAGCGACATCACGACTGCCGCCGTATCCGGAATCCCGGAAAGGAAGCTCACGGCGAAGAAACCCGTTCCCGCGACTGAACCCGTTTCTTCAATCAGGAAAACAACGGCGGCGTAGAGCAATCCGAATTTCAGCGCCGAACCGAGGTCGAGCGGATTTTTGATCACGGGAACGTGACCTTCCGCTTTATTGTTGTGGCGAAACGCAACGGCGGCGCAGGCGGCAAGTCCGGCGACGAGAAGCACGCACCACGGAATCAGCATGAAATTGCCGAGCGCAACATTCAGGACGAACATCAGCACGACGAGGCGCAAAACCATGGAGAGTTGCGCGAGCATAATGGCAACGGCGAAAGAACCGCCGTCCTCCGGTTCTTCCACACTGCGGCGGCTGAACGAGAGTGTGACCGCCGTGCTCGATGCCAAGCCGCCGATAAGTCCCGTGACTGCCGCGCCTGCCTTCGCTCCGAGCCAGCGGATTGCGATGTAGCCGACAAAATTGACGCCGGTAATCAGCACGACCATTAGCCACGTGGAATACGGATTGATGATTCCCCACAAGGTTTGGTCGGGAACAAGAGGAAGCAAAATTCCCGTTAGGCAGGCAAATTGCAAGCCGGCTCGGATGTCCGTTCCCGTGATGGATGCGCTCCATTTATCCGTCCAGTTGCGGGAGCTGAGCGTGACGGCGATGACGATGGCGAGCATAACGGCATACTGCGCCATTTTCAGACCCATTAGAATTCCGACGGAGAACATCGCGAGCGAGGCGGCGGCAGTCGTCAGCCCGAAGCTCGCCTCGTAGGAGGATTGGTCGGACTCGCGCACGCGCTTTTTCCCGCGAATCAGAAAAGCGGCGGAGAAAAGCCCCAGCAGGCAGAACGTGGCGATGACGAAATGGCGGATTCCGAGTTTTTCAAATTGAATGGCAACGAATCCGAGCACTGCCCAAAGCGCGAATGTGCGCATTCCCGCCGTCGTCGTTCCGCGCCACTGTCGCACGATGCCGACCAGTCCGCCGAGGCAGGCGGTCGCGAGTAACATCCAGCCGATTTCGGCAATCGGCAACTCTTCGGGCAAAATCGGGGTAGCCATGCGCGAATTTTCGGAAAAAGCCCACGGGAACGCAAATTGAAATTTGGCGGAAACCTGTTAGAATCCCTCGCATGATTTTCCCCAGATTTTTGAAAACGCTTCTTACGGGAACGCTGATTGCGGGTGTGCTGAGTCTTGCGGCGTGCCACTTTTTCCGGGAAGCGGAAGTCCAATCTCCACAAGAAAAACAACCCACAATGAATAAAGATATTAAAGAAGTCGCAGTTATCAATACGACGGAAGGCGCCATGGCGGTCGAGTTCTGGCCGGATGTCGCTCCCAAAACCGTTGAAAACTTCAAGAAACTCGCCAAGAGCGGTTTTTACAACGGAACCTGCTTTCACCGCATCATCAGCGGATTCATGATTCAGGGCGGTGATCCGAAAACGAAGGACAAAGCGCTTGAACACGAATGGGGAACGGGCGGTCCCGGTTACACCATCAAGGCGGAATTTAACAAAAAACAACACGTTCGCGGCGTGCTTTCTATGGCGCGAGCGATGCATCCGGACAGCGCGGGAAGCCAGTTCTTTATTTGTCACGGCGACGCGCGTTTCCTCGACGGGCAATACACGGCGTTCGGAAAAGTTGTTAAGGGGGACGATGTTCTGGAAAAAATCGCCACGACTCCGTGTGTTTCTTCCGGTCGCGAAAAAAGCAAACCGGTTAAACGCATTGAAATCACGGGCATTGATTTCGTTCCCGCTGATTCCGTGAAATAATTTTTTTGCGGAAGATATCGAACAAACGCAAAACGCGTTCCCGAGAATTTACGGGAACGCGTTTTGCGTTTGCTTTGAAACGTTTTTTTTTAGTCGATGTAGAGCTTTCGATCAATCATCGCAGGAAGCCAGATTTCGTCGTCTTCGATGATGAAGTCTGCAGGACCGTTTGCGGGAATGCGCGTCGCGTTTTCGACTTCGCGTGTCCGCAGATTCAGCTTTTTCACGACACCGGGTTTGCCGTTTGCCGCCCAATCCGAGAAATACAAATAATCGGTTTCGTTGTCGAAAAGATCTTCTTCCTCACGGACAAGAATGCCGTCGTATTGTCCGGGAACGTTGTAGATAACGGTGACGGGGCGCGGACCGTTCCCGTGGAGCGGAACGGCTTTGATTTTCCCGGCGGGATTCCCGTTCGCGTCCGTCGCGTATTCGGCGATGTAGAGCACTCCGTTTTCGACATCTAAGCCGTTCGGCGCGTTCAGCGGTTCGGCTGTAACGACTTCTTCGTAAGTGCCGTTGCGCAAATTGACGCGGAAGATTTTGTTGATGTCCGTTGCGGAAACGTAAAGCCATCCGTCGGATTCCGCGAGGTCGTTCAGGTATTTCGTGCCTTCCTTGGAAAAGTCGATAACTTGCGTGACGGCTCCGATGTGCGGATTAATGCCGACGATGCGATCCACGTCCGCGACGTAGAGAATGTTATCTTCGATAACCGCACCTTTCGGGGCATCGAGTTTAACGCCCGGGAACGCGTTTGCGGAAAGAATTTTCCCGCGGGAATTGAGCGTGACGATGAAGCCGTCTCCGTCCTTGGCGTTCGGGGTCATCTGATTCCCGATGCAGGTGACATAGAAAACATCGTCGTCTTCAACGACGCTCTCCGGATGTCCGTTCAGCGGAATTTCCTTGGCGACGCAAGCAGGGAGGAGTGCCAGCGAAAAAAATACGGCAAGGACGTTGAGTAGGTTTTTGGTTTTTTTCATGTTTTTTCGTTTTTTTTAGACTCGTGAAAAATGAAATAATTTTAAAAATCCGTCGATAAAAAAGCGTCGCAGAAAGAAGAATCGCACGGAAAATTCTCTTGCCGTTTCTTTGAAAAAGAATTTTCATAAACCCAATGTCTTAGCGGGCGTTCCCGCGAGGGCATTGAAACAACCTTTTTTTAACACCACACATCATTCAAACAATGGCTATTAAAGTTGGTATCAATGGTTTCGGCCGTATCGGACGTCTCGTCTTCCGCGCCGGTCTGAATAATCCTGAAATCGAATTCGTCGGCATCAACGACCCGTTCATGACGCCGGATTACATGGCTTACATGCTTCGCTACGACACGATGCACGGCCAATACAAGGGTGAAATCTCCTACACGGACGATTCCATCATCGTTGACGGCAAGGAAATCAAGTTCTTTGCGAAAATGAATCCGGAAGAAATTCCGTGGGGTGAAGTCGGCGCTGAATACGTCGTTGAATCCACGGGCGTCTTCACGGAAACGGCGAAGGCGGAAGCTCACATCAAGGCGGGCGCCAAGAAGGTTGTTATCTCCGCTCCGTCGAAGGACGCTCCGATGTTCGTTTGCGGCGTCAATCTCGACAAGTATACGTCCGACATGAAGGTTGTTTCCAACGCTTCCTGCACGACGAACTGCCTCGCTCCGATTGCTAAGGTTCTCAATGACAACTGGGGCATCACCGACGGTCTCATGACGACGGTTCACTCCACGACGGCTACGCAGAAAACGGTTGACGGTCCGTCCAAGAAGGATTGGCGCGGCGGTCGTGCTGCTTCCGGCAACATCATCCCGTCCTCCACGGGCGCGGCGAAGGCTGTCGGCAAGGTCCTTCCGGAACTCAACGGCAAGCTCACCGGTATGTCCATGCGCGTTCCGACTCTCGACGTTTCCGTTGTTGACCTCACGGTCAATCTCGCGAAGCCGGCGAAATACGACGAAATCTGCGCTGCGATGAAGGCTGCTTCCGAAGGCGAACTCAAAGGTATCCTCGGCTACACCGAAGATGCGGTTGTTTCTTCCGACTTCCTCGGCGACCCCCGCACGTCCATCTTCGACAAGGGCGCCGGTATCGCTCTTACGGATACGTTCGTCAAGGTCGTTTCCTGGTATGACAATGAATGGGGCTACTCCAACAAGGTCCTCATGCTCATCCAGCACATGGCGAAAGTCGACGGCGGTTGCTGCTGCTGCAAATAAGCGGTAATTCTGCCTTAAAAAAAAGCGTTCCCGTTCGCGGGAACGCTTTTTTTATTTCCCGGAAAAATAAATTTCTGTTTGCCCGCGGGAACGCGTGAACATTACGCTAACAGTTGAGGATTTTTTAGAAATGACGGAAGGACAAATTGATAGCGCTCAAGCGCGTTTGGATAAATTTCTTTCACAAACCCCGCAGGTGGACGAAACCGCCTATGTCGCACACGGCGCGATTTTGCTCGGAGCGGTCAAGATCGGTGCGAAAGCCAACGTTTGGCCCGGCGCAATTTTGCGTGCGGACATTGAGGAAATTGTCATCGGCGAAGGTTCGAGCATTCAGGACGGTGTTTGTATTCATTTGGCGGACGATTTGCCGACGGTTGTCGGGAAGTATGTTACCGTCGGGCATCGGGCGATGCTTCACGGGTGTAAAATCGGTGACGGTTGCCTGATCGGAATGAGTTCGACGATTCTCGACGGAGCGGAAATCGGTCCCGGATCGATCGTGGCGGCGGGGGCGGTTGTCCCGCCGCGAATGAAGGTTCCTGCGGGTTCGATGGTGGTCGGATGTCCGGCGAAAATTAAAAAAGAACTTACGCCGGAAGAACAGGCGGGATTGCTTCTTTGGGCGGAAAAATATTTGGTGGTTTCTGCCGCTCACAAGGCGAAATACGGATCTCAAAAATTTGATACCTAATGCCGAAATCCTACGAGAAAAAAGAAAATACGTTCGTCAGTTTGCTGATGAACATCGTCGTTCCCGCGATTCTTTTAACGAAGGGGGCGAAATTTGCCGAGCGCTTTGATATTTCTGTTTCTCCGGCGCTTGTTCTTGTCGCGGCACTCGCGTTTCCGCTCGCTTACTTCTTTTGGGATTTTTGGAGTCAACGCAAAACCAATTGGATTTCCGTGATCGGATTTGCGGGAACGCTGTTGACCGGCGGGATAGGCTTGCTTCAACTTTCTCCGTTTTGGGTTGCCGTAAAAGAGGCAGCGATTCCGCTTTTTATTGCCGTTGTCATGATTTTTTCGAGAAAACCGATTCGGACATTTTTGTTCAACGATGCTGTTTTTGATGTTTCCGCGATAGAATCTGCGGCGAAACAGCGCGGGAATACGGTTTTGCTTGATGAAACCTTGAAATGCTGTTCCCGTGTGCTGACGGCATCGTTTTTCCTGAGCGCGCTCCTTAATTTTGTGCTCGCACGTTGTATTGTGCGCACGAATCCGGCGGTTGATAGCGTTGCATTCAATGAGGAAATCGGAAAGATGCTTGCGCTTTCGTGGCCGGTAATTGTTTTGCCGTGCATGATTTTCATCCTCGTTGCGCTGTGGATTCTCGTGAGAGGATTGGGGCGCGCTTCCGGACTTTCCTTTGAAGAGCTTTTGAGAAAAAAAATGTAAGGTTTTTCCCTCTCGGATAAAAAAAAACAGAGCGCTCACAGTGGACGCTCTGTTTTTTTTGATAAATCTTTACGAAATTACCAAGCGAAAGATTCGCCGGCACCGACGGATTTCGTGAATTCGACGAGCAACTGCACGCATTGTTCGACGACGGCGATGTCGACCACTTCGCCCGGCGTGTGCATATAGCGAAGCGGAACGGAAATCAAGCCGGCGGCAACGCCTCCGTTTGCCATCTGAATTACGCGCGCGTCCGTTCCCGTCGGGCGGGATTCGGCTTCGAGCTGATACGGAATTCCGAGTTTTTCGGCGGCGGCGACAAGTTTGTCGAACACAATCGGATTGATGTTCGGACCGCGGCAGATAACGGGACCGCCGGAAAGCGTAACGCGCCCGAATTTACGATTATCCGCGTCCGGGTGGTCGGTGGAGTGCGTTACGTCGATTGCGATGCCGACGGTCGGGTTCAGCCCTTGGGCGGCGGTTTGAGCCCCGCGCGTGCCGATTTCCTCCTGTGTCGTCGCAACCGCGTCCACGCGAACGGCAAGTTTCTTTTCCTTGGCGAGGCGGCGAGCGGCTTCCATGGCGATGTAGCAACCGGCGCGGTCGTCAAAGGCACGCGCAACGGCGACGGAGCCATTCAGAATTTCGACGGTTTCGTCGTAAACGGCGGGATCGCCGATGGAAACACGTTTCAGCGCGTCTTCACGGGAAGTAGCGCCGATGTCGATCCACATTTCGTGAACTTCGGGAACTTTCGTGCGTTCGGACGGGCTCATCAGGTGAACCGCGCGTTTCCCGGTAACGCCGAGAACGATCCCGTTCTTCGTCATAATCAGCACACGGCGCCCGCTCGGAATAATCAAATCGTGTCCGCCGAGCAGATTGAAATAGAGAAAACCTTTGTCATCGACATATGAAATCTGAAGTCCGAGTTCGTCGATATGCCCGGCAAACATGACGGACGTTTTCGCTTTCGGATTGAGCGTTGCGATGCGATTGCCGAGAACGTCTTTACGATATTCGTCGGCGACGGTTTTCATGTATTTATCGCAAACCGCCTGCGCTTCAAACTCGTGCCCGGTCGGCGCTTTCGCTTCGAGCAATTCCCGGAGGAACGGGGGAATTTCAAACGGCTTTTTGCTCTTGGGAGCGGAAGATTTTTTCGCCATGTGTTTTTTTCAGTAAAAAATTACTGTGCGGGAACGGTTTCGACCACGGGAGCGGCTTCCGTCGCGGGAACAGCTTCTGCGCCGAGATCCTGCGCTACATCTGCGACCGTTTCTTCGACGACGACTTCCGGTTCGATTTCGTCGGCTTCGTCTTCCTCTTCGACGGGTTCGACTTTCGATTTCGTCAATTCAAAGAACGTGACGGATTTCATCGGAACGCGTGCTCCGAATTCAAAGTCCGCATAATCCGCATCTTCAACATCTCCGGAAATCACGCGCTTCGAGCGGCCGATTTCGTTTCGGTTTTGGTCAAATGCACGCAGAATTACGGGCGATTTGAAAAGTTTGGAATAAGAAACGTAAAGCACTGCTTTCGGTGCCTTACCCATTTCGATGCTGACGCGTTCTACGTTCACGCCGTCTTCGCGCAACGCGTCAAAATAAACGACGGGGGCGGATGTGTTTCCCACGGAAACGACTCCCGTTTTTTCCCACGGCTTGAAAACCGCGAGAGCTGCGCCTCCGGCAATGAGCGCAAACAAGCCGACAACTGCAAGAATGTTTTTAATCATAAGAGAGTCATTCTTGCCCGAAGTGCGGGGAAAGGCAAGCGAGGAGTTCTGAGGAATTCGGATAAACAAAAACGGACTGCCGAAAATCCTCCCGGGCTTCGGGGAAGATTTTCGGCTGTCCGTTTTTTTTTCGGCGTTCCCGCGCTTAGCGGGCGGACAGCGTTTTGCGGATGTTTTCCGAAATTTCCTCAATCGTGCCGAGGCTGTCGATATGGAAATACGGAAGCACGCCTTTAAGCGATTCCAACGGGCGCAACGTCATGTCTGCAAAAACGCGGTAACGCGTGCGCGTTTTTTCCGGGTCGATATCCGTTTCGCGCACGGGAAGACCTTTCTCCTGCATTTCACGACCGCGTTTGAGTTGGCGGTCGACGCTTTCCTGTTCCGTGACGAAAAGCATCAGGATGTTAAACGAAGGTTTTGAGAATTTCTCCGGCGCGGAAGCATGGAGCATTTCCAACTTTTTCTTCAAAAGTTTCAGACATGCCACCTGACCCGCCGTGCGCGGGAACCCGTCGACGAGAACACCGCTTCGGAATTCCGGTTGAACGAGTTTGCGGAAAAGCAGGGAAATCACTTCCTTGTCGCCGACGAGTCCGCCGGAGGCTTTGATTGCCTGCATTTCGGGAGTTTGCAACAAATCGCTCATTACGACCGGTGCCGCCGAATATCCGAGCGCGCCGAGAATTGCGTCCGTCTGCGTGCCTTTGCCGGCACCGGGCGCGCCGTTTAGCCAAAAGATTTCCTGCGGGAACGTCAGTGCGTCTGCGCCGAGATCTTTTTCGAGCCCGCTCCAAATTGCTTCAAACAAAGCAATGGCTTCGGGATTGTTTTCGTCCGTTGCGTCGAATTTTTCGCTCATAATTTTCGTTTATTGTTTAAAGGTCCTTTGTGAGAAACCGAAAAAGAAGAACGTATTTGTTTTTCAATTTCTCATGTTCGGTTGCGTATTTGCGAATCAGTAGGGAAGCGGAAACTTTTGGCAAAGCGTGCGTGCAATTTCGCGCGCTTCTGCGATTTTGGCTTCGTCGTGAATGTTGTCGATAACGGTCGTAATCGCTTTGGCGATGAGCTTCATTTCCGGTTCCTTCATGCCGCGCGAAGTAACGGCAGGCGTGCCGAGGCGAATACCGCTCGCTTGGAACGGCGAACGCGTTTCGCCGGGAACGGTGTTTTTGTTCGTCGTGATATTTGCGGCATCGAGCGCGAGTTGAGCGTCTTTTCCCGTCACATCGGGGTGGCTTCCGCGCAAATCGATTAGTGAAAGGTGGTTGTCCGTTCCGCCCGAGACGAGCTTGAATCCGGCGTTCATCAAATCCGCCGCCAGCGTTTTGGAGTTGGAAACGATTTGTTTGGCGTAATCTTTAAACTCCGGTTTAAGCGCTTCGCCGAAGCAAACGGCTTTTGCCGCAATTACGTGTTCGAGCGGGCCGCCTTGTGCTCCCGGGAACACGGCGGAGTCAATCGCCTTCGCCCATTCTTCGTTGCAAAGAATCAACCCGCCGCGCGGTCCGCGCAGGGTCTTGTGTGTTGTCGTCGTTACGAAGTCTGCATGACCGACCGGGGACGGATGGACGCCGCCGGCGACGAGCCCCGCGATGTGCGCAATGTCCGCGAGGAGAAGGGCGCCGTTCGCGTGAGCAATTTCCGCCATGCGTTTGAAATCGATAATGCGAGCGTAAGCCGAGGCTCCAACCGTAATCAGTTTCGGTTTTTCGCGTTCCGCCATTTCGGCGATTTCGTCGTAGTTAATCAAGCCGTCTTCGCCCACGCCGTAGTGAACGACTTGGTAAAGTTTTCCGGAGAAGTTTACGGGAGCGCCGTGTGTAAGGTGTCCGCCGTGAGCGAGATTCATCGTCAGGATTTTGTCGCCCGGCTGAAGCGCGGCGAAATAGACAGCCATGTTCGCCTGTGAGCCCGCGTGCGGCTGAACGTTCGCGTGTTCTGCACCGAAAAGTTTTTTTGCGCGGTCGATTGCGAGTTGCTCGACTTGGTCGACCCATTCGCAACCGCCATACCAGCGTTTGCGCGGGTAACCTTCCGCGTATTTGTTGGTAAGCACGCTTCCTTGAGCCGCCATGACTGCGGGAAGCGTAAAGTTTTCGGAAGCAATCAACTCGATGTGCGACTGCTGGCGTTTGAATTCGCCTTCAATGCAAGCCGCGACTTCCGGGTCGAGTTGTGCTAAGGGAGTGGGATTTATTGCCATCGGATTTTCTGTTTTTGTGTTTTATTTTTAAGAAAAAATTCTGCGGGAACGCGAAAATTATTCGGAACGGATTGGATTGAGGGAACAGCCGGATTCCAGCTTTGTAACGCGGCGCTCGTGGCGTCCGCCTTCAAATTCTGTTTTCAGAAAAATATCGAGCCAAGCCTTCGCGTCGTCCGGCGCGATAAATTTTTGACCGAAAGCAATTACGTTTGCGTTGTTGTGTTGGCGGGCGAGAGCCGCCATCTCGGCGTTGTAGCAATTAACGGCGCGAACGCCGGGAACTTTGCTTGCTGCGATTGAAATACCGACACCCGTCCAGCAAACGAGCACGCCGAAATCTGCCGTTCCCGCCGCAACGTCACGAGCCACCGCTTGGGCAAAATCCGGATAATCCACGGATTCCTTGGAGTGCGTGCCGCAATCAACGACTTCCGCTCCGCGCTGGCGCAGATACTCGGCGAGAATTTCTTTCAGCTCAAATCCCGCGTGATCACTTCCGATGCTGATTTTCATTAGATGTTGAAAAAGTTTGCGCAACTATGCCGCGAATCCGCGTTCCCGTAAACAGAAATTTAGTGCACTCAAACAAAGGAACCACGAATGAACACGAATAAACACGAATTTTATTTAACACGGATTAAACAGATGGAATCAGATATTTTTTACGGAAATTTTATAAAACTTTCTCTTATTTCCTCTGCGTCGCTGCAAATAAATCACGCTTTGTCGCAAGGTTTTTCATTTGTTTAAATCTGAGATATCTGCGTTAAACAAAAAAAACAATCTGTGTTTATTGGCGGTTCCTATTTCCTTCGCCGAATTTCAATTTGCGGGAGGCTACGCGGGAACGTAGGCTTGTGTGTATGGGATCTCTCATCGGTATTATTGCAGTTCTTCTTCTCATCTGGATTTTGCCAGTAATTGTCGCCGTTTCCATCTCTTCCGGACGGTCGGATGACCTCGCACGGCGTTTAGACAAGCTTGAAGGCAAAATTCGCGAACTTTCCCTCGCACAGGAAAAAACGCCGTCCGTTTCCTCCGTAAAAGATGTGCCTGCCGTTTCCGAGGAATCCGCCGTTCCTGCGATTCCGCACCCGAAGCGGACACCACCGCCGCTGTCCGCAGAAATGTCGCCGAGTGTCGTTCCCGCCGAACCGTCGACGCCGTTTGTCGAAAATCTCCGCGAGTGGAAAATTTTGCCGCCGCGTGACATGTCGATCGAGACCGTCGTAATGCAATGGTGGGCGCCGCGCGTCGGCGGACTGCTCGCATTGTTAGCGCTGATTTTCTTCGGTGTCTGGGCATCGAAATTCGCTTCCGCGCTTGTTAAAATTCTGGAAATGGCGGCGGTTGCGGTTGCCGTTACGGGCGGCGGCGTTTTCTTCAAAAAACGCGGGAATCTCTCGCTCGGCGATCCGATGACGGCGACGGGAACGACAATGTTTTACCTCGTTGCGCTCGCGGCGGGAACGTTTCCTCCGACGAAAATTTTCGACAGCATTCCGTTCGCGCTCGGGGTTCAGATTCTCGCTATTTTACCGACGCTTTGGCTGGGACGCGGGAAACAAATTCCGATGCACTTGGGCTTGGCGTTTGCATTCGTGAGCGCGATGTTTGCCGTGCTTAACGGCGCGGGAACGGCGGCACTCGTTACCGCATTGCTCGCGTACGGCGTTGCCGCTCTTTTCTCCGCCAAGAAAAACGAACTCGGGCTTTTGCTCACGGGAACGTTGGGCGCGTATTTGCCGCTGTGGGCGATAAATTTGCCGTTCCCGCGCAGCGAAATTATTCGCCTTGATTGCATGTCGGTCGGATTCGATTCCCTTTTCCAGTATCCGGAATTTCTGATTTGTGTGGCGTTTTTTGTCGTCGCGGTGAGTTTTGTTCCCGCCGTGCTTTTGAAAAAATCCGAAACGAACCTGACGCGGTTTTTGCAGGCGGGAAATTTCCTCCACGCAGCGGCGGCGTTGTGCTGGGTTTCACAGGTTTTTGCAAAAAAATTCCCGGCAAAATTCGTCGGAGATTTACGCGCGGATTTCTTTGCCGATGCCGTATTTTTCTCCGCAGTTGCGGCAACGTCGCTCGTATGGGCGGCGATTTATCGGCTTTCGCAGCGCCGCACAAGTTTCCCGTTCCAATTCTTCACGGTCGCGGGAGCGCTCGCCCTGCCGGCGGCGGTTTACTTTTGGGGCGGCGCGAATTTCGGAGATGCGCTCCACCTGCTTTTGCTCATTGAAACAATTTTGCTCGCCGTGCTCATGCGTGCGACCAACGCCAAAGCGTTGCTCCTTCCCGTCACGGTGTGCCTGCTTTTGGCATTTTTGAGGAATTCCGCGCAAGCCGTGAACCCGACAACGGATTTGCTCAACGCCGTGACACTGCTTTTCGCGGCGGCGTGGATTTTCGGCAAAAAATCGCAATGGGACAACGAGCCTTTATGTTACGCCAAAATTCTCGGCGGTGCTCTTGCGGGAATTTTCGGCGGAATTAAGCTTTGGGCGTTACGTGATTCGTTTTTTGCGGTGTCGCCGACCACGGAAATCATCGTTCCCGCAGTGCTGTGCGCCGCCGTTGCCGCATGCGCATTTTTGCCGCGTTTCACGAAAATCCCGTTTCTTTTCGCAGCGGGAACATTTTCGACATGCGCTTATTTTATAGGCTTCAACGAACTATTTGCTCCGAAAAATTTCACAGCCGGACAAACGTGGATTTGCGGGATTGTTCTGACCGCGATTGCCGTTCCCGCGCTCCGCGTTTTCGTGAAAGACAAACTTACCGGGAAAATTGCGGAAGTCTGCTTCTGGGTTCCGGCGCTTGTGTTTCTCGTAAAATTCTTTTCGGATGACGCAACGTTAAATCCGATTTCCGGAGCCTGTGTCGTCTTCGGCTTGCCGGTTTTGCTCCTGCTTCTCGGAACCGTGTGGAAAAAGGATTATCCCGCGTTCCCGCTATCGCGCGGCGCAACGGAGCTATGGGCGATTCCGCTCGCCCTCGCGTTTTTCGATTTCCCGTGGAAGGCGTTTGCCGGAAATTACATTCCCGCTGCGATTATTGCGTTCTGTATTTTTGTTCCGTTTGTAATTTCTCCGATGCGAAAAATGTTGCGCGACAGCATTTGGCGCGCGGTATCCTTAACGACGACGGGAACGGCGTGCCTGCTTGTGTGGGGCTACGAAACGTTCCCGCGCTTTCTTACGGCAGAGGCGGCGACGCTTGCGATCGGGCTGATTTTCGCGGGCTTGGCGGCGCGCATTCGGAGCGTGCGCATCGTCGGGATTGTTTTCCTCGCGGGAACCTTAGTGCGGCTTTCCGTGTTTGATATTGGTGAAACCGTTTGGCGCATCGTCGCGTTCGCGCTGGTTTCCGCCACACTTTTCCTTCTCGGCTTCGTTTATCATCGTTTTTCTAAAAACAGAAAATCCTCCGAGACCGAGTAAGAATCCTGCGCACTAAATTTCAATTTGCGGAGCGGGGAGCGAATGCATTTAATGTCCGTTTCCACTTTTAACCGTTTTTATTATGCTTCAAGCAGGTATTGTAGGTTTGCCGAATGTCGGCAAGAGCACGCTTTTTAATGCGCTCACGCGTTCCCGTAACGCGGAGGCGGCGAATTATCCGTTTTGCACGATTGAACCGAACGTCGGGATTGTCGAAGTTCCGGATGAACGCCTCGCGGCGCTGGCGAAAATCGCGAAGACGAGTGTGCTCGTTCCCGCCGTGATTGAGTTTGTCGATATCGCGGGATTGGTCGCCGGCGCATCGAAGGGCGAAGGTCTCGGCAACAAATTTTTGTCCAATATCCGTGAAGTGGATGCCATCGTGCAGGTGGTGCGTTGTTTTGACAACGACGACATCATTCACAATATGGGAAGCGTAGATCCCGTGCGCGACATCGAAGTCATTACGACGGAGCTTGTGCTCGCTGATTTGCAGTCGTGCGAAACGCAGCTTGAGCGCAATTTGAAGAAAGTAAAAGGGCAGGACAAGGAAGCGATTGCAAACGTCGAGTTGCTCAATCGCCTGATTCCGCATTTGAATGAAGGCAAGCCTGCGGCGACGCTTCCGTCTGCAAACGACGACGACCGCGCCCGCATGAAAGGATTTTTCCTGCTCACGACCAAGCCCGTTCTTTACGCGTGCAACGTGGACGAGTCGAGCCTTGCCGAGCCGGAGAAAAACGCCTACGTCTCCAAGGTGCGCGAATATGTTGCGAAAAATCACGACGCCCGCGTTTGCGTGATTTGCGCGCAAGTGGAAGCGGAACTTTGCGAACTTTCGCCGGAAGAAGGAAAAGAATTTTTGGAAAGCCTCGGCGTGAACGACAGCGGCGTTTCCCAACTCATTCGCCTCAGTTATGATTTGCTTGGGCTCGCTTCGTATTTCACCGCCGGAGAAAAGGAAGCGCGCGCGTGGACTTTTAAAAAGGGCATGACGGCGCCGCAATGCGCCGGCGTTATTCATACCGATTTTGAAAAAGGCTTCATCAAGGCGGAGGTCGTTTCCTATGACGATTTGGTCGCGGCGGGCTCGGTTGCCGCAGCGCGCGAAGCCGGAAAATATCGTCTCGAAGGAAAAGATTATTTGTTCAAAGACGGAGACGTTACGCTGTTCCGTTTTGCGAACTGATTTTTCTTTCCGTCGTTGACTTCCGTTCCCGTGGGATTTTCTCACGGGAACGCCGTTTTTTTGAGAAAGCGATAAATTTCCGCTTGTTAATGATTATCAAAACGATAGAGTTTTTCGGAATGTTTACTGACATGACGAAAACGAATTGGAAACGGGCGTTGATTTGTGTCGGCGCCGGATTGCTCACGTTGCCCGCGTTTGCTGCCGTCGAAACGGTAACTTACGGGAATTTTGAAGTTTCCTTCTACGGGAACGGCGACGTTTTTTCGTCGAATCATTGGGGCAATCATTCAAGCTCGCAGGATTGGACTCAGGAGGTAAAAGACTGCGTCGGGCGGGCGCTCAATTATTGGAGCGACGTTATCGTTACGGACTCTACGGAAAAAGTAAAAGTCGCATTCGTGTGGCAGGAGTTGGTTTCCGGAGCGCTCGGCGGCGCGAGTCCGCTGTATTATTGGAATCCGTATTCCGGAGTTTGTTATTCTAACGGGGAAGCTGCGTTGCGGGAACACGCTTACAGCAGTGCTTACTATAATCTCTCGAACAAAGAGACGACGTCGCTTGTGAGAATTTCCACCAACGCGAACTTCTACTACGGCGAATCGGAGACGGGAATTACGTATGTTCAGTATGATTTGCAAAGCGTGCTCGTGCATGAAATCGGTCACATCATGGGGTTTGATTCCTTTTGCGACGGAGATCCTACATGGGGAAATCTCACAATGAGCAACGGAGACACTTTTACCGCCGTTACGACGCTCGACACGTTGCTGGTGACGGAAAATGCGAATGGAGAACTCGTTAGCGTTTTCGAGGCAAAGAACTCTGTAGATTATCCCGGCTGGGTTAACTACGAGCAGACCGTCGAATTTTCTGCGGGGAAGGAATATTTTCTGAAAACCGGAGAAACGGATTCCGGTGAACTTCAACTTTCCACGTTGAAAGTTTACAACCCGACAAAATATTCCGCCGGTTCTTCGATGTCGCACGTCGAAGCCACGGGAACGGGTGAAGAACCGCAGATGTCTTATGCGATTGCCAACGGGAAAATTCGCCGCGAACTTACGTCCGACGAATTGACGTTGCTGAGAGCAATGGGTTGGACGGTTGCGGTTCCCGAGCCGTCGGCGTTCGGCTTGCTCGCGGGAACGTTTGCGCTCGCGCTTGCCGTCGGTTCCCGCCGCCGCAAACGGGGAAAAGAGAAATTTTAATTCTCCCCCAAAAAGCGTTCCCGTGAAACCGTTTCACGGGAACATTTTTTACGCTTTGAGGAAAATCTTGGCGCGGTAGCAAAGCCAAAGAATCAGAAAAAGCACGGCGGCGTTCCCGGCGGCGAAAAAGATTTCCGGGCGGGCAACATCGCACGCGCGCAACAAACCGCCGAGCAACGGACGCGAAATTCCGTTGAAATTTATCAGCCCGACTTCCGGGCTGAGCATGTAGGCGAGAATCGAATTCATTCCGATAATTTTCAGCCACCCAGCCCAACGTTTCCACCCGAGCCAATCGACCACACCGTAAAATGCCGCCATTAGCAACACGCAGTAGCCGGACGAAACCAGCGTGAACGTTCCCGTCCAAATCCGTTTGACGACCGGCATTCCCGCCGCGTGTCCGAGCCAGCCCAGCGCAACCGCCGCCGTTCCCGCCGCGACGAGCACCAAGAATTTTTTCTTCTGAGAAAACGTTTTGTTTTTGAGCAGAATTCCCGTAAATACGCCGCTCATCACCGTCACGACAAATGTCAGCGAGCACCAAATCCACGCTGTATCGTAGTGGCCCGGAAAAATCACTTTGCCGTCGGCGGAAACGCTCGCACAATCGCGCCAACGCCCGAGCAGAACTTTGTCGAGCGTCGCCGGAAAATTCAGTTCCCGCGCCCAAGGCGACGTTCCCGCGGCTTGCCATTCGCCGAAAAGCAGGCATCCCGCCGTGAAAACGACAAGCAGCGCGACGGCGAGCGCAATTTGTTTTTTCCGGCTCAGAAAAAGAAACGCGATTGCCGCTCCCGCGTAGCCGATGGCAATGGCTTGAAGCGTGTTGGTGAGCGGTTTGAAAACGGTTAGGTCAAACGCGAGCAAATTTCCTTGAGCCACGCATCCGAGTATCCAAAGCGTAATGACGCGACGCAAAATTCTCCACAGCGCGTGCGAGCGCGGGAGCGTCGCATTTTCGCCGACGTATTTTGACATCGCAAACGGAATCGAAACACCCGCCATGAACATGAAAAGCGGCATGACAAGATCCCACGCCAAAAAACCTTCCCAAGTCGCGTGTGTCCAATGCGCGATGTGCCACGCTCCGTTCGGGTGATGCCCGAGCCATGCGTGCATGACGGGACCGAGCATTGTCAGGATAAACAAATCGAAACCGCGTAACGCGTCGAGTGATTCAAGGCGTTGCGCGGGAACGGGAGAAAGTTTTTTTTCGGAAACGTTCATAGAAAATTTTCGGCAAGACATCTGATCTTTGCCCGAAAAAAAAATGCGTTCCCGTGCGGTGGAAGCCGATTCCGTCCACGGGAACGCTTCTTTAAGCATTAAGCTCTAATTTTTAATCTCTTTCCGCTTCTTTCTTCTGCGGTCCGGAAACGTAGTCCGGCTTGAGCGTCGGGAAAAGAATCGTTTCGCGGATGTTTGCGCATCCGGTGAGGAGCATGCAAAGGCGGTCGATGCCGACGCCCATTCCGCCGGCGGGCGGCATACCGTGTTCCATCGCGACGAGGAAATCCTGGTCGATTTTCTGTTGTTCTTCGCCGGCTTGGAGTTCGAACATCGTGCGCTGCGTGATCGGGTCGTTTTGCTCGGAATACGCGGGCGCGATTTCCTGCCCGTTGATGCAGAGCTCGAAAACGTCGATGACGCTCGGATCCTTTTCGTTGATTTTCGCGAGCGGGCAAAGTTCCTTCATGATGTGCGTGACGAAGGTCGGCTGAATCAGATTCGGCTCGATGAGCTTGCCGTAAACTTCGTTCGTCACTTCGTAATCTTCCCAATCTTCGCGCGGATCGGGGACCATAAGGTCTTTGTTTTTCAGTTCTTCGCCGCGGGCTTCGGCTTCCGCTTTGGCTTGGGCGCGAATTTCGTCCGCCATGCGGCGGCATTCGGCGATTTTTTCCGCTTTGGAAAGTTCAAACCAGTCGGCTCGGCCGGTGCGTTCCCGCACGAGGTCTTTGTAGTCGGCAACGCGCCATTCGCCGCCGAGTTCAATGACTTGCCCGTCGTAGCGCGTGATCGTCGTCGTGCCGATAACGGTTTTGCAAAGGTGCTGAATGAGTTCGCGGATGAGCGTCATCATGCCTTCGTAATCGGAATACGCCTGATAGATTTCCATCATCGTAAATTCCGGATTGTGGCGGCGGTCGATGCCTTCGTTGCGGAAAACGCGACCGATTTCAAAAACGCGTTCAATCCCGCCGACGAGGCAGCGTTTCAGGTGAAGTTCGAGCGCAATGCGCAGGAAAAATTCACAGTCGAGCGCGTTAAAATGCGTGATAAACGGACGTGCCGCAGCCCCGCCGGCAATCGGGTGCAATGACGGCGTTTCGACTTCGACGAAATCGCGTTGCCAGAGGAATTTGCGAATTTCGGCAATGATTTGCGAGCGCTGCAAAAGACGTTTTTTGGAATCCGCGTTCGCAATGAGGTCGAGGTAGCGCTGGCGGGAAACCTGTTCTTCGTCCGTGATGCCGTGCCATTTTTCCGGAAGCGGGCGAAGTGCTTTCGCGACGAGTTCGTAGGCGCGGGCACGCACGGTAACTTCTCCGGTTTTCGTGACAAAGAGTTCGCCGCGAACGCCGACAAAGTCGCCGATGTCGACCATTTTCTTAAAATGCTTGTTGTAGCGGTCTTCGCCGAGAATATCGCGCGTAAAGTAAATCTGTTGCACGCCGTCGCGGTCAAGAAGTTTCATGAAGCTCGCTTTGCCCATGATGCGAATGGCGATAACGCGTCCGGCAACGGAAACTTCCTCAGTCGAGGACGGGATTTCGTGAATGTCCGTTCCCGCCGCTTTTGCCGCGTCGATGGCGGGTTGCATGAGGGCAACGCAGTCTTTGGAAGTGTGCGTTTGGTTCCAGTTGGCGCGGAACGGGTCTTCGCCGGCGGCGCGCAGTTGGTTGAGCTTTTCCATGCGCACGGCAAAAAGGTCGTGCGAAATATCTGCGAGAGAGTTGGCTGATTTTTTCTGTTCTTCGCTCATGATGTTTAAATTGAAAAAAAAGTGGAAACAAGGAGAATACGCGTTCCCGTGTGCGAACGCGAAACAAATTTGCGGTGTGCGACGTCGCTTTTTCCGCTTTAAACTGCGGCGGCTTGTGAGAGATTTTTTTCAAAAAAGTCTTGCGGGAACGCTCTTTTAATGACTACTTGTTTTGTAGTAATTGCGCAAGAGAAGCCTCGCAATTACGTCTCTTCATTGAACACAAAAACTCTACGATGAAATTATCACTCGTTTGCTTAACTTGTGCCCTCGCGGCGGGAACGCCGTTCGTCGCCGTCGGCACCGATTCCGAAACGTTCGTAACCGACGGTTTGGGAATTGATTGGTTCGGCTATCGTAGCAACACCGCGAAAACCGTTTTTACTTACGAAAACGGAAAAACGACGATGACGAATCTGGACTCGGATTCCTATGTTTGGGGGTATTTACCGGAGGAAATTTCTCTGGAAATCGGTGATTCCGTTACGTTTTCGGGAACGGCGACGTTTAATTCCGTCGCATCGTCCGGGTCGTTTTACATTGGTCTTTACAACAGCGGGGCAAACACGAAACCCGCTTCGGGAACGACATTTTCGAGCATCGTCGCGGGAACTTACGGTATGACCGGATTTTTCGGCGGAACCGGTAAAAAATCCTCCGGAACGACGACGCAGGTGTTTTCCCGTTTTTCGGAAAAAGCGCCGAATGCTTCCGGAAGCGGCGGCGCGGGATTCATGACTTCCAATCAGGGCTCGAGTTACATTGCTTCCGCAACACCGGAAGGAATGCTCAATCATCCGGTTGCAAATACGGATTACGAATTTGCTTTGACAATTCTTCGCACGGCAAACGGTTACGATGTTTCCGTCGGTAACGCGGGAACGGTCTCTTTTTCAGCGGAAAAATCTTTCTCTTCCGGCGTGTTTGACGTCATCGCAATGAAATCTCCCGGAAGCGGAATTACGCTTTCAAATCTTTCTGTTGCGACGACGGGAGCGGTGATTCCGGAACCGTCGTCGCTTGCGTGGTTGTTAGGAATTTTCTCGGGAGTGTTGATCGCGTCCGCGCGGCGCACCCGAGGAAAAGATAAATAATTAAAAGGCGTGTCTGCTTATCCTAAAACCGCTCCCGCAGAATTTTTCTGCGGGAGCGGGCTCTTTTTTAAGGAATAAAGGGCAGGGTAGCCTGCTCTTCCGGATGCGACAAAAATGCCACTTCTACTTTAATAATAAACCTTCTTTTCCCTTTGTTTTCCGAAAAAGAAGCGTTCCCGCGAAAAGTCACGGGAACGCTTCTTTAATCTTTAAGCTCTAAGCTTTAATCTCTCTTACAGGCTGTCGCCGAAATCTTTGCGGAATTTTTCGACGAGTTTTTCCTGCCAGTTGCTCGTCGGGGCGAGGCGACCGAAGAAGAAGCGCAAAACTTTGGGTTCTTCAACGAATTTGAGCCCGCCGATGAGTTCGCGGTTTTGGTAAAGCCACGCGATGCGGTCAATCGCGTATTCCACCTGCGAGAGCGTGTAAACGCGGCGCGGCATTGCCATGCGGAGGAGCTCAAGTTCGGCAAAGCGTTCGGAACCGTCTTCGTTGCGTTGTTCGGAGAGCGTGCCGCGTTCCATGCCGCGCACGCCGCTGGTGATGTAGACGGCTGCCGCGAGCGCTCCCGCCGGGTATTCCGCCTGCGGAATGTGTTTGCAAAATTCCGTTGCGTTAATGTGGCAACCGAGCCCGCCTGCCGGAAGAACCACGGGAACGCCGCGCTTGTGGAGTTCCTGCGCCATGTATTCGATGAATTTCGGCCCCTGCGAAATGACGTCTTCGTCCATCGATTCGTCCAAGCCGACGACGATGGCTTCCATTTCGCGGACGGACATCCCGCCGTAAGTGAGGAAGCCTTCGTAGAGCGGAATAAATTCCTTCATGCGCATTTCGTCTTCCTTCGTGCGAATGGCGATCCCGCCGCCGCGTGCGAAGCCGAATTTGCGCGCCGAGAAGTAAATAATGTCCATGAGCGAGGCGATTTCCGCCGTGATTTCGCGGATGCTCATGTTTTTGCAGGCTTCTTCGCGTTCTTTGATGAAATACAAATTGTCCTGCAAAAGCGACGCGTCGAGCATGACCTTGATACCGTGCTTTTTGCAAAGCGCGGCAACTTCGCGCATGTTTTGGAGCGAGAGCGGTTGTCCGCCGATGAGGTTCGTTCCCGCTTCGATGCGGACAAACGGAATACGCGCGGGCGTTACTTTTTCGATGAGAGCTTCGAGACGCGGAATGTCAAAATTGCCTTTAAACGGGCAATCGTTAATCGGTTCCAAGCCTTCGGGAACGATGAGTTCTTCGACGCTCCCGCCGAGGCGCGTAATGTGCGCTTTCGTCGTCGTGAAGTGGAAGTTCATCGGCACAACATCGCCCGGCTTAACAAATGCGGTGGCGAGAATGTTTTCCGCCGCGCGCCCCTGGTGGACGGGAAGGAAATATTCCATGCCGAAAATTTCGGAAACTTTCGCCGTCATGCGATTGTAGGTTTCGGAGCCGGCGTAGGCGTCGTCGGCGCGGAGCATGGAGGCTTGCTGGAGGTCGCTCATCGCGTTCACGCCGGAGTCGGTGAGCATGTCCATGAAGACATCGCGATTCTGCAAAAGGAAGGTATTGTTGCCGGCTTCATTCATGCGCGCGACGCGTTCTTCCACGGGCGGCAGGCTCAGTTTCTGAACGATGCGCACTTTGTGCATTTCGAGCGGGATTTCCTTGCCGCTGAAAAATTTTACATTAGCCATGATGTTATGCTTAGATGTTTGAGAATAAAATAAAAGCACCATTCTTGCTCAAAAATGCAAAGACTGCAAATTGAAATTTAGCGAAAGCGCGCGCACCAAAATCGGGGAGTTCGCAGTCTGTTCAGCGGCGTTCCCGCCCGTTCCCGAAATTAATCTTAAACTCAATTTTATTCTTGTTCTCACGGGGCTTCGAGGCTACAAATAACGGCGTTTTACTACCCCTTATGAAGCGTTCCCGTCTCCTCTTTATCGGCGTTCTCGCCGCTGTTTCCCTGTTCCCTTTTTCACACGCCTTCTCCGCCGAGGTTTGGGCTCCCGGCGTCAGCTGGGAAGAGGGCTGGTATGATTTTAATAAATACAGCAAAGGCGGAACTCCAAGTAGTAACGATTCTCGAATGACGGATGACGGAAATATGTGTTGGGCGGCTTCGGCAGCCAATGTTATTGCGTGGTGGCAGGAGCAAAATAACGTTACAAGTGAATATACGGACATGGGACGAACGATTCCTCAGGGGAAAGACGTGTATCAGACATTTGTAGGCGTTTTCGAAAATGTCGGAGGAAATCCGGCTCCCGCTTTTCGATGGTGGGTTGACGGTTCCGCAGTGCCCGGAACCCGGACCGTTTTCGGAGATGAGGGAGGATCTGCATGGACCGGAATTTACGGTGAAACGTATTATCCGGATTTCTATTATTCCGGAGGACTTCTAACCAGCTCAAACTATACATCGACACCGTTCTACAGCATCAGCGACAGCGACAATCCTGTTACCATTGCAAATTCCAGCTCAAGTAACTTAACCGTGCAAAACAAGGCGATAGTAGATGCTTTAAGTTCCGGGTATGCATTGTCTTTGGAGGTAAGCACTAATGACGGAAGCCTTCCGGGACACGCTATTACTCTTTGGGGTGTGGAGTATACGGAAGCGGCGAACGGAGATATTACACTTACCAAAGCCTATATTACGGATTCAGACGATTATTATTCGGGTATCGTTAGTGCCGGAGTGGACGGGAAAGGCTATCTCTACGGTATGAAGATTGACAACTTGGCATACAAAATCACCAGAGCGGACGGTTTGCGGACGATTGCGATTCCGGAGCCGTCGGCGTTTGGCTTGCTTGCCGGGCTGGGCGCGTTTGCTTTGGCGGTTTCGCGTCGCCGTCGCCGCTAAAAAAATCGCGCAAAGCCGAGAAGTCGCAAAGTTTATTTTTCTTAGCGTCTTCGCGTCTTTGCGCGATGCTTTATTTTCCTCTTCAGACTAAACGCCGAGCATGCCGGTGATGTTCCCGTCGGCATCGAGGTCGATGGATTCGGCGCAGGGCACTTTCGGGAGCGCGGGCATGCGCATGATATCACCCGTGAGCGCGACGAGGAAGCCCGCGCCGGCGGCGATTTCAAAGTCGCGCACGGAAATCGTGAAGTTGCGCGGGCGACCGAGTTTGGCGGGATCGTCCGAAATCGAATTTTGAGTTTTTGCCATGCAAATCATGAGTTGAGATGCGCCGGCGTGTTCAAGAAGTTCGAGTTTCTTTTTTGCTTTGGCGGCAATTGTTACGCCGTCTGCTCCGTAAATTTCGCGTGCGATGGCGTTGAGTTTTTCTTCGACGGGAACGTCGAGCGGGTAAATCGGCACGAATTCCGGCGAGGGAATTTCGCAGGCTTCGGCGACGATTTGGGCGAGCTCGGTTGCGCCGTCTCCGCCTTCGCCGAAAACGTTTGCCACGGCGCAGGCAACGCCTTGCCCGGCGCAGAAATTTTTTACGGCGGCGAATTCTTCTTCCGTATCCGTCGGGAAACGGTTGATGGCGACAACGATCGGCCGCTTAAATTTTTTCGCGGAATCGATGTGTGCGGCGAGGTTTTCAAGCCCGCGTTCGACGGCGGGAACGTCCGCCTCGGTGAGTTCTTTCAAACCGCGACCGCCGTGCATTTTAAGCGCACGAATGGTGGCGACGATGACGACGGCGTCCGGCGCGAAACCTGCGGTGCGGCATTTGATGTCGAAGAATTTTTCTCCGCCCAAATCGAAAGCGAAGCCGGCTTCCGTGATGGCGTAATCGGCGTAGCTCATCGCCATTTTTGTTGCGATGACGGAATTGCAGCCTTGAGCGATGTTGGCGAAAGGTCCGCCGTGGATAAACGCGGGAACGCCTTCCGCGCTTTGCACGAGATTCGGTTTCAGCGCTTCTTTCAAAATTGCCATGAGCGAGCCGGTAACGCCGATTTCTTCCGCAAAGACGGGTTTGTTTTCCGCGTCGAAGCCGACGACCATTTTGTTCAGGCGTGCGCGAAGATCTTCGTAGCTTTGCGCGAGGCAGAGAATTGCCATGATCTCGGAGGCGACGGTGATGTCGAAGCCCGTTTCGCGCGGCACGCCGTTCCCGCCGCAACCGACGATGACGCTACGCAGAGCGCGGTCGTTCATGTCGAGCACGCGTTTCCATGTTATGCGGCGCGAATCGAGGCGGGTGTTGCGGAAGTAGAGGCGGTTGTCAATTGCGTCCGCGAGCAGATTGTGTGCGGAAGTGATGGCGTGAAAATCGCCCGTGAATTGCAAATTGATTTCCGTGGCGGGCTGAACGGTGCTTTTCCCGCCGCCGGTTGCGCCGCCTTTGCGCCCGAAAACGGGTCCCATGGACGGCTGGCGGAGTGCGAGCGCGGCACTTTTTCCGATTTTCTTAAAACCTTGAGCAAGCCCGATGGAAGTCGTTGTTTTGCCTTCGCCGGCAGGCGTCGGCGTGATGGCGGAAACGAGAATGAGCTTTCCGCGTTTCGGCGGATTTTTCAGCGCGGTGAGCGAGATTTTCGCTTTGTCGCGACCGTAAGGTTCGACGAATTGTTCGTCGATACCGAGTTTTTCTGCAAGGCTGAAGATAGGGATTTCTTTCATAACGGTGAATGAAGAATTAGAAATTAGGAATTAGAGCGGGGCGGGAGTGTTTTTGAAAAACGACGCGGTGCGCCCGACGTGCCCGACGCAAACGGATTGCGTTCCCGCTTCGATTTCGGCGATTTGAGCTTTCATTTCGGCGCGCCCTTCGGCGAAACGCACTTTGAGCAGCGGCTCTTTTTTGAACATGAGGTTCAGCGTTTTGAGCGTTTCCGGAACGAGCCCGTTTTTGCCGACGGAGATTTTCGCTTCGAGAAGCTGAGCCTGCCCGCGAAGCTTTTTCTTTTCCGCGCCGCTGAGCGCGAACGTGATGTCTGCGTTTTCGTCCATAAAAAAGGGTATATTTAAACCTTTTTCGGGCAAACTGCCAATTGGAAAAACGTTCCCGTGCTCCGCAGTAAAACGAGTCGAAAAGAAAAAACGCCGTGAGTTCACGGCGTTGTGGGAGGTTGCGCTCTCTTAATTGCCGAGCGCGAGGCGGACAAGTTTTTCCACGGAAGCGTCGGCTCCGGCTTTGGCGACGGCGGCGCGCACGGCTTTGTCCGCGTCGGCGAGTTTGAAACCGAGAGCCATCAACGCGGCAACGGCATCGGCTTGCGCGCTTTCGTCCGCCCCGCTTTCGGCGAACGGCGTTCCCGTGTCGATAGCCGACGGCGAGTTGCCGGATTTTTTCGCCGTTCCCGTCGCGCTTCCGCCGACGAGGGCGACTTTGTCGCGCAGTTCAACGACGAGGCGTTCGGCGGTTTTTTTGCCGATTCCCGGGCATTGCGAGAGCAGGGCGACGTCGCTGCGCCGAATGGCGTCGCGCAAAACGGGCAGAGAAAGCCGCGAGAAAATCTTCAGCGCAATTCCGGGACCGATACCGCTGACTTTTTCGATGAGCATTTTGAAAAAGTCGCGTTCCTCCGCACTGTGAAATCCGTAGAGAGACTGTCCGTCTTCCCGGAACGTTTGTAGCGTAAACAAACGCACTTTTTCTCCGATGCGCGGTAGTTTTTCTGCGGTGGAGACAGGAATGTTTACTTCGTAGCCGACACCGGCGCACTCGATTACGGCGCGGAAGATGGCGGCTTCGATGAGGATTCCGGAAAGCGAAACAATCATGGTTTAGGCGACTTTTTTCGCGAGTGCGTTGATTTTTTCCGAGTTTTCGAGCAAGTCGGCAATCGGGTCCCAGCGTCCGTCGATGAGCGCGCGGCGCACGGCGTCGGGAAGCGTTACGGGAACGCTCTCGTTCCCGAAGCGAACGCAGAGATTTTCGATGTCGACGGTCATTTCCGCATTGGGATTTGCGGCAATCCACGCTTCGATTTTGGCAAGATTTTCGCGTGTTGCGCAAACGCAGGCGACACCGAGCGTGGTCGAATTTCCGAAGAAAATTTCTGCAAAACTTCCGGCAATGACGGCGCGTATGCCGCGGCGCCAGAGCGCTTGCGGCGCGTGTTCGCGGGAACTGCCGCAACCGAAATTCATGCCCGTGACGAGAATTTTTGCGTGCGGGAGCGCATTGAGCGGGTGCGGCTTGTCGGAGCCGTCGTCATTTTTGCGCTCGTCGTAAAAGGCGAATTCGCCAAGCCCGTCAAACGTGATGCTTTTCAGAAAACGCGCGGGAATGATGCGGTCGGTGTCGATATCGTCGCCGGCAACAAACGCGGGAACGCCGGAAACGGCAGTAATTTTTTCGAGAGCCATTTTTGAAAAAAAAGACGGAGATAAAATCAGTCGCGGTCGAAGCGGTCTTCGAGGCGTTCGATACGGCGTTCAATCCGGTCGGTTTTTTCGGAGATTTTTCGCCAATCCGTGACACAACGGTCTTCAAAACCTTTGTCGACAAAAAGTGCCGCCGTTCCCGCGAGCATGACGAGAATCGCGAGCCCGACCGCGATGTAGCTACAACGGCGTGAGAACGAGGAACCGGAAATGCAACCGATAATAAAGGCGACGAGCGCCGTCACCACACCGCCGAGCAGGAAAAGCGCTCCCGTGAGCGGAGATTCATAGCCGAAAATTGCTGCGATAAAGATGTCGACAACGGCTCCAAGCCCGAAAACGGAGGCGAGAAAACGCGCCGGCGTGACAGATGTGTTTTTTTCTTCGTTGCTCATATGGCGGGAGAGGATAGCGAGTTCCCGCGCCGCGCTTCAAGCCTCAATCACGCGGTTTTCGCCAAATTTAAATCCGCTTAAATCAGCGCCCAGCCGAGAACAACGGCGGCGAGAGCAAAACGATACCACGCAAACGCCGCGAGACCGTGCTTGGAAATCCAATCGACCATCCATTTTACCGAGGCAAACGCGGCGACAAAGGCGACGACCAGTCCGACGACGGAAACTTCCGCGCCGAACGATGCCAGCATCTGCGGCGCGCATTTCAGCGTTTTGTAAATTGACGCGGCGGAAAGCGTAACCAGCCCGAGCAGGAACGAAAACTCCGTTGCGCGGCGCGGCGAAAGCCCTGCGATGTAGCCGCCGACAATCGTCGCCATCGAACGGCTCATGCCCGGCCAAAGCGCAATACATTGCATCAGCCCGATGGTGAGCGATTGTTTCACGGAAAGTTCCTGTAAGTCAGGTCCCTGCTCATCCGAGTTCCCGTCGCCTTGCACTGCCGCGCGCTTTTTTTGCCGGCGATCGACGACGAGCATCAGCACACCGCCGATAATCAGCGCAATTGCCACCGTTACGGGATTGAACAGATATTCTTCAATTTTGTCCGAAAAAATAAATCCGAGCCCGGCGGCGGGAACGAAAGCGACAATCAGGTTGCGCGAAAGCTGCCAGCTCGCCGCGTCGCCTCGGAAAACGCCGAAAAGCGTTCCCGTGCAACGTTTCCAATAGGCAAAAAGCACGGCGATAATCGCACCGAACTGAATGATAATCGAGTAGGCGTCGGCGGCTTCCTTGACGGTGAACGGCGAGCCGTCGCGGTCCTCGACGATTTTGCCGCTTCCGTCGCGCGAAAGAATCGGGGCATCGGAATCAAGGTGTAACGCGGCGTTGGTCAAAATCAGATGCCCCGTTGAGGAAACGGGCAAATATTCCGTCAGCCCTTCAACGACACCGAGCACGGCGGCATTTTTCGCGTCGAAAATTTCCTCGGCGGGAACGGCGTTTTCCGATGCCGGCGGGTTTGCAAACGCGGGAACGGCGGCGCAAAGCGTTAAAAACAGAAAAGCGGAAATGATTTTTTTCATGAAAAATTTTACGGCAGTCTGCCGAAAATCCTTTTCCCTGCCGAACAAAAAATGAGCGTCGGCGCGGCTGAGAATTTCGCCCTGCAACAAATTCGGTTTTGACGCGTTTTCCCTTATTTAAGATTCTATAAACATCAATTCTCGTTTTGATGAAAAAGATATTTTTGTTGCTCCCTTTCCTCTGGGCGTCGACGGCATTTGCCGTTCAACCGGACGTTCCCGCGCAATCTTCCGAAGGAAAAAATGTTCCTGCACCCGGCGGAGTGAGCCGCGCGCGCCGGGCGTTTGAGTTGCCGGAAATCACGGCGGAAGACGTGGCGAAAGTCGTTCGCCCGGGAACTCTTTTGGAGCTGACGGACGCGATTCCGCAGGCTTTGCGGAAAAATCTCGGACTCGCCGTCGGACGTATCGAAAAATCCATCGTCGAAGATACGCCGGACATCGCGGAAGCGGCGTTTGACCCGAAATTTTCGTTTTCCTCGACCTACGACACGACGGGAACGACTCCGTATTGGAAAAATAATAACACGCGAACGAGCAATCAGGGCTGGAACAATTCCGTCGAACTTTCCAAAAAATTCGCCTTCGGCACGGAAGCAAAAGTTTACGGAAATTTTAATCGCGGCTACAACTTAGACGGGAACACGCCCTACACGGCGGATTCCTCAGTTTCGGCGGGCGTGAGCGTTGCGCAACCGCTTTTGAAGGGATTCGGAAAAAAAATCAATCTTGCGCCGTTGGTGATTGCCCGCCAAAACGTTTTGAAAAGCGGTCTTTCCCTGCGGAAAACGACTCTGGATCTGATTTACGACACGGAAGTTGCGTATTGGAATCTTTCCGCGAGTTATGCGCTCGTTTCCGCGCGTCTGAGCAGTTTGCGCCACGCGGAAAGCGTGCTCGAACAGGTGCGCAAAAAACGCGAGCTCAAATCCGGGCGCGCGGCGACACTCGAAGACGTTTTGCAGGCGGAAGCGGAAGTGGCTTCCCGTCGCGTCAATCTCGTGCGCGCACGCCAATCCGTGGAAGATTGCGACGACAAAATCCGCAAGTTGCTCGGTGAAAAGGGCGACGAGGACGAAGCGCTTGTTTACCGCGTCGCAACGCTCGCGGAAACGCCGGAAAATAACGAAACGCGCTCTTTCGGCGAATGGATTTCCGCCGTTCGCGTTTTCGATATCGATTTGCAGATTCAGGAAATCGAACGGGAACAAGCACAACTCAATCGTGAAGTGGCGGAAAATGCCGACAAACCGAATCTCGATTTGATTCTCGGCGCGGAAGTCGGCGGACGCGAAAGTTCGCCCTGGGATGCCGTTCGCGGCGCTTACGGGAACGACCGCCGCGGCTACAATCTTTCGGCGGGAATTCAGTTTTCCGTCCCGATCGGATTTCGCGCGAGCGAAGCCGAACTTCGCCAAGCGATGAAGCGCCAGCAAAACGTGGAGCTCGCCACGGCGCAGGCTTTGCAAAATGCGATGTTTGACGCGCGTTCGGCGTGGCGCTCGCTCGAAGCCGCGCGGGAACGTCTTGCGGCGGCGCAGGTCGCGCTCAAAATGCAGAACGAGTCTTTTAAGGGGCAGCGCGCGCGCTATTCGCTCGGCGAAGCGACGCTGACGGACGTGCTTTCCGCGCAGGATTCGCTCGATGCCGCCCGGCTCGAAGAAATTCAGGCGCAACTCGACGTTGCCGTGGCGCGTGCCAAAACCGCTCGGCTTGACGGGCGCATTCTTTCCGAAAACGGATTTACATGGAGCGAACTCGACGAATCCGCCGAATAAAATTTAACGAAAAAAAGAAAATGATTCTCCGAAAAACAATGATTTCTGCGGCGGCGTTAAGTTTGCTTGCCGTGTTGCCGTTCGCGGGAACGGGTTGCGAAAAAGTTTTGAACTCCGGCGGCGTTACCGCAAATTTGCCCGCCGTTTCCACCGTGAAGGCGGAGCGCCGCACGATTGAGGAAAACATTATCGTCAGCGGTTTTGTCGAACCCGAAACGGCGACGGAAATTAAATCCGAAATCAACGGGAAAATTATTCGCATCAACGTTGAGAACGGCGACAGCGTTAAAAAGGACGATTTGCTTCTCGAAATCGACGCGAGCACGTATCAAACGGAGGTGGACGCCGCCGAACGCACCGAACGCCAGCGCGAACTCGACGTGGAAAAATCCGAGCGCGATATGCGCCGCATCAAGGAACTTTTTGAAAACGATTTCGCAACGGAGCAGGATTATCTTGATTCCGTGACGTCGTTTGAAACTGCGAAACTCCAACTCGAAGTCGTTCGCTCCTCGCTCGCCAAGGCGCGCGAAGAACTTTCAAAAACGCAAATCCGCGCTCCGCACGACGGCATGGTTTCCGACCTCGAAGTTTACGTCGGGAACGTCATTTCCGGCGCGGGTTCGTTCTCCAACGGAACGACGCTGATGAAAATCAACGACATGAAAAATCTGCGCGTCGAGGCGGATTTGAATGAAATCGAAGCGAACAAAATCGACCTCGAATCGGACGCGTATTTGTCTTTCGATTCGCTTCCGGGAACGACGTTTCACGGAAAAGTGGATTATCTTTCGCCGTTTGGCGTGCAGGATTCGGCAACGTCCACGCTCTACAAATTCCCCGTGCGCGTAAAATTCCAATCCGGAAAACGGCTGATTCGTCCGGGTATCAGCTCGAATATTTCGATTTTGGTTTCGCGTGCGGAAAATGCGGTGAGCGTTCCCGCGAGTGCGGTGTTTGTCGAAGACGATAAGCGTTTTGTTTTCGTCAAACTCGGAGAGCATCGTTTTGAACGCCGACAAATCGAAGTCGGCGTGGGCAATTTGAATTTTATCGAAATCAAAAGCGGTTTGAACGAAGGCGACGAAGTGGCGACGACGCGGCCGTCGCAGAGCGAAATCGTGGGCGGCGATTCCGGCGTTCCCGCGAAGAAAAAAGGCGAACGCGTCGAGCGTCGCGGCGGGAACGGAGCTCCGCCGCCGATGTAGTTGAAAGTTTTTTGGACTCCAAGCATCAGGCGTCAAGCAGCGTGCTAAGATTTTTTCCGGAGGCAAAAATTTTGAAGCGGGAGCTTGATGTTTGATATCTGAGGTTTGGCGCTTTTTGAACTTTCATCTTTCAACCCTTACCCGTTCCCGTCATTACAGAAAAATCACAATGAACGATAGCAACAACAGCGTTCCCGTGGTGGAACTTCGCGACGCCCGCAAAATTTACCGCATGGGCGACGAAGACGTGCACGCACTCGACGGCGTGAACCTGCAAATCCGCGCGGGCGAATTTATTGCGATTCTCGGTCCGTCCGGCTCGGGAAAATCGACGATGATGCATATGCTCGGCTTCATGGACACGCTTACGAGTGGGAAGCTCATTTTCGAGGGCAAGGACGTTTCGGGTGTCGGCGCAGGGCTACGTGCCTGGTATCGCGCGAATCGAATCGGCTTTATTTTTCAGGCGTTTAATTTGCTCCCGCGGCTGACGGTTTTGGAAAACGTGATGCTTCCGCTCGTGTATTCCCGCGTGCCGCGAAAAGAGGCGGAAGAGCGGGCGCATCTTGCGCTTTCGCGCGTGGCGATGGAACACCGCGTAAAGCACCGCCCGTCGGAACTTTCCGGAGGTGAACGCCAGCGCGTCGCCACGGCGCGTGCTATCGTGAACAATCCCGGGATCGTTCTCGCGGACGAACCGACGGGAAATCTCGACAGCAAAAACGTGCGGCGTTCGCTGGATTTGCTTTGTTCCCTGCGCGACGACGGTTTGCCGGTCGTCATGGTGACGCACGATCTCGGCGTGGCAAAATACGCCGGGCGCGTCGTAGAAATGCGCGACGGGCAAATCGTGCGCGATTATTTGCAGGACGGGATTCGCGTTCCCGCGGAGATTTAACGCTTAATTTTTCTTTCGGAAATGAATTTTTACGGAACACTTCGAGGCGCGTTTGTTAACGGGATTCGCGAGATTCTCGCTCACAAAATGCGTTCGTTGCTGTCGATGTCGGGCATCATTCTCGGCGTGGCGGCGTTGGTTGCGATGGTTTCGATCGTGCAGGGCATGGTCGGGCAGTTTAAGGGGTTTATCGAAATGCAGGGCGGGATCGAAAAAATCACGATTTCGTCGGAATCGCTTCCGAAAGAGCAGGAGCATTTGCAGGATTCCGCGCCCGGGCTGACGATGAAAGACGTGGAAGCGATCCGAAAACTCGTGCCGAGTGTTTCGCATATTTCACCGGAGGTGAGCGTGCGTTCCACGTCGGTTTCGCGCAACGGGCGGGAGTTTAACACGCGCGTCACGGGAACGATGTCGGACTGGCTCGTTATCAACAAACGCAGCGTGCAAAAGGGGCGTTTTTTGAGCGATGTCGATGAATTTACCCGGGCGAAAGTCTGCGTGCTCGGCTCGCTCGTCGTCGACGAAATTTTTGAACCGAACGAAGATCCCATCGGGCAGGCAGTCAAGGTCGGCGGCGAATGGTTTACCGTGGTCGGCGTGCTCAACGAATATCAAATGAGCGGCGGCCCCGGCGGGAAGGACAAAAAACGCGGTCCCGGGCGTTGGATGAACGGCGGTTGTTACATTCCGATTCATACGGCAATGACGAATTACACGTCCAACGACAAATTGTCGTCGCTCTACGTTCGTATCAGCAGTTCGGATCAGCTTTACGACACGATCCCGCAACTTGACCGCGTAATGCTTCAGGCGCACGGCGGTTTTCAGGATTACGCGATTTCGACCAACGAAGAAATGCTCTCCGAATTTAAGAAAACGGAAAGTTCGTTCATGATTTCGCTCGGCGGTGTGGCGTTTATTTCTCTTTTTATCGGCGGGATCGGCATTATGAACGTAATGCTTGCCGCCATCAACGAGCGCATTCGCGAAATCGGTGTGCGCAAGGCGGTCGGCGCACGCGGGAGCGATATTTTCCTGCAGTTTTTGGTGGAAACGGCGCTGGTCAGCTCCATCGGCGGTTTGATCGGACTCGGATTTTCGCTCGGAATCACAAGTGTGATTTCGCAGGTAATGGCGGGATCGCGAATGGGCGGCGGGATCGCGGCGATGACGGTTTCGCCGACGGTGATGTTGGCGGGATTTGCCTTTTCCGTCGGGATCGGCGTGCTTTCCGGCGTTTATCCGGCTCTTCGCGCTTCGCGTCTCGACCCGATTGAAGCTCTCCGCTACGAGTAATTGAGAACGGATAACTTTAACGCCCGATTATCCGCTGTCTTAGAGTTTTCCCCGGAAAACAAAATAAACGGCGCCGACAAGGCAGATAAACGCCCAGAGATAATCCCAGCGCCATTTTTCGCCCATGAAAATTAGCGCGAACGGGACAAATACGCAGAGCGTGATAACTTCCTGCATGATTTTGAGTTGCCCGAGTTCCAAGCCGCCCGTGTAGCCGATGCGGTTCGCGGGAACCATAATCAGGTATTCAAAAAGCGCGATTCCCCAGCTCGCGAGCACGGCAATCAGAAGCGGCGCGGTTTTGAGGCTTTTAAGGTGCCCATACCAAGCGTAAGTCATAAAGCAGTTGGACAAAACCAACAAGCCGACCGTTTTCAGAAGAACTAAATTCATAAACCCGGAATGCTCCCGCGGCGCCGCCGCAGTTTCAAGCCGTTTTTTGAAAAACAAACAAGGAATCTTTAATGACTACTAAAAAAGTTCCTTTTAAAATGGCGGGTTGGCGGGAACGGTTCGGATTTTGTTTTGCAAATCGGCGGAAAAAACTGTGGCATACGCAACTTTCTTATTATCTACGCTATGAAAACGATTAAAACTACTCACTTCTCACGGAGTGTTGCTGTCTCATTGGCAACACTTTTCGCCGCCGCAACTTCCGCTCCCGTGTTCGCGGGCGTGATGCACACGGACGTGGCGATTCAAACCTACACCGACTTCGGTCAAAACATGGGGCGCTATACGACATCGAGCAACGCGCTTCTGGACCACATCCGCGAAAAAGAGGGCGGCGTGCGCATCAATTACACCGGCGGGCAGGACAGCTATGTCCTCGAACACGGTTTGATTGATTTTGAAAGCACGGGAGATAACGGAGCCTTGTCGGCGCTGGGCTACAATTTTATCGCAACGGTGCGGCACAACGGCGTGCAAAACCCGACGTTTACCGGGCGCCTCATCGGGAACGACAATGCAATTCATTACGCGACGATTGAGCGACGCTACGGAATTAACCAGTCGAATACGGCATTTTCCCTCAGCCCTACCAACGATTATAAAATCGCACGCACAAGCAAGCTGATTACGGATGTTTCCGGTTCCGCAGTTTACAGTCGCCCGGAAAAAGCCTCGGAAATCGCAGGACAAATGCTCTATCGAGCCGGAGCGGGAACGCACGAATTGTCGGACTACACCGGGAAAACTTCGAGAAAAGCCGGAGCGTATTTGTATATCACCGGAGGGATTACGAAAATCAACAGTGCTACAGACCGACATACAGTTTATCCGAAGGACCGTCGAGGAATCTCCGACGACAGCGTTTCCGTCGGTTGGACGCTTAAGAACTGGTCTTCTTCCGGAATTAACGAGAATAATCCGTTGCCGACTTCCGTTCGCTCCGGAGACTCCGGAAGTCCGGGTTGGGTTTGGAATAATGAAACGGGACGCTACGAATATTTGGCAGCGGGACAGTCCTACGGAGGTCATTTTTCACAGTCGCGCGGAGCGACGCAGTGGACAATCGACACGATGAATTCTTTCGACAAGCACGTCGATATGTCGAAAGCCTCATCCGCCGTTGTGACGATTAATTCCGTGGATAGCCGCCTTGCGTGGACGACGGTTTCCTGTGAACTTCACAACGTTTCGGCAACACCGAATTTCGGAAACGTAACGGACGCAAAAGGCAAAGAACTCGCGCTGTTTTCGGGCGTGCAGGCGGGGACAAATACTTGGCACAGCCTCTCAAATATCAAAAACAACCAAAATTGGTATTCCTACGGGAACAATTATTTGAATAGCGCGATTCCCTACGAAAAGCTTTTCCTAACGGAAAATTTGGTTTTCGATGCCGCTCACGCGGAAACGACGATTAATATCGGTCCGGATATCAGTTTGGGCCTTGCGACTTCGGATGTAGATCTCGGAATCGGCTACGTCCGGTTTACTGCCGGAGAACGTGATTCCGCGAAATTTACCGTGCGTTCGGCGTTCAATCGCCAGCTTAATTCGGCAGGCTATATCGTCGACAAAAATGTCGATGCGTATGTTACGATTTCAAACCGCGACGCAAACTATATGCGCGAATGGCGCAAGGTCGGCGAAGGGAATCTCCACATCGCGGGAACGGGCGGGAATAACGAAATTTTCCTAAACGTCGGCGGGAACGGCAAAACCTACTTGTTGCAAAGCGGCGGATACGCGGCATACAATGTTTTGGCAAATAACGGTTCTACGGTCGTCATCAAAGACACGAACCAAATTGCTCGGGACTTTACGTTCGGTGCCGGCGGAGGCGTGCTCGACATGAACGGAAATTCCATGGCGTGGTATTACACGAATAACAATCCTTCCGCCGCAGGGTTTTCAATTAATGCTCTGACGGAGGAAGCGATTATCGCCAACAACAAGGGCAATTCCGTTTTGACGTTTAAGCAGGGTGGAGCAAAAACGTTTGTCGGTTCGTTCCGCGACACGGAAAATTCTTCGCTCAAAATCGTTTACGATGCGGGTCGAGGTTCATCGTGGACGCTGAACAGCGTTTATACGAATTTGCAAAACGACGCGAGCGGACTTGAAGTAAAATCCGGCGCAGTTTCGTTGGTCGGCACGAATACCGTTCACGCAATTGGCTCTGCCACGGGAACGAGTGCCGCCCGCTACTTCAACGAAAACGATTGGCACTACGCGGATGCGAAAATGGATGTCTCCGTCGCTTCCGGTGCAGAGTTTCGCCTCGGTTCGCACGCGCGTTTGACGGGCGATGTCTCCGTTGCCTCCGGCGGCGTGTTCGTAATGAACGAAGGCGTGAAGCATCAGCAAGAATACATCGAAGGAGGATTAACGCTTGAGGATACTTATGCGATTTCCGATTTCTATGGCTTGAAAGGGAACGTTGCGCTTGCCGCGAATGCTGAAATGCGCGTGCAGTATGGCGCGGGAACGACGGCAAACACGACTTATTCCGGACGTATTTCGGGAGAGGGCGCCGTGAAGATTGCGCTCGGAGAGGCTGCTCAGACGTTTACGCTTTCCGGCGACAACTCCGGTTTTTCCGGAAATATCAACGTCGAATCCGGGCGTCTCGTCCTCGGCTCGGATTCCGTGTTCCGTTCCTCGGCGGGAATTTCCGTCGGGCAAAACGCGGCGATGGAGGTTTCGGTGCCTGTGTCTGACCATACGACGTTTGATATGTCGCGCGTTTCCGGCAACGGTACGCTTTCCCTTAAACTTGCCGACGGGAACGGACGCGGCTTCAATCTCTCCGCATTCACGGGAACGATTGAGGTCGGAAAACACGATAATTCAAGCATAGGGCGCTTGCGCTTGAATACGTCGGATTTGAATACTGCGGCGACGATTAAAGTTTTGTCCGGAGGCGAACTCGTTTTCGACGGCACGGGAACAAATGTCGCCAACAACGTGGTGCTCACGTCGGATACGAAAATTCACGCCAACCACCGCAAAGACGGAGAAATTTCGGGAAAAATTTCCGGAAGTTCCAATGTTACGCTGACCAAGTCCGGCTTCGGAATTTTGACGCTTTCCGGTAATAATTCCGGTTTTTCCGGAAATATCAATGTCGAATCCGGGCATCTCGTCTTCAAATCGGCTTCGGCGTTCAGCTCTTCTGCGAGAATTTCCGTCGGACAAAACGCGGCGATGGAGGTTTCGGTGCCTGTGTCTGACCATACGACGTTTGATATGTCGCGCGTTTCCGGCAACGGTACACTTTCCCTTAAACTTGCCGACGGGAACGGACGCGGCTTCAATCTCTCCGCATTCACGGGAACGATTGAGGTTGGGAAAACCGACAATTCAAGCGTAGGGCGCTTGCGTTTGAATACATCGAATTTGAATTCCGCAGCGACGATTAAAGTTTTGTCCGGAGGCGAACTCGTTTTCGACGGCACGGGAACGAATGTCGCTAACAACGTTGCGCTCACGGCGGACACGAAAATTCACGCCAACCACCGCAAAGACGGAGAAATTTCGGGAAAAATTTCCGGAAATTCCGATGTTACGCTGACCAAGGCAGGTGCCGGAATTTTGACGCTTTCCGGCGATAATTCCGGATTTTCGGGCGATATCGTCGTCATCTCCGGCGTCCTCAAAGTGACCGATATCGCGGCTCTCGGCTCCGGGGATGTGCTCGTGAAATCCGGCGCGACGCTGGAACTTTCCGTGGAAGATGTCTCCGACTTTTCCGCCGTTACCTTGGCTGCGGGAGCGACGTTGAAACTTCTCGGAGAGCAAGTTGACGCAACACTCGCAGGGCTGACGCGTCAGGAGAACGCGGACGGAATCGTTTCGCTCACCGCGCAACAGGAAACCGTCGTCATTCTCGGAACGGACGGGAAACTGAGCATCAACGGCGAAACCGAAGCTCCGACCTCGCTTTCCGTCGATGCAAAAGTTCCGCTGGCGGGACTTCGGATGTTGCGCTCGGCGGGCGTTTCGCAAAGTGCGCTCTCCGTTCCCGAGCCTTCGGCGTTTGGCTTGCTTGCGGGCTTGGGCGCGATTGCGCTCGCGGTTTCGCGCCGCCGCCGCACCCGTTAAGCGAAAATTAGTCGTTGACGCTGAAAGGAGAGGGCGCTTCCTCGCCTTTCAACGAAAAAGCGTTCCCGCGGGGGATTTTCCCCTCGCGGGAACGTCGTTTTTTTAGGGGAAAAATTATTCGTGAAAATTCGTATAAATACGCAGTTTTAAAAATATTGAACTTCCCGAGTGGGCGGCAGGATTGTCGCCCGTCTCATCAAAAACTTCTTAGGATTCGCGAGTTTTTAACTTTCAACTTGGAATAGCGGGCGTATCATTTCCCTTTTTCAAAATTTTCCGAACTATGAAAGTCATCCACGACGCCAAGGAACTTCAGCAAACCGCGCTTGCGCTTCGCGCGCAGGGCAAAACAATCGCGCTCGTCCCGACGATGGGCAATCTCCACGCCGGACACGCGTCGCTGATGGATGCCGCGCGTTCCCGCGCCGACGTGCTGATTGTTTCCGTATTTGTCAACCCGACACAATTCGGTCCGAACGAAGATTACGAAAAATATCCGCGCACGCTCGACGCGGACTGCGAAGTTTGCCGTGCGCACGGCGTGGACATTCTTTTCTCGCCCGCTCCGGCAACGATTTACGCCCCGACGTTTTCAACCTACGTCACGGAATCCGCCTGCTCGCAGGGGCTTTGCGGGCGTTCCCGCCCGACGCACTTTCGCGGCGTGTGCACGATTGTAAATATTTTGTTCAACCTCGCGTTGCCGCACGTCGCCGTCTTCGGGCAAAAAGACGCGCAGCAGGTTGCCGTGCTCAAGCGCATGGTTCAGGATTTGCACATTCCCGTGGAAATGGCGGTCGCGCCGATCGTGCGCGAGAGCGACGGGCTTGCACTCAGTTCCCGCAATCAGTATTTGTCGCCGGAAGAACGCGCCGTCGCGCCGGAAATTCGCGCCGCGCTCCGCGAAATTTCCGAAAAAATTGCTGCGGGAACGGAATCGGCCGAAACTCTTGCCGAATTTTTTATGAATAAACTCGGCGCGAATCCGCTGTTTGAGCCGGAATACATCGAAATCGTGGACAACGCGACCATGCTTCCGCTGAAAAAAATCACGCGCGGGAACACGCTTATCGCTGTTGCCGTGCGGATGACGCAATCCCGCACGCGCCTCATCGACAACATTGTCGCGTAGCGAAGCGCCAAGCCGCGAGCATTAGGCATTAAGTCATTTTGCCTAACACTTGAGGCTCGGTATTTGGAGCTAAAACCATGTTTCCCGCAGAACCAACTTCCGCTTTGGCGCTTACGCGTTCCGGCATCATCGAAGCGTCTGCGGGAACGGGAAAAACGTTTACCATTGCCGAAATTTATCTCGCACTTCTGCGCGGTGAAAAATTTTTGCATGCAGACGCGGCGCGCGCTCCCGCAGAAAAAAATCCCGCTCCGCGCGTGCGCGACATTCTTGTCGTAACGTTCACGGACGCCGCGACTGCAGAGCTCCGCGCACGCCTGCGAAAAAAAATCCGCGAAGCCGTTGCGGAAAATTCTGCGGACGAAAAAACACTCGCGGCACTTCGCCTCGCCGATGCGGAGTTTGACGAAGCCGCCGTGTTTACGATTCACGGATTTTGCCTGCGCGTGCTGAAAGAGTTCGGAATTTCGTCGCGTGTCGGCGAAATCCGCACGTCGCTTTCGGAAGAGCTTTCCCGTTTCGCCGCGCGCTGGCGCGCGCGAAAAATTGCCGAAGGCGAAAGCATTTTCTTCAAAGTCGAGGCTGACGACATCTGCGAGGTTTTGTCTCCGCTTTTACAAAATCCGGACATTGTTCCCGTGCCGCCCAATGCGGACGACGCTCTCGGGAACGCGCTCTACCGCGCGGCGACGGAAGCGCTCGCCGAGTGGAACGCGCTCCGCAAAGACGCGCGCGATATTTCGTTCGGCGAAATTCTGATTGCATTGCGCGACGCGCTCCGCCGCGATCCCGGGCTTGCCAAGCGCATCGCCGCACGTTTCCGCGTTGCGGTTGTCGACGAATTTCAGGACACCGATCCGGTGCAATGGGAAATTTTCCGAAATATTTTTCTCGCGCAAAAAAATCCGATTTTCTGTGTCGGCGATCCCAAGCAGGCGATTTACGAATTTCGCGGCGGAGACATTCACACATACCGCAAGGCGCGCAGGGAAATTCTCGCCGCAAGCGGCGGGAACGCACTCTCTCTCGTTGAAAACTGGCGCTCGGAGCCTGCCGCCATCGCCGCGTTCAACGAGATTTTTTCTTTCGATAAAAACATCTGCAATACACTGAGCATCGGCACGAAAAAGGCGCCGCGCGAAGTTTCCGCCGAAATCGGCGGTTTGCTCGACTACGTTCCCGTGGCGTTCCCGTCGAAAAAAATCGGTAAAGAAAAATTCGATACACAGAAAAAAATTCCCGCTGCGATTCTGAAAATCACTGATGCGGAAAGCGAAAAATCGCGGGCGAAAAAACTCGTTCTCGATCAGGCGGTGGCAGATATTTCGGACCTCGTGAAGCACCGCGGCGTTCCCGCGAGCAGTATCGCCGTGCTTGTTTTCAATAACGACGAAGCCAATCTTTACCGCAACGCGCTTGCGCGCGAAAACATTCCCGTCTCGACGACGGCGCGCGGCAACGTGCTCTGCGAGGCAATCGCGTCTGCGCTCTCGGATGTTTTGCACGCGATGCTCGAACCGCAAAGCACCGGGCTTTTCCGGCGCGCGCTGCTTACACCGTTTTTTGCGGAAACGGGAAAACAAATTTTGCGCGGGAACGGGATTTCCGATACTGCGGAAACTGTTCGCCAAGCCTTTGCCGATGCGCACACGCGTTGGAAAAAACACGGAGTGCTTTCCGCTTTCCGCTCACTTGCGGACACGCTGGGATTTTTCCAAAATTTGGCGAAGCAAAAATCCGCTACGGCTCTCGCGACCAATGTTTTGCACCTGACGGAAATTTTGCACGCAACGGAGCAAAATTCCGCGCTGTTGCCGCGCGCGCTCGTCAACGCATTTGACTCGATGATCAGCTCGGCAAATCCGAAAGACGACTCCGCCGAGCTACAACTGCGCGCCGACAGCGACAGTGCCGCTGTGCGGATTCTCACGGTTCACAAAAGCAAAGGGTTGGAATTTGAAATCGTTTTCATGTCGTCGCTTTGGTCAAAAAGTCTGTATTCAAACCGGAGTGCGGGGAATTTTGCAAAGGGAAGTGATGCCGACGGAAAAACCGTTTTGTTTTTCGATTCCGGCAAGGAAAAATCCGAGGCGTTTGTCCGGGCGCGTATCGAACGAACTGCCGCCAACGACGTTTGCCTTTTTTATGTCGCGCTTACGCGGGCGCGTTCCCGCGTCGTCGTTTATCACGTTCCGCAAAAACCTTCCGGCTCCGGCTGGAATTCGTATCAGAAATTGCTTTTGGACGCGGCTCTGGGCACGTTTGAAAAAAATCCGGAAGAGTTAGCGCATTGGCGCGTTTTGCAGGCGCGGGAACCGCTTCCCGAAGAATCTTTTCCGAAGCGCGAAACGCCGTGCGAATCTGCGAATGCGGACGATCCGCGCGTGATTTCCGAAGAAGAAGCGGAAATGCGTTTTTCGATTGCCGAAAATGTCCGACAAAAAATCGCGCGCAACGCGGAAGGCATTTTCAGTTTTTCAAAAATCATTCATGCGACGGAATCCGACAGCACGAGCAACTTGCGCGAGGACGACGAAACGCTGAATCCGGAAGTCGCGGACGGGAACGCGGACGTTTTGTCGCCCGATTCCGCTGGAACGCCGGAAGCGGATTCGTTCCCGAAAAGAAGTTTTTCGGATCTTCCCGTCGGCGCCGAATTCGGCACGCTTGCACACTTTATTTTTGAAAAAACGGATTTCCGCACGCGGGAAAATCTCGGTGCGCTTGCAGACGGCACGCTCGCACATTTCCCGAATTGGCAAAAACTTTTGCCTGCGGAACAGGTCGCGCTACGCAAAAAACTCATCGACATGGTCGAAGAAAACCTCGCCCTGCGCCTGTTCCCGCAAAGCGGTTTTCGGCTCGAAATGCTCGAAAAATCCGATGCCGTGCACGAAATGGAATTTCATTTCCCTCTGAAACGTTCCCGCAATCTTTACGCCGGGCTTTTCCGGATTTTTAAAAGTTGGGGCGGAATTTACGCAAAGACGGCAGATTACCACTGGGCGCAAAACGCGCGCGGCGGCGCGGAATCGCCGCTCAATATCGCCGGCATGATGACGGGTGTAATCGACCTCGTTTTCCGCGTCGGCGGAAAGTTTTTCATCCTGGACTGGAAAACCAATATGGTTGCCTCGACTGCCGTTCCCGCAGATTTTTGCCTGAGCGCCGATGCCGTGCGCGACGAAATCGTCAAACACGGCTACGCTCTGCAATGGACGATTTATGCGCTCGCGCTGAGAAAATTTCTGAAAACGAGTCTTGGAGAAAGCTACGTTCACGAACGCGATTTCGGCGGAATCGTTTATCTTTTTGTGCGCTGGTGTGCACCGTTTATTGACGCGGGAACGCTTACCGATGCCCGGTTGGACGAATTGGAAAAAGAATTAGCGGACGTTTCCGCCCGCTAATTCTTTTAGTGCCAAGCATCAGGCAATTTGTTCAAAATTTTTGCCGCCGGCAAAAATCTTAGCTCTGCGCTTGATGCCTGATATTTGATGCTTGGAACTCCTTAAAGAAGAATCGCCGTCGCCGCCATCGCCGCGAGTGCGCAGGCAATGGATTCGCCGCCGACTAAGCCGGAAGCGAGCGCAACCGAGTAGTTTTCTTCGCTTTTCGGGTGGAACTTATTCCACGCCCAAACCGCAATCGCCCCGATCGCGAACGATGCCGCGTTGTTGAATGCCGCCGGGAGCGTGAGCACAATCCCCATCCCCATTGCAGACGGCATATAGGCACGATATTTCGGGAAAAGTTTTTCGCAAACCGGAATCGCGATCCCGATGAGCGCGCCGAGAGACATCGCCCAGTAAACCGTCGTCGGAAGCGAAATCAGCGGATCATTCAAAAATTCGGCAACCGCTTTCCACATGCGCGCGGGCGGAGCCGGGTATTTTTCAAGAGCTTCAACGCTCGGGACGAGCAAACGCCACACGGGAACGGCAATGGTCGTTCCGATGCAGATCGCGAGCAACTGCGTCCAGAATTGGATGCGCGGTTTCAAGCCGAGAAGATTCCCGAGCTTCATGTCGGACATCAAGTCGCCCGATGCGCCGCCGGCAGCCGCCGTAACGCCCCCGGTGATAAGGTTCGTGCTGACGTTCCCGCGTGCGCCCGGCATCACGGAATAGATGAGCTGGGAAATTTTCCCCATCGCGCCGATCGGATTCGTGTCGGCTTCCCCGCAGGAACGTGCGCAAATCAGACCGAATGCCCCGGCGAGGAAAATCGCGAGCACGCCGAGATACCACGCCGTGTTAAACGCAAAGTGAAGCGTAACAATCAAGCCGATGGCAGACGGAATCACGCCGATAACAAACCATTTCATCGGAACTTCCACGTCGGCAACGGGATCGTCCGCATCGTCGGTTTTCGCCGCGCCTTTTTTCGGGAAAATGCCCGAGAAGGCGCGTCCGATCGTGCGCCATTGGAACGCGAGCGCCGTGAAGCTCGACATCACCATGATTGCCGTTCCCATCCAGAGCGACCAGTAAACGACGCGGAAGCCCGTGAAGTTCCCCTGAGCGTCAACGGAGGCTTCGATGTTGCGGAAAATATCGGACCCGACGTGCAAAATATCTTGCGAAATCAGCCACGGAGCCACCCACCAGTCGAGCACAATCGCGGTGAAGAACATCGTCAGCGAAACGCGCAAACCGCAGAGCATACCGGCGCCGATGAGGAGCACGGACGCGTCGAGCGAAACGCCCGGAAGGTTCGCGTCTTCGGGAACGACGGCTTTCACGCCTTTGTCGGAAACGACCGTCGAGCCTTGAATCCCGCCCCAAAGCTTGAGCGGATTGAGAAAATCGGGAAGCCCGATAGCATCGGGAACAAACGCAAAACGCGTGCAGAAATCAGCGAGTTTCGCTTTGCCGATTTCGGCAAATGCGCTCGCCAGCGTCGGGAGCTGCTTGATGATGCCGAGCACGGCGGCGAGTCCGAGCGAAATGAGCAAAGTGCGCACCTTGTTTTTCGTAACCGCGTTCCCGCTCGTCGCATAAAGCGATTTCAGCGTTTCCGCAGAAGCGATGGCACTCGGGAAGCGAAGGCGTTCCTGATTGATGAGTGCGCGCTTCATCGGAATCGCGATGCAGGTTCCGAGCAAAGCGGAGAAAAACAGCGTCGGCACCATTTTATACCACGGCGCGGGAACGCTCTGCAAAAGCATGAGCGCCCCGAAAGCGGAAACGACGGTGTGCGTCGTCGTCATTCCCGTTACGGAAGCGACGGAAGATGTTGCCGCGTTTTCCAAAACTCCCATCGGCTTGATGCGACCGCCGGAAATCGAGCGCATGAAATTAAATACGACGAAGGAGAGAATCACGGCAACCAGCGCGATCCCGAAGCCCCAGCCGATTTTCAGCGAAGTATACATGCTCGATGCGCACGCGAGAATCCCGATCAAACCGCCGAAAATCGCGCCGCGCACCGTCAGCTGCGGTTCCTTGTCCGCGCGGTAGATGTGCTTGCGCCAATAGGCGTCGCGTTGCTCCGGCGGAATTTTGTCCAAGGCGAAAACGGAGGTATCGACTTCCGGTTCGGAAGCCATAACCGCGTCTGCCGTCGAGGTGTTGTTCGATGTAGCCATAGTAAAAGGTGTTGATTCTGCCCGTTTTCTTGTTCCCGCGCAAATTGAAATTTAGCGAAGCATCCGCTCCGCTAAATTTCAATTTGCGGGAAAAGGCGGGAACGCGGAGAATCGGGACTATGCTTCCCTCTTCGCAGAAAGGTTTTTCCGGCGCGGTGCGCTGGGCGATTTACGACCTCGGGCACACGGCGTTTTCGATGATTGTGCTCGCCGTGATGTTTCCGATTTTGTTCAACGACTATTGGAGCGCGTCGCTTCCCGAACCGAGCGAAAAAACATTTTGGTATTCGCTGACGCTTGCGGGCGCGAGCATTTTGGTCGCTTTGCTCTCGCCGTTGCTCGCCGTTGTCGCTCAATCTGGCGGACTGCGCATGAAGTTTTTCCGCATTCTCGCGGGAACGGGCATTGCCGGCATGGCGGCGCTTGCGTTGGTCGGCGAAGGTGCGTGGCAGGCGGCGGCGCTGATTTATATTGCGGCGGCAATCGGTTTTTTCGGGGCGAATTTGTTTTATGATTCGCTTCTTCTCGATGTTGCGGCTCCGGAGAAACGGCACTTTGTAAGCGGTGTTTCATTTTCGCTCGGATACTTGGGAGGCGTGATTTTGCTTGGCGGAATTTTTGCGTGGACGCAATTTTTGAGCGAAACGGTTAGCGTCGGTTGGCTTTTTGTCTTCGGCGCGATTTGGTGGTTTGCGTTTGCGCTTCCGCTTTTGCTTCGCAGGGAAAGCGTTCCCGCGGAAAAAGCGGATGCGACGGGTGAGATTTCCCCGTTTCGGAAAAATCTCGCCGCGCTGCGCGAAACCTGCGTCGCCTTTTGGCGGGAACGCCGCGTGCGCTGGTTTATGCTTGCGTATTTTTGCTACATCGACGGCGTGCACACGATAATCACGAGCGCCGTGCGCTACGGGAACGCGCTGGGATTTTCGCAAACGGATTTGTTTCTTGCGTTGTTTATCGTTCAGATTTTCGGCGTGCCGTGCGCCATGCTTTTCGGTCAACTCGGAAAACTTTTCGGCGCGCGAGCCGTGCTGTTTGCCGCGCTCTCGATTTATATCGGCGTTGCCGTTTACGGTGCGGTAATGCCGGCGGGAACGCTTGCGTTTTTCGGCTTCGATATTTCGCCGATGTTTATCCTCGCCGCGCTCATCGGCATGGTGCAGGGCGGCGTTCAGGCACTTTCTCGCTCGTTTTTTGCAACGCTGATTCCGCCCGGACGCGAAATTTCGTTTTTCGGGTTTTACAGCATGATCGGGCGTTGTTCGACGATTCTCGGTCCGATTCTGCTCGCGGTTATCGCGGCGGTTTTGCCCGCCGGGGAAGACGGACTTTTCTCCACGCGCGCGGGAATCGCCTCCATCGCGCTACTTTTCGTCGCCGGCATGGTCTTGCTCGCAAAAGTCGGCAAAAAAAGCTAGATTTTTCCTCACGCCAAAGAAAATGCTGACGGGACCTTACAACTTGAACACGACGCGGGAACTGCTCGCGCTACTTTCGCATTCGCCGAAAAAGTGGCTCGGGCAAAATTTTCTCGTCGACGGCAACATTGTCCGCAAATCGCTCGAACTCGCAGACGTTCGCGCGGGCGACATCGTCGTTGAGGTCGGTCCCGGTTTGGGCACGCTCACGACAACGCTCCTGCAGGCGGGAGCAAAGGTTTTTGCCGTTGAGCGCGACGCGACGCTTGCCGCGCACCTGCGGGAACGCGTTGCACCGAATTATCCGGAGACTTTCGATTTGACCGAAGGTGACGCGATGGATTTTCCGCTCGCCGCATTTCCCGAAAAAATGTCTGCGGGAACGCCGTTCAAAATTGTCGCCAATCTTCCTTACGCGATTTCCACGCCGTGGATGGACGCTGTTTTGGAAAACGGAAATCTTCCCGAGACGCTTGTTCTGATGTTGCAAAAGGAAGCGGCAGACCGTTTTACCGCCGCCGCGGGAACGAAAAACTACGGAGCACTTTCGGTGATTCTCGAAGCGGCTTACGAACGTGCGCCCGGGCACAAAGTCCCCGCGCAATGTTTTTTCCCGCCGCCGAAAGTAGATTCGTATCTTTTGCATCTGCGCCGTCGTCCCGCGCCCGTGATTTTCTGCCGTGCGGCACGCAAACTTATTCGCGAAGTTTTTATTTATCGGCGCAAACAACTCGGTTCGACTCTGAAAAAAACGGCGGCGGCGCTCGACGTTCCCGCAGAAAAGATTTCTGCGTGGCTCGATTCGCTTCCGCAGTTCGGCGTCGATGCGCTCTCGCGTCCGGAGTGCGTTCCCGCCGCCGCGTGGCTCGCGCTGAACGATTATCTTTGCGGCTGAAACGTGCGTTCCCGCGACCAAAATTCACCTGTTTGACCTGATTTGATTTTATGATTCCGACCACCACACCGATGCCGACTCCCGGATTTTGGGTGCACGATTTGGACCCGTTTCTTTTTCGCTTCCCCGAAGGGTGGATGCTCGAAGGCGTTCGCTGGTATGGGCTGGCGTATCTTGCGGGGTTTGTTTTCGGCGCGATTATGCTCAGCGTTTACTACAAGAAAAGCCGGTCGCCGCTGGATTCGGAGGCGCAGTCCAACTTTATGGTGGCGCTGATTGTCGGTGTTTTGCTGGGCGGGCGCCTCGGGTATGTATTTTTCTATGCGTGGGATGCGTTTGTCGCGAATCCGCTTTCGGTTTTTGAAGTTTGGAACGGAGGCATGGCGAGCCACGGCGGTATGATTGGCGCGCTGCTTGCCACTTGGATTTTTGCCCGTAAACAAAAATGCTCGTTCCTCCAACTCAGCGACATTATTGCCTCGCTCGCTCCCGTAGGAATTTTTTTCGGGCGTATTGCGAATTTTATCAACGGCGAACTTTGGGGGCGCGAAACCTCCGTTTCATGGGCTGTTATTTTCAAATACGAAAAATTTAACCCGTTTACGGGAACGCCGGAGCTTGCGTATTTGCTTCCGCGCCACCCGTCGCAACTTTACGCGGCGGCGGGCGAAGGTCTGCTCATTTTGCTTTGGACACAATTCCGCATTTGGAAAAAACAGCCGCTTCCGCACGGTCAAATTGCCGGTGAAGCCGCGTTGCTTTACGCCGTAGTGCGTATCGTCGACGAATTTTTCCGCGAGCCCGACATCGGTGTCAGCCTCATTCTCGGTATGACGCGCGGGCAGTTTTATTCCGTGCTTCTCGCGCTTGGCGGAATCGCCTTCATTATCGCCGCGCGCAGGAATAAAGAATCGGGAATGAGAAATTAGGAAGGAAACGAGAAATTTTGCGTTCCCGCGGGAAGATTTTGGCGGGCGAAGGGCGAATTTTTCTTGCCGGATAGCGGTTTTTTAGGCGCGCCGTTGACAATCTTTCCCCGTTGATGTTTCCTTTCTGAAAAACGTTTTTTTGGAAGATTATGATTAAGAAAATTCCGGGCATTTTCTCCACGGCAATCGGTATCGACTTGGGCACGGCGAACGTTCTCGTCTATGTCAAAGGTCGCGGGATCATTATGAACGAACCGAGTTTCGTTGCGATTGACAAAAAGACGGGGCGCCCGCTTGCAATCGGCTTGGAAGCTAAGAGAATGGCGGATTTGGCGCCGGATACGATCGACGTTGTGCGCCCGATGAAAAACGGCGTTATCGCGGATTTTGAAGTCAGCGAGCACATGTTGCGCTATTTCATCAAAAAGGCGGGGCAACACTCGTTTTTGACGCATCTTACGGTCGTTATCGCGGTGCCCTACGGCATTACGCCGGTGGAAGAGCGAGCGGTGAAGGATTCTGCGTATCGCGCGGGAGCGCAACACGTTTTGACGGTGCCGGAACCGAAGGCTTCAGCGCTCGGTGCGGGGCTTCCCGTCGGCGAGGCGGAAACCTCGATGGTGGTCGATATCGGCGGCGGAACTTCGGAAATCGCGATTCTTTCTCTCGGCGGCATCGTCGCGGCGCGAAGCATTCGCGTTGGCGGGGACGAATTTGACAAGAGCATCGTCAATTACGTTAAAAACGCTTACGGACTTGTCATTGCGTCGAAAACGGCGGAGCGCATCAAGGTGGAAATCGGCTCGGCGTATCCGCTTGATCAGGAACTTTCCCTCGAAATTAAGGGGCGCGATTCTATTTCCGGCTTGCCGAAGGCGCAGACGATTAATTCGGTCGAAATTCGCGAGGCGTTGAAACACAATTTCGACGAAATTATCGAAGGCATTTCCAAAACGCTCGAAGTTTGCCCGCCGGAATCCGCCGGGCAGTTGCTCGACCGCGGCGCGGCGCTCGCGGGCGGCGGCGCGCTGATTCGCGGCTTGGATCGCCTTTTGAGCGACAGAATGGGAATCCCGTTCTTCGTTGCCGAGGACCCGCTTCGTTGCGTCGTCAACGGCACGGGAGCGATTATCGAAAAGGGAGGCAAAGCGTCTTTGCTTTGCTGATGCCGGACCGTTTTTCGGGCGTTCCCGCCGGAAGTGCTTCGATAAAAAATGACGCCGGAAACCCGAAATCTGCGCCCGTTTTTTTTCCTGTTCGTGGGCATGATTGTCTGGTGGTTTGCTCCGGCGGCTTTTCGGCGCGCGGTTTATAACGCCGGCTACGAGTTTGAGGCTCCGTCGCTGGTGCTTTCGTCGCAGATGAGCGACCTCGCGCGCTATTGGGAAATGCGTTCCCGCGACAAAAATGAATTGATTCGCGCCGGGCGCGACACCGCCCGGCTTGCGGCAACACTCCAATATGAGGTCGCGCAAAACGGAGCGCTGAAAGAGGAAAATGCGCGTTTGGAAAAATTACTCGGGATGCAGGAGCGTCCGGAATTTCGCACTGTTCCCGCGCGCGTCGTGCAGCGCCGCCTCAGTATGTGGTGGCAGCAAATTATTTTGGGAAAAGGTCGAGCGGACGGCATTTGTGAAGGTTGTCCCGTGGTGAATGCCTACGGCGTGGTCGGGCGCGTGCGGCAGGTGTTTGATTCGACTTGCGTGGTGGAGTTGATTTCCTCCCCGGCGTTTCGCATTTCCGCGAGCATTGCCGGTGTAGAAAATTGTGCGGTTACGTATCAGGGCGCGGGGGCTTCGCCGTTTCGCGCGGCTTCCGGAAAGATTTTTGACATTCCGGCGGATACGGTTTTTCCGGAAAATGCGCCGAGGCTTGAAATCGTTACTTCCGGATTGGGCGGAATTTTTCCTGCCGGACTGAAAATCGGTTTTCTCGCGGGAATTCCGACAAATACCGCCGACGGAATCTTCCGGGAAGTTCCCGTGGAATTGGCTCAGCGCATGGCGGCGATTGAGGAGGCGGCGATTCTTGTTCCCGTAGATCCGGGCGTGCTGAAAAACTTTGTGGCGGCGGAATAAAAAGGAGAAATCGGGAACGTGGGCGAGGCGATAAGAAAGTTTTTTTCCATCGGTGCGTTTTATTGGATTCCGGCGTGCGCGATTGCCTATGTTTGGATTTTTCTGGCGGGAACGGTGTCGGACGCGCTTTCGCCGTGGAATTTGGCGATTTTCGCGCCGGGCTTGCTCGTGATTGTGCCGTCGCTTCTAATGCCGTTCCCGCGCGGGCTTGCCGTGGTTTTGGTTAGCGGTTTTTTGTTTGATTTTTCGTTGCCGATTCCGTTTGAGAAAATGGACTCGGCGTTGTTTGCCGTCGGGGAAAAACTTTTTCTGTTCGGCGAAATGACGACTGCCGTTCCCGCGCCCGTCGGATTCGGCGTTACATGGCTGGTGATTTTCTTTTTGGCGCTGAGATTTTTGCGTGCGTATATCGATTTGTCTTCGCCGAAACAATGGTTGGTGTGCGCGTTGATTTTAAATTTTGTCGTATTTCTGCTTTGGGCTTTTGCATTCAGCTGGAACGAACTCGGCACACTTGTGTTTTGGGGCGGATTTTTGGCGACGGCGGCGGTTTCGTCCGTGTTCATCGTTTTGGCGGGCTGGTGGTTTTTTGATGCCGTCGTTTCGTTGTATCGCCTGTGCGGAATTGACTTGGTCGGCGAACGGGAGGTGGACGAGGAATGAGCCGCTTGGGAGATACGCGCGTTAACGGAATCAGCCCGCGCCGCGTGGTGATCGTCGGTGCGTTAATCGGCGCGGCGATGCTTTATTTGCTTGGCGGTTTGGCGGTGCGTCAGATTTTTAGGCGCGACGATTATTTGCAGCAGTATGATCGTCAAAGTTCTCGCTACGTTACCGTCCCCGCAGCGCGAGGCGATATTCTCGATCGCCACGGGAACGTGTTGGTTTCGAGCCGTCCGCGTTATTCCGTCGTGATCGATTTGGGCTCGTTGCGCGAGGAGTTTTCCGTGGAAGCGCGTCGTGACATTCGCGCTGCCCGACGCGAGCAGAAAAAATTTTCCGGAATGAAAATTGACACGGCACGTTTGCGCGCAAGCGCCGTGACGAAAGTCGTTCAGCACCACCTCGATCGCGTGAATCGTGTGCTCGGGCGTTCCCGCACGCTCGATCCCGCGGAGGTTTCGCGCCATCTCAACGAATCACGCGCGCTTCCGTTCACATTGGCGAAAAAACTTACGCCGGAGGAAAAGGCACGTTTTCTCGAAGCGTTTCCGACGGATGCTCCGGAGCAACTTTTTGTCGAAACGGAACGCACGTATCCGCACGGGAAACTTGCGGCGCACCTCATCGGACGGTTGGTTAGCGACGACGGTGAAATCCGCGAGGATTTGCCGGATGAAGGTGCCGGTTTGCGCGTTACGCCGCGCGAGGGCAAGCAGGGGAGTTTCGGAATTGAGCGCTGTTTTGACGAAACGATTCGCGGGCGCGACGGCTATCAGCTTTGGCAGGTGGACAATCTCGGCTATTTGCACAAAAAACTCGACGAACGCACTCCGGAAAAGGGCGCGGCGTTTGTTTCCTCCGTCGATTTGGAATTGCAAAAAACTGCAGAAGAAGTGCTCGATATGCGTTCCCGCGCGGGAGCGGCAATCGTGCTCGACGTGCAGACCGGGGAAGTCCTTGCGCTTGCGAGCGCTCCCGCGTTTGATCCGAACGAAGGGATCGACGGTTTCAGCCGGGAATACTACAAAATTCTCGAAGAAAATCGTATGCTTTGGAATCGGGCGCTCATCGGGCGTTACCCGCCGGGTTCGACGTTCAAGCTCATTACGGCGGTTGCGGCGATGCGCTCAAAAACATTTAACGATTCCGAAACCATCGCCAAAGTGGCGCCGCATTCCGCCGCCGCCAACCGTCCGTCCGGACCGATTTCTCCGACGGAAAAATTTGACTGCGGAGCCTTTCTCACCGTGAACCGTCAACGCAAGCCCGAGCACGATTTAGTCGCTTTCGGACCGGTGGATCTTGCGCGCATGATTCGCGTTTCCTCCAATGTGTATTGCTACAACGCGGCGCTCATTCTCGGGATTGAACCGATCGCGGCGGAGGCGTTTCGTTTCGGTTTCGGCGAACACGTCAATATGGAATTGCGCGAAGCGAAGTCCGACGTGCTCGGCAGGCTCGTTGTCGCCAACCCGAAGTATAAACTCGACGACGGGCGAGGGCGCTGGGTCGCCGGCGACACGACAAACGCCGCCATCGGACAAGGTTTTCACCTTACGTCGCCGATGCATATTGCGTGCATGACGGCGTCTCTCGCGCGCAAGGAAACGCGCACACGTCCGTCCGTCGTGCACGATCCTGCGCGGGCGCGTTCCCGTGTCGACCACGGCGGAGAGCCGCTCGATATTCCGGAAGCGGCTTATGCGGAAATTTTGCGCGGAATGACGGAATGTGTCGCTGCGGGAACGGGAAAAAAGGCGCAGGTTCCGGGTTTGGAAATTGCGGGAAAATCGGGTTCTGCACAGTGGGATCCGCGAAAAAAAACGACGCTTGCGTGGTTTACGGCATTTGCTCCGGCGCGCGATCCGAAAGTTGCCGTAACCGTCGTTTTGGAAGGTTTGCCCGGAGAAAATATCGGCGGCGGGAGCGCGTCCGGTCCCGTTGTCGGTGCGATTTTGAAACGGTGGAAAGAACTTTATTACAACGCCCCGGAAAAGAGCATTCCCGCAGAGCCGGCGTTTGAAGCGAATTTTCCGGTTTTTGACGAATATCTTCCCGACGATTAATCCATGCGGATTCCGGCGGTTTGCGGGGAGTTTCTGATTGAAAATGCGGGCGGAATGGATTGCATTATTCCGCAAGCTGAAATCCCCATGAGCGAAGAACACTACAAATGTAATATTTGCGGCGCCCCGGCGACCGTGCATCTGACGCAGATTGTGGACGGGAAAATTCATAAAGTACACCTTTGCGAAAAATGTGCGGCAAAGAGCAAAGTGGCGGAATTGCCGATTTTGAAATTTACGGAAATGCTCGCCAAGACGCTGGCAGCGGGCGGTAAAACCGCTTCTGAGGAAACGACGGCAGACAATGCCGGACGCGAACCGAACAAAATTTGTCCGGTGTGCGGTATGACGGATGTGGTTTTTGACAAAAAACGCCTTTTCGGGTGCCCGCATTGCTATGAGATTTTTTCCGAGGAAATTTCGGCGCTATTGCCGAAAATTCAGCGCGGGCGCGATTATCGCGGTGACGCGGGAAAAAGCGCTCCCGCAGAGAAGGGCGCAAAAAAATCGGACGAAAAATCTCTCGAAGCGGCGAATCTGAAGTTGCGCCTAAAAGAAGCGGTCGAAAAAGAAGACTACGCGTTGGCGGCGAAGTTGCGCGACGCATTGCGCGCGCTTGAAACTCCGAAAAAAGCGCCTCAAAAAATCGCGAAAAAGTCGTCGGCAAAACCGAAATCTTTGAAACCTACCGCGAAAAAATCTTCTGCGGGAACGCGCTCAGGTGTAGCTCGCCGCAAAAAATCTTCGTCCGAAGGAAGCGAAAAATGAGCGGGACGTTTGACGAATTTTTGGCAGAAACGGCTTCGCGGGAACACGCGTGGAGTTCTGTGCCGTGCGCGCTCGGCGTGCGCGTTCGGTTGGCGCGGAATCTTGCGGGAACGCCGTTCCCGGGTTGGGCGAAAGCAACGCGGCGCCGGGAAGTTTGGGAAAAAATCTCCGCCGTCGCGGGGAAAATTCCGTCGTTGCGCGATGCATTTTATTTTGAAACCGATAAACTCTCCGCGTTGCGCCGGAATTTTCTGATTGAACGGCACTGCATTTCACAGGACCTTTCCGGGGACGGTGCGGGAGCGATAATTGCGCGTAATCGAGAAATCGTGCTGATGGTCAACGAAGAAGACCACTTGCGTATTCAGGCGTTTGCCCCGGGAAATGATTTGGGCGCGGCTTGGTCGCACGCACGCGAGGCGGACAAGGTGCTCGCCGCATACCTGGATTTTGCGTTTTCGAAAAAATACGGTTTTTTAACGGCTTGTCCGACTAACGCGGGAACGGGTTTGCGCATTTCCGTGATGATGCATCTGCCGGGTTTTGTCATGGACGGGCAAATGGAAAAAATCGTGCGTGCGCTCAATGCCGTGGGACTGACTGCTCGCGGCTGTTTCGGCGAAGGCTCCGATGCTCGCGGTTGCGTTTTTCAGATTTCCAACGAATACACGCTCGGAATCAGCGAGGCGGAAACGCTGGCGCTTATGCGCCGCTGGACGAGCGATATCGCCGAACAGGAACTTGCGGCGCGCCGTCGGATTTTTTCGCGGGAACGCGCCGACCTCGCCGATCGCATCGCCCGTGCTTACGGAAACCTGCGTTACGCCGTTTCGCTTTCTGCGGACGAGGCGACGGAGTTGCTTTCTCTTTTGCGGCTTGCGTGCGACACCGGATATTTTCCGAACGACACGCGGGAACGCATCGACGATCTTTGGTCGGAAAAAGGGCGTGCGCATATCGCCTGCCGAGCGGAGTTTCGCGGCGTTGTTTGTGACGAAGCTCGCGAAAATCTCTTGCGCGGACATCTGTTTCGTGAGACGCTTTCTGCCATTAAGCCTCCCGCTTTCCCCGATTTTTTGAAGTAATTTTTATGCCTGCCGTTCCGCAGAAAAAAACGTTTTGGACCGTCGCCGGAAAAAGTGATGTCGGACGCGTGCGGCAAGAAAACGAGGACGCATTTTTCTGTGACGGAGAAAGCGGGAATTTTTTTGCGGTTGCGGATGGCGTCGGGGGACTGGAGTTCGGCGATCGCGCGAGCGCGGCGGCGGTGGACGGCGCGCGGGAATTTTTTGAAAAAAACAATGTGTTCCCGCTGGCGGAACGTCCGGATTTTAAGCAGTTGTATCAGGTCTTAGATACGAAACTCGATGCGCTTGGCGAAGCGCTTGCGGGCGGCTTCGGAATCGGCACCACGCTGGATGTGGTCGCACGCGGAGAAAACGGAATTTTGCACTGCGCGCATATCGGCGACGGCGGGATTTTTTTGCTTCGCGGGAACGAGTTTACGCGATTGTCCGAAGAACATACGCTCGCGGCGGAAGAGCTGGCGCACGGGAACCGGGATTTCCCGGAAGCGTATACAAATACGCTGACGCGCGTGCTCGGCGTGGCGGGGAATTGCGAGCCGCAGGTTTTTTCGCTGGCGACGTTTCCCGGTGATCGTATTTTGGTCGCAACGGACGGCGTTACGCGAATGTTGAGCTCTGAAAAAATTGAAGAAATCCTCGGTGACGCGGCGGGAACACCGGAAAGCGTTGTTGATACCTTGATTGCCGCCGCAAACAAAGCCGGCGGTTGCGACAATTCGACGGCGGTTGTCGCGTTTGTTTCGTAGGAAAAGTTTTTATCGTTTTGCGTTATGACGCTGACACTACTCATTGACTATATCGGAACGTTCGCGTTCGCAATTTCCGGAATCCGCCGTTCTTCGGCAAAGCATTTCGACTTGTTCGGTGCGTATATCGTCGGTTTGGCGACGGCGTGCGGCGGGGGAACCTTGCGCGACATCATGCTCGGGCAAACGCCGTTTTGGATGTGCTCGAAAGATCCGTTCTGGCTGGGCGGATATTTTTATCTGCTGGTGGTGGCGTTTGCGTTGGTTTTGGTTTCGGCGTTCGGGCGTTGGTTGCTGCGCATGAATGATTCCATCTTTATGTTCGACGCCATCGGCTTGGGAATGTTTACCGTTATCGGAATCGAAAAGGCGCTCGATTTCGGCTTCCCGCTTTGGGTCGCAATTCTGATGGGAATGGTTACGGGCGCCGGCGGCGGTGTGTTTCGCGATATTTTTATTAATGTCGAACCGCTGATTTTCCGTAAGGATATTTATGCGGTCGCATGTATTTTCGGCGGAATCGTTTTCGCGATTTGCTTGCAGTTGGGCTTGGCGCGTGATTCTGCGGCGATTCAGATTATAACGGCGCTGAGTGTGATTGTGTTGCGTTGCGTCGCCATGAAATACCACATCAGCTTGCCGCGTCTGCGTCGCGATGTCGCCGAGCACGACGACGCGGATCTTCCCGATGCCAAAGTGCTGAAGAAAAAGCTCAACAGGAAAAACTGAATTTGTTTTTACTGTTTTTTACGCAAAGAGCGCAAAGGCTTTTATTAAATCAAAAAATCCTTTGCGCTCTTTGCGTTGGCGGCATTGAGAAATACCGCGTTTTTTCGTTTTAAACGTTGCCGTCTTTGGCGCGTAAAATCTGTGAGAGCGTTTCGACGATTTTCGCGGGAGCGGCGAGTTTGCCTTTGCCGGAATCGCCGCAGGCGAGCATGCCTTCGTCCGGTTCGATAATGATGTTGCCGCGTTCCTGCAGGGTCGCGAGGTTGGCTTGTGTCGCCGGATGCGTGAGCATATTGACGTTCATCGCGGGAGCGATAACGACGGGAGCGCGGGTCGCGAGATACACGCAGGAAAGCGCCTCGGGAGCGAGGCCGTGAGCGAAACAGCCGATGATGTGTGCGGTCGCGGGAGCGACGAGGAATAAGTCCGCCCAAGAGGCGACGTCGATGTGTCCGGGTTTCCACGAAGCGGCATCGTCGTTCCAAAGTCCGCACAGGACAGGGCGGCGGGAAAGCGTTTTCAGCGTGAGCGGCGTGATAAATTTTTCGGCTTCTTCGGTCATCAGCACCTGAACTTCGGCGCCTTCTTTGACGAGGAGAGAAACGATTTCGGCGGCTTTGTAGGCGGCAATGGATCCGGTTACGCCAAGCGCGATTTTTTTTCCTTCGAGAAACGGCATGATTACAGGATTTTACGCTGTTTTTCTCCGGACGGGAAGATTTTTAGACGGAATCGGGAAGTTGGTGTTTTTGGGGTTCCGTTTTTAATTTATTTCCCGTGCGTTCCCGCCGAACTTCTCTTGCTTTTCCCGCCCTGATGTGCTTCAATCGCGGGCGTTTCGGGGGAAGTCCCGAACACGATAAAATTCTATAAAATTACACCCAAACCCCATCATAAAAATATGAACGGACAAGTTAATATTACCGGTATCAATCTCGAACTTACGGAAGCAATCAAGAACTACGTAAGAGAAAAAGCAACTAAGCTCTTCGAGCATAATGACCGCATTATCCGTGCGAATTTCGACTTGGAATACATTCCGACGAAGGCGCCGGAGCAGTCGTTCGTCGCGAAATCAACCATTGAAATCGCGGGACCGAACATCGTGCTCAGCGTAACGTCTGCCGACCTTTACAAATCCATCGACGAACTGATGGACAAGCTGATTCGTCAAATTCGCCGTGCGCACCGCCTCGAAAAGGAAAAGCGTAACCACCCGCAGGATATCGACATCGGCGAAGATATCCCGAAGACTAAGTAGCACAAAGCCTCGGGCAACAGGCATCAAACAGCAGGTGTATACCTGAAATTTTTGCCGGACGGCAAAAGTTTTGACCAGAGCACTTGAGGCTTGATGCCCGATGCTCGGAACTAAAAAAGCGGCGGGAACGCCGCTAAATTTTTATTCCCTTTCCCCAAAAAAAACTGTTTTATTACTGCTCCAATGAGAACTCCGACACCGTCAGTTTATATCCGAGGAATGGGCGTTTATATGCCGGAACGCCGTTTGACGAACGCCGATTTGGAGCGCCTCGTCGAAACTTCGGACGAATGGATTCGCACCCGCACGGGAATGGTTGAGCGTCGCATTGCCGCGCCGGAAGATTCGACTTCCGATCTAGGAATGCGCGCGGCAGAAAAAGCCATCGTCGATGCCGGAATTTCTAAGGAAGATATCGACCTCGTGATTGTCGCCACCGTGACGGCGGACCAGACGTTCCCGTCCACCGCCTGCAAAATTCAGGCAAAACTCGGCTTGCGCACGGACATTCCGGCGTTTGATATGGTCGCCGCCTGCTCCGGCTTCGTTTACATGATGCAGGTCGCAAACCATATGCTTCGCGCGGGCGATTATAAAAATGTTCTCATCATCACGGCGGAAAAACTTTCCTCCATCGTCAACTGGGAAGACCGTAGCACCTGCGTGCTTTTCGGCGACGGCGCAGCAGCATTTGTTCTGACAAAGTGCAATGAGCCTTACGTCGGTATCCTCGGGAATATTCTCGGTGCGGACGGTTCGCAGGGCGATTTGCTCACACTTCCCGCCGGCGGTAGCATGAATCCCGCCAGCTATGAAACCGTGCGAAACAAAGAACATTGCCTGACTATGGCGGGCAATCAGGTTTTCAAAATCGCGGTTCGCACGATGTCCGATTGCTGTGTGCGTTTGCTCGAAAAGTGCAACGTTACCGCAGATCAAATCAAATGGGTGATTCCGCATCAGGCGAATTTGCGCATCGTCGATGCCGTGGCGCGCCAAATCAAAGTTCCGCTGGAAAAGTTCTGCATCAACATTGAAAAAACCGGGAACACGTCCGCGTGCTCGATTCCGATTTGCATGGAAGAAACCTACCGCGCCGGCAAGATTCAGCCGGGCGATTTGGTGCTTCTGACGGCGTTCGGCGGCGGCTTTACTTGGGGCGCAACGCTGATTCGCTGGAAGTAATTTAATAAAATCCGGAAACATTTTTCTCCCGGGAAAAACGTTTCCGGTTCTGTTTTATTCCCGAATATTTATGACACGGAAAAATTTGCGGACGAAAAAAAGTTCAGTGTGGCTTGCGGCGGCGATGCTCGCGGGAACGCTGGGTTTGGCGGGTTTTTCCGGATGTGTGTCGACGGGATTAGTTCCGCTTTCCGTTGCATCGAATACCGAAACGGGAGAAAAAGAAGAACTTCGCCGTGCGGTTGCCCAATTTATTCAGGACGGCGCGTCCGATTCCGGTGTCGCTGAAGAAGTTTTTTCGACGGATGAAAAAATCAATACCTATGCGGATTTCCTGATGGAATTTTCCCTGAAAAAGGGCGTTCCCGCGAAGGATTCCGCGTTGCCGATTGCGATGCTCGTCATTGCTTACGCTCAGGAGCAGGACGATGCGATTGACGCGGCGCTGAGTTCTTATTCCGATATTGTCTACCTTTTCCCCGACAGCGATTTTGCGGCAGAAGCGCTTTACCGGCAGGGCGTGATTTATTCCGCGCGTCGGCAATTCCCGACGGCGTTCGATTGCTTTTCCGCGTTGGAAGATGCTTATCCGGCGTCTCCGCGCGTAGATGACGCCATCGTGCAGGCGTATTTGGTCACGGAAATGGTGCGCAAAGGGGTGCGTCCGCTCAAAGGCGGCTGGCTTCCGTGGTTTAAGGATCGCACGCTCGCACTCGATTATTACGATCGCCTTTACGCGATGGCACCGCACTTGCCGATTTCGCCGCGTCTGCTTTATCACAAGGGGAAACTCGCTTTTGACCTTTCGCGGGAATGGTTTTCGTTTGATAAAACGCTGGACGCTATTGACGCTCTCGAGCGCATGATCAGCATTTATCCCGATGCAAAATTTGTTCCCGATGCCTATCTGGAACTTGCGAGAACTTACGAAGCCGGCGTGGTCGGGGCGGATTGGGATCAGCTTTCCACGCGCCGCGCGATCAATTATTACACGGATTTTTATTCGCTTTTCCCGGATCATCGCTTGGCGGAATATGCATACGAGAAAACGGTAACGCTAACGAATCTGCTCGCCGAAAATCGGCTTGTGTTCGGAGATTTTTACTATTCCCGCCACAACAATTTGCGCGCTGCGCTCACATTTTACAACGAAGCCGTGACGCTTGCGCCGGATTCTCCGGCAAGTAAAATCGCTCAGGAGCGCATCGAGCGGATTCGGCGCGGCGAGCGTTCCGAACGCACGCTTGTGGATTGGATTTTCGGGCGTTATCCGAATTACGATGCTACGGATTATCTCGACGCTCCGTCCCAGAAACCGCTTGACGAAATGGGCTTCCGAAGCGGGAACGCTGTTTCGCCGGAAACGGATTCTGCGGGAACGTCCGAAAGTTCTGCCGCCGACGGTTTCCAAAATCCCGGCGAAAACTGATTTCCTTTTTCATAAAAAAAAACTTGGGTTCGGCTCTCTATGCGTAAAATCTTCACCTTGCTTTTTACTACGATTTTGGCGGGAACGTTGCTTTGTGCATTGTCCGCGTGTAATTATTCACTCGGCAATCGCGGAAAACTTCCGTTCGCGACGATTGAAGTCGCACCGATTGTGAACAATGCGGATATTCCGCAAGCGCAAGCGATGCTTGCCCGCGATGTTGCGGAAGCCCTTAACGGCACGCCGCGGCTGTCGACGGTGATCGAAAACGGAGCGGCGGAGCTCCAAATCGAAATTTCCGGTTTCCGTCGCAATATCGCGGCGACTTCGTCGGAAGACTCGATGGTCGCAAGCATTCAAAATCTTACGCTGGAACTGAATTGTTCGTTGCTCAACACGCGGTCGGGAAAATACTTTTTCCGCAACCGCAAGGTGAGTGTTTCTACGGACGTTTACACGGGAGCCGCCGCCGGCTTGGGCGAACCGCAATCGTTTCCGGTGCTTTCCCGCGAGGCGGCGCGCAAGGTGCGCGATTTAGTTGTTAACGTTTGGTAAAGCGAAGCGCGTTGCGCGGGAACGCGAGCGAAAAAAGGCTTTTGCCGATGTTCGGAATTTTTCAAAAACGCATCATTTCGTGGGCATTGACTTGCCTCGCCGCGATGGTCGTTCTCGGTTTCCTCGGCGGCGTTTTTGTTCTCGGTGCAAAATTTCTCTCGGCGTTTAGCACGGTTGTCTGGCCGCTTGCGATTGCAATCATTCTCTCGCTTCTGCTTCAACCGATTTGCGATTTTTTTGAAAATAAATTCAAGTTCCCGCGTGGGCTTTCCGTGGCGGCGCTTTTCGTCTTGGTCGTGCTGGCAGCTGCGGGTTTGGCGTTTTTGCTGATTCCGTTGTGCGTGCGCGAAGTCGGTGATTTTCTCGGGCACGTTCCCGTGCTCTGGGAGCGCGCGATGGAACGTTTTCCGGAGCTTGAAGCGTGGGTGAATGAGCATTTCAGCCGGGAGAATATTCGGGAAATGCTCGCGCAAAGTGCTGCCGTTCCCGGGCAGGTAAAGGCGTTGCTCGCGGCTTGGCTTCCGCACATAAAAGCGCTTTTGCAGAAATCCGGTGTGCTTTTCGGTCAAATTGCCGCCGCCGCATCGATTCCGATTTATTTGTATTACCTCATGGCGGAGCGCCGCGATTTAATCGGAATTGTCGAACGCGAATCCAACGCTGTTTTTTCCGAGCGCGTGGCGCAGGATATTGCGTTTCTCGTGCGTCAGTTTCGCGATATTCTGATAGCGTTTTTCCGCGGGCAGGTTCTTATCGGGTTGCTCTACGGTGTGATTCTTGCCGCCGGTTTCGGCGTTTTGCAGATTCCGGGAGGAATTTTAATCGGGTTTGCGATAGGGCTGATGAACATTGTGCCGTATTTGGGGACGTTGGTCGGGCTCTCGCTGATTTTGCCGCTGGCGTTTTTGTCGGGCGGAATTTGGTTGGTCGCGGGAGCGCTCGTCGCGTTTTGTGTGGCGCAACTGATCGAATCCTATTTCCTTACGCCGAAAATCATGGGCAAGCGGACCGGACTTCATCCGATGGTCATTATGGTGGCGATTTTCTTCTGGGCAAATGCGCTCGACGGCGTTTTGGGAATGGTGCTCGCCGTGCCGCTGACGGCGTTTTTCGTCGTGTTTTGGCGCCTGTTTAAAGAACGCTACCTGCCGTCGATTGTGCATCGTTGAGGTTGCTTTTTCTTGGAAAAATTTCCGACATGACGCGTTTCCGCGAAGCTCCGAACTTTGTTCCCGTCGCCGCCGTGCGCGAAGGTATCGAGGATTTTACCGCGTTTTTGGAACTCGAACGCGGGCTTTCTAAAAACACGGTTCTGAGCTACGAAAAAGATTTGCTCCAATTCGGAGATTTTTTGCGAAAAAAAAAATACGCGGGAACGTGGAAAAGTGTTCAACCGGAGCATCTTTCCGCGTGGCTTGCCGCGCTTAACGATGAGGGCATTTCCGTGCGTTCTGCCGCGCGAAAACTTTCCGCCGTGCGTTCGCTTGCCAAGCATTTGGTAGCGAGCGGAGTGCGCAACGACGATTTTTCGGAAATCGTTTCACGCCCGAAAAACAGACTTTCCCTGCCGGAGACGCTTTCCGTGGACGAAGTTTCAAAAATCCTCGAAACTCCGATGCCGGAAACGCCGCAAGGTTTGCGAAATCGCGCAATGCTGGAAGTGATGTATGGAAGCGGCTTGCGCGCAAGCGAACTTTGCGGGCTTGAAATTCAGTCCGTCAATTTTGACGAAGGCATAATCCGCGTGCGCGGGAAAGGCTCGAAAGAGCGCATCGTTCCCGTGGGGCGCCGCGCGCGCCAAGCGATTTTCGCCTATCTTTCCGAAGACGGGCGTCCGCGCCTCGCCAAAGCAAAAACCGGGAGCGCACTTTTCATCAGCAGTTGGGGCAAAGCGATTTCGCGTAAAACACTTTGGGTGATTTTGCAGGAAATCGTTGCGAGTGCCGGAATTGATAAAAAAATCCACCCGCACCAACTGCGCCACGCATTCGCCACGCATTTGCTCGCCAACGGCGCGGATTTGCGAGTTATTCAGGAAATGCTCGGACACGCCGATATCGGCACGACGCAGATTTACACCGCCGTCGAGCGTTCCCGCTTGACCGACGAGCATCGGCGCACGCATCCGCGATCGCGGAAATGAACAAAAACTCGGTGCCGCGCGGCGCTCGTCATTAAATTTCTATTTTCGGGATGCGACCGGAGAAATCGTGCGCGGTTTCAAAGGCGTGCGCGGCGGCGAGAACGTTCCCGTCGTCGAGCGCTTTCCCGATGAGTTGAAGTCCGATTGGCATGCCGGCGGCATCGAATCCGCACGGGAGCGAAACGGCGGGAAGCCCGGTCAGGTTTGCGGGAACGGTGCAAATGTCGCCGAGATACATTTTGAGCGGGTCGGACGTTTTTCCGCCTTGCGGGAACGCGGTTTCCGGCGTCGTCGGCGCAAGAATCAGGTCGACATCCGCGAAGGCTTTTTCAAATTCGCTGCGGATGAGCGAGCGGATTTTTTGCGCGCGCAGGTAATACGCGTCGTAGTAGCCGGCGGAAAGGACGTAGGTTCCGAGAAGAATGCGGCGTTTGACTTCTTCGCCGAAACCTTCGCCGCGACTTTTTGCAAAAATATCAATCGCGTCGGTCGCGCGGGCGCTACGGTGCGTGTAGCGGATTCCGTCGAAGCGTGCGAGGTTGGACGAGGCTTCCGCCGTCGCAATGATGTAATAAGCCGGAATTGCGAGATTTATCGACGGGAGCGAAATTTCGCGGATTTCGCAACCTTGCGATTCATACCACGCGGCAGCTTTTTTCACGGCTTCGTCGATGGCGGAATCGCCGCCGAAAAACTCTTTCGGCAAACCGATTTTGCGCGGCTTTGCGGGAGCGGAAAGTTGCGGGAACGTCGGCGTGCGTTCGCCCGGAAGCGCCGTCGAATCGTGTGTGCAAGGCGAGGCGAGCACGTCGTAAAGTGCGGCGACGTCGGCGACGCTGCGCGCCATCGGACCGACTTGTTCGAGCGACGATGCAAACGCCACGGCTCCGTAGCGGGAAACCGTTCCGTAAGTCGGTTTGAAGCCGACAATGCCGCAGAAACTCGCCGGCTGGCGAATCGAGCCGCCCGTGTCTGATCCGAGCGCGAGCGGCGTCATTCCCGCCGCGACTGCTGCCGCCGAACCGCCGGAGGAGCCGCCGGGAACGCAGTTCGTATTCCACGGATTCGCGGTTTTTGCGAATGCGGAATTTTCCGTCGAAGAACCCATCGCAAATTCGTCCATGTTGAGACGACCGAAAATCACGGCTCCGGATTTTTTCAGATTGGAAATCACCGTCGCGTCGTAAGGCGAAATAAATTTTTCGAGCATCTTCGACGCGCAGGAGCAGGGCTGTCCGTTGACGGCGATATTGTCTTTGATGGCGACGGGAACGCCGTCGAGCGCGCCGAGAGTCGTTCCCGCAGCGCGGCGTGCGTCGGCGGCATCGGCTTGGGCGAGCGCATCGGCTTCGTCGATTGAGAGAAACGCACGGATTTTTCCGTCCACGGCGCGAATGCGGTCGAGCTGTGCCTGCATGAGTTCCCGCGCGGAGATTTTCTTCTCTGCAAGGAGGTTCGTGAGTTCGGATGCTGTTTTGAAATTCAATTCATTCATAAAAAAAAGATGATGGATGAGATCTGAGGGCTTAGAGGTAAATGTGTTAAAAGGTCTTGGAATTTTCGGTTTGTTCGGCTTGGCGGCGATGGCGGGAAAGTCCGCTGAGGGATTTGGCGATGCTGAGAATGAGAGCCTTCGCTTCGACTTGCTCCGTTTCGGAAATGTAGTCGAGTTCCCGCGCGATTTTTATTTGGCAAAAGACTTCCATCAGAGAGCCGTAGGCAATTTCAAAAAAACGGAGTTGGTCTTTGGCGGAAAAACGTCCGTTCCCTTCCGCGATGTTCGAGGGAACGGAAACGACGGCGCGACGCAGCTGTGAGGAGAGTGCGAATTGTTCCCGTTGCGGGAATTTTTCCAAGAGAGCATAGACGAGCTTTAAGAGGCGCATGGAGTCTTGCCACGCGTAAAGTTTTTCAAATGAAAAAACGACTTCTTCCATTTTCCTAAAAGCAAATACCTCTCAGCTCTAAGCTCTCATCTCTCAGCGCGAAAACTTTGTTTTCGCTTACTCGCCGTCGTCGACGACGCGGGGGACGACGATTTGGTCTTCGCGGGCGGCGGGAGCGTTTTTGAGAAGAGCTTCGACGGGAAGCGTTCCCGCAGGAACGTCATCGCGCAGAACGTTGTAAACCGGAAAGGCGTGGGCGCAGGGTTCGAGCGCGGAAACGTCCACGGCGTTGAGTTTTTCAAAAAAGCCGAGAATGGTCTGAAAATCGCCGGCAAATTTTTGTTTTTCCGCGTCGGAAAGCTCGATGCGGGCGAGCGCGGAAACGTGGTCGAGGTCGATGTTGGAAGGTTCGGACATTTTCTTTTTGCTGAAAAAATTATTTGAGTTTGAAGACCAATTCGACGTAAACGGTGGTATCGAGATTTTTGTTCCCGATAGCGACGATGCTGTTATATGTGTTGGTGACACCGGTTTTGACGGCGAGAAGGTCGTTGTAATAAATCGTTTGCAAATACGAGTGATGCGTAATGCGGTAGTTCGCCTGCGGATTTTCGAGGGCAGGAGAGTAGGTGAAGTGCGAAATAACTTTCCCGAAAGGCAGGCGGAATTCATTGTCGAACCCGATTTCGGCTGCGAGCGTCGAGATGTCGTCCACTCCGGCATCGCGCTCGTAGGCTTCGTAGCGGAACGCGCCCCCGAGGCGGACGTCGAAAGTTTGGAAATCGTTTTCGATGAAGCGATAACCGAGACCGAGAGAGGTCGTGGAGAAAAAATTCTGTTTGGCAACGCGGTCGTAGCCGTTGTCGGTTTTCGCATACCAAAGAATCGGCTTGTATTTGGTGTCGTCGTAATCGGCGCCGATGTGGAAATTATCTTCCGAGGCAGTGTCTTCGACTTCCGAGTAGCGCAGGAAGGAAAACATGCGGAGCTTATCGACTTCACCGACGTTAATGGCATCGAAACCGAGGCGACCGTTGAACGATTCCGTCGTTCCCGTGGTTACGTTCAGACCGGCGGTGCAGGTAAATTCCCAGTGACGTTCTTTTTTTTGCACGCGCAGGTCGGAAGGGCTGGGGTCGTCTTTTCTCCAAAGCCATGAGATTTCCGGCGTTCCCGCGGAGGAAATTCCGTGGTGCGGTGAGCTGATGGAAACCGTGTCGCCGAAGCCGGGAAGAACGGTGCCGTAGAACGTGGCATCCGTGTTCATCATGAGAAAAACGGGAGCATCGGTAGCGAAATTTTCGATTTCGCTCATTTTGATTTCCAGCGCTTTTTCGGAAAAAGACGGCTGAATCGTCATCGTTCCGTCGCGAATGTGAACGATTTCTCCGCGCACCAATGAGCCGTCGAGAAGCCGCACTTCGTCTGCCGAGCTCGAAAGTGCCGTTCCCGCGAGTGCAGCGACGGCGGCGGTAAATATCGAAACTGGAGAGCGCAGGCGCATAAAAATTTCCCCTCATTAAACGGATTCTTCCGCGTTCCCGCAAATTGAAATTTGCCGAACGCGTGCGTTGTTTCGGCAAATGCTTAAAAGCCGGGAAGCCGAAACGTTTAATTTGCTCCGTTGTCGGGAGTTTTATTTTTACGGAAGCCTTTATAAACTGCGTTCCCGGGTTTTATGCGCGGGAACGCCGGCGGCGGACACAAACTATCCCCAGCGCAACCGTGCCGGCAAAAAGCCCGAATGCCGACGGCTCCGGAATTTTCGATAAATGAAGCGCGACGGTTTGGTTCTCAGTGTCGATTACGAAGTTTTTTGCGTAATCTTCAAAACCGAGGACTGTTATTCCGGAAAGGTGCTTGTTGAGCGCGTCTTCGTCATCTGCCTTGAATGTGTTTCCGCCGACGGAAAAAGTCAGTGTGCTGAGTGTTTTTGCATATTTTCTTTCCACTGTAATAAAATCTTCGAGGATGAGAGATTGCTCTGTCGTCGGGCGGGAACGCATTGTCGGGGTGGAAGCAAGATTAGATGCGTCAATTACGAGATTGGACGCAGCTGAAAGTGTGAATGTTCCTCCAAGATCGTTGAAAACATGTATTCCCCCGTTTGTCCCGAAGGTTCCGTCGGATTCAAGCCTGAAGGTTAGGGTTGAAGTATCTCCGATTGAGAGGGTAGAGCCGTAATTCATGTAAAAAGTGTCTGTGATGCTTACGGCTCCGTTATTAGAAATCGACAGTATTCCGGGGGTGATTTGCCCGAGGTAAAACAATCCGTTGCAATTCCAAGTGCCGCCTTCGACATAGCATTCGCCGTCTCGAATTTTTCCGGAAACATAAACGCTTTTCGTGTTTGCCGTTCCGAGAACTTTAAAAATCGCCGGAGAATAGTTGTCCGGGCAACACCCGACGAGAATGTTGTATTCGGTGTTCCATGTTGTATTTGCCTGAACCGTTGCGGAGCCGCTTCCTTTGTATCCGATTTTCAAAACTTTTCCGTATTTAGAGTCGGCTTCAATGTAATAGCAGGCACCGGTAAGCTGAATTTCCGCGTAGGTAAAAACGGGAATCAGAAAAGATAATGCCGGAATCGTAAATGTTTTCAGAAGTGTCATCAGGTTGTTCATGGCTACTGAAAAAGTATTATTTGTGGGGGCGGGTCAATAAAAACCATCTTTTCGGTAGATGTTTTTCGTTGACGGAGGCAAAACGGGAACGCAAACTGCGCGAAAATTATCTCGCTCGAAAAAAAAACCGCTTCTCCGAAATGTCGAAAACCGCAGACGGAAAAATTGCGTTCCCGCCCGCCGGGTGCATTTTCGCAGTTTTGGAAAAATTTCGGCGGAACGGGTTTTGTCGTTTCGGCACTTTTTCATTTTGCGCTGATTGTGTTCGCGTTGTTTTACGTTTTTTCCGCGTTGGAAAATCCGAAGCCCGAAGCATCGGTTTTTGTTTCCGGAAGCGGCGGAAGTAGTGCCCGGCGCGGGAATGTTCCGGAGCGTTAGTTGCGCAAAAGGGCGGAATCAATGCGCGGGAGCGCGGCAGCGAGCGTTTCCGGGGGCGTAATCAACGAGAGCACAAGGTGCGGTGCGGGAATGCTTTCTATGTCGTAAAAATAGCCCGGATGTGCGATGACGTTTTCCCTTCGCAGCAAATCCACGGAGAGCGCTTCTTCGGAAACGCCTTTGGGCAGGCGCACGACGGCATACCAGCCGGCAGTGCGCGGAAGCACGGAAAGCTCGTGCGGCGATGTTTTTGTCCATGCGTGCAGGAGGCGTTCGTTTTCGTCCAGCCGCGCGCAGATGCGGTCTCGCATCGAGCCGGAAGCGGCGAGAAGCGCGGGAACGGCGCATTGAGCAGGCGCGCTCGATGACAGATAGGTGTCCGCAATAAAATCCAGGCGCGAAAGGGTTTGCGCAACGAAGTTTTCCGGTCCGCAAGAGAGAATCCATCCGACTTTGATTTGCGGAAGCGCGGCGGATTTTGACAAACCGCCAAGCACAAAAACGGGCGCTGTTGACGTTCCCGCGAAAGTGTGCAACGGAGTTTGTCCGGATTCGTTTCCGTTTGCGTATTCGAGAAAAACTTCGTCGACAACGAGCGGCAAATTCCGTTCCCGCGCAAGCGTGAGCAATTTTTCTCGCTCCTCATCGGAAAAAACGGAGCCGGTCGGGTTATTCGGCGCGACACAGAAAATGGCGCGCGTGCGGGAATCAATAGCCTTTTCGAGGGAGGAAAAATCCGTTGCCCAGCGATTTTTTGTTGCGTCGAAATTCAGGAAATAATCCCGCGTTTGGACACCGTCCATGCCGCACAAATGGGTGATAAGCGGGTAGGACGGCGCTGGCGTAATCACGTTGTCGCCGCTTTCGCAAAGCAGTTTTGCCAACCATGAATACGCTTCGCTGGTGCTTGCCGTGAGGTGGACGGCATTCGGCGAGATATCGGCATTGTGCGTTTCCTTGTAAAAATCGGCAATGGCACGGCGGGCATCGGCGTTCCCGCGCGGAGAGGGCGAGTAGGATTCGATGGGGCCGGAGGCGAGGGCACGGGCGAGTTCGTCGTGTTCCCAGAGGAAGCCGACGGCGGTCGGATTGGAAACGGCGAGATCGAGTATTGATTCTCCGGATACGCGTGCGCGTTCCCGCGTTTCGCGCAAGATTCGCGTCCAGCGGTTGGGTGAGAGGTCGGCGGGAAATCGGCTTCGGGAAAACATTTTTTAAAGACGGATTTCTAACGCCGAGAATCCCGGCTGAAAACTCAAAAAATCGGTGCGGGAGAAATTTGTTGCCACGGGAACGGATTTCGGCGGAATCCGGGCGGGCGGCACGGTTTTTTATCGCATCGGAGATGAAATGCCGTATCCTCATGCGCCATGGGCGAGGATTTTCAGAAGCAGGAGTTTCGTTTGCAGGGCGTGGGGTGTTCTCCCGGTGTGGTTCGAGGGAAAGCCTTTGTTTTTTTGCAACGAAGCGTGGAGGAAATTCCGTGCTACAAAATCGAGTCCGCTTCGCGTGAGGCGGAAGTCCGGCGTTTTGAAAAAGCGCTTGAAGCGACACGGACGCAAATCGCCGGGCTGGCGGAAGACGTGCGTTCCCGCGGAGCGACGGCGGAGGCGGATATTTTTGATGCACACTTGCTTGTTTTGGACGATCCCGCGATTGTCGGCGAAACGCTCAAAGCAATGTCGACCACGGGACTGAACGCCGAATATTGTTTCAATTCCACGGCGCGGCGCTACATCGAATTTTTTGCCGGGTTGGAAGACGATTATCTGAAAGAGCGCGTCTCGGACATTCGCGACGTAACACAGCGCGTTTTGAAAAATCTGCTCGGCGTGGCATCGCAGGGCGCTTCGGATCGTTTTACGAAGCGTGTAATCGTTGCGGAGGATTTGACTCCGTCGGAAACGACGATGTTTGAGCGCTCAAATGTTTTGGCATTGCTGACGGACATGGGCAACCGCACGAGCCACGCGGCGATTGTGGCGCGCGCGATGGGAATCCCGGCGGTGGTCGGTTTGCGAAACGCGTCTTTGCGCATTGCGCAGGACGACGATGTTTTGATCGACGGAGAAAAAGGCATCGTTTACATCAATCCGTCGGAAAAAACGCTCGCCTGCTACACGACGATTTCGCGTCAGCGTTCCCGCCTTGCGGCGTTGATTGAAAAGGAGCTCGCGCTTCCGGATGTGACGGAAGACGGTCGCGCGTTTCACCTCGAAGGAAACATCAGCGGGGCGGACGATGTCGAAAGCCTTAAAAAATTCCGTTTGGAAAACGTCGGACTTTTCCGCTCCGAGGGTATTTTTCTGCGCCACGATCGTTTCCCGGACGAGGAACAGCAATTCGAGGAATACCGCCGGGCTGCGGAGGCGCTCCCGAAGACGGGAACGCTCGTTGTCCGCACGCTCGATCTCGGCGGCGACAAACTGATTTCGAGTAGCCTTTTGGCGCGGGAGGACAATCCGTTTATGGGTTTCCGCGCGATCCGTTTTTGTCTGGAATTTCGCGATATTTTTAAGGATCAGCTTCGGGCAATCCTGCGCGCGTCGGCTTTCGGGAAAATGAAAATTATGTTCCCGATGATCAGTTCCGTTGCGGAGGTGGTTGCCGCGAAGGAAATTCTTGAAGAGGCGAAAGACGAATTGCGTTCCCGCGGAGAAAAATTTGATGAAGACATTTCCGTCGGCGCGATGATTGAAATTCCCGCCGCCGCCGTGATTGCCGAAGACATCGCGGAAGAAGTCGATTTTTTCAGTATCGGAACAAACGATTTGACGCAATACACGCTCGCGGTGGATCGCGGGAACGAAAAAATTTCACACCTCTACGATCCGTATCATCCTGCGGTGTTGAAACTGATTTACTTTATCGTCAAAGCGGCACGCAAGGCGGGAATTCCCTGCGCCGTCTGCGGCGAAATCGCCGGCGATCCCGCGTTCGCGCCGCTCCTGCTCGGTATGGGCGTAAGCGCGCTGAGCATGACGCCGAGTTGTGCGGCGAAAATCCGTTATATTCTTAGGCACACGAGTTTTGACACGATGCAAACCCTCGCGCGCACTGTGCTCGCAGAACCGGAACCGCGCAATATTCAGGAACGCCTGACGCTCTTCATCAATTCTATCCTTCCGGACTCCGAGTAGCGTTTCTCCGAAAAAGTATTTTAGTGCTGGCGCCCCGACCGAGAATCGAACTCGGATTAACGGTTTAGGAAACCGCGGTTCTATCCGTTGAACTACCGGGACACAAAGAGAAAGTTTCCGCTCAGCGTAAAATTTCCCCGCGGGAACGGAAAGCCTTATTTTTCGCGTTCCCGTAAAAATATACAGGTCTGCGCTTAGAGTGCTTCTTCCGTGACGCGGAGCTCGCGAATGACGACCACGCGGATTTTTCCCGGATACATCAGTTCGTCCTCAATCGTCATGCGGATTTTTTGGGCAAGAACACGCGTTTCGCTGTCGTTGACTTCCTCGCTGGAAACAATCACGCGCACTTCGTGCCCCGCCTGAATCGCAAATGCGTCGATGACACCGCTGAAGCGTCGCGCAATCGCTTCAAGGTTGCGGATGCGTTCGGCGTAGCCTTCGCGCGTGCTGGAACGTGCACCGGGACGTGTCGCAGAAATTGAGTCGGCAAGCATCACGAGCGGACCGTAGATGCTGGTGTGTCCGACTTCGCGGTGGTGGCTTTCCACGGCGTTAATCACTTCCGGCGATTCTCCCGCCTGTTTCAAAATGCGTGCGCCGACAAGCGCGTGCGCCGTTTCATTTTCCGCATCCAATGCTTTCCCAATGTCGTGAAACAGCCCGGCGCGCGTTGCGAGCGAGACGTTGAGTCCGAGTTCCGATGCGAAAATTCCGCACAGTTGCGCCGTTTCAATCGAGTGTGTCAGCGTGTTTTGATTAATCGAAAGGCGAAAACGCAGTTTGCCGAGCAATTCGAGAATTCGTTCGTCGACATGGAAAACGCCGAGGTCTTCACAGGTTTTCGCTCCGGTTTCGATGGCGTTCCCGAGAAGTTCATCGTTGGTGGACTTTACAAAATGCTCGATGCTTTGCGGGTGAATGCGCCCGTCTTCAATCAGGCGGCGCAATGCGAGGGCCGCAACGCGGCGGCGGAACGGGTCAAAGCAGGAAACAAGAACGGAGCCCGGAGTGTCGTCGATGATGAGGGTCGCTCCCGTAACTTGCTCGAAGCACTTGATGTTGCGACCTTCGCGCCCGATGAGGCGTCCTTTGGTTTCTTCCGAGGGAATCGGAACGAGTTCGGACATTTCCTCCTCGTTGATGCGCGGAGCGATGCGCTGCATGGTGTCGATGAGGATGCGGCGGGCTTCGGCGGAAAATTCTTCTTCCGATTTTTCGAGGATGTCGCGGCGGATTTTTCGTGTGTCGTCGCGTGCATTTTCGACTTCGAGGGCGACGGCGGCTTCGCGTGCTTCGCGTCGGGAAAGTTTTGCGGTTTCGAGGAGTTTGTTTTCGTAGCGTTCCCGCAGTTCGTCGAGCGACTTCCTTTCGGCGGCAAGCTCATCTTCGTCCCGACGCAGCGCGACGAGGCGTTCGTCGAGTTTCACGGAAAGTTCGGTTGCGCGTGCTTGAACTTCAGCCGCCGCCTGTTCGATTTTTTGTGCGGCGACCTTGCGTTCCTCAATCATTTTTTCCGCTTCCGCAATGCGTTTTTGCGCATTTTCTTCCGCTTGGGAGCGAATGTCCCGTGCGGAGAGCTCTGCTTCCCGCTTGGCGATTTCAAGTTGCTGTTTGCGGTGATGCGCTTCCATTTCGTAGCCGCGCATCTTGCGGAGGCGGGAAAACATGAAAACGAAAATGACCACGCTCAATACAGCGTAGACAACGAACACCATCTCTTGCAGGTAATCGATCACCGGAAACTGATTTTAAGAATTTTATTGCCGAAAAAACGGATGAAATTCTCTCGCGGAAAGACGGGGAGGTGTGTGACCGAGAAATGAAAACTCCAAAATCTTCGTGGATAAAAACAATCTGCGCAAGAAAAAAGATTCTTGCCAAACGAAAGGAAAAAATCCACGCTCTTGCCTCAGTTTTTCGGTCGCGTAGCTCAGTTGGTTAGAGCACAGCATTCACATTGCTGGGGTCACAGGTTCGAGTCCTGCCGCGACCACCATTTTTTTTCAAAGCCGCAACATTGAACTTGCGGCTTTTTTTGTTTCAAACTGAAAAAACTTGCATCCGTAGCGGGAATCGGGGATGCTTGCCCTCGGTCGGGTCCCATACGACAAGTGCCGGCGAACCCCGTCAGATCCGGAAGGAAGCAGCGGCAGTCAGGTTCCTTGGGCGTTGTGGTCAACCCGGCTTTTTTAATGTCCACTAAAAAGGCGAACTTTAACTTTTTAGTTAAAATAGAACGTCTTTTTCTTGCACACGGGAACGGGCTTGCGTTTAATTCTCTCTAAAGTCGTTTCGGCGGGAATTTCCTCGCGGGAACGCACCGAAAACAGATGTTAGAAAAATTCCTCAAACAGACGTCGTTCAAAAGCCAAGAAGATTTCGCCGAGAACTTTGAGATTAAGGTTCCCGAGAACTTCAACTTTTCCTATGACGTCATTGACGCGTGGGCGGAAACGCATCCCGAAAAGCGTGCGCTTTGTTGGGTGAACGACCACGGGAAGCACATCGATTTTACGTTCGCGGATTTGAAAAAACACAGCGATCGTGCGGCGGCGTTCTTCAAAAATTGCGGAATCGGGCACGGTGACAAAGTGATGCTCATTCTGAAACGGCGTTATGAATTTTGGTTTGCGATTCTTGCTTTGCACAAGCTCGGTGCCGTCTGCATTCCCGCAACGCATCTTCTGACGAAAAAAGACATTGTCTACCGTTGCAATGCGGCATCGATTAAGGCGATTGTTTGCGTGGGCGATCAACTCGTTACCGAGCGCGTCGGTATGTCTAAGCCGGATTGCCCGACGCTCGAAACGCTCATTTCTACGGGACCGCTCGTTCCCGAAGGTTTTAAAGATTTTCACACGGGCATGGATTGTGCGCCGGAATTTGTGCGTCCGGAATTCGTGAACCGCAACGACGACATTTCCCTGCTTTATTTTACCTCGGGAACGACGGGCAACCCGAAAATGGTGGCGCACGATTATAACTATCCGCTCGGGCACATCGTTACCGGTGCTTACTGGCACAACCTCAACGAGGAAAGTCTCCATCTTACCGTTGCCGATACCGGTTGGGGAAAAGCCGTTTGGGGCAAGCTCTACGGGCAATGGTTTGCGGGAGCGACGGTTTTCGTTTACGACCACGAAAAATTTACGCCGGCGGATATGCTCCAAATTATTCAGGACTACCGCATCACGTCTTTCTGTGCGCCGCCGACCGTTTTCCGCTTCATGCTCCATGAAGATATGGCGAAATACGATTTGTCTTCGCTCAAATGGTGCACAATTGCGGGCGAAGCGCTCAACCCGAGCGTTTACGAGGATTTTTATAAAATCACCGGCATCAAATTATGCGAAGGGTTCGGGCAAACCGAAACGACCTGCTCAATTCTGACTACTCCGTGGATGGAGCCCAAGCCCGGGTCCATGGGGAAGCCGAATCCCGCTTACGATGTCGATCTTGTTGACGACGAAGGCAATTCCGTTCCCGCGGGAGCGCAGGGTGAAATCGTTATTCGTTGCGATCCGGAGAACCGTCCCGCCGGGCTTTTCAAAGGTTATTTCCGCGATCGCGCGCTTACCGCGAAGGTCTACCACGACGGGCTCTACCACACGGGCGACGTCGCCACGCGCGACGAGGACGGCTACTTCTGGTTTGTCGGGCGCAACGACGACGTAATCAAAAGTTCCGGCTACCGCATCGGTCCGTTTGAAGTGGAGAGCGCCGTCATGTCTTACGAAGGTGTTGTCGAATGCGCGATTACCGGTGTTCCCGACGCAATTCGCGGGCAAGTCGTGAAAGCGACCATCGTGCTTTCCAAGACGTTTAAGGAAGCCGTTAAGGATTTTGAGGATCTGAAAAAGAAAATCCAGGACCACGTCAAACGTGAAACCGCGCCTTACAAGTACCCGCGCGTCATTGAGTTTGTTGAAGAACTGCCGAAAACCATCAGCGGAAAAATCCGCCGAGTGGAACTTCGCGACCAGATGAAAAAACTTTCGGAAGCCGTTGCGCCCGTCGTTGATAAAACGAAGGATATGACGAAAAAACTTTCCGAAATGTTCCCGAAAAAGCAGGAAAAATCTCAGGACGATGCCGCTCCGCAAATGAGTTAGGCGCGGCGTTCCCCGGCAAGTTTTTCAGAGCGCGCAGGGCGCCAGAACTGCGTCGCTCATGCCGTGAATAATTTTTTTGTCGGGAGGGCAAAACGTGCAAAGTGCGCCGCCGAGATGCACACGTTCCCGCGAAAATTCGTCGCGCACGACGAAATAGTATGGGCAAATGCGCACGCGCCCGAATGCGGGAACGGCATTTCCTTCGGCATCAAAAATCCGGAATTCCTTTTTCGCGGGTTTGTGAAAACGCTGAAGCACATAGAACGAGTTGCGTTCCCGCGCTCGGTTTAACGCGTTTTCCAGCGCCAGCGCCCAATCGCGTTGTGAAACATCCGTGCCGACGGTGACACTGCGCGCGCCCCACGCCGTTTCGTCAAATCCGCTCGCTTTGAGGACGAGTTCGCGGTCGCGTCTCCCTGCTGCCGCAAGCTCGCTCCAATTGCGAATCGCACGTCCGCCGACCGTCGGCGCGTGAAGCACGGCGCACGCCGGAAGTCCGTGTTCGGGGAGCGGTTCGACGAGCCACGTTTCGGGAACAATTTTTTTTATCAGCGAAAAATTTTTCTCTCCGAGTGTTTCGGTCCAGAACGGAAACAACGTCGGGTGATGCAGGAGCGCAAGCGCGGATTTTTCTTCCTGAAAAGGGCGCATCGGCGGTGTGACGACGACGTTCCCGCGTTCGGCGGCGGTAAAGAGCGCGTTCGCCGCATTCACGTTTCCCAAATCGAAAAGCTCGAAAAAACGGTAGAGCACGTCGATTTTTTTTCCGCGAAGAAAAACGCCGTTTTCGGAAATTTCCGTTTCGTTCGGGTGGCAGACGGAAATTTCCGCGCCTTGTGCGCGAAGCGTTTCGGCGAGCTGCTCAAATTCTGCGCGGTAGTCGTCCGCTTCATCGGAAACGGCGATTGCGACACGGGAACGCGCCGCGCCGCGCGTTACGGCATCAAGAAAAAGTTGCGGCATCGCATCGGCGTTCCCGCACGCATAAAGCCGGTTGAGAAACGCCGTAAGCCCGATTCCTCCGGGAACGCTGTCGAGTTCCGTCAGCGCAAATCCGTCTTCGCAAACCAACAAATCCGGGCGAATTACGGGCGGGAGCGTTCCCGCGAGGGCGCGTGCGCTTTGGTGTGCGACAAGGCGAGGCGGTTTTCCGCGATTCAAAATTTCCGAGACCCACGGCGCGAACAGTTTTCCGTTACGCAGAAGCGAACGGTTTTCCGCCGAGGCGAGATAAAGTTTTTCGAGCGCTCGGTAAAAGGCGATTGCGGCGGTGCCGATATTTTCGAGTTCGGCGATTTCCTCCGGGGAAAGTCGGTAGGCATCTGGCGAAATTTTCCACGTTTTTTTTGCGAAAAATCCGCCGGATTCGAGCGCGTTTTTTATCGAACAAAAATCGGGCATCGGATTTTTTTTTCGGTGCGGAGAAAACTTCGCGAACAAAGCCTTTGCGGGAACGGCGGAATCATCTGTTGAGAATCGCGAGCGCTTCCGCGTGTAGGCGCGGGTTCGCGGCGAGAATGGATTTTGCGCCGAGCGCGGCGTTCCCGTTCCAGTCGGTCACCGTAGCTCCGGCTCCTTCAAGTATAGGTAAAAGCGGATACAAATCCCACGGCGAAAGCACGGGATCCGCCATGACATCCGCACGACCGGCGGCAATCATCATGTAGGCGTAGCAGTCTCCCCAAGTGCGGAAAAGGCGTGCGCGGTGGAGCAGGGCGTTCCAGTTTTCGTTCGGATGCTCGGTTTCACAATCGTGTAAATCGGTGGTGAGCAAAAGCGCTTTGTCGACCGACGGCGTTTCGGAAACGCGCACGCGGCGCCCGTTGTATTCGGTGATTTCCCCGTCGCCGATAATGCGTTCCCGCGTAATCGGTTGGTCAATAACACCGAGGCAGGGTTTTCCTTCGTGGAGCAACCCGAACAGAATTCCGTAAAGCGGCACGCGCGAGACAAAGGATTTTGTTCCGTCAATCGGGTCGAGCGACCAAACAAATTCCGCGTCCGTGTTTTCGTTTCCGAATTCTTCTCCGATAATGCCATGGCTCGGGAACGCGGCGTGAATCATTTCGCGTAAGCGGCGCTCACATTCTTTGTCGGCGACGGTAACGGGCGAGCCGTCCGGTTTAACTTCGATTTCCGTGTGTTCGAGCGCGTGGTAGCCGGCGACAATTTCGCGGGCGGTATCGGCAAGCGTTCCCGCAAAGGTTTTCAGTTCAATCAGATGTTTTTCGGAAAGCATATTTTGAGCATCGGATAATTCAGCTTTTGCCGCAAATGTAAATTCGTCCGAAAACCCTCAACTTTTCTGCTTCCCCGCACCCAACTATTTTCTCACTCCGCAGAGCACCTGAAAGGCGTGCCCCATTTTTGCCGGGTGAATCAGTTCGACGAGTTTTCCGCGTTCCCGTGCGGCTTCCGGTGTCGTTCCCGTCAAAATTTCCTCCACGCCGCGCAAAGCATATTTCATGAAAAAACTTTCCTGCCGCAGAGGCGGAGATGAGCGGAATCCGCACGCGTCAAAAACCGCGCGAAGCCTGTCCCACAGGACGTGGCAGGTCAAATCCCGTTCGCCCGGATCTTGCGTGAGTGCGTTGCTCTGCGTGTGGCGGAAATACGCGCGTGCCGTTCCTTCGGGAAATGTGTCGAGGCAATCGGCGAGCGTTTTTCCGTAGTCGGGAAAAATCGCGGCTCCGCGCCAGCTTCCGCCGAGAATTTTTTGCAAAAGCGTTTCCGCATCGAGCGAAATATCGAGATGCCAGCCGTCGTCTGCGGGAACGGCGGTTTTTTCGGCAAAGGATTTCAGCGCGGGGGAGGAGAGTTCGTCGAGTCGCGTTTCCCGCCATGTTTCGGGTGCGTCCGGATTTTCTTCCACGCCGATTTCAATCCACGTTCCCGCGTGGGAAACGAGGCGGTGAAACGGTTGCGCGTCGAGCAATTCGTTGGCGACGACGACGGATTTTTCCGGAATTTCAAAATTTTCGCCGACGCGCACCGTGCGGATTTCCCGAAAAAATTGGCGCTCGTTTTCAAAGTGTGTTTGCCCGGGTTCGGCACCGATTTCCACGAGCGTGTAATCGCGCAAATTTTCCGTTTCGCCGAGCAGATTTTGCGCGGCGTGGCGCATCAGTTTTCCGAAAATTCCGCCGAGGCTTGCCGCCGTGTAAAAGTCCGTTCCCGCGTTGCGTCCGACGCGTTCCCGCGCTCGGCGGTAGTAGCCGAATTCCGGATCGAAGAGCGCGATTTCGGAAAAATCCCGAAAACTCATTTTCCCGCCGTTTTGTGCCGCGCGGGAACGAAGAATTTCGTGAATGTTTTTCCTCATGTCCGAATTTTTTTCAAAAGTTATCAGAAAAACATCGTGCATTTAACGCCGCCGTAGGCGAAGAAATCTTCGTCCTGCGAGGAGAAATCTTTCGAGCGAAACGCTTGGTAGGCGGAAATCATCCAACGGTCGTAAATCGCACAAATCCCGATTGAGAACTGCGCGACGAGCGGATAGGCGTAAATGTCGGCATCGCGGTCGTTGTTGCCGGTGAGCGTTTTGTCCCAAAGCACGGCGTCGCCTTGAATGTCAAAAAATCCGTAAATTGAGCGGTTTACTTTCGGGTCGAATGTGACGGACGAGCTTTGGCGCATACTTTGCAAGCCGAAATCTTTCGGCAAATTCCAGCCGAAGCGAAATTCCGTTCCCGCAGAAAAAATCCCGCGCAGATTGCCGAGCGTGCCGAATCCGTGGAGAATTGCGTCCGCCGCGAACGCGCCGTTCCCGCATTCTCCGCAAAGCATGATGCGGTGGCGCACGTCGCCGATGGCTTGTCCGACGATGCGTTTGTGCACTTGCGTGTCCCAGCCGGCGGGGCGGATTTCCTCAATCATGCGATGATATTCTTTTTGCGTCTGTTCGGCGAGTGACCATTCGCCCGTCGCACCGATTTGAATTTCTTGGGAAAATGCGGTTCGATTATTGTCGTTCCACGCATTACCGAAGGAAAAATAAAGATACCCGGCATACGGATGGTCTTTGGAATCGGGAATTTTCGCTTCACGGTCCTTCGGCGTATAAATTTCCTGCCCGATGGAGAAAAACGGCGTAATGCCGTGAATGTCTTCTTCAAGCGTGAGGGCGATGCGCGTGTGATTCGTGTAGTATTTGTCCGACCACTTGCCCCAGTAGTCGTTTTCGTCCAAGAGCGAAAGCGATGCGCGTGTGGTTTTCGATTTCGCGGGAACGTTGTCGGCGGCGGAGCTTTGCCCGGCGTTCGCACTTGTCGCACAAAGCGCAAAACACGCGCCGAGAGTAAAAGTTTTTTTCAATTCTGGGGAGAAGAGGGTGCTCATAAAATATGCGAAATTCTAAAAAAGGCGTTTCGTTCCCGCAAAGCGAAAAACCGGGACTTTCGTTGCTCGCCAATCGCGAATCTTGAGTTCCGCATTCCGATGTGCGTTCCGTGGTTCAGAAAAGTTCGCACGTTCCCGCGAAGCATTCCGAAGAAAAAACGGTTGCGAGCGTATCCCGTTCCCGCGAAAATACGCGCAATCATGAAAAAGTTTTTTCTCCCGATTTTGACAGGTGCTGCCGCTTTGCTTTTTTCTGCCTGCAACCCGCTTTCGTATCTTATGCTCTACGGTTATTCGTCCGCGGACAAACCGGACGATATTGCCGATCGCCGCATGACGGAACTTGAAAACGCCCGTGCCGAGCGTATGCGCGCCAATCCCAATTACCGTGATTCCGAAATCGAAGCCTACAATCGGGCACGCGGCATCACGGAAACGCCGGAAAATATCGACACGCGTCCGGTGACTACTGAGGAACTCCGCGCGCGCATGGAAAAACAGGCGCGGGAACGCCGAAAGTAATTTCGTAAAAAACCGGGAAAACGAACGTCGTCGGCTTGTGTCGCGGCGTTTGCGTTTTTTTGCGGGAATTTTTCAAAACTTTTTTCGTCTCTTTGCGTGTTTCGTTTCGTCCTAAAACGTTTGCTGGAAGCCGTTCCCGTGCTTCTCGTCGTGGCGACTCTGGCGTTTTTTCTCGCCCGATTCGCTCCCGGCGGGCCGTTTGACGAAGAACGTGCGCTCCCGCCCGCCGTCAAGGCGCAGATGGATGCGCATTACGGCTTGGACAAACCGCTTGCGGAGCAATATTTCCGCTTTTTGAAAAATCTTGCGCAGGGCGAGCTCGGTCCGTCGTATAAATATCACGGGTGGGACGTTGACGAACTGATTGCGGATCGCGTTCCGACGTCGCTTGCGCTCGGCGCGGGAGCGCTTGTTTTCGCGCTTGCCGTCGGAATTCCGCTCGGCGCCGTCGCTTCGGTGAAGCCGAATTCGTGGCTGGACCGTTTGCCGACGGGAATGGCGACTGTCGGGATTTGTTTGCCCACGTTCGTGGTCGGGCCGCTTCTGGTTTTGATTTTTTCGACATGGCTCGGCTGGTTCAACGCGTCGGGTTGGAACTCGCCGTCGGATTTTGTGTTGCCTGCCGTGACGCTCGGGCTTGCTTATGCCGCTCCCGTGGCGCGCCTGATGCGCGGCGCGATGCTGGAAGTGCGCTCGCAGGACTACATGAAAACGGCGAAGGCGAAAGGGCTTTCTCCCGCGCGGATTTATTTCGTTCACGGTTTGCGCAACGCGTTGCTTCCCGTCGTAACCTACATCGGCCCGACGGCTGCCGGGCTGATTTCCGGTTCGTTTGTCGTGGAGTCGATGTTCAATGTTCCCGGTCTCGGGCAGTTTTTTGTCAAAGCCGCGTTCAATCGTGATTTTACGATGATTGTCGGGACGGTTTTGTTTTATGCGGCTGTCTTGGTGGCGCTCAACCTGCTTGCGGAAATTGTTCTCGTGAAACTCAATCCGCGTTTGAAATACGAGTGAAGGATTAAGAATTAGGGAGAGAAAGAAAATTTTTCGTGAAAAAAGATTTAAAAACGGCAAAAGTTTGTGAAAGCGGCGCGGCGGTTTCCCCGTTGCGGCGTTCGCTTGAGCGTTTTTGTGAAAACCGCTCGGCGGTGTGCGCGGGAACGTTTGTTTTGCTGATGCTTGTCGTTTGCGGCGCGGCGGATTTTTTGGCGCCGTATCCGTTTGAAGCGCAGGATTTGAATCTCGGCGCGGCGGGACCGTCGCGGGAACACTGGCTCGGGACGGATACGCTCGGGCGCGATGTGCTTTCCCGCCTGCTTTACGGCGGACAAATTTCGCTCAAAGTCGGGCTCATTGCAACCGCCGTTTCCTGCGCAATCGGCGTCGGTTTCGGAATGCTCGCAGGTTGGCTCGGCGGCGTGCGCGACAGTGTAATGATGCGTTTCGTCGATATTTTATACGCACTTCCGTTTACGCTTTTCGTCATTTTGCTGACCGTGCTTTTCGGGCAGGAAATGTGGCTGATTTACGTCGCCATCGGCGCAATTTCATGGCTGACGATGGCGCGTATCGTGCGCAACCAGACGCGGGAACTGCGGACTCAGGCGTTTGTCGAAGCCGCAATTTGTATGGGGCAATCAACGCGGAAAATCATGGCGCGCCACCTTTTGCCGAATCTTTTGGGAACCGTGATTGTTTATGCGACGCTGACCGTGCCCGGTGTGATGCTTATGGAAGCGTTTATCAGTTTTCTCGGGCTCGGCGTGAAGCCGCCGATGACTTCGTGGGGACTGATGATTAAGGAAGGTGCGGATGTTATGCAGGATTATCCGTGGCTTTTGTTGTTTCCGGGCGCTTTTTTCGCGGGAACGCTTTTCGCGCTGAATCTTTTCGGAGACGGTTTGCGCGACGCGTTTGACCCGAAAAAATAAAGCGGCGGAAGCGCTCCCGCCGTTTCATTCGTTTTCTTATTCGCTGAGCGCAATGAGCGATTCGAGCGAAGGATAGTGGCTCGCCCAGTCGGACATATCGGGAAGCGCACCGACGAGCGTGTCAAACATCGCGCGCTTACTCTGCTTGAGTTTTTCGATGCGCTCTTCAATCGTTCCCGCCGCAACCATGCGGTAGACAAACACGCGGCGCGTTTGCCCGATGCGGTGGACGCGGTCTATCGCCTGTTCTTCGACGGCGGGATTCCACCACGGGTCGAGCAGGAAAACGTATTCCGCGCTGTGAAGCGTAAGTCCGGTGCCGCCGGCGCGCAAACTGACGAGGAAAATCCCCGCGCCCTCGCGTTCCTGAAATTCGCGGACGGGTGTCGCGCGGTCGAGCGTTTTTCCCGTGAGCGTGAAAACGGGCGTTCCCGCAAAGCGTTTTGCGATGGCTTCGCGAGCGCGGTCGAGCAGGGAAACGAATTGGGAAAACACGACGACTTTGCCGCCGTTGTCGATAATTTCTTCGAGGCGATCGAGCAACACCGTGATTTTTCCCGAAAAATCGACGGGCAGGGCGGATTGTCCGGGCAAAAGCGCGGGATCGCACGCCGCCTGACGCAACCGCATGAGCAGGGTGAGAAGATTGGTCGGGTTTTGCGAAAGGTTTTGGCTGACGCTTTCGCCCGCCGGCGCGGAGGCGAGTCCTTCCCGCACGATTTGTTCGTAGCGTTCCCGCTGTTCCGGCGTGAGCGGACAATGCAAAACGGTTTGCACTTTTTCCGGAAGTTCGCGGGCAACTTCCTGCTTTGTGCGGCGGAGAATAAAGGGCGCGATTTGCGTTTTGAGTTTTTCCAGCGCGTAGGCATCGTCCGGGTCGGCGAGCTCGTTTTCGAGCGTGGCACGGCGTCCGAGCAAGCCCGGCATGAGGAAGCGAAAAACCGTCCAGAGGTCGAGGTGTCGGTTTTCAATCGGCGTTCCCGTGAGCGCGAGGCGCTTGTCGGCAACGATTTTCAGGCAAACCTGCGTGATTTTCGCCTGCGGATTTTTGATATATTGGGCCTCGTCGAGCACGGCGCAGGAAAATCTTTTTTTCGGCAAAAGTTCTGCGTGAATGCGTAACATTCCGTAGCTCGAAAGCCAAATGTGCGGTTTCGTTCCCGCGGCTGTTTTTCCCGCGCGCCGCTTAAAATCCCCGTCCGCGCCGAGAACGCACACGGAAAGTTGCGGAAAAAATTTGCGGATTTCGCTTTTCCAGACGGGAATGACGCTCGCCGGGCAAACGATGAGCGCGGGACGGCGCGTCGTCGTATCGAGCGAGAGCAACGCAAGCGTCTGTAGCGTTTTCCCCAAGCCCATTTCGTCCGCGAGCAGGGGATGCGCGCCGCGCGCGAACATTTGTCGAATCCACGCCACGCCGCGTGCCTGATACGGGCGCAAAAATTCCGGCAAGCCGGCGGGTGTTTCGGGTTCTTTCAGAAAATTTCTCCGCCAACTGCGCAGTTTCGCGTCGGGAACGAGCGTATCGTTTTCCCCGCTTCGGAAGAGCGAAAGTAACGTGTAGACGGGAATGCCGTGCGTGGAGGCGTCCGGCCAATCGTCGGCGATGGTGCGCGTGCTTGTGCGAAGGCGGACAATGCCGCGCCCGGGCAAAAAGACGTTTTCTCCGCGATGCTTGAGCAAGGTCCGGATTTCGGAGGCGGAAAATGCGTTCCCGTCGAGGGAAAAATCCCATTCGAGTCCGAACGCATTGCCCGATTCTGCGCTAAGGCGAAGTCGCGCGTCGATTTCACGCACCGAGCGGGAAAATGAGCCGATTTCGAGCCCGGCTTCGATACTGAAACGCTTTTGCCAGACCGGAAAGAATTCGTTGACGAAGCGCGTTGCCTGCGCCGTTCCCGCGAGCACATAGGCGTCACGTTCGGATTTGAAAACGAAGCCGGATTTGCGCGCGGCGGCGACGAGGCGAATGAGCTGTTCTCGCTCGCCGGGCGTTAGGATTTTCTGCGCGTCATCGGTTTTCAGCGCGGATTCTTTTTTCCCGGCGGAGTCAAACCATTCGGCGGAAAAGGAAAGTTCGTTTTCTCCGGAGGAAAAAATCAGGCGAAGCTCGCGGTCGGGGCGCGTCGGCACGGGAACGGCGGATTCCGGCTTTTTTTCTTCCGGGGAATTTTCTTTTGCTGCTGATTTTTCGCCGTCGGCGGAAAGCGGCAAATTCGGATATTCCGAGGCAACAAACTCTTCGATAACGTAGAGTCCGGCAACGGCGAAAGGCGCGGATTCCCGGCGCGGCGCGGACGAGCTGCTGCGCCAATGGATATTTCCGTTTTCGTCAAAATCAAAAAGGATTTGTAGAAATGACGACGGCGTCGCCGCGGGAACGCGGAAAATTACGGCGGCATCTTCCGCACCGAGAATGATTTCCGAGATTTTGGATTCGCGGTAAATGCGGCGTCCGGTGTAGAGCGCGTCTTCGGTGAAAAGATTTTCCCAGTCCGAAACCGGATCGGACGCAAGGCGTTCACCCCAGAGCGCAAGCGCTTTGAGAGAAAACGACTTTTTCGTCGGCGGCGTGTAAGGTTCGGACATTGGTTTAACTGTTGGGTTTTAACGTTCCCTCTTTTTCACTTTTTTAAGCTTTCTTGCCCGCTTCGTAGCGTGCAATCCATTCCCGCGACCACGGCGTGAAATCGCCGGCTTCGAGGTGTTCCCGCGCTTGTCGCATAAGGTCTTGGAAAAAGTGAATGTTGTGGATACTCAGCAACGTGGACGAAAGCATTTCGCCGGAAACGTAAAGATGGCGTAGATACGCGCGAGAGAAACGTCGGCAAGTGTAGTTGTCCAAACCTTCAACGAGCGGGGTTTCGTCGAGTTTGAATTTTTCGTTTTTGATGTTAATCGTCCCGTCGGGCGTGAACGCGGTCCCGTGGCGCGCAAGGCGCGTCGGCATTACGCAGTCGAACATATCCGCGCCGAGCGCAATCATTTTCAAAAGTTGCGGCGGCGTGCCTACGCCCATGACGTAGCGCGGTTTGAAATGCGGGAGAAACGGCGTGCTCGCGGCAACCTGCTGGAGCATTTCCGGCTCGGGTTCGCCGACGGAAACACCGCCGATGGCGTAGCCGGGGAAATCCATTTGCGAGAGCGCTTCGGCGCATTCGCGGCGCAGGTCATCGTAAATTCCGCCTTGAACAATGCCGAAAACGTGGTGACCGGCGGAGAGAAAACCGTCGTCAATCGCGTGGCAGAGAAATTCGTTTGCCCAACGCAACGTCGTGCGGTTGGCGTTGGCGACGTCGCGTTTTGTCGCCGGAAACGGCGGGCAAATGTCGAGCACCATCGCGATGTCGCTCCCGAGAGCGCTCTGTATATCGAGGCAGCTGCGCGGCGTAAGCGTGATGCGCGCGCCGTCCAAGTGCGAAGCGAACGTGATTCCCGCGTCGGTGATTTTTCGCAGTTTGGAAAGCGAGAAAACCTGAAAGCCGCCGGAGTCCGTCAGAATCGGTCCGTCCCAATCCATAAATTTGTGCAAACCGCCGAGCGCGCGCACGGTTTGCGGTCCCGGGCGCAGATTCAGGTGGTAGGTGTTCCCGAGAATGATTTGCGCACCTGTTTCCTTTACTTGCGTCGGCGTGAGCGATTTAACCGTGCCTTGCGTGCCGACCGGCATGAAAACCGGCGTTTGCACGTTCCCGTGGCGTGTGCGCAGCTCGCAACGGCGTGCGGCGCTCGCGGGATCGGTTTTTAAAACGGTGAAATGCGTGTTGGTCTCAGTCGACATCATACAAACCCTAAAATATATCAAAAAAACTTTTCCCGAAGAAACACGAAATTTTTCCAAAAAACTTAGCGCTGCCCTTTTCGTGTAAAGGAGGACAGCCGTCCCGGCTGTCCTTTGAAAATTTCTTAGAGGGTATAAAAAAAGGACAGGCGGGACGCCTGTCCTCCTTTGTGTTCTACTTTTGGGGATTGTCTAAAATATACCGGAAAACACGTTCAAAGTGCGCGCGGGAACGAATAATTCTATCCCACGATTCGCTCTGCCAAACCGGACCGGAGGTTTTTCGAAGTTTATTTATCGCGTGAGCGGAAAAACTTTTCCATGAAAACAAAATATCCGGCAATTTGTAATTTTTATCCACCCTTCTCTCGCCCGTTGGATCGACAAACAAGGAAAATAAGATTTTCCCGTTAAACTTGAAGCGTTCCCGCAGATATCTGCGGGAACGCTTGTTTTTTTTAGAAAAGAGTGAGCCAAATTACTATCATAAAGGTAGGATTTTATTGACAAATTCCGCCATCCGAATCAGTTTCAAACAAAAGAAGTTTTAAGACATGAAAAAGCTCGCCTTTATTTTTGCACTCTCGATGAATTTTTCGGCGCTTTCAGCCGCTGAAATTACGGTTTTCGCAACCGGAGTAAATCCGGACGACACGAAGACTTATTACAACAACAAGCAAGGAATGACGCCGACTTGCTGGGCAGCCGCCGGAAGCAACGTTATCGCGCACTGGCAGGAAAACAACGCGCCGAATGCGCCCGCAATCGGAATATCTCCGGAAGGCGTTGCCGCACCGCAGGGCACGAAAGTTTATGATACTTATCGCTCATTTTACTCCTCTTATAAAGGCGGATATGCATCGCAACTTTATCGCTATTGGGTTGGGCATCATCACGCCGCGGCATTGTATGGAGACGGCGCAATCAAAGACGAAAACGGAAAAGCAATCATTGACTATGACATCGGGAACGGCGGTTTTTACGAGGATGTTTACACAACCCCGGAATCTGTGAAAGAAATCGCATGGAAATATTCCGACGAGAAAAAATATGTAACCGACGATGACTATACCGTCGGGCTTTCGATGGCAATTTACTACGCGCTTTCCGCCGGGAACGCACTGGTGATTGATATTAAAAACAGCACGCACGCCGTGACGCTTTGGGGCGCAACTTTCGATACCGAAACCAACTTGATGACCACCGCGTGGGTGACGGATTCCAGCGGTTCGGCGTTCGCGCACAATTCCGGCAATATGAACAAGGCACTTGTTACAACCCGAGGGAATAAACTTTTGATGGACGCGGATCACTATTACGGCGTAACCGTCGATCCCAACTATTACAATCCGCTGACAATCGACAACGCCCACTTTTTGGGAATCAGCTCCACGGAAACGCTGAATTTTATTTCCAGCGGGATTGCGATTCCCGAGCCATCGGCATTCGGCTTACTCGCGGGGCTTGGGGCCCTCGCTCTCGGCGTCTCACGTCGCAAGCGCAAATAAATACAAATTCCACTTGATGTAATACTTTAATAAAATATAGTATTACACTATGGAAACAACAATTTCGGTGCGCATAGACAAAGAGATTCGCGACGGTTTCGGAGCTGTTTGTCGGGAAATCGGCATAACGCCGTCTGCTGCAATCAGCATCTTCGTTCATCGGATGCTTGCCGATCGCGCGATCCCGTTTGCAGTCTCTGCGCCGGATCCGTTCTACAGCCCCGACAACATCAGAGAGTTGAAAAAGCGCGCCGAAGAGATGCACGTTCCCGCCAAGCGAAAAACAACCCGCCCGGAAGATTTATGAAAATCGTTTGGCACATTGCTGCTTGGAACGAATTTACCCAATGGAGCGAAACAGATAAAAAGACGTTCAAAAAGATTGTCCTGCTTATAAAGCAATGCGTGAGAACTCCTTACGAAGGGGACGGAAAGCCGGAGCCGCTCAAACATGAGCTCGCCGGTTACTGGAGCCGTAGAATCAACAGTAAAGACCGTCTTGTTTATCGGGCAACCGCAGATGCCGTCGAAATCATTGCGTGTAAGACGCACTACGAAAAAATTTAAGTATCTTCAAAAAAAAGCGTTCCCGTGAAACCAATCGCGGGAACGCTTTTTATCTCTTTTCAAGCTTTAACCCTTAAGCTTCAGGCTTTCGAGGAGCTTGGCGACTTCGTCGCGCTTGGCTTGGGTTTCGGCGAGTTGCTTTTTCGCGCCTTCGAGAATGTGCGCGGGCGCTTTGGAGGCGAACGCCGGATTGTTGATTTTTGCCGTTCCCGCCGCGACAGCCTTGTCAAGTTTTTCCAACTCCTTGGAGAGGCGTTTCGTCTCGGCGGCAACGTCAATCAAGCCTGTTGTGTCGAGCGAGAGCGTGCCGAGCGGCGTAACCGCCGAGGCTCCGATTCCCTCGGAATTTTCGGACAGGATTTCGATTTCCTTTGCACCGATAAGTGTTTTGAGCTTGGCGGCGTTGCGTTCGAGCAAAGCTCCCGCGGCAGCGTCTTTGAGCACGAGGCGGAAGAGGCAATCTTTCTTCGTTCCCGCGTTGTTGTGCGATTTAAGAGCGCGCGCCTGCGTTACAAACTCGCGGATTTGCGCGATGTCATTCACCGCCGTCGCGTCGATTTTCAAGCCGCGTTTTTCCAGCGTTCCCGCGAGCTCGTCAGCGGAAACGAGTTTTTGCGACTGCAGGAATTCGCCCTCGGGAATGTATCCGAGCAGGTGATACAATTCTTCCGCGATAAACGGCGTGAGCGGTGCGAGGCAAAGCAGGAATTGGCGCAGGCACAAGTCCTGAATCGCGAGCACGTTCCCGCGCAATTTTTCGTCGGTGAGACGCGTTTTCGCCACTTCGACATACCAATCGCAGAAATCGTTCCAGAAAAACGCGTAAAGCGCCTGCGTGTAGGCGTTAAATTCGTAGTTCGCAAGCGCATCGGAGCAGCCGCGCACGAGGCGCACGAGCCCGTCTAAAATCGCGTGGTCGTCGGCATCGCAAAGCTCGGGAACGATACGGGAAACAATCGCTTCGAGCGAGGAATTGTCCGCCATCGGTCCGCTCATTTGGCGGAAACGCGAGGCATTCCAAAGTTTGTTGCAGAAATTGCGTCCGAGTTCGACGTTCTTTTCGTCAAACAAAACGTCCTGCCCGAGCGGCGCGGAACGCATTGTGCCGAAGCGGAGCGCGTCGGCGCCGTAGCGCGCGATGAGGTCGAGCGGGTCGGGCGAATTGCCGAGCGTTTTCGACATTTTTCGCCCGAGTTTGTCGCGCACGATTCCCGTGAAATACACGTTGCGGAAGGGCATTTCACCGCGCCATTCAAAGCCCGCCATAATCATGCGAGCGACCCAGAAGAAAATGATGTCCGGGCCGGTAACGAGGTCGCTCGTCGGATAGAATTTTTTCAAAAGTTCCGGCATTTCGGCGTCGGGCGTGTCCATGTCCCAACCCATTGTTGCAAACGGCCAGAGCCACGAGGAGAACCAGGTGTCGAGCACGTCCGGATCCTGTTCCCAGTTTTCAGCATCGGCGGGCGGAGTAACGTCGCAATAAATTTTCGCGGGATCGCTCTTGGAATACCACACGGGAATGCGGTGTCCCCACCAAAGTTGGCGGGAAATACACCAGTCCTGCAGGTTGCCCATCCAGTGTTCGTAAACTTTGCTCCAGCGCTCCGGGTGAAATTTCATTGCGCCGGAAGCCACACATTCGCGGGCGGCGGGAACGCTCGGATATTTCAAAAACCACTGCTCGGAAAGGCGCGGCTCGATCGGCACTTTCGCGCGTTCGCTGATGCCGACTTTGTTTTCGTAAGGTTCTTCTTTGACGAGCAAACCGAGTTCTCGGAGGAGTTCGACGGATTTATCGCGCGCCTTGAAGCGTTCCATTCCCGCGAGGTCTTTTCCCGCGAGTGCGTTCATCGTGCCGTCGGGATTCATAATGTCCGTTACTTTGAGATTGTGGCGGCGACCGATTTCAAAGTCTGTTTTGTCGTGCGCGGGCGTTACTTTGAGCACGCCGGTTCCGAACTCGAATTCGACGGATTCGTCGCCGACAATCGGGATCGGTTCCTGATTTTCGCACGGGAGCGGGCGAATCGCGTGTTTGCCGATGTATTTTGCGTAGCGCTCGTCCTTAGGATTGACGGCAATTGCGGAGTCGCCCGGAATCGTTTCGGGGCGCGTCGTCGCAATCGTCAAAAACGTTCCCGGTTCTTCGGCGATTTCGATTTTGAAATAATACAGGAACCCTTTGTGCGGCTCCATGATGACTTCTTCGTCGGAGAGCGCCGTGAGCGATGCCGGACACCAGTTCACCATGCGTTTGCCGCGGTAGATGTAGCCTTTTTTGTAAAGGTCGACGAAAATTTTCTGGATGCAACGCGAGTAGCGTTCGTCCATCGTGAAGCGTTCCCGCGACCAGTCGCAGGAGCAGCCGAGCTTTTTGAGCTGGTTGATGATGATCCCGCCTTTTTCTTTTTTCCAATCCCAAACGCGCTCAAGAAACGCTTCGCGACCGAGATCGTAGCGCGTTTTGCCTTCCGCCTTTTTGAGCTGTTTTTCGACCATGACCTGCGTGGCGATGCCTGCGTGGTCCGTGCCCGGAAGCCAAAGCACTTCCTTCCCGTCGAGACGCGCCTTGCGCACGAGAATGTCCTGGATCGTGTTGTTGAGCACGTGCCCCATGTGAAGCACGCCCGTCACGTTCGGCGGCGGAATGACGATAGAATACGCCGGACGGCTTTCGCTTACGCGCGCGGGATCGGCGGTAAAGCAACCTTTGTCGACCCAGCTTTCATACCAGCGGGATTCGACTTGAGCGGATTCGTAATTCTTCGGAATGTCTTGCGTCATCGTTTTAAAAAGAAAAATCAAAAAGCGAAAATTAAACGCGTTCCCGCGCGGCTTCGCAAATTGAAATTTAGCGAAGCGTTGGCTTCGCTAAATTTCAATTTGCGGGAACGAAGTAAAAGGCGTTAACTTGGCGAAAAGAGAAGCCGTGGGATTTTTTACGCGAAAAATAAAGTTTATTTTGTTCCTGCTTGCGATGTTGGTTTCCGCCGGCATCGGCGTATTTTTCACGTTAAAATTTTCTGCGGGAACGGATGTCGGCGATATGCTCGTGCAGCGCAAAATTCAGGATCGCGTTTCCGAAAAAATTTCCCGTATTCGCGCCACGCAGGGCGACATTCTTGAGCTCGCCGTGTTGGAATCGGTGCTGACGTTTGAGCAGGAGGACGTTTGGCAAAATGTTCCCGCCGGATTGGGAAAATCCGTCTCGCGTGCGGAAATCCCCGCCGTTTTTCGCTTTTTTGTCAAAATTTCCGAACCGATTTCCGTGAGCGCACACGAGAACGGAGATGAGATCGTCTGCACGGTAACGGCACCGAAATTGCGTCCGGTTTTGCCCGTGGCTTTTGATACTTCGCGTGCCGTTTGGACGCGCGACATCGGTTTCCTCCGGTTCAATCGCGAAGAAATGACTGATGAACTTCAGAAAAAAATCTCGATGCGCCTCGTGATTTCGGCAAAAAACCACGCGCGCTCCGCTGCCGTGCGCGATGCCGCACGCAAATCTTTTGAAAAATTCGTCACGAAATGGCTGGACGATATTCGCGAACTGCGGGAACGCCCGAATACGCGCCTTACCGTTAAAATTCTTTTCGCGGACGAAGTCCCGCCGCCGGAGGAAAAATCTTTTCCGGCACCCGAACCTTCCGTTCCCGTAACTCTTTGACCGATGCAAATCCGTAAACTTGCCATTCTTTGGAACGCCGAAAAAGACGGCGCGGAAAGTTGCGCGCACGCCGTTGCCGCCGCCGCCGAAAAACTCGGCTCGGAAGTCGTCCTCACTTCGGCGCATCCCGTTCCCGTGTCGTTTCTGGAAAATGCGGACGCGTGCTGCGTGATCGGAGGAGACGGCACAATTCTCGGAGCGGTGGAAAGTGCGGCGGCGCACGCCGTTCCGATTTTCGGCATCAATCGCGGCAAACTCGGATACCTCGCGAATTACGCGGCGGAAGATTTGCCGCAATGCGTGGAAGATGTTTTTTCGGGGCGTTTTCGCAAAGTCCCGCACCGGCTTTTGGAATGTCGCTTCCCGGGTGATTTTGCGGGAATGCGCCGATTCGCGCTGAACGACATCGTTATTAAGGCTTGGGAAAATTTCAAAATGACGGCGTTGCGTGTCGACTCTCCCGATTACGGTCATGTCAACACCTACCACGGCGACGGGCTGATTCTTACGACGAGCACCGGCTCCACGGCATACAGCCTCGGCGCGGGCGGACCGCTGATTCATTCCGACGCGGACGTTTTTGCGCTGAATCCGATTTGCCCGCACACGCTTTCCAACCGCACGTTGGTTTTGCCGCGTAGCATGGAAATCGAAATCCGCAACGAATCCCCGAACGTTCCCGTGGGGATTTCCATCGACGGACGCACCCCGATTGCGGGCGATTCCGCGTTCCCGCTGAGCATTCGCCTTTCCGAAACGCATCTGGACATTCTCCAACCGGAAGGACTTTCGGAGTTTGATATTTTGAGAAAAAAACTGCGCTGGGTGTAACAAGTTTTTCCGATGGCGAGCCTTTTCCAGTTTGATAAAAACCGCTTGGCGGACGGCGCGCCGGGCGTTGTCGGCGTGGACGAAGCCGGGCGCGGCTGTTTCGCGGGGCCGGTTGTTGCGGGTGCGGTTTGGGTGCGGCGTGCTTTTTACGAAAATTCCACGCCGATTAAGCGCGGAAAATTTATCAACGACTCCAAACAGATTTCTCCAGAAACGCGTGAAGAAATTTTCGCGTTGGTTGAATACTGGGAACGGCGCGGCGAACTCGTTTTTTCTGCGGGAACGGCGACTGTGCGCGAAATCGACGCGCTCAACATTCTCGGCGCATCGCGGCTCGCGATGCAGCGCGCCGTGGAAGGCATTTTGGCAAAACTTCCCGCGGGAACGCCGTGTCCGTTTGCCACGGCGGGAACGGACGACGCGCCGCTGTTCGACCGGGGTATCGCGTTCCCGCCGATGTTGGTGGACGGGCGGCCGCTCACGCCTTTTGTTTGGAGGCACGAGGCGATTGTGAAGGGCGACGCCACAAGCCTTGCTGTTGCGCTCGCGTCGATTGTCGCCAAAGTTTCCCGAGACCGCATGATGGTTGCGCTCGACGGCGAATTTCCCGGCTACGGTTTCCGCGAACACAAAGGCTACGGCACGCCCGTGCATATTGCGGCGATTCGTTCCCGCGGAATTACGCCGCAGCACCGGCTGAAATTTTTGCGCAATCTCGCCGCGCAGTCACCGGACGGAATTCCCGGATTGGAGGATTTGCTCCCGCGCGAAGACGCCGAGCCCGCGCAAAGCGAATTTTCGTTTTAAGCCTCACTCCGGCGTGTTTTCCCGTTCCCGCGGGCGGGAGTGTGAATAGTTTTTCGGAATAAAACCTTGAAAGGATTCCCGCAAAATCGTTTCTTTTTTGCAGAGGAAAATTTTCTTAAAAATGTCGAATATTTCAGTTCATTTCTTGGCAAATTCGCGCTCTATCATGTGGTACTGGGAGCAGTGCGACGAGGCGGCGAAAATCGTTGTCGGAATCCTCATTGTTTTCTCGATTTGGTCGCTGACGACGATTTGGCAAAAATTTGTCGATTTGCGTGCGTTGCGCAAAGGGAATTTGGCGTTTGAAACGCAAATTCACCGCGAAGAGCGGCTGACGGAAATCGGAACCTTGCCTGCTGCGGGAACGTCGCCTGCGCCGTATGCGCAGGTGCTTGATGCCGCGCTCCGCGCCCTGCGTCAGCACCGCGGAAAAATTTCCGGCGAAAGCGACGTGCGCGTTTGCATGGGGCACGTCGAAAATTCCGTCCAGCGCGCCATCGGGCGCATTACGGCGCGCTACGAAAAAGGCATGATTCCGCTGAGCACGTTTATTTCCGGCGGTCCGTTTCTCGGGCTTCTCGGCACGGTTTGGGGTGTCATGGTGACATTCGGCGCATTGACGGAAAAAGCCTCAATCGCGGAGCTCGCTCCCGGCGTTTCCGGTGCGCTCGTTGCGACGACGGCGGGGCTTCTTCTCGCGATTCCCGCTTCGTTTGCTTATAACTGGGCTCTCGGACTGACGCGACAGTTGGGAACCGAGCTGGACAACTTCGCTTCTGCCGTCGCCGACCAAATCGAAATCGAACTTTTGGAAGATTTGCGCGACCGTCGGAAAAAGCCGGACGACGTTCCCGCGCGTCCCGCTCCCGTCGGTGTAAATCCTTTCCTGCGTGATGAAGATGCGGACGCGGATGCCGATGACGTTTCCGAGTCCGGCACGCTTCCGCGTTCCCGCCCCTCGTGGGAATAATTGTTTTCCGGAGAAAAATTTTCCATGGCACGCAATTTTTCAAGACGGCACAAAATGACGCCGATGTCGGAGATCAATGTGACTCCGCTCCTCGACTTGTGCTTTTGTCTGCTGATTATTTTCATGATTGCGACGCCCGTGCTTGAGCAGACAACGCGTATCGAGCTGCCCGCCGCTTCGGCAAAAGCCGGCGCTCCCGCTTCGGCGGATACGAAATACCGCTTTGTCGCCATCGACCGCCACGGAGCGTATCATTTGGACGATGCCGCCGTTTCTTCGGAAAATCTGCTCTCCGCGTTTGCCGATATCGCGCGTCTTCCTGCCGACGAACAGCCGATTGTGCGTATTCGCGCCGACGGGCAGCTCGAATATCAGAAAGTCGTTGCGGTTTTTGATATGGCGAAAAAACAGGGATTGACCAAAGTCGCCATCGATACGGAAGTTGACCAAGGAGGCGCCGCGAAATGAACAGCGGCTTCAAAGGCGCGATTTTTTCCTGTGCGTTGCACGGTGCGGCATTTGCGGCACTGATTTTCTTTTCTGCGCAAACGCAGGGAAACGACGTGGTTTCCGCGTCGGATCCCCTTTTGGCAATGTTTGCCGACGAAAATGCCGACCCGACGAAGTCCGCCGGATTAGTCGGCGAAGAACTCGGGCTCGCCGAAGGTTCGACCGACGGGAACACGTTGGAAAATCCGGATTTTTCGGACGAGCTTGAAGCGCTCAACGACGCAGCGGAAGAGGCTTTGGAAAAACCTCTGCCCGAACCGGAACCGGAGCCCGTTCCCGCAGAGCCTTCGCCTGCTGTTGCAACGCCCGAACCCGCAAAACCCGTTCCCGCCGAGACGAAGACCCCGGCGCCGGAAAAAACTAAACCCGAGGTTAAAAAACCGGCACCGAAAAAGCCTGCACCCAAGCCGAAGAACACGACTTCGGGCGGCAAAAAAATGTCGTTGGAAGAATTTCGCAAACAGAACAAACCGAAACAGCCGAAAAAGCCCGGAAGCGGAAAGAAATCGGGTTCCGGAAAGAGGACGACGGCGAAGATTGATCTTTCTAAGGTGACGTCCGGCGGAAAGCGTTTCGGCGTTCCCGGCGGCACCGGCGGGAACGGAGGCGAGGGCGGTCGCGCCGTGGCTTCCGCGCAGCAGGTTTACGCGTCCGAAGTCGCGCAAAAGCTCGCGACGCATTTGGACAACGTGTTGGAGCAACAGCCGCTGACGCTCGAATTTGCCGTTTCCGTGGAAGTGCGGCTTCAGGCGGACGCCTCCGGAAATATTCGCTTGCTCGAAGTGATCGGAAACAACGACGCACAAGTGCGGGAGCGCGTCGCAAAAGCTGTTTCCCGCATCGGGAAATTCCGCAAACCGCCGGAAGGGCGCGCGTTTTCGATTTCGCTCCCGAACGTCGTCATTCGTCCGCAGTAATTTACCATGCTTTTTGATGTCGAAAAAATTCGTTCCGAGTTCCCGTTGTTGCGCGGGAACGCGAAACTCGTGTATCTCGACAGCGCGGCGACGGCGCAAAAGCCGCAATGTGTCATTGATGCCGTTTCCGAATTTTACGCGCGCGACAATGCCAATATCCATCGCGGGCTCTATCGCTTGAGCCAAACGGCGACGACGGCGTTTGAGCGCGCGCGGGAACGCGTTGCGAAATTTCTTAACGCGCGCGAATCCCGCGAGTGCGTGTTTACGCGCGGCGCGACGGAAGCGATTAACCTCGTCGCGGCGAGTTGGGGCGGTGCAAATTTGCGCGAGGGAGACGAAATTTTGCTCACGGAAATGGAGCACCACGCCAATATCGTTCCATGGCAGGCAATTGCCGAACGCACGGGCGCAAAAATTGTCGTCGCTCCGATTTTTGACGACGGTTCGCTTGACGTTCCCGCGATGAAAAATCTCATTTCGGAAAAGACGAAAATCGTCGGAATCACGCAAACGTCCAACGCGCTCGGCACCGTTAATCCCGTGGCGGAGATTTGCGCCGCCGCTCACACCGCCGGAGCGCTCGTCCTTGTCGATGCCGCGCAATCTGCCGCTCACTTCGCCGTGGACGTGCAGGCAATCGGTTGCGATTTTCTCGTTTTTTCCGGACACAAAATTTGCGGACCGACGGGAATCGGTGTGCTTTACGCGCGCGCGGAAATTTTGGAAAAAATGCCGCCCTACCAGTTTGGCGGAGACATGATTGACGTTGTTGATTTCGCGGGAACGACGTTTCGCGGGATTCCCGGGCGCTTCGAGGCGGGAACGCCGAATATCGCCGGCGCTGTCGGGCTCGGCGCGGCGCTCGATTACGTTTCCGCGTTGCGTCCGCACGCGCAAGCGCATGAATCGGCGCTTTTGAGCTACGCGACGGAAAAACTTTGCACGGAGCTTCCGGAAATCCGGATTTTCGGCACGGCGAAGGAAAAAGCGTCCGTGATTTCGTTTCATCTTGGTGATATCCATCCGAGCGATGTCGGAATGTTGCTCGATACGTTCGGCGTTGCCGTGCGCGTGGGGCATCATTGCGCGATGCCGCTGATGAAGCGCCTCGGAATTACGGGAACGGTTCGTGCCTCGTTCGCTTTTTATAATACGTTTGAAGAAGCGGATCGCTTCGTTGCCGCATTGAAAAAAGTTCGCGGGATGTTTTGAGCCCGTGCCGGATTTTATGGCGGTTTTTACGAAAATCCGGACTTTTTGCGGAGAGTTATTCCTCGAATCCGACGGCGTTTCGCTCGTGCGCGTGGCGTTTTTCGAGCCCGAAGGTTTTACGGAATCCGGGGAAAATTGTCCGGTACTTCGCATCGCGCGGGCGCAATTTGCGGAATATTTCGCGGGAACGCGGAAGCAATTTGATTTGCCGATTGTGTGCACGGGAACTTTTTTTCGGGAAAAAGTTTGGGCGGCATTGCGGGAAATTCCCTACGGCGAAACGCGAACTTACGGCGAAATTGCGAAAATAATCTGCTCTCCCGGGGCGAGCCGTGCTGTCGGCGCGGCAAATCACGTCAATCCGCTTCCGATTGTCGTGCCGTGCCACCGCGTTGTCGGTGCTCACGGAAAACTTTCCGGCTACGCGGGCGGCACGGAAATGAAACGCGCTTTGCTAGAACACGAGCGGCATTTTTCCCGTTGCGGAGAGTGCGGGGCGGAGTATCATTGCGGGCATGGATTATCTTTATGAAGGCCTCCTGCGTCCGCTCTTTTTCCGTAAGGGATTTCCGTTTCACGGAGACGTGGAAAAAGCTCACGACGCTTCCTACCTCGCTTTGCGCGCGTTTGCGGCGATGCGTCCGCTGACGGCGCTTTTTCAGTATTTTAATATGACGGCGCGAAACGTTCCCGCGCAGAAACCGATTGAGCTTTTCGGGTTGAAATTTCCGAATCGTGTCGGGCTCGCCGCCGGTTACGACAAACAGGCGCGCATTTGGCAGGCGGGCGGGGCGCTCGGATTCGGTCACGTCGAAGTCGGGACGGTAACGCGTCACTCGCAGGGCGGGAACGAAAAGCCGCGTATTTTCCGCTTCCCCGAAGCGGAAGCGGCGGTCAACAGCATGGGATTTCCGAACGACGGCGCGGAAGAAGTGGCTCGCCGTCTTGCCGCCGGACCGAAAAAGGGTGCGCGTGCGTGTCCGCTCGGAGTCAATATCGGCAAATCCAAACTGACGCTGATGGAAAATGCGGTCGAAGATTATCTCGGTTCGTTCCGCTTGCTCGCGCCGCACGCAGATTACGTTTCAATCAACATCAGCTGCCCGAACATTCCGAATTTGCGGGAACTCCATGAGCGTTCCCGCCTCGTCGAATTGCTCGGCGCGATTCAGAGCGAGAATCGTTCTCTTGCGGAAAAATCCGGAGAAAAACCCTTGCCGTTGCTTTTGAAAATTTCGCCGGATTTGACGTTCCCGCAAATCGACGACGTGCTTTCCGTGCTTGAAGAAACGCAGTTTGCCGGAATTATTGCGACAAACACGACGACGACGCGCCCCTTAGACCTCGCCGACGCTCCCGAAAAAGGCGGGCTTTCCGGTGCGCCGCTCATGCGCCGCTCGCTTGATGTCGTGCGCTACATTGTTCGCGCGACGGACGGGAAACTTCCCGTTATCGGTTGCGGCGGGATTTGCTCCGGAGAAGCAGCTGACCAATTTTTGGCGGAAGGTGCTGCGCTCATTCAAATTTACACGGGTATGGTTTACCGCGGTCCCTTCTTCGGCAGAGACCTTGCCCGCGCCTATGCGTGGAACCAAACCGAGTGGCCGGGAAAAATTTGGTAGCAAACATCAGGCAACAGGCGAAGAGTCAGAAGGGACGGGAAGGAGAATTCTTCGCGTGATGCTTGACGTTCGGTGCTTGGCACTTAAGAAATTTCTGTTTGCCTGTTCCCGCAGATGGGCGTAGTTTCCCTTTCGGTTTCCCGCGTTTGCGGGAACGCTGATTTATTTCATCCAACAAACCCTAAAAAAATATGCTTACGTGTATGTTAGCTCAGGCAGCGGCGGAGTCTGCCCGGAGCGTGATGAGTATGCTCGACGTCGTCCTCTTCTGTGTGGCGGTCGTCGGCGTCATCGGGCTCGGTATCTATAAAGCGCGTCCTCAGAAAGTTGAGGGCGAAGAAAAGAAAGACGCGAGTGCGGCGGATTACTTCCTTGCCGGGCGCGGCTTGTCTTGGTGGTTAGTCGGTTTCTCGCTGATTGCCGCGAATATTTCGACGGAACAGTTCGTCGGGATGTCCGGGCAGGCGGCAGACTGGCTGGGTCTTGCCATCGCCGGCTATGAATGGCTTGCGGCGATCACGCTCGTTGTGGTGGCGTTCTTCTTTCTCCCGAAGCTGTTGCGTTGCGGCGTTTACACGATTCCGGAATTTTTGGAATCGCGCTACAATCCGCTTTCCCGCTCGATTATGGCGATTTGCACGCTTCTTATTCTCGTCGGCGTTCCGACGGCGGGCGTTATTTTCGCGGGAGCGAAATGCATCGCGGTCTTCTTCTTCGGCGCGGAAGGCGTTACCGGAGTTGACTTCAACACGCTGGCAAACGGCGCATTCACGCTTGGCAATCTGGTTGACGGGAACATTCTTATCGGCTGTATCATTATCGCGCTCTGTGCGGCGGTTTACGTTTTTGTCGGCGGTTTGAAAGCCTGTGCTTGGACGGACCTCATTTGGGGCTCGGCGCTCATTCTCGGCGGCGGGGTCGTCGCTTATCTCGCGATTACGGCGCTTGCGGATGCCGATCCCGCACACCTCATTCAGTCGGCGGCAGCCAATTCCGGAGCTACGGTTGAAGGCTTGCAGGATGCCGGCGGAATCGACCGCTTTCTGCAGCTCAACGCCGGCGATGCCGTCAGCGGCATGAATTCCATCGGCGGGAAACTTCACATGATTCGCCCGGCGGACGATCCGTCGATCCCGTGGACGGCGCTTCTGCTCGGTCTGTGGATTCCGAATTTCTTCTACTGGGGTTTGAATCAATACATTATGCAGCGCACGCTCGCGTCGAAATCCGTTGCCGAAGGGCAAATGGGGATCGTTTTTGCGGCGTTCCTCAAACTTATCATTCCGTTTGTCGTCGTTATTCCGGGCATTCTCGCCTACAACCTCTATCGTGACGACCTCAAGCTCAGCGCTGACACGAAGAATGCGGCGGCGATTGTTGCTGTCGAAAAATCGGCAGATGTCGATAAGACCGTTTATTTCGTGACGGGAGAATACATGCTCCAGAACTACGATACGGGCGTAAAGCTGATTCAGCACAACGTTAATGTCGCCGGAGTCTCCGATGAGCTCTTCGATGATCTCAACAACGCGTTGATTTCGCTCAAGAAAGACATCGACGATTCCTCGACGACGCTTGCGGATCGCATTCCGCTTGCGCAAAAAGTTGCGGACTTGAACATGGGCTTTGTCGAATCCGCTCCCGCGAAAGGACTTAAGGTTTCATCGAAACTCGTCGGCTTTGACTACGACGCGGCCTTCCCGACTCTGCTCAAAAAGCTCATGTCTCCGGGCATCACCTGGTTCGTTCTCGCGGCGCTCTTCGGCGCGGTCGTTTCCTCGCTCGCTTCGATGCTCAACTCTGCGTCCACCATCTTCACGATGGATATCTACAATAAGATCGCGAAAAACGCCTCTCCGGAAAGGCTTGTTTCCGTCGGAAAAATCGGCGTCGTTGTCTGCGTGCTGATCGCGTTGGCGCTTGCTCCGTTCCTGAATAGCCCCGTCTTCGGCGGGATCTTCAACTTCATTCAGGAATTCCAAGGCTTCATTTCGCCGGGCGTGCTCTGCGTGTTCCTCTTCGGCTTCTTCGTTCCGAAGTGCCCGCGTGTGTTCGGCTGGCTCGGCATCGCCGTCAACGCCGTTCTTTACGGTGCGTTGAAAGTTTGGATGCTGGAAATGGCGTTCCTTAACCGTATGTCGATCTGCCTGATCGTCTGCATCGCGATTGGTGCTTTGCTTACGATTTGGAATGCGGCGCGCGGTGGGCAGGCGATTCTCGTTCCCGCGAAAAACGAAGTTCCGCTCGAAGGTTCGGGCAAGGCGAAGGCTTTCGGCGTGTTTGTCGTCGTGGCAACAATCGCCCTCTACGCAATCTTCTGGTAATTCGTTTTGCCGAAAAACAAAAAAAGCGTTCCCGTGAATTTCGCGGGAACGCTTTTTTTTGTGAAAAAATTTTCCGAGGGAAAGAGGGCGGATTTACGGTTCAAAATCGCATCGGTGTGAAATTTTGTTTTGCGGCTCGGCGTGGGAAATTTTCTAATGAAACTTCAATTTTTACACGCAATGACTTTGACCGCGAAATCCTCTGGGCCGGCCGCTTCCGGCGGCGTTCCCGCGCAACCGAAATCGCGCTTCCCGCGTTCCGTTTTCTTTATCGTCGGAACGGAAGCCTGCGAGCGTTTCAGCTTTTACGGAATGCGTAGCATTCTCACGCTTTACATCATTCACGAGCTGATGAAAAACCTTTCGGCAAGCGGTCCGGAAGGTTTGCGCGCGGCGGAAGATTACGCAACGGTAATCGGGCACATTTTCACGATGGGCGTGTATTTTATGCCGCTCTTGGGTGCGTGGATTGCGGACAAATTCTGGGGACGCTATTGGACGATTGTCGCGATGTCGCTCTTTTACGTTGTCGGGAACGCGACGCTTGCGCTGACGGTCGGTTCACAGGTCGGACTGATTGTCGGGCTTTCGCTGATTGCTTTCGGTTCCGGCGGCATCAAGCCCTGCGTTTCCTCGTTTATGGGCGAACAATTTTCCAAAGACCAAAGCAACTTTATCGCGCGCGCCTTCGGGATGTTTTACTGGGCGATTAACTTCGGTTCGTTCTTCGCGTTTCTGCTGATTCCGGTGATCAAAGATTCCGTCGGCTACGCGTGGGCGTTCGGGATTCCCGGAATTACGATGGGTTTGGCGACGCTGGTTTTCGTCGCGGGAACGGCAGGCTACAAACGTAATTTGGGCGAATGGATTTCCGAGCCGGCGGGAACGGTCGCAAAACGCGTGTGCAGTTCGTCCGTGCTTTACGGCGCGCTTCCCGCGTGGTTTTTCTGCGCGTTAATCATGCTTGCGAAGCCGCAGATGCTCGGTCCCGTCGGAGAATGGGTGGGCACGATGGGCGCGTTCGGGAAAACAATGTTCGTTGCAGGAACCGGCGTGGCGGCGTTTTTTGCCGTGCTTGTGCTTTTTGCAATCGCCGCATTTTTGCCGAAATTTTTGATTTCTTTGGCAAAGGAAAAATATCCGGACGGCGGCGTTCCCGCAGATTCGCTTTCCTGTGAAAAATCTTCCGGCGTTCCCGCGCAGGAAGTGTCGATGACGCTCGGCGAACGCTTCCGCGCGATCCGCGGAATCCTTTTGCTTTTTGCCGTGATTCCTGTGTTTTGGGCGCTGTTTGACCAAATGGCAACGACTTGGGTCATTCTCGGCGGGCAAATGACGGCGACCAATCTTCTCGGCTACCCGATCAACACGGAAACGATGCAGAACATCAATCCGATTTTCGTGATGTCGCTCATTCCGATTTTGTCGTTCGTTATTTATCCGGCGCTGAACCGCACGCGCTTTTTCAAAACGACGCCGCTTCGCCGCATGACGGTCGGTATGGTGCTCGCCGCGTTTTCGTTCGTGATTTGCGGTTGGTTGCAAACGTCCGTCGATGCGTCGCTCGCTACGGGAACGCCGACGATGTCCGTGTGGTGGATGGCGCTCCCGTATTTTGTGCTGACGATCGGCGAAGTGCTTTTCTCGGCGACGGGCTTGGAATTTGCGTTCTCGCAGGCGCCTGCGTCCATGCGTAGCACGATTACGAGTTTGTGGAATCTGACGACGACGGTCGGCAACTTCCTCGTTGTGCTCGTTGTTGCTCTCACGGTCAACTACACGGCGGCGGATCGCTTCTATTTCTTTGCGGCGCTGATGTTTGCCGTCGCGGTTGTCTTCGGCGTTTTCTCCACGTGCTACAAATATAAGAATGAATGAGGAGTTAGGAGCGAGAAATTAGAAGGGCATCCGTTCCTCATTTCTCATTTATAATTCCTAATTTCTTCCTCATCATTCCTAATTTTCTAAAAAATGCTTTCGATAAAACCGTTTCGCAAATTTCGTCGGGCGAGTGTCACGCCGCCGGGCTCAAAAAGCATTACCAATCGTGCGCTCGTGCTTGCCGCGTTGCGCACGGGAACGACGCGACTCACGGGAACACTTTTTTCCGAAGACACGCGCACGATGATTGAATGCTTGCGTCGCCTCGGCTTTCGCGTGGAGGCGGACGAGGCGGCGCGCACGGTCGAAATTGCCGGTCTCGGCGGAGAAATTCCCGCTTCCCGCGCGGAACTTTTCGTGGCAAACGCGGGAACGGCGGCTCGTTTTCTTACGGCGATGCTCGTTTTGAAAAAAGGCGGCGAGTTTTTTCTCGACGGAAGCGAAGCAATGCGGAAGCGCCCGATGTCCGGTTTGCTCGACGCGCTCGCCCGCCTCGGTTGCGAATTTGAGTTTCACGGCGAGCGAGGATTTTTCCCGTTCACGATGCGCACGCACGGAATTTCCGCGCGCGAAATCACGGTGGACGCAAGCGCTTCCAGCCAAATTCTTTCAGCACTCATGCAAATCGCTCCCGTCGCGGGAATGCAAAACGGCACAGGGCTTTTTGACGTTTTTCTCAAAGGAGAAACAGTTTCGCGTCCGTTCGTAGAGATGACGGCTCGCATGATCGCACAGTTCGGCGGCGGCATTGAAGCGCGCGGGAACGCCTTTACCTGCGGCGGCGCTTACGGTGCGGGCGATTTTGATTACGCGATTGAACCCGACGCAACAGCCGCATCGTATTTTCTGATTTTGCCGTTCGTGCACCGCGAAAGTGAAATTTGCATCAACGGTTTGGATACAAACGGATTGCAAGGCGATGCCGCATTCACGCTCGAACTTTCCGCGCCGCCGCACGATTTGCTTTCCGTCTCGCTCGGCGAAAACGGGAATATTCCGCGTTGCCGCGTAACGGCGGGAACGGCGACGCGCGGATTCGACATCGATTTCAACGCAATTTCCGACACGTTTTTGACGCTCGCCGCTGTCGCTCCTCTGCTCGACGCGGGGACGCCGCTCACGATTCGCGGCATCGCTCACACGCGCAAGCAGGAAACCGACCGTGTGGCGGCGATGGCGACGGAACTTGCGAAAATTCTCGGGGATGAAAATGTTTCGCAAACGGAAGATTCGCTTACGGTTTTCCCGATTTCCCGCGCAGAGTTGCGTTCCCGCGCCGATGCCGCACCCGGCGGGAAAATCCGCATCGCCACTTACCGCGACCACCGCGTGGCAATGAGTTTCGGGATTCTCGGAACTTTCGATTTGCGCGGCGACGGCTCTCCGTGGATTGAAATCGAAAATCCCGAATGTTGCGGAAAAACGTTTCCGGATTTCTTTTCCGTCCTCGAAAAAATCCGCGCCTAAGCTCGAAAAAATCAAATGGCGTTCCCGCAGAAAAATTCTTCTTTGCAGGAAGACACGCTGGTCGGCGTGTTGGAACGTATCATTTTTTTTAATGACGAAAATTTTTACACAATCGGCGAAGTTTGCGAAGAAACCACGCGTGAAACGTTTACCGTCGCGGGAGCGTTGCCGTCCGTTCAATGCGGCGAAACGCTTGAATTGCGCGGCGCGTGGGTGAGCCACCCGACGCACGGGCGGCAGTTTAAAATTTCGTCGTTTTCGTCAAAGCTTCCGTCGAGCGTCCACGGCATTCGCAAATACCTCGGGAGCGGTCTGGTGCGCGGGATCGGGAAAACTTACGCCGCGCGTATCGTCGAACATTTCGGCGCGGACACGCTTCGCGTTATCTCCGAAGAATCTGCGCGTCTGCGCGAAATTCCCGGCATCGGTATTCAGCGCGTGCGCGCCATCAAAGCCTCGTGGGACGAGCAGTTCGCCTTGCGCGAAGTTATGATTTTTCTTCAAACCTACGGCGTTACGACTTCGCAGTGCCTGCGAATCGTCAAGGCTTACGGCGCGGACTCGAAAAAAACATTGCAGGAAAATCCGTATCGGCTCGCGCAGGACATCGACGGAATCGCGTTCCCGACGGCGGACAAAATCGCCGCTAACCTCGGTTTGCCGACCGAAGGGAAACAGCGCATCGAAGCCGGCGTTTTCTACGCGATGCAACTCGCGGAGGCGGAAGGGCACACGGCGTTCCCGCAGGAGGAACTTATCGCGAAGGCGACGGAACTGCTCGGCGTGGATCCGCGATTGCCGGAAAAAATTATCGGTGAAATGCTCGAAACCGGGCGTTTCGTGTATGTGAACGTCTCGCAGTTCGTGCGCGGCGCAGACGGTTCGCGGGAACGCGAAAGTGTCCGCCTCTTGCAGAAGCGCGATTACGCCAACGCCGAGCGCGAGATTGCTGCCTGCGTTTCTTCGCTTTTAAGCACGGAAAACCGCTTGCCTCCGATTCACATCGATCGCGCGGTCGAGTGGGCACAAACTCGCGCCGGATTTGCGTTTGCACCGGAGCAAACTGCGGCGGTGAAAACCGCGCTCGCCGAAAAATTTTCCATTATCACGGGCGGGCCGGGAACGGGGAAAACCACGATTCTCCAAGCGATTTGCTCCATTTTGCGTGCGAAAAAAGTGCGCGTCACGCTCGCCGCGCCGACCGGGCGCGCCGCGCAGCGCATGAGCGAATCCGCCGGAATTCCCGCGGGAACGATTCACCGTATTCTCAAACCGGAGCCGCTGCTCGGCGGTTTTGCGTTTAATGAAAAAAATCCGTTGGCGACGGATTTTGTCATCGTTGACGAAGCGTCGATGCTCGATACGAAGCTCGCTTCGGCGTTGTTTCGCGCCGTTCCCGCAGCGGCGCATCTTGTCCTCGTCGGCGACGTGAACCAGCTTCCGAGTGTCGGCGCAGGAAATGTATTGAATGATCTGATACAGAGTCGGCGTGTTGCCGTAACGAAGCTCAACGCCGTTTTCCGTCAGGGCAAGCGCAGCGGAATTGTTTCCGTTGCGCACGCGATTTTGCAGGGCGACGCGCACACGCCGCAACCCGTGCACGAGAGCGTTTTTGAATTTGATCCCGAGGGCGACATCCATTTTATCCGCGCTGACGGTGCAGATGATTGCGTGAGAAAAACGCTCGCACTTGCTACGCAGTCCATTCCGCGCACGCTCGGTATCCGCTCTGCGGAAGACATTCAGGTGCTCGTCCCGATGCATCGCGGGAACGCGGGCGTTCAGAATTTTAATGCCGTTTTACAAAAGGCTTTCAAAAAAAGCGGAGCGCCGAGCGTTCCCGCCGCCGGAGGAACACGCTTAGAACTCGGAGACAAGGTTTTGCAGAATCGCAATAATTACGACAAAAACGTTTTTAACGGCGACCTCGGGCGCGTTGACGATGTTTCGCCGGACGCGGGAACGCTTTCCGTTAAATTTGCCGATGTGCGTGCGGATTACGAACGCGGCGAACTCGGAGAACTTCAACTTGCCTACGCCATTACGATTCACAAATCGCAGGGTTCTGAATTTCCCGTCGTTATTATTCCGCTCGTGAAAGCACATTTCATGATGCTGAAGCGGAATTTGATTTACACGGCAATTACGCGCGGGCGCAAAAAAGTTTTTATCGTCGGCGAGCCTTCCGCATATTCCATGGCGGTGCGCAACGCCGACTCTTCCAAGCGCTGGACGGGACTTCCCGCGCGGCTGTAAAAAAAATGAAGAATTAGAAATTAGGAATTAAGAAGAAATCTTTCTCATTCCTAATTTCTAATTTCTCATTTTTTTAATTACCAATTTTCGGCGAGAAGCTCGAAGTGTGCCTGCGCGTGCGCGCAAGCCGGACATTCGATCGGAGCTTTTTCCGCTTCGCAGATGTATCCGCAGTTGCGGCAACGCCACCAGACTTTTCCGTCTTTTTCAAACACCGTGCCGTTTTCGATATTGGCGAGCAAACCGCGATAGCGTTTTTCGTGCTGTTTTTCTGCGATGGCGACATTGCGGAATACTTCGGCGATTTCCGGGAAGCCTTCCTTATCGGCGGTTTCCGCGAACGCCGGATAATCGGTGGACCATTCACCGTGTTCGCCGTCGGCGGCGGCTTTCAGATTTTCTGCCGTGGAGCCGATAACGCCCGCCGGGAACGAAGCCGTGATTTCGACGCATCCGCCTTCAAGGAACTTGAAAAAGCGTTTGGCGTGCTCTTTTTCCTGATTCGCGGTTTCTTCGAAAATGTCGGCAATCTGAACGAAGCCGTCTTTTTTCGCCTTGCTCGCGAAATAGTTGTAGCGCATACGCGCCTGAGATTCGCCTGCGAACGAGTGGAGCAGGTTCTTTTCGGTTTGGGTGCCTTTTAAGGATTTCATGTTAATTAGGTGGGTTAAAAAACAAGCGTAATCGTAATTCTTTTTTGTCCGGGAGAAAGCATAAATTTAGGGGGAATTCTCCGGCTCCTCCGCCGCTCTGACGTGCGAAAAATCGTTCAGTTTTCGTGTTTCAGCCGTCGTTCGGCGTCGAGAAGATGTTCCGGCGAGTCTGCCTGAAGTTGTAAAATATCTCCCGCTTGCAACGTGATGTTCCCGCGCGGCGTGAAAAAGTTTTCACCGCGCTTCATCATGACGACGAGCGCTCCGTGCGGGAACGCGATTTCCGCAAGCGTTTTCCCTGTTCCCGCGTCGTTTTCCGTGAGCGTGATTTCGGCGTTTACGGTGTTGAACTCCTCCGTGTCGCGATTAAACGCCGAAGGCGCGGGCTGCACGTCGTCTTCCGTCAGGTTCAAACGTCCGGCAACTTTAAACAGCGTCGTTCCCTGTAAAATGAGAGACGATACGGAGATGAAGAAAACGATATTGAAAATCAGCGTTGCCGTCTCGTGGTCGAATCCCGGGGCGGAAAGCGGAATCAATGCGAAGACAATCGGCACGGCTCCGCGCAAACCGACCCACGAAACGAACGCGAGCGCGCGTTTCCCCGGGCGGAACGGCGCCAGACAAAGCAACACGGCGAGCGGGCGCACCGCGAAAATCAAAATCAGCGAAATAATAATTCCGACCACCGCCACCGCTTTTATCGCGGCAAAATTCGCAAAAAGCCCCAGCGTGATGAACAGCAAAAGTTGCATCAGCCAGGCAAAGCCTTCGTGAAACGTCATCAGCGCTTTTTTATGAATAAAATTCGCGTTCCCGAGAATCAGCCCGGCAAGGTAAACCGCAAGAAAGCCGTTTCCGCCGAGCATTTTTGTCGCCGCAAAAGAAAACGCCGTCATCGCCAAAACCAGCACCGGGTAAAGCCCCTCGACGTAAAGTTGCGCTTTATTGATAACAAAAACCATCAGTTTTCCGAACGCGTAACCGAGCGCACCGCCAAGCCCCATGCTTATCGCAAGTTGGAAAACCGCCGTGCGAACTTCCGGCACGTCCGTTCCCGTGTTTTGCGCAATAAGATAGGTCGTCAGCGAAATCGTCAGCACATACGCCATCGGGTCGTTCGACCCGCTTTCCAGCTCAAGCATCGGACGCAAATTGTTTTTCAGCGTCGTGCGTTGTGAACGAAAAATCGAAAAAACCGACGCCGCGTCCGTCGACGACACAATCGAGCCGAGCAGAAGTGATTCCGCGAGCGAAAAATGAATCGCCACAAAGGGCAGGTTGGACAATCCGTAAATCGCACCGCCGAGCAAGCCCGCCGTCAGCAACACACCGAACGTCGACAAAATTACGCCTTGCGCCATCACCGGCTTTATGTCGCGAAATTTTGTGTCCAGCCCGCCGGCAAACAAAATGAACACGAGCGCGAGTTCGCCGACCAAGCTCGTCGTTTGCGTGTTTTCAAACGAAACTTCCTGCCCGGCAAGAATCCCGATTCCGAGAAAAAGCAAAAGCATCGGCGCGCCGATTTTGTAAGACGCCTTGCTCGCCAAAATGCTGGCAAAAAGCAAAACGGAAAAAATGAGCAGATAATTGTCCGGCGTAAAATTCATAAGATAAAAAACGTGAATTGTGAGAAGTAACTGCAGAATTTTTACCGAAGCGCCACCGCCGCACAAGAATGTTTAGCAAAAAAACGTTCCCGCGAGAATCGTTACGGGAATTCGTCTGAGACAAAAATGGCAGGGAATGCAGGATTCGAACCTGCGACCAACGGTTTAGAAAACCGCTGCTCTATCCACTGAGCTAATTCCCCGTGAGAAAACGAATTTCCTCTTTATGCCGTATCGATACGGCTTTTTCAAGCACAAGCGGGAACGAATGCCTTGTAAACGGCTACAGCAAAAGGAAGGGCGACTTCACGCAAATTTCCCTCGAAGCGCGTGGCGGCGTTTTCCCCGAAGAGGAAAAGCTCCGTCGCGTCGCGTGGCTCTTTGTTCCAAGCCGCCTGTGTTTGGGAGAGGAAATCCTCCGTCTCGGTTTCGTCCGGAATGATGAGCGGAAGTTTTTCAAAAAACAGCGGCGGAGCGGAGATTTTTTCGGCGTAAAACGCGAGCAAATCCTGAGCGGAAATGCCGCACGTTGTCAGCGATGCGTCCGTGATGAGTTGCGGTGTGTCCGACGCGTAAGCGAAATAAAACACACGGAAGCGCTTTTGCGGGAACGCGGCGGCAAGCATTTGTGCGGAGACGAAAGTGTCGACGGCGCTACGCCAGTCCAATTTTTTTTGTTTGCCGAGAACGAGGAGCAATTCTCCGTTGGCGTCGCGGAAAAGATTTTCAAAATTCAGCGTGACCCGCAAAGACGGGAACGCGGCGGGCAGGCGGGAAGGATCTGCCGCGACGGCGACGGGGATTTCGTCTTCGGAAACGCGCACGAGACGATCCGGAAGGATTTCCGCAAGAGCCTTGAAGCCTTTTCCGGTTTTAAAAAATTTGTCATCGAAATCCTGCATTCTGCCGAGCGCGGAAATGTTTCCGGCGGCGAGTTCCCGCGCGCGGAAGGTTTTCGCCGCGAGTTCCGGAGCGGAAGCGGCATCGGCGGAGCCCTGTGATTTTTCTTCCAAGGTGCGCTCAAAAAACAATCGAAAGAAGCGAGACACGCCGAGCTCGTCGCACTGTGCGGGCGGGTCGTCGGCTTCGGCGGCGGCAACGTTGTATTTTTGAGCTATGCCGAGGAGGTTCCGGCAAATGAATTTTGCCGGAGATTTGAAAAATTGCGCGAGTTGCTTCGCGGAAATTTCGGCGGGGAGATGCGGGAACGTGAGTTCGGGTGCGGCGCTTTCGGTGGCAGCTTGAGTTTCTGCCGATTTTTCGGCAGAGGACTTTGAGCCGCAAAGCGTGGCGTAGTCGGCGCGGCTGAAAGAGAAAAATTCGGCGCGTTCCCGTGTGTTTTCCGAAAAATATTCCGGCGAAAATCCGTGCAGGCGGTGGAGTGTTTCAAAGCTCGCGCTTCCGGGCGTGTCCGTTTTTTCGGATACGATTTGCAAAAGAAAATCTCGGAGTTTGGCGAGCGGAACGCAGGGCGGAAGTTCCTGCCCGTCTTTGGCATTGCGCCCGATGTAGGAGAGCAGGAGCGTTTCACGCGCGGCGAGCAAACTTTCGAGAAAGAGCAGGCAATCGTCGTCGCGGCGTGTGCGGTCCCAGAGCGTTGCGCCCGGTGGGAAATTTTTTGCGGAAAAGGAGAGCAGGTCGAGCGCGTCGCGTTCGGTTGCGCGCGGGAACGCGCCGTCGTTCAGTCCGGCGATGCAGATGATTTTTGCGGGAATGTTCCGCATCGGCTGCATTTGGCAAAACGTGATTTTTCCGCGCAACATTCCGGCGGGGCGGCGCGGGCTCCAATCGCACTGGTTCAGCGCGAGACAAAGCGTGGCGAGCGTGCATTCGGCGGGAACGCCGGGCGCATTTCCGTTTTCGGAAGCGTCTTTGAGTGCGGCGAGTGCGGAGCGCAGAATTTCGGCGGAGCCGTCTCCGAGGTCGAAAAACTCGTCGGCGATGCGTGTTTTCAGATAATCGCACCACGCGGGAACGGAGCACGTTTCCTTTTCTGAAAAAGCGCGATTGAGCTCTCGCAGAAGGCAGAGGAGACGGAAGATTTTTCCCAATGTCGCGGGCGCGGCTTCCGTCAGTTCCGGCACGGGAAGCGCTTCAAAATTTTCTCCGAAGGAAAGAATTTCGTCAGCGCTTCCGCACATATAACCTAGCGCGAGCCGCCGCAGTCCGAATTTCCACGAATTGTTTTCCGCAAAGGTTTCGGTCGCGGAGCGCACGGATTCGTCAGCTTCGGTTTCCCCGAAAATGAGATTGCGGCGAAACTCAGTATCCGAGCCCCAACGGATTCCGGCGTCGGCGAGCAACGGTCGTAGCGCGGAAATTTCGGCTTCGTCCAAATGGAGCGCGGCAGCGATGCTTTCGCGGTCGAGCAGGGCGAGAATTTCGTCGAGGCGAAACTCTCCGGCGGCGACGCGCAGAATTTCCAGAAATGCAGAGGCGACGGGGAAAATTTCCGTTCCCGCGCGGTCCGCAATCGAGAAGGGAAGTCCGGAATTTTCAAACGCGGCGCGAATAAACGGTGCGTATTCGGAAATGTCAGGGAACATGACGAGAACGTCGCTCGGAGCAAGTTCCGGATCTTGCGCGAAGCGGGCGATGAGTTCGTCGCGCAGAATTTCCATTTCGCGGACGGGACCGGGCGCGACGGAAATTTTGAGCGAGCGGTCGTTTGCGGCGGGAACGAAGGTCGAGGGCTCGGGCGCGTTGTCGCGGATTTCGCGCTGAAGCGCGTGCAGGAGCGAGTCTCGCGGCGGCGGGAGGTCGCGCGAAGCGTCGGCATCGAGCAGTCCGGCATCGATGAGATGTGCGGCGAGCGGGCGCGCGGCTTTCCCCCAGGCAGAGAGGAGTTCGTTCCCTGCGGCGGATTCGGAGAAAAGTGTGTCGGATGCGGATGTTTCGGCGTTCCCGCGCACGCGTTCCCGCAGGCGTTTTTTTGCCTCGGCGGATTCCGTCCATAAATCGTGGGAAAGGTGGTGGTAGTAGAGAAAAACTTCTGACGTTTCGGAGAGTTTTTCGAGGAGTTCAACGTGGATTCGCGGCAGGGCGGAGGGCGCGAACGCGAAAATGCGCGGCGGCGTTTTCCCCGGAGGGAGCGGGTTTTTGAGAAGGTTTATCCACGCAACGGCGGGCGGTGTGGCGGAGGCGAGTCCGAGCGCGCGCCAGAGATTTTTCTGGCGGGTATATTCTCGGAGAAATTCGGTGTCGGCAGTCGCGGGAGCGGGAGTGTCCTGCGTCCAGCCGCGAATCATTTGCGGACGGAAACTCTGGTAGCGCCAGAAGAGATCTCCGAGTTTTACGGCGAGTAGGAAGAGGTTTTCTTCGGTGTCGGATTCGAGCTCGAAGCGCAGAGGAGGCGGCGTTCCCGCGCCGTTCGCACGAAGTTTTTTCAGCGTTTCAAAAATGCGCCACGCGAGTGTGTTGCGTTCAAAGATTTCGGCATTGGCTTCATCGGCGACGAGTTTTTGCAAAAAAGCCTCCGGCGAAACGAAATTCAGATTGGCGCAGATGCCGAGTTTTTCCGCGAGGAAGCGCCGGAGCCAGATTTGCTGTGCGTAGTTCATCACGAGCACGGTTTCCGGAAGCAGAGGATTTTCGCGATGCGCAATTTGCGCGGCGAGCTCCTCCGCAAGCGTGATTACGGAGTGCGCGGGAACGAGGTGGAAGCCGTTGCTCATGCACGAAAATTTTTGCGGGAACGCATTTTTTTTTCAATCGACAAATTCTCTTTGATGGACGAACCTTTTCCGCGTGAAACTTCCGGCGTTTTCGATTTACCGATTTTACCGCAAAAAATTGCCTGCGATGACGAAGGCGTGGCTTGTCTGTATCGTGATTTGGGCGATTTTGGCGTTTGTGGTTTTTTCGCCGGGATTTACCTTTGCGCCGACGGGCGGCGTTCCCGCCGAGGTTGCAACGCTTGCCGTATCAGACCGCGCCGATGCCGAAGCCGGAGTTTTTCGTGATTCCGAGCCGCTTTTTTTGCCGACGCAGTGGAATTTCGGGGCGGAGAAAAAACCTGTGGGGCTGAATCTTCGCGAAACTTCTTTTATGCCGTTCGGGGAAATTCTCTCGCAGTTTAATGCCGTGGAGGTTATTCGACCGAAAAACGAGCAGGAATTGCCTCCGGCGGAAGAGGCGCTCGGGGCGGACGCATGGGGCCTCGGGCGCGGGTTCGGCGCGTCCGGCGAACCCGAAGATATGCACCCGCGCGCGGTAAAAACGCTCGTGCGCATTTTGGATGCGGATTCCGGCGAAGTTGTTTTTTCCGGTGAGCTTGAAGATATTGACTGCGAATCCGAGCGGATGTTGCTCGTGCCCTCGGAGTTTTTCTGCGGGATCGCTTCCGGTTACGGCAAGCCGCGCGTGATGACCGTCGTTTCCTGCGGCGACGTCGAGCGCGACAAAAAAATTATCGAATCCTCTGAGAAAATCTTAAATTCGCTCAAACTGAACGCCGGCGTTTACCGCATCTGCGTCGACTGAAAACGCCAAACTTCAGAATCATTATCGGTTGAGCGCTTCAGGTCTTTTTGCCTGATATGTTGAACTCAAAAGCTCCCGTTCCCGCAGGCCGCCCGTTTTTCCCTTGCGGGAACGCACGGAAGTTTTAGACTCTTCGCATAAAATTTTTTTCTGATTTTCCAATGAGTTCCGCAAATACCGAAGTCGCTTATAACAGCAAAATCGAAGGCGGGGTCGTCGTTACCAAACTCGACGCCGCGATTGACTGGATTCGCTCCCACTCCGTTTGGCCGATGCCGATGGGTTTGGCGTGTTGCGCGATTGAATTTATGTCGGCGAGCTGCTCTCGTTTTGACATTTCCCGTTTCGGTATGGAAGTTACGCGCTTTTCGCCACGGCAGGCGGATTGCATGATTGTCGCGGGAACGGTGACCTACAAGATGTCGCAGGCGGTGCGCCGTATTTACGACCAGATGGCGGAACCGAAATGGGTAATCGCGATGGGCGCGTGCGCGTCGTCCGGCGGAATGTATCGCAGCTATTCGACCTTGCAGGGCGTGGATCGCATCTTGCCGGTCGACGTTTATATTTCGGGTTGCCCGACGCGCCCGGAAGCGCTTTTTGACGGGCTTATGGCTTTGCAAAAAATGATCGCAAAGGAACCGGGACTGAAATTGCTCAAGCGTGATCGTCCGGTGAAGCCGCTTTACTTCGGTTAGACCGAACGGCGTTCCCGTAAATTTTTGAAAATCTCTTAAGGATTCCTGTTTATGACCGAAAAAGATTTGGCTCTGCAGAACGAACTTTTGGAAAAATACCCGTATGTGAGTGTGCGTCCGGGTTCCGCCGACCACGCGTCGTTTGACGTTCCCGCGGACAAGGCGGTCGAGTTCGCGCTCGCGCTCCGCGACAAGGAAGGTTTTTCTTCGATAAACGACGTTACCGGTTGCGACTGGGGCGTGGACGCCTCGCCGCGCTTTTCCGCGATTTGGCATGTTTACAACTACGACCGCCATCTTTATGTGCGCTTGAACGTTTATGCGGCGGATAACGAAAAGCCCGCCGTGCCGTCGCTTTGTTCCGTTTGGGCGGGTTGCAACTGGCACGAACGCGAAGCGTTTGACTTGGTTGGCATCACCTTTACGAACCACCCGGATATGCGTCGTATTTTGATGTGGGATGAATATCCGTATCACCCGTTGCGTAAGGATTTCCCGCTCGCGGGGATTGAAGTGCCGCATCCGGATCCGGACACCGTTGCTCAAACGGGCGTCAAAGTGCTTCCCGCGCCGATGAACGGCGGTCCGTTCGTTTCCTGCCGCGGGAACACGATGCGCGAAACCGAACCGCGCGCGCTCGACCAGGAATGGAGCGAAGGCAACCGCAAACCCGCCGCCGAATAATTCGCGGGAACGCCAACTCAAACAACGGAGATTTTTACGATGTCCAAGACCCTCGATTTTGAATATTCCGAAGCCGCCGCGCGCGAAGAAAGCCTCGTTCCGTGCGAAAAAATGCACCTGACAATGGGTCCGTCCCACCCGGCGACGCACGGCGTTCTCCGCCTCCAGCTCGAAGTGGACGGCGAAATCGTCACCAAGTGCACGCCGGTGGTCGGCTACCTGCACCGCGGCGACGATAAGCTGGCGGAAAACATGACGTATAACCAGTTTGTTCCGTTTACGGACCGCCTCGACTACCTTGCGCCGATTTGCAACAACGTCGCCTACGCGCTTACGGTCGAAAAACTCGCCGGGCTCGAAGTTCCCGCGCGTTGCGCTGCGCTCCGTGTGCTGACCTGTGAGCTTTCGCGTATTTCTTCGCACTTGCTCGGACTCGGCGTTTACGCGATGGATACGGGCGCGCTTACCGTCTTCCTCACGACGTATACGGAACGCGAACGCATTTACACACTTTTTGAAGAACTCACGGGGCAGCGCCTTACGACCAGCTACACGCGAATCGGCGGCGTCACGCGCGACGTTCCCGAAGGCTGGCTTGAAAAAGTCGAAAAAGCCTGTGATTGCATCCTTAAAGGCGTGGACGAAATGGAAGGCTTGCTTTCCCGCAACAAAATCTTCCTCGACCGCACGAAAGACATCGCCGTTATCACGAAAGAAATGGCGTTGCAGTATGGATTGACCGGCGTGAACCTGCGTTGCGCGGGCATCGGTGCCGACATTCGCAAGGATCGTCCTTACAGCGGCTACGAGCAGTATGATTTTGACGTTCCCGTGGGAACTGTCGGCGACTGCTACGACCGCTACCTGCTTAAAACGGAAGAAATTCGCCAGTCCGTGCGGATCGTTCGCCAAGTTTGTAAAACGCTTCCGGACGGGCCGATTTTTGCCGAAGACGCGAAGAAAATTTGCCTTCCGCCGAAACAGCGCGTGCTCACCGGCATGGAAGAACTGATTCAGAACTTCATGCTTACGACGCACGGACCGCAGATTCCCGCCGGCGAAGCGTATTTTGAAGCGGAAAATCCGAAGGGAGCGCTCGGTTTCTTCATTCACTCGAAGGGTGAAGGACATCCGTATCGCCTGCACGTTCGCGGTCCGTCGTTCGTTTCACTTTCTACGCTTCCGGTGCTTATTCCGGGCAACTTCGTCACGGACATTCCCGCAATTCTCGGTTCGCTCGACTTCGTTCAGGGCGAATGCGACCGATAATTAAGTGCAGAGTATCAGGCATCGGGCGCTAAGCGAATTGTGAAGGTTTTTGCTACGCGGCAAAAACTTTGAACACGACGCTTGGTGCCCGATGCCTGATTCTTTATGCCATTCCTGCTTTTTCGGGTTTAAAATCGGGAAAAGAACGTATTTAATTTCACCATGCGAAAGTTTTTTTCTCGGTTGCTTTTTTCGCTTCTTTTTTCCCTGACTTTTTCGGGGGTCGGTGTCGCTGCGACGAAGCCCGCCGAAGGCGTTCCCGCGGAAGCTGAAGAGGTCGCACTCGTTCCCGCCGTTCCGGAAAAACTTTTCTACAAAATTTCGCTGAACGAGTCTTTTTTCATACGGGAACGCGAAGCTGTCGTAAACGCTCGTGCCACCGTTACCGTTTTGCAGGGCGAAATGGACAAAGTGACGCTCGAAATTTTCGGTATCGGAAACGGGCAGGGCGAAATTTTTAATGTCTCCGGCGAAAAGGTTAAGGATTGGAGTATCCGCCGGGAAAATACGCGCACGTTTTTGGAAATCCGCCCGAAGGATTTGGGCGATGAAAAACAATTTACGCTGACGATTTCCGGGCGCCAGCCGCTGAAATTGCCGACAACGATTTCTCCGCTGATTTTTTCCGGCGTCGATTCTGCGGCATTTCTCGGCGTCGTGCAGTTTTTGGCTTCCGCCGATTTGCGTCTCTACGCCAAACAGGAACGCGGGCTGATTCCTCTGGGGGAGCGCACGCGTTCGCAAATCAATTACAGCATTTTGGGCACGCCCTCGTTGCGCCTCGACATTGCCCGCGCGAACGAATTGCTCGCTCCCGTCTCGTTGGAAAAATTTACGCTTTTCGGTGACGTGCAGGGCAACGGCGCGCGTTTCCGAATGCGTGCGAAAGCGCTCGTGCGCGAAATCGGCGCGGAAGTTCCCGTGCTGACCGGGAACGCGGCACTTTTGGATTTTCCCGAGAAAAACGATTTTACGGTGCTGGCGAAAACGGACGAAAAAAGCGGCGAAACGGAATATCGCTTGCGTTTTTCCGCACGCGGCGAATTTGATGTGGAATTGCTTTTCGATGCCGGAATCCGCGAAATTGACGGTTGGCGGCAAATCAATTTTTGCGTTCCCGTCGCGCAAGTCGCTCCATACACGCTACAAGGAATGCCCGCCGATACGGTTTTTGCGACGGACAACGTTTCGATTCCGCAGATCGAGAAAAACGGAACATTTTCCGGCTTTTTACCGTCGAGCGGTGCGTTGGATTTGCGCTGGCGCCCGAGCATTCCTACGCCGCCGGAATTTTCCGCTGCCGTTTACGCGATCGACGCCACGTCCGAGATGCAAATCAAAACCGGCGTTTTGAAGCAGAAAAACGAATTCAATTTTACGATTTCTCAGGGAGAACTTTCGTCGCTGTTTTTTGAAATGACGGGCGAGGGAGAAGTGCTTTCCGTCGAAGGGCAGGATTTGCTTTCGTGGACGCTGATTCCGATGGCGGACAACAAGCGCGGGCTTTCCGTGCGCCTGAGTCAGCCGAAATCCGAAAATTACAGGTTGCGCGTGGTTTCGCAAACGCGCACGGGCGAGTTCCCGCGCAAGCTCGCCCCCGTGCGCTTGGTTCCGTCGCGAACCGATTGGGAAGGCTTGCCGCTCGCCTCCGTTTGCGTGCGCAATAACGAGCTTTTGCGGCTTTGTAACGGAGTCGGAATACGTTGCGAAGCACTTCCGCACGCGGGAATGACGCAGGTGGTCGCTTCCGCGTTCCCGCAAAGCGGAGATTTTTTCGAGAAAAACGTTCCCGAAGGAGAGGCGTCGGTTTATCGCCTTTCAAGTGCGACGGAAAAACTTAGCGTCAAAGCGGATTTTATTCGCTCGGACGTTGTCGTTACGCCGCGCACGCGTTGGCATTTTGCCGACGGGAAAATTACGTCGGGGCAGCTCGTGACGTTTGAGGTGCGCGACGCACCGCTTTACGAGATGCAACTGCTCGTTCCCGATGATTTGAATCCGGTTTCGCTGGATTCGGAAATCATTGCGAGCCATGAGTTTATCGACGATTCGGAAACGCCCGGCTACCGCCTCCTCAAAATTGTTTTTACCGAACCGATTCTGGGCGAAGGGAAATTTTCGATGAGTTTTCAGAAGGAAATTCCTGAAGTCGGTCAGGAAACGGTTTTGCGTGCGTGTCGCTTCCCGCAGGCACATTTCGTGTTCGGGCTTGTTGCGCTTTCCGCGCAGAAAAATCTGCGCTTGCTTCCGATTGCCGCAGAAAATTTGATCGAAATTTCTCCCGCGGAATACAGCGAAAAAAATCCGCCGCAACTCGCGTTTCGCATGCGCGACGGCGACGGCGTTTTGCGCGTTTGTCCGGTGGAGCGCCCGGCGGCGTTGCGCGGTGCGTCTTCCTGCGTTTACAAAGTGAGTCGGGAAAAAGTTTTCGGAAATCTCAAAATTGACTACGCGACGGACGGCGTTCCCGTGCCGCAAGTGCGCATCGCGTTCCCGTCGGGCTCGAAAGTGCTTTCCGTTTCCGGAGAAAATGTGCGCGATTGGACCGTTGACGAAAACGGCGTGGCGACGGTGCAGCTTTCCGGTGACGCGGGCGAAAAATTTTCCGTTTCCGCAAGTTTTGAAGAATCGCGCAAGGATAACGAATTGCAGGCGTTTGAAGGCGCGACGCTCGTCGGCGCCGTGGGCGACGCGGGAACGATTCTGATTACCGCAGATCGCGTGCTCAGCCTCGCGGGTGAAGAATCCGTGCATGCGCTTTCGACGTTGCCGCTGAGCGATGTCGGCGGAGATTATGTGCGGCGCGGAGGTGCAATTCTTTTCCGTGCCTACCAGTTTGTCGAAAGGCCGTTCCGCCTCCGCTTGCAAACGCATTTGCCGCAGGCTTCGGCGACGCCGAAAATCGCCGTTACCGAAGCGCGCGTAACTTCCAACGCCGGGCAAAGCTACGACATCGTTTATCGTTGCCGCTCGCTCGGCGCAAACGAACTCAGAATCGGGGTTCCCGAAGGCATGAAAATTGTTCACGACGGCGCGAAGCCGCAACCCGACGGCACGTTGCTTTTGCCGCTCCCGCCGAACGCGACGGAAATCGGTTTTCGCATGGAACGCGCGGACTCCGGCAATGATTTTTCGCGGGAACGCAAATTGGTTCTTCCGCAGGTTTTTGCTCCTGTGTCGCGCACGATTTTTGTCGGATTCGGCGACGCGCAATCGGATACGATGGAGACGATTGTCGCCGGGCGGAAACTGAACGACAGGCTCAATGCTGCGTTTTTCGTGCGCGTGTTTGAGCATCTCGTCAACGGCGCGTGTCCGCTCGTCGTTTCCTTCCTCGCGCTGGTCGGCGCGTTGTTCACTTCTACATTTTTTGAGCGTCGCCGCAACGCGTATCGCGTTTGCCGCGGGATTGCGCTTGCGGCGGGAACGATACTCGCCGTCGCGTGGGTTTGGTGGCTCGTGGCGACGGTGCGTCCGGATTACGGGGAAGCGGTTTTGGTTGCCGGAATGACCGAGCCCGGAGCCGTTCTTGGCGTTACAGTGCATCGTTTTTATTTTCTCGGGGAAAATCCGCTCGGCGTAACACAGTTTATGCTCATCGGAATTTTTGTCGCGGGCGTGGCGCTGTTGCTTCATGGCGCGGGTTGCCGCGATTTTCGCCTGCGTATCATCGGGCGCGTCTTGGTTTATGCGGTGGCGGCAATTTTCTCTGCGGAAGATTTTCCGTATCGCGTTCCCGCGTTTATCGCGGCGGTCATTGCGGTGGAAGTTTCCGCCTACGTCGCGTTTGCGTTGATTCGTGCGACGCTGAAATATTCCGAAAAAAGACATTTCGGCGGCGGAAGCGCGGCACTTTTGTTCTTCGCCGTGTTGTGTGTTCCCGTCGGGTTCCCGACAAACGCTCGCGCCGATGTCGCCGCTTCCGACGAACCGGCGATTGAAATTCCGAATTTGGCGGAAGCCCCCGAAATGCCGCACGATGTTGCCGACCGCATTTCGCAGGCGATTGACGTGCGCGGCGACCGCATCGTGGCGCGCGGAGATATTCGCGTTACGGGGCATGCCGGAGACCGTTTCAATCTGCTCGCGGCTCCTGCGGTGCTGACTTCGTTTGAAAAACCGGAAAAATCCATGTTGCGCTTGGAGCGTATTCGCGCGAAGGATTCCGGCTACGTTTATCAGGTGGTTTTAGAGCGCGCGGGAACGTTTTCCGCGACGTTTTCTTACGAGCTTGCGTTGTCCGCAAATGCGCGCGGTTTCCCGATTCTTTCCGGAGCGGCGGCGGCGGATGTCGTTACGGTTCATGTGCCGCGCTCGGAAGTTCAGGTTTCGGCAAAAGGCGCGGTAACGACGAAACTTACGTCTTGGGGCGAGAAATCGCAGATTGCACAAATCGTGTTTAAACCGAAAGCCGAGCGCGAAGTGTTCTGGAATCCGCGGGAACGCGACCGTTCGCGCGAAGCGCCTCGCGTGTTCGCTTCCGGCGAAAATCTTTATGTGCCGTCTTCCGGCGTAATCGAAGGGCGGCATGTGATGAAATTCGTTCCCGCGCAGGGCGAGATTTCCCGTGTTCGCATTCTCATTCCGAAACCGTTTTCCGTTTCCCGCATCGAAGGCGCGGCGATTCACCGCTGGAATTTTAATCGCGAAACGGGTTTGCTGACCGTGCTTTTCACGGCTCCGCGAGTTGCGGATTTTTCTCTGTCGATTTTCACGCAGGCGCAGTTGAGTTTTCTGCCTGTCCGACAAAAATTCGCCGCGCTCGAAGCGCTTGACTGCGACGTGCAGGTGCGGACGATCGGAATCGCAACGGGAGATTCGCTACAGATTGATGCCGTTTACGTCGGAGATTTGGCATCGATCGACGAAGACGAATTTAATGCTTCGTTCGCCGCCGCCGGTATGAAGATGGAGCCGAGTTTGCGCTTGCGCCGCGCGTTCCGTGCGGTGGACAAAGCCGGCGAATTTGAGGCGGAGCTTTCCGCCGTGAGCCCGAATTTGCGTATCACGGGAGAGGAAAAGTTTTTCGTGAACAGCGAATCCGTTCGCGCGGAAGTGCTTTTGAAAGCAAAAGTTTCCCGTGCCGAAATTTTCAATATCGATTTCCGGATTCCGGCGGGCATTTCCGTTGATGTCATTCGCGGCGATATGCTGAGTTACTGGGAAAAAACGCTGTTGGAAGACGGGTCTTCCCGCGTGTCGATGCGCCTGCGCCGCGCCCTCGAAGGCGAACAGGAATTTCACATTTGGCTTTCCGGCGCGTTCCCGAAAGATGCGCAGGAATGGACTTTGCCGAGTTTTTTTGTCGAAAATGCAAAAACCCAGCGCGGAGAAATTTTCGTTTCCGTAGACGAAGGTCTGCGGCTCGTTCCCGCGTCCGTCGGGCGAGCAATGTTTACGGAGGCGTCCGCCGATGGGCACAACGATACGTTCCGTTTCCGCTATTTCAGCCGGGGAACGGAATCGCCGACATTTTCCGTGCTCGAATCGAAGCCGTTTACCGACGTGCGCTGGATTCACAAAATTCGTCCGCACGGGCGCTATGCGTTTTCCCGCACGGATATGATTTTTGACATCGAAAACGTGGCGCGTTCCTCCGTAAAGGTGCGCGTGCCGGAAAACGCGCTGGCGGTGCGTTTTTCCGGAGACGAACTTATTTCCGTGAAAAAATCGGAAACCGAGTCCGGCGTGAGCGAACTGATTTTTGCCAAACCGATTCGCGGGCGAGTGGAGCTTGCGGCGGAATTTTTCACGTTGCTCCCGTCGGCGAGCGTGGCGCGTATTCCGCGCATCTCCGTGGTCGACGCAGATCGCCAAACGGCTTGGCTTGCTGTTGAACGCGGGAACGTTTTCACGAATTTAAAATCTCATTCGCCGGAAAAAGTTTCGACGGCGGACGTTCCCGTGGAATTGCGTTCGGTATTGGGAGAGGGCGAGTGGTTTGTCGAAAAATATGCGGAAAAATATTCGGCGGAAGCGGCGCTTTCTGCGGACACCGTCAACGCGTGGCGCGAAAGTTTTTCGGACATTCACCGCGATTCTTTCCGCGCGGAAACGCTGAATCGCTTTACTGTTTTTGACCGCGAAAAAGCGACGACGGAAGAGCAGATTACTCTGCGCGCGAAGCGAAGCGATGTGCTTCGGATTTTGATTCCGTCGGGCGGCGTGTTGCGTTCGGTCGCGGTCGACGGAGTCGCCGTGCGCGTCGTGCCGCTCTCTGAGTCGGACAAAAATTCGGTGTGGCTCCCGATTTTTGCGAAGGAATCCGCTCCCGTAAATATTTCCGTGGTCTACGAACACCCGCTGAATCTCGTGCAACGCGGCGAGCGGCGCGTTTGGGAACTCGTTCCCGCAGAAATTATTTGCGCAGAGCGGGGAACGTGGAGTTTGCTCGCGCTCGACGAAACGGCGGAAACCGTCGAAGTTTTCGGGCGTGCTCCGGAAACGTTCGGGACGGAATTGCCGGGCGCTGAAACGCTTTTTCTCGATTCGTATTTCAAGGACGGAAAGCCCGAAACCTATGTTTCCGGCGGGAACGACGCTTCGAAAGATCGCGCCGTTTTCACGTTCCCGCGAGAGGAAAAATCAAACGAAATGTCCGGAATCGAAATTTTCCTCATTGTTTTCGGCGTTTTGGCGGCGGTGAAAATCCTTCGTTTTTACCGTTCCCGAACTGTCTCGCCAAGGCGTCGATAACGGTTTCCGACGTGCTTTTTTATGGAAATTCCGGTTAATTTTTCCTAACATAATCCCAACATTCGGGATCGCCCGATATCGTCTCCTAATTCAATAAAATAAAAAATGGAAGCCGTAATCGAACATCTTTCAGCTCGAAAAATTATTCCGATCGCCATTTTTGACGATCCGAACAAAGCCGTTCCGTTGGCTCACGCATTGCTCGCCGGAGGCTGCGACGTTGTGGAAATTTCTTTCCGTTCGCCGACCGCCGCCGCGTCCATCGCGGAAATTGTGGCGGACGTTCCGGAAATGTTTGTCGGCGCGGGATCACTTTTGTCCGTGGACGACGTTTCGGAAGCGATTTCGGCGGGAGCGACTTTCGGGATTGCTCCGGGATTTGATCCGTCGGTCGTCAAGGCGGCGGCGGAAGCGGGTTTTACGTTTGTGCCGGGATTTTTTACCCCGTCAAACGTGACACAGGCGCTTTCTTTCGGATGCGAAGTGCAAAAATTTTTCCCGGCGGAATCCATGGGACCGGCGTTTCTTTCGGCATCGCTTGCCGCTTTTAATCACAAGCATAATCTGAAAGTGATTGCGTCGGGCGGAATTACACCGGAAAACATTGCCCGCTGGCTCGTAGTGCCGCAGGTCGTTGCTTGCGGCGCGTCTTGGGTTTGCCCGAGGGAAATGATTGAAGCGGAAGATTGGGCGGGCATTACCGCGCGCGTTCAGCAACTTTTGGCGATTGCCCATGCCGGCGTTGTAGCGGCGTAAGGGAAGGAATTGAGCGGCGACGGGGCGAGTTTCCTCCCTCGTTTTTGCGACGCTTCTTACTTTTTTGTTTTTCATGGATTCCCGAAAACACGTCGCCGTTTTCCTTTGCGGCGGAAGCGGAACGCGGATGCGCGGTTGCGTTGCCGACAAGATTTTTGCACCGCTTGCGGGAACGCCGGCGCTCGCCTTTTCTTTGCGTGAATTTGAAGCATCCGGAATTTTTTCTCATGCCGTCTTTGTCTTCCGGGACGAAGAGCAATGCAATGAGATTCGGGTTCTCGCGGAAAAATTTGCACCGGCGCTCGCACAAAATTCTGTTTTTTGCCGAGGCGGGAACGAACGTAAAGATTCCGTTTTTAACGGGCTCGCCGCTACGATGAATTTGCCCGAAAAAACGCCGGACACGCTTGTGTTTATTCATGATTGCGCGCGTCCGCTCATTCGCTCGGAAATGTTGCTCCGACTTGCCGAAACCGCCGGGCGTGAAGGCGGTGCGGTTCTTGCGCATCGTTGCAAAAATACCGTCAAGCGCGTTCCCGCAGGCACGAAGCCCGAAGAGGCGTGCGAGACCGAAGATCTCGACCGTTCCCGCCTTTGGGAAACGGAAACGCCGCAGGTTTTCCCGCTCGAAAAAATTTTTTCCGCGTATCAAAAAATCAATGACGAAAATATTTTCGTCACGGACGATGTCGCGGCGGCGGCGCAAATCGGACTTCGCGTTGCCATGGTGGAAAACTTTTCTCCGAATCCGAAACTTACCGTTCCCGAAGACATGATTTTCTGTGAAGCACTTCTTGCGGCACAGGGAACAGGACTTTTTTAACGGGCAGAGCGATAAAATTGTATGAAAAAAACGCGCGCTCCTTGCGGGAACGCGCGTTTTTTTTTGCCGGGGAGAAGCGGTTATTGCTTGGCTTCTTCGATGACGGCTTTCGCATCAGCGGCGAGAGAAGCGTCTTCAGCGGCTTTTTCTGCCTTGATGAATTCTTCTTCGTTGACCTGCGTGTAAAGTTTGGATTCTTCGACTTCCATGAGGTAGTCGCGAGCGAGGGAGAAACCGTAGCGTTTCGTCATTTCTTCGTTGTTTTTAACGAGAACTTCTTCCGCTTTCTTCATTTCTTCTTCGATCTTTGCTTTCTGTTCACCGGAGGAAGCGTCGGCAGCTTGCTTCATCTGGACGAGCTGATTGCGCTGAGCCTGAACGAGCTGAACGTTGCGGCGGAAGTCGTTGTTTGCTTCAACGGTCGGAATGACGGCGATGAGGCGGAACTTATCGTCGCCCTTGACGAGCAAATCTTCCGGTTTGGTTTCCGGATCATCTTTGGCTTTCTTGTATTCTTCGTCCGTGAGCTTGATGAAAACGCGGGTTTTGACAATCGCGTGGATGTATTTGCGGTCGAGCGAGTAGCCGTAGCTTTTCGCCATTGTCTGGTTGTTTTCGGCGAGTTTCTTCGCGGCATTTTCAATTTCCTTGGCGAGAGCGTCCTGCGCTTCCTTGGTGGAAACGAGTTTGCGGGCTTCGTCGAGAATCGAAATCTGGCGGCGCTGCTGGTTCACGAGATTAACGTTCTGCATGAACTGGCGGTTGGCGTCAACCGTGCCGATGGTGGAAACGTGGATGAATTTCTGTCCGTTCTGTTCGATAAAATCGAGCTTGGAAGTGGTGTTTGACATAGTGTTGTTATTATCGTTTTGGGAAAGTTGTTCTGCTTCGGGTGCGGCGGTTTCTTCGTTAGCGTGAACGAGGGCAGCGGCTGCAAGAGATGCAATAGCGATGGCTGAAAGTGATTTTTTGTTCATAAAGTCTCTTTTGTAATAATAAAGGAAAAATAATCATGCGGTTTTGCATATAAAAAGACAAGAGCAAACAGGGGCGTGTTCCCGCAGATTCGTTCGGATTGAGCGGGAACAGGAGATTTTTTTTTGAATCGCGGGAACGGACATTTCTATTCAGAATCGCCGCCTTTTATGGACGTTTTACGAATCAGGGGCGGGAAAAAATTGTGTGGCGAAGTCACGGTCGGCGGTGCCAAAAATGCGTGTCTTCCGTTGTTGGCGGCGACGCTTTTGACGGACGAACCGTGCGTGTTGCGCAACGTGCCCGACCTGAGCGATTCACGCTTCATGATTGAAATTTTGCGGCATCAGGGCGCTTCGGTTGAATCTGCGGGCGCGAATGCGTGGCGGGTGTCTGCGGGAACGCTCCAGCCGAAAACGCCGTATGAGTTGGTCCGCAAAATGCGTGCGTCTATCTGCGTCATGGGCGCGTTGGTCGGGCGGCTCAAGCACGCGGAGATTCCTCTTCCGGGCGGATGCGTTATCGGGCAACGTCCTATCGACCTGCATATCAAAGGACTGAAAAAACTCGGTTGTGAAATCGAAAACCATGCGGGAATGATGCGAATTGATGCGTCCGAACTGCGCGGAGCCTATGTTTTTCTCGGAGGGCGTTACGGAAGCACGGTTACGGGAACGGCAAACATTCTCATGGCGGCGGTGCTCGCGCCCGGAATTACGCGTATCGATAGTGCGGCGTGCGAGCCGGAAGTGCAGGACCTTTGCCGCATGCTTGTCAAAATGGGTGCAAAAATTTCAGGAATCGGTTCGCCGACGCTGGTGATTGAGGGCGTTGAAAAACTCCACGGTTGCGAATATTCCGTAATCCCCGACCGTATTGAGGCGGGAACACATTTACTTTGCGGCGCAATTACGCGCGGAGACGTTACCGTGCACGGCGCGATTACCGAGCACCTCGGCGCGTTTTTGGACAAAATGGATGAAGCGGGAATTCCGTTGGAAATACTTTCACCGACATCTATTCGCGTTCGCGGCGATTTGATAAAAAAACTGCGTCCGATTGATATCGTAACGCTTCCGCATCCGGGTTTTCCTACGGACTTGCAGGCTCAGTTTTCGGCAGTTTTGGCGCTGACGGCGGGCATCAGTATTATCACGGAGCGCATTTACCCGAATCGCTTTATGCACGTTCCCGAGCTTTTGCGTATGGGCGCGGATATCGCAATCGAAGGTCCGAGTGCAATCATTAAGGGCGTTCCCGAGCTTTCCGGCGCCCCCGTCATGGCTTCGGATTTACGCGCGTCGGCGGCGCTTGTGCTTGCCGGGCTTGCCGCAAGCGGAGAAACGTGGGTACAACGCATTTATCACCTCGATCGCGGTTATGAAAAATTCGAGCGTCAACTCGCACAGCTTGGCGCGGATATCGTGCGCCTGCGCGACTCCGATATGCCGAGCGAATTCCAGATTTAGGTTGTAAAGCGCGAGTTAAATTTCAATTTGCGTTTCCCGTAAAAAGAAAATTCTCTTTTACGCCGTTATGGCAAAAATAGACTTAGACCTTTTACAAATGGTGTTGCAACGCAACTCCGTAGATGCGCGCCTGACGGCTCAGATTCTCTCCGACCTTCAGGAACAGATGAAAATTGAAAAAATGGAGGAAGCCGCGCGGGATCGCGAACCGCGCACGAAGAAAAAATATGTCTTTGTGGCGAGCGATCCCGAGGGCGTTTTGGCAGGGCGGGAACTCGTCGGCTGGGTAGTGCAGATTCCGGAAGACCAGAGCGAGTTTTCCGTGGAAGAACGCATTTTTGCCGCAACGTATGAATATAATCGCTCGAAAAAAGGACGCCGCGATCCCGCGCGGACAGTCGGGGAAGCGTGCGAGCGCGTTCCCGCAAAAACATTTCACTCGCACCAGATTTGGGTGAGAAACAAGGAAGCCGCGTATTTACTCCCGACGGAGAACGTGATTCCGAATGCCTCGAAAATGCGTCCGCAGGAGGAATGAGGTCGCGTTTTTCAAGCGCAGAAATCTGTAACGTATATTAAAAGCAAATACGATTTGGTGCAGAGCGCTTTGCGGCAGGAGTTTTCGGTTGCGCGTGTCGGAATCGGCGCGCGCAACCATTTCTTTACGGGAACGACAAGCCTTTTCTCTGCTTAAAACAAAGTTTTTTTTCCAAGTTTTTTTTTAGAAAAGGTATTGACGGGATTTCGTTCTAAGCCTGTATTTATCTGCGTTAACAAACGGTTAACGTTTTAAAGACACTACAACAAATATCCCAAAAACTCCTATGAATAAAGGTGAACTCATCGAAGCAGTAAAAGCTAACCTCGGCGCTGATGCCTCCAAAGCGCAGGCCGAACGTGCGGTTGAAGCCGTTCTTGAAGGCATCAAAGCCGGCATCAAGAAAGACGCAGCCGTCCAGTTGATCGGTTTCGGAACCTTCACGGTCGCCAAGCGTGCGGCTCGCCAGGGTATCAATCCGAAGACCGGTGAAAAGATTAAGATCAAGGCTTCCAAGAACGTTAAGTTCAAGGCCGGCTCTGCTCTTAAGGCTCTTGCTGCCAAGACGAAATAAGCTTTTGTTTCGTTTGTCGAAGATCCGTCCGAAAGGGCGGATCTTTTTTTGTTTTGGCGGGAACGGCTTCTTTCCCGGAAAATTCCGTTTCCGCGCTTGCGGCGGCGATAGTTCGCGCCTACGCTTACTTTCCGTATGATTATCACATGGATTCTTGTCGGCATTGCCGTTCTGGTTATTTTCTGGGGAATTTCCGTTTACAACGGACTCGTTGCGCTCCGCAACCGGTTCAAAAATGCGTTTGCGCAAATTGATGTTCAGCTCCAACGCCGCTATGATTTGATTCCGAATCTCGTCGAAACGGCAAAAGGTTTTCTCTCGCACGAAAAGGAAACTCTGCAAGCGGTGACGGAAGCGCGCAACATCGCGCAAGCTGCGGCAAAAACGGCGAGCGGCGATCCCGCAAACGCGGCGGCAATCGGCAATCTTTCCCGTGCAGAGGGCGTGCTCGGTTCGGCGCTTTCCCGCCTGATGATGGTTTGCGAAGCTTATCCGGACTTGAAGTCCGACCGCCACATGGCGCAACTCATGGAAGAGCTTTCTTCCACGGAAAACAAAATTTCGTTTGCGCGTCAGGCTTACAATGACGCGGTAATGCTCTATAACAACGGGCGCGAAGTGTTCCCGGCATCGGTGGTCGCCGGAATGTTCGGATTTTTGCCGGCGGAGTTGCTCGCGCTTGAAAATGCCGAAGCGCGCCAAGCGGTAAAAGTGCAGTTTTAATGGAAGAGGAAAAAATTTTAGAGCTTCGCAATCTTTCGGTCGCCCGCGGTGAGCGTAAGGTTTTTTCCGGCTTGTCGCTTTCCGTTCCCGTGGGTTGTAACACGGCGATTCTCGGTCCGAACGGCGCGGGAAAATCAACGTTTTTGAAGTTGCTCACACGGGAAATTTATCCGGTTTCTGCGGAAGGTTCCTCGCTGACGATTTTCGGGCAAAAACTCTGGAACGTGCGCGATTTGCGTTCCCGCCTCGGAATCGTTTCCAATGATTTACAGCGGCATTTTCCGGAGGATACGATAGGGCGCGATGTCGTTCTTTCCGGATTCTTCTCTACCTACGGTGTGTGGAAGGATTTGCGAGTTTCGCGGGAACGGCGGGCGACGGCAAAGCGCGTGATGCGAATGCTCGAAATCGACGCTATCGCCGGGCGCGAGTTCGGCACATTTTCCACCGGCGAGCAACGCCGCTTCCTGCTCGCCCGCGCGCTCGTAAATTCGCCGGAAGCGCTTGTTCTCGACGAACCGACGAGCGGGTTGGATTTGAAATCCGCGTTTCGTTATCTCGAAAAACTTCAGGAACTGATGCTCGCGGGAACGACGGTTATTTTGGTCACGCACAACCTCGCCGAAATTACACCGCAGTTTTCCCGAGTGCTTTTGCTCAAAAGCGGAAGCGTTCTTGCGGACGGTTCGCGGGAACGGGTTCTGACATCAAAAAACCTCTCCAAGCTCTTCGATTTCCCGCTTTCCGTTTCGTCGAAAAACGGCTTCTTCTCCGTCGTTCCCGCCGAGGCAAAATCATTTTCTCTCCGGTCATAATTTCCGTTTGCAAAGCGTAGAAAAAACACGCTAAATTATCCCCACTTTTTAACATCCAAGAATTCGTTTTATGAAGAAAACACTCATTGCCGCTTCCGCTTTCGTCACCGCTCTGGTTCTTTCCGGTTGCACGTCTCAGCCCGTTGATCAACCCGGTTCCCGCCGTCCCGAAGGGACTTGGAACAGCATTACGGGAACGCTCGGCGACGTTCGTTACTACAACAGCAATGTGGACGCGGTCTACAAAGCGGCGGAAAAGTCTTTCCGCGAACTCGGAATTTTCGTCACCGGTTACACGCAATACAAGAGCGGCTACACGCTTTACGGTCGCGCGGTCGGCGACTACAAGGTGACGGTCGATGTCACGAGCCGCCAGGTTTCGACTCGCGGAACGGATCGCGCGCCGATTCCTTACACGGAAGTCAGTGTTTCCTACGGCGCTTTCGGCGATTTGGCGATGTCGCTCCAAATCGTATCGAAGATTTCTTCAAATCTTCCGAGCGAAAAGTAATTTTCCTCACGAAAAACCGTCCTGATTCAGGGCGGTTTTTTTGTAAACGCAAATATCGAAAAAAAAACATGAAAAATCCTGAAAGTGTCGTTGCGGAAACGCTTTTGCGTATTCGCGAAAAATCTCCGCTCGTTCTCGCTCTGACAAACTCTGTCGTGCAACCGATAACGGCGAATCTTTTGCTTGCCGCCGGTGCCGCTCCCGTGATGCTCGACGATGCGGAAGAGTGTGTCGAACTGATCAACACCTGCGGCTCGGCGTTGCTCGTCAATCTCGGCACACTGAGTCGCTCGCAGGCGGAAACTATGCGCGCTGCCGTTCGCGCGGCAAACGCCCGCGGGGTGCCGTGGGTGCTCGATCCCGTCGCCGTCGGTTTGCTGAGCTTTCGCACCGGATTTGCGCAGGAATTACTTTCTCAAAAACCGAGCGTTATTCGCGGGAACGCCGCAGAGATTCTCGCACTTGCCGGATACGACGCCAAGCCGCGCGGACCGGAAAGCACCTGCGGGAGCGATTCCGCCGTCGTCGCAGGCAAGGAACTCGCGATTCGCACGGGCGCTGTCGTGCTGGTGACGGGCGAAATCGATTATGTGACAGACGGGGTGGGCGTGGCGGCATTTGCCAACGGACACGAAATGATGACACGCGTGACCGGCGTCGGGTGTTCCATGGGCGCACTTACGGCGGCGTGCGTCTCCGTGGCGGATTGCCCGTTTTGCGGAGCGGCGGCATCTGCCGGAATCATGGGTGTTGCCGGAGAAATCGCATTTGAGAAATCCGAAGCGCCGGGAACGTTTGCCGTCAAACTGCTCGACGCATTTTACGAAATGACTCCGGAAATTTTGCGTTCCCGCCTTAAATCCGTTTAATCGGATTGGGGTATTTCTCTTTATATTCCGCCGTAAAAACAATTGCGGTAGGAGCGTGCGTTTTGTAGGATTTCGCACGTTATGATTTCCCCTAAATTGCTTCCGCGCATCGCCTGTTCGTTTTTGACCGCGCTTCCTTTGGTCGCGCCTGACGTTTACGGAAAATCCGATGATGCCTCCGGTGCGCGTCCGAACATCATTTTCGTGCTCGTCGACGACATGGGTTGGGGTGACCTCAACTGCAACTGGAATTACGGCGAAAAATTTAAAAATCGTTCCCGCGACAATCGCTTTAAAACGCCGAATCTCGATAAGATGGCGAGCGAAGGCATTTTGCTCGCACGCCACTACACGGCTTGCCCCGTGAGCGCTCCCGCGCGCGCGTCGCTCATGACGGGAATGCACCAGGGGCACACGCGTCAGGTGCGCGATAATACGTTTGATACGCCGATTGCCGACGTTCACACGCTCGGTTCCGTGCTCCAAACGGCGGGTTATGCGACTGCCGCCATCGGCAAATGGGGCATCGGCGGCGTCGGGAACGGCTCGACCGGAAACACAGGCTACGCGCGCGCGCGGGAACGCGGTTTCGACTATTTCTACGGAATTTTTGACCACCTCGCAGGACACTACCATTATCCCGCCAACTGCGGGCGCTACGTTTGGGAAAACGAAACCGACGTAACGGCAAAACTCAAAAACGGGAACGCTTATTCGACGGACCTTTTCACCGCCCGCGCCAAAGATTGGATCGTAAAAACGAAAAAAGCCAATCCGCGTCAGCCGTTTTTTGTTTATCTCGCTTTGCCTGCGCCGCACGGCTCCCTGCGCGTGCCGAATTGCCCGTATCCCGCAGGCGGCGGACTCAAAGGCGGTGTGCAATGGACGAAGGACGGAACCGTAAACACCGCCAATCCCAAACTCGGCGAGCCGGATTCCTACATTCATCCCGATAACAAAAACTTTGCAACGGATGCAGCCCGCCGCCATTCGACGATGATTCGCCGCGTGGACGACGCCATGGCGGACCTTTTTAAACTGCTCAAAGATCTGAAAATCGACGACAACACGATGGTCGTTTTCACCTCCGATAACGGACCGCATGAAGAGCCCGGAAACGACTGCTCGCGCACCGGATTTTTCGCAACGGGATCGCCGTCACAGGACCCCGCATTTTTCAAATCTTACGGAATGATGGACGGCATCAAGCGCGACGTTTTTGAAGGCGGCTTGCGCGTTCCCGCAATCGTGCGTTGGCCGAAATTCGTTCCGAAGAAAAAAATGACGACCGAACCGTCGCAATTCCACGATTGGCTTGCGACGCTCGCCGATGCCGCCGGCGCGGAAATCCCGTCGGGTTCCGACGGCGTTTCGCTGCTCCCGACGCTTACCGGAAACGGAAAGCAATTCCCGGGACAGGTTTACTGCGAATATTCCGTCGGCGGTTCGTCGAGCCGACGCGGAGATTTTGCTCCCGCGCACCACGGACTTTCCCGCCGTAATCAGCTCGTCGTCTGGGTTGACGGCTACAAGGGTTTGGCGCGTAATTTAAACGAAAATACAAAATTTTCCGGAGACGGTGCTGTTGTATTTGAAATTTACGATACATTGAAAGATCCGCAGGAAACCAAAAATCTCGCGGGCAAACCCGGCTTCGGCGAAGACTTTCAGCAAAAATTGCGCGACAAAGCCTTGCGTTCCCGCCGCGCATTTGACGGCAAGCATCCGCATGATTACACGCGTGGACTCGATTTTTCGCAGAAGACGTTTTTTGAAAAAAATCCCGTTCCCGCCGAAAAATCCGCTTCCGGAGATGCCGGAAAAATCGCGTTCGATTACAAGGCGTTTGCTTCGCAAAAAGCGTTCCCGTGGGTGCCGGATTTCCGTCAGACACATCTGACGCCCGTGCTTTCCGGGAAAGAGGAAAAATCCCTCGGAGAAAACCTGCTTCCGAAAAAATTTATCGCCGGGCGCGGCGCGCGCGGAATTTTGCTCGAAGGCACGATTACGGTGCCCGAAGAAGGCGAATATGTTTTCACGCTCAAAACGGATTCCGCAAAAGGCAGCAAAGCATTTGTCCACCTCTACGACATTCAGCTCATCGACGCGGACAACCTTTACACGCCGGGAGCGGAGGCAAAGTCCTACGCGAACGTCGGCACGGAAAATCCGACGGGAACGCGCGGTGTGCGTCTCGCTGCGGGAACGCACAAAATCCGTATTGAATACGTTTGCGCCACCAACGCGAAATCGCCGTCGCTTACGCTGACTTGGGCGAAAAAATAAAGCCGGTAATTCCCGAACAAACAAAAACGGATAAGCGACGAAATTCACGCTTATCCGTTTTTGTTTTCTTCTGCGTCCGCTATGCGTAAAGGCGGTAATCTTCGACGGAGCGGCGGAAATCGGCGGCTCGCGCTTCCCAGCGGGCACACCACGCTTTGATGTTGATTTTTGCACCTTCGCGGCAGAGCGCGTTGAAGAATTTCTCGTCGCCGAGATGTTTCAGGAAAAGATCCCGGTCGTTCCCGCGAGCCGCTGCAAAGGGATTGGTTTTTTCCCAAACGCAACATTGGCGCATCATGTGGAAGCTGATTTCCGTCGGGCGCAGAAGCCGCCAGTCCGAGACGGCGAGCAGGGCTCCGCGCGCACTTCCGTTGCCCAAAACGGCGGGAACGCCCCGCAGCCCGGTGATTCGGAACGAATTTACGAGGTCCGCCATCTCTTTTTCGTTTTTCCCGATATAGCCGAGAAAACGGAACGGACGCACGAGGCGCAGCGGATCCCGTGACGCCGTGAAGGTATGCGAAAATTTCCCGAGACAACAGCCCAGCCCCGTCATGGCGTAGCCTTCGGCGGCGTCGGGGTTGGCGATATACGGCGAAGTCGGAATCCAATCCAATCCGGTGTCGCGCCAGAGCATGGAACGTTTCCATCCGCCCATTTTTACGACATCAAGTTTGGCGCGGGAACGTGCGGCGGAGGAAAGTTTGAGCCAGTTTTCGTTGAGCGCGGCGCGCGCAAGTTCGCCGATGGTCAAGCCGTGAACATACGGCACCGGATACATTCCGACGTAGCTTTGCCATTTTTCGTCGAGCATCGGGCCGTCGACTTTCAGCCCGCCGAGCGGATTCGGTCGGTCGAGTATAAGCACGGGAATTCCCGCCTCAAAACACGCTTCCATGACCAGACGCATACAACTGACAAAGGTGTAGCTGCGCGAGCCGACATCTTGCAGATCGATGACCATTTTCGTGATGCCGCGCAACATCTCCGCCGTCGGTTTACGCGTGCCGCCGTAAAGCGAGAAAACCGGTAACTTCGTGCCGAGGCGTGTGTCTTTTTGATCCGCGACAATTTTTTCTGCGGGAACGTCTCCGTAAATGCCGTGCTCGGGTCCGAAAAGAGCGACGAGATTTACTCCCGCACGGCGCCCGCGCGTGTGAAGGACGCGAATCGTGCTTTCCCCGAAACGGTTTACGCCAGCTTGATTCGTCACCAACCCGACGCGTTCGCCGCGTAGACGTGCAAACTTTTCCGCTTCCAACATATCAATGCCGAGGCGGATGCGACTTGTTGCGGGAACGATTTTCTTCGCCGCCGGAGCCGCGTCGGAGAACAAATTTGCCAGCAAGAGCCCGCTCGCCGTCAAAAGCGTTGTTTTCAGAAAATCGCGTCGGTTCATCATCGCCGGAAAAGGTAAAAATCTTTCATTTGCAGTGCAAATTGAAATTTGCCTGTGGCAAATTTCAATTAATCTCGAATTTCAAATTCCGAATTGCGAATGAAGTGCCGTCAAAAATTGGGAACGAAGACCTCCCGGTCTTCGTCGTGGCGGGAAAGAACTTCAACTCTTGTTCGCAATCCCGAGAATCACTCGTA
>JAFSAO010000002.1 GCA_017440935.1 Opitutales bacterium
AGCGTTTTAATTCGGGACTCGAGATTTGAAATTCTCGATTGTCGAAGCGTAGTGAGCCGACCTCCTCCACCGCGCCGGGGCGCGGTTCCCATCCTCTTAGAAAGAGGATGAGCTTTTTTTATTTTTTATATTTGCCTGATGCTCGATGTTTTGTGCTTTGCGCTAAAAACGGGCGGTGAGGGCGTTCCCTCGGACACACAAAAATCTCTCACGGAGGCACCAAGCTACAGAGTTTTTCTTTTGTCCTTACAGGACGAATTAATCCGAACGGCTTTCGTCCGAAAATGGTGTCTGATGCTGTGGTTTGTGTTCCCGCGAATAAAAATCTTTGCGTTCCCGTGGGGTCTTGTTAAAAATCGGTGGTATGTCAAGCGCCGCTACTGTTTCCGAATTGAAAACGCTTCCGCCGAGCAACTGTTTTTCCGGCGTATTTATTTTGAAAAAAATTGCGACGCGGACGGCTCGCAACGGTGCGCCGTTTTATATGTTGGATTTGGGCGACCGCACGGGAACGTTTTCCTGCACGGTTTTTTCGGACAGTTCTGTTGCGGGAGCGCTTCGGGATTTGGCAGAGGGCACCGTGGTGCGTGTCGAAGGCGTTACGGGAACGTATCAGGGGCGTTTTTCCCCGAAGTTGGACGATGTTTACGCGTTGGACGACGAGGAGATAGAGCGCGACGGCTTGGCGGATTTGCTCGTGGAGGTTTCTCCGGAGAATTTTGACGAGCTTTGCGCGGAGCTCGAATCGCATATTGAAGCGATTCCGGACGAGGGTTTGCGCCGCACGACGCGCGCGGTGTTGGAGGAATCCGGAGAGGTTTTCAAGAAATCTTCGGCGGCGATTTCCATGCACCATGCCTATCGCCACGGGCTTTTGGAGCATTCCTGTCATCTTGCCCGTGCCGCTCGCGCTTTGCTTCCGCTGTATCCGCAGGTGGATCCGAGCCTTGCCATCGCGGGAACGCTTTTGCACGACATCGGGAAAACGGTCGAATACACGCAGGGCTTGGCAACGCGGAAGACGCGCACGGGGATTTTGCAGGGACACGTTGTTTTGGGCTATCGCTGTGTGCGCAAACACGGGCTGAAAAACCGCCTCGCGCCGGAAATTTTGGAGCGCTTGGAGCACATTGTTTTGAGCCACCAGGGCGAATTGGAGTGGGGCGCGGCGGTGCTTGCGGCAACGCCCGAAGCGGTTTTTGTTTCGATGATTGACAATTTGGACGCCAAAATGGGCATGGTGCAGGCGGCGTTGAGAAATACGCCGGCGAGCGAGGAATTTTCGGAGTTTTTCCCGGGGCTGAAATCTGCCGTGCTTGTAACGCCGCCGTTCCCGTCGGCGAAAAAATCTGCGGCGATGCCGGAAAATCCCGTGCTCGATGAAACTTCGCTCGGAGGTCTTTTTGAATGAGAAAAACGCTTGCGATTGTTTGTGCCGCTCTTGGCATTGCGGGAACGCTTTCGGGCGTGCCGCGTCCGAAAAATCATACGGTGGTTGCTGAGCTCCCGCCGTTGACGGCGGTTGTCGTTTCTGCGGAGAAGGAGCCGCTTTCGCTTAAACCCTGCGCAATGTTTGACACGGTGCGCGTTACGGAATGTTCGAGCTTGGAAAAAAGCGCGCGTTATGAGGATGTGATTTGGACTGTTTCCGACAGCGGGAACGCGCCCGTTGTGTTTGCGCTGCGCGAGTCGGGAGACGTTGTCATTCCCGCCGCCGCGCGGAAGAAATACTCCGGAATCCGCGTCACGGGAACGCGCAATCTCGATTGGGAGTGTGTTGCGCTCGACGAGAAGGGAAATCTCATCATCGGAGATGTGGGGAATAATTTGAGCAACCGCCGCAATCTTTGTTTCTACATCGTTCCCGAGCCGAATCCGGCGCGCGATGTCGTGACGCCGCCGCGCAGGAAAGTTTCGTTTTACTATCCGTCGCAAAACGAGTTTCCCGCCGTTTCGCGAAATTATGATTGCGAATCCTGTTTCGCGTTGAACGGGCAAATTTATTTTTTCACCAAGCATTGGAGCGATACGGAAACGGTGCTTTGGCGCGTCGATCCGTCCGTGGAAACGTATCAGGCGGCGGAGCCCGTATCGCGTTTTGACGCGAAAGGCATGGTGACGGACGCCGCGCTTTCGCCGTCGCGGAAGCGGCTTGCCGTGTTGACGTATCATTGCGTTTGGGTTTTCGAGTTGCCCGAGCGCGGCGGGAACGGGAGTATCGACGAAACGAAATTTTTTACGCAGGCTCCCGCAAAATTCCGGCGCCTTGTTCCGCCCAAGGAGCAGTGGCAATTGGAAGGGATTACATTTGTCGGGGAGGATACGTTGCTGATCGCGTCGGAGCAGGGCGGTTTTTTCCGCGTTCCCGTTTCCGAGTTGTAGCGCGGCGGGCGCGGAAGCGGCTCGCGGGAACGGCATTCGGAGAACTTTTTGCTTTAAAAAAGGCATCCCCGAAGGTAGGATACAATCACGTTTTTATTTACTCATCTAAGGCAATTTTATGAAAAAAGAGTTGATCGAAAATCTGGAAACCCTTCGCAAAAAAGCCCTTGCCGGCGGCGGAGAAGACAAACTCGACGCGCGTCGCAAAAAAGGTCTGATGACCGCTCGCGATCGTATTGCCGGATTGGTTCAGCCGGGTTCGTTCATGGAATTCGGAATGCACATCAAGCATCACTGTCAGGATTTCGGCATGAAGGGCAAGGATTTGCCGTGCGACGGTGTCGTCACCGGGGTCGGCAATGTCGATGGGCGCTCGGTTGCGATTTATTCTCAGGATTTTACCGTGCAGGGCGGCTCGCTCGGGCACGAACACGCGCAGAAAATCTGCAAAATGCAGGAATATGCGCTCAAAATGGGTATGCCGATTATCGGAATCAACGACTCCGGAGGAGCCCGTATTCCGGAAGGCGAAATGGCGCTCAAAGGCTTCGGCGATATTTTCTACCGTAACGTTCAGGCGTCCGGTGTGGTGCCGCAGATTTCGATTATTGCGGGACCGTGCGCGGGCGGCGCGGCGTATTCTCCGGCGCTGACGGACTTCATCATCATGAAAAAGTCCAATGCGCAAATGTTCATCACGGGACCGGAAGTGATTAAAGCGGTTACGGGCGAACAATGCACGATGGACGAAATCGGCGGCGCAGCGGCGCACGCGTCCATCAGCGGGAACATTCACTTTGTCGCGGAAGACGACGCTCACGCGCTCGTTATCGCCCGCCGCTTGCTCAGCTACCTGCCGGCGAATAACATGATGGATCCGCCGCACCAGCCGACGCCGATCGTTTCGATGCAGGAAGATCCGGGCATGGCGGACCTCGTTCCCGCCGATCCGAAACTGCCGATCGATATGAAGAAAGTCATTTCCCGTCTTTTCGACGAAAATTCGTTCTTCGAAGTGATGGCGGATTTTGCGAAAAACGCCGTTATCGGTTTCGCCCGCTTGCAGGGCATCGTTTGCGGTATCGTCGCCAACCAGCCGACGATGAAAGCCGGCGTGCTCGATATTGATGCCGCCGACAAGTGCGCGCGCTTCATTCGCTTCTGCAATGCGTTCAATATTCCTCTGGTAACGCTCGTTGACGTTCCCGGATTCCTCCCGGGCAAAGCACAGGAACGCGGCGGGATTATTCGCCATGGTGCGAAAATGCTCCACGCGTATTCGGCGACAACCGTTCCGAAAATTACGCTTGTGCTCCGCAAGGCTTACGGCGGCGCGTATATCGCCATGTGCTCGAAATCCCTCGGCGCGGACGCGGTTTATGCGTGGCCGACGGCGGAAATCGCCGTTATGGGTCCGGCGGGCGCTGCCAATATCGTTTTCAAAAAGGACATCAACGCCGCCGGCGAAAAGGCGAAAGCTGACGCGCTCGCGGAAGGGAAATCCGAAGAAGAAGCAGATCGCATCGGCAAGGAAGCCTCTCGCGCCCGCGCCGCCGTGTATGCGGACGAATACAGCGCGCAGTTCGCAACGCCGTATCGCGCTGCCGCCAACGGCGTTGTGGACGACGTGATTACGCCGGCGCAGTCCCGCGCGGTGCTTTCGCAAGCGCTTCGCAACTCGCTCTCCAAGCGTGCGACGCGTCCGCCGAAAAAACACGGCAATATGCCGCTGTAATTTCTTCGCGTTCCCGTGAAAAATCGAGAATTTAGAAAAAAGAGAAAATAAATATGGTCATTCAACCTTTTTTGTGTGCGGTGAACTGGGGCGTAGTCGGCTGGGTTTTGGTCGGCACGATTGCGCTTCTCGTTGTTGTTGCCGCAATCGGACGAGCGATTGCTGCTGCGTTCCCGCCGAATCCGGAGCACGTTTCGTCGTTCCGTAAACCGGTGGCGGCTCCCGTTCCCGTAGCTCCTGTTGCGGTTGCGCCTGTTGCTCCCGCTCCGGCTCCCGTGCCTGCGGCGGCTCCGGCGCCTGCCGGTGCGATTCCGCCCGAAGTGATGGCGGTTATCGCGGCTTCCGTGGCGGTGGTTTTGCGCGGACAGCGTTTTTCCATCACCGGAGTTGAGCCCGCGCAGAAGCCGGCGGACATCGAACGTTTGATGTCGCTGTGGTCGCTCGAAGGGCGCCGCCAAGTGTATTCCTCACACTCGCTCCCGCGCTGATTTTTAACCGTTTTTATCCATTTAACACCGAAAAGTAGAAAAAATTCCCATCATGAAAAAACTTAAAGTTACCGTTGACGGAAAAGTTTACGAAGTCTCCGTTGAAATCGAAGGTGAAGCCGCCGCTCCCGTGGCTCCGGCTCCGGCGCCTGTCGCTCCCGTGGCATCTGCTCCGATTGCGCCCGCTCCCGTAGCTCCCGCTCCGGTTGCAGCTCCGGCGCCTGCCGCCGCTCCCGCGGCTGTTCCCGCCGGTGCTTCCGGCGTTCCGTCTCCGCTCGCGGGCAAGGTGGTTTCCATCGATACCAAAGTCGGTGCGACCGTTAAGGACGGCGACCAGATTTTGACGATTGAAGCGATGAAGATGAACACCTACATCTACGCGAACAAGGCGGGAACGGTTTCCGCGATTAATGTCAATGTCGGCGACGGCGTTGAAGAAGGTCAGGTTCTTGCGGTTATCGCATAATTTTTTCTGAACGTCATCATGTTTTCACTGCTTGCAGATGCGTCTGCGGTTGCCGCTTCTCCGGAAGCGTCGCTTAGCGTGGCGCTTGAGTGGCTTCCGTGGATTGTGCTGATTGCGGCGGCAGTTGCCGTTGTGTTGGCGGTTCTCGTGAAGGGAATTTATCTGTGTTTGCATATTTTCAGTAAAAAGGGCTGAGGTGGCGGACGTGCGGGAACGGAAAATTCCCGTGCGCCGTAAGAAAACTCAATGAACAATATTGATTTTATAGATGTCATTCGTCGGCTTTTTGAAGGGATTACGACTCTTGCCGACTCTCCGCCCGTTCTGTGTTGGACGGGTGTCGGGCTGATTATTCTCGGCGCCGTCCTCGTTTTTCTCGGAAAGCGCGGGATTCTTGAGCCGTTGCTGATGATTCCGATGGGCTTGGGCATGATCGTCGCGAATGCGGGGAATCTTTACCTTGACCCGACGACGGCGATTGAATCCGAGCGCATTGCCGAAGCGCGTTGGATTAACAGCGAAGATCGCACGGACGTGCGTTACTTCACGGTTCAGGGTTCACCCGATTTTGCGGAAGAATCCAAGCAGACCGACAAGTATATCCACGTCAAAAGCACGGATGCCATTGCCGGATTTCTCAAAGCCGGAGAGCTCGAGATTATTGATGCGAAAACGCAGAAGAAAATCAACGGGCGCGTGTTGCTTCAAGGCGACTTGAACGTCGAACCGCTCGTGCAGGGCGAAAAGAATCTTGTCGCGCTGATGCAGAAAGACTGGATTCAGCCGATTTACAATTACGCGTTCAGCAATAACCTTATCGCGTGCTTTATTTTCATGGGAATCGGCGTGCTTTTGGACGTCGGCTTCCTGATGGCGCGTCCGTTCCAGAGCGTGTTTGTCGCGTTTTGTGCGGAACTCGGAACGATCGTAACGTTTCCGGTGGCGATTGCCTGCGGACTGAACTACGGTGAAGCGGCATCGATCGCAATCGTCGGCGGCGCGGACGGACCGATGGTGCTTTTTACGGCGTTGAAATTGGCGAAGGACCTTTTCGTTCCCGTGACGGTGGTGGCATACCTCTACCTCGGTATCACTTACGGTGCATATCCGTTCCTGATTCGTTTCCTCATTCCGGAATCGCTTCGTAAGGTGCGCAATAAGCCGACGAAGAAGCCGATCAAAGTGACGGCGAACGAAAAGATTGCATTCACGGTTGTAACCTGCGCGGTTCTTTGCCTTCTGTTCCCGGTCGGCGCGCCGCTGTTCTGCTCGCTCTTTGTCGGGATCGCCGTTCGCGAAGCGGGAATTCAATCGTTTATTCGACTGATTGACCAAGTCTTCCTCTACGGCGGAACGTTCTTCCTCGGGCTCATTCTCGGTTTGCTTTGCAGCGCGCGCACGTTGCTCGACGAAAAGGTGCTGATTCTCCTCGTTCTCGGGATTTTTGCGCTCACTGTTTCTGCGGTCGGCGGAATCATCGGCGGTTACATCATGTATATGCTGACGGGCCGTCGCTTCAATCCGGTTTGCGGGATTGCTGGTATTTCCTGCGTTCCGACTTGTGCGAAAATTGCTCAGAAGGAAATTTCGCGTGTTGCGCCGGACGTGATCGTGCTTCCGGACGCGCTCGGAATCAACATTTCCGGTGTGATTACATCGGCGATTTTCACAGGTGTTTATATCGCGCTCGTTCCGATGATCGGAGCGTAAGAGAACCCGGTTTTATAAAACGAAGAAAAACGGATGCCCGAACGCATCCGTTTTTTTGTTTTGCGGGAACGCCGGAATTTCTCCTTTGTAGAACTCATGAAGAAAATTCCTCGTTATTGGATTACGGGGACGGCAGTCGCCGTCGCCGGCGTGATCGCGGCACGCGTGATTGCACCGGAACTGAAAGATTCGCACAGCGTCTACATCGTTGTAAAAACGCTCGGACACCTCGTTGCGTTTGCCGGGATTTTTTTTATTGCTCGGGGTATTTCCAAGAACACGGAAAGCTGAGCACTATTCGTGTTCGCTTCACGAAAAATTGCGTCCGCTCGGCTCTTGGAAAGGAGCGAGCCCGAATTCGGGCATGATGGCGAAAAGGTGGTCAAAAATGTCGGATTGGATATTTTCGTAAACGCCCCAGCGCGTGTCGTTGGTGAAAACGTAGATTTCGAGCGGAAGCCCTGTCGCTTTCGGGTCTAATTGGCGGACGAGCATCGTCATGCCTTGGTGGATTTTTCGGTTCGCTTTCAGATAGGCGACGCAGTAGGCGCGGAAGGTCCCGATGTTGGTCAGGTTGCGTGTATTGGCGGGAACGCTCGGATCTGCAGTTTCGGGAACGCGGGCATTTGCTTCGCGGATTTCTTCAAGTTTTTGCGAGAGATAGGGCTTGAGAAGTTCGATTTTTTGCCAGCGGGCGATTTCCTGCTCCGACGCGAAATGAATCGTCTGCATATCGATGCTGATTGCGCGTTTGATGCGCCGCCCGCCGGATTTTTCCATGCCGCGCCAATTCTTAAACGCGCCGGAAATGAGCGTGTAGGCGGGAACGTTGGCAATGGTGTTGTCCCAGTTGCGAACTTTAACGGTGGTCAGCGAGACGTCAAAGACTTCGCCGTCCACATTTGTTCCCGGAATTTCGATCCAGTCTTTGTTGCGGACGAGATCGTTTGCCGAAATCAGGATTCCTGCCGTAAATCCGAGCAGCGTATCTTTGAAAACGATGAGCAAAATTGCCATCAGCGCACCGAGGCCGGACAGAAAATATGCGGGCGATTTGTCCGATAAAATCGAAAGCACCCAAATCGCAACGCCGAGCGTGAGGATGATTTTTATCGCTTGGAAAAACCCCTTAATCGGAACGTCTTTGAGGCGTTCGTTGTTTGTTCCGATAATCATTATCGCGTCGACGAGCGCGTATGCCGTTCCCGCGACGGCGACGGCGAAATAGATGCTCGTTCCCGCCTTAAAAACTTCCGCGAACCCCGGATTTTGTGCAAAAACAATCGCGTAACCGTGAAGCGATAAAATCGCGATCAGCAAGTGCGCAATACGTCCCGGAAATTTTGCCTCACAGAACGCGTCGTCCCAAGTGTTGCGGGAACGTTTTGACCAAAGGTGCGTTCCCGCGACCAGAACAAAGCGCAACACGCGTTGCAGGCAGAAAAGAACGAGGATAAATCCGACCGCGAGAATCAGCGAAACCGCAATTTGCGTGTATTGCGGCGGCAGGTTCATGCCGTTACAAAATTCCGTGAGTTTTTCCAAATACCACTGCATATTTCAAAAAATGCGCGTCTTTTTTCCGAAAGTAAATTGTAAAGCGGCAGCGATTCTCCGGAAGAATTGAGAATGTTTAGTGTTTGGAAAAAATTTCCTGTAAACGGCAAATAGCGGAGTAGGGATCAGCGCTCCCGCAGACGGCGCGGACGACGGCGAAGTTTCGCGCTCCCGCACACAAAACGTCCGGCAGTCGGGATGCGTCGATTCCGCCGATGGCGACGGCGGGACAGGGCGCGGCGGCGAGCATTTTTTGCATGGTTTCAAGCCCGAGCGTTGCGTCGGGGATTTCCTTGGTCGGCGTCGCGTAAACGGGGCCTACGCCGATGTAATCCGGCGCGAGTTTGCACGCGGCTTCGACCTGTGCGAGCGAATGTGTGGAGAGCCCGAAAATTTTCAGCGAAGGAAAACGTTCCCGTGCGGCGGGAATCGGAAGGTCGCTTTGTCCGAGATGAACGCCGTCGGCTCCGACTTCGTCAGCGATGGCGGGATCGTCGTTAACGATGAAAAGCGTGCGCGTTCCCGCGGTGATGGAACGCAGATTTTTCGCTGTGGCGACGATGCGTTCCCGCGGGACGTGTTTCATGCGCAGCTGGACGAAGCGCACGCCGGCGCGCACGGCGGCTTCCGCGCAGGTTTCGTAGCTTGTCGCGGGATCGGTAATAACGAGATAAAGTCCGAAATTTTTCATAAAAAGAAGGAGAAGGAACCACGAATAAACACAAATTTACACGAATGATTTTTTACTCAAAGGAGCAGAGAGAAAAGAAGGTTTTTATTTAAAATGTCTGTTCTTGTCTGCCATATCCGCGTTAAAGAAAATTCGTGTAAATTTGTGTTTATTCGTGGTTTCATTTTAACCTAAATCTTCGGCGATGATGCCCGCGAGTTTGCGTCCGCTTTTAAGCATTCCGCCGAAAATCGGGCCCATGCGGAAGCCGCCCTGCACGTTGTTTGCCGCCATGCCGGAAGCGTAAAGCCCGGGGAAAAGCCGCTTCGTGTTTTCAACGGTCGTGCGCTCGCCGTCTTCCATCCACATCGGTTTTTCGCCGAGAATGCCGCCCGTGGGCGAATCGATTTGAACGCCGGCTTTGTTGACGGCTTTTTTGACGATTTCGCTCGGATGCCCGGTGCCGTCAACCACGGCGCGCGCGGTAACGACAATCGGATCGACGTGCATATCGAGCCGGCGCACGGGATTCCAGTTGATGACAACGCCCGCGATGACGCCGTCGTGAACGACGATGTCTTCGACGCAGACCGTATTAAAAATCACCGCTCCCGCTTTGCGCGCGCCGAAAATCAGCCCCGCCGCCATTTCAACGGAATCGACCGTGTGAAACCCGTTCCCGCACGGAATGGTCGTAATTTCGAAATCGCGGAGAATTTCTGCCGCGTCGTCTTGAACGATGACTTCGTTCATCAGCATTCCGCCGCCCCAAACGCCGCCGCCGGGCGCGAGTTTGCTTTCGTAAATTGCAACTTTGTAGCCGGCTTTTGCGAGGTCGCGCGCGGCGACGAGTCCGCTCGGTCCTGCGCCGACGATGGCGACGTCCACCGCGAGGCGGCTTTCGAGTTTTTTGAAAAACGAACGCACGATTGCGCCCGAGATCTGTTCTTCCATAACCATGTTTTTTTGCTCTTTCTGTTATTTTTTTTAGTTTTCAAAAAGAGCGCCCGGCGCGGGAACACCCGTTCGCGCAACACGGTCGAAACTTCCTCAGCATTTCCTACGCCGGCATTATCCGGATCAGGTTCTCGGGTATAATCTCAGCCGACGGGAAACGTTCCCGCGGGCACCCCTTACTGAAAACTGCGGGCGAAGCTACGCGTCTTCCCGTCGTCGCGCAAGTTCTTTTTTCCATGCTTTACGCGACGGCGTTCCCGCGAGATAATCAAGGCGTTATGGACTTGTCCGCATTTCGAGAAGAATACACGCACGGCGGCTTGGATCGCGACGACCTCAACGACAACCCTTTCGCGCAGTTTCGCGTCTGGTTTGAGCAGGCGTGCGCCGCGAAACTTGTCGAGCCGAACGCAATGACGGTTTGTACGGTCGGTGCGGACGGTCGTCCCTCGGCTCGCACGGTTCTGCTTAAAGCCTATGATGAACGCGGATTTGTATTTTTTACGAACTATACGGGACGCAAGGCGAAACAGCTTGAAGAAAATCCGCGAGCGGCGTTGCTGTTCCCGTGGATTGCGTTGGAGCGGCAAGTTGAGATCGAAGGGCGTGTGGAGAAAATCTCGACGGCGGAATCGCTGAAATATTTTCTAAGCCGTCCGTTCGGAAGTCAGCTCGGAGCGTGGGTTTCGCATCAAAGCACCGTGATTTCTTCGCGTTCGATTCTTTTGAAAAAACTCGATGAGATGAAGCGCAAATTCACGGAAGGAAAAGTTCCGCTTCCGGATTTTTGGGGCGGCTACCGTGTCGTTCCCGCACGTATCGAGTTTTGGCAAGGTCGCCCGAATCGCCTGCACGACCGTTTTTGCTACACGCGCGATGACGAAAAATCCTCCGCGTGGACGATTGAGCGGCTTGCTCCGTAATTTTTTTATCATTCTCTTCGGACTCGAAAGAAAATGATGAAGGCTTCGTTCAAATTTGCGTTCGCATTGCTCGCCGTCGCGGCGCTTTCCGGATGCGCGAGCTACGAAAACAATGCGCGGGACTTGCGCGGGCATTGGACGGGCGGACGCTTCGCCGAAGCAAACACGGTCGCGGGAACGGCACTTCAATCTTCCGGCGAGAACGAATTGCTTCTGTGGCAACTTGAGCGCGGATCGACTCTTCGTGCCTGCGGGAACGCGGCAGCGGCTTCCGGCGAATATGAAAAAGCGGCGGCGATTGTTTCACGCTGGGAGGAAACACCGGATATTTTGCTTTCGCGCGAAACACTCGCTACGCTGACGAATCTTTCCGCGCTCCCGTATCGCGGTCGCAGCAGCGACGTGATTATGTTGCACGCGTATCGCGCGCTCGCATTTCTGGAATCGGGAAACATCGATTCCGCCCGCGTGGCGCTCAACGCCGCGTATCAGGCGCAGCGCGATGCGGTTGGCCGCAATGCGAAGGAAATTGAGAATGCGCAGGCGGAGGCGGAAGAAAATTCCGTGGATGTCGGTTCGTTGCTTCAACAGAGCGGATTGGACAAAACGCTCGAATCGGAAAAAGCGGAGTTGGCGAGCGTTCGCGTGCTTGCCGATTACGTCAATCCGTTTGCGACATGGCTTCACGGTATATATTTTTTACATACGGGAACGGATGGATCTGATTCTGAGCGCGCGCGCGTTTCACTTTCGCGTGTTGCGAAAATGTATCCGAAAAATCCCTACATTTCTCCGGATGAAAAACTTGCCGGAGAAAACGCGCCCGCGGAAAAACCTCTGACTTACGTCGTTTTTGAAAGCGGGTGCGCTCCTATTATCGGAACAACGCGCGTGGATACGGCGATCTCCGTGCCGACCGGACGCGGATATTGGACGCTTATGCCCATTAGCATCGCGCTTCCGAAGCTCGTTCTTTCCGCCGAACAAAAATATTGGAATCTTCCGTTTTTCGCTTCCGGTGCTTATGTTGTCGACGACGCGACTCCGGAAGGATTGCCTCCTCTTTCCGCAAACGGTGTTCCCGCGAGTGAAATTTGCGACATGAACAGTGTGGTGCGGACGGATTTCGACAACGCCTATCCCGCGATTTTGACGCGCACGTTAATTACGGCGTTTTTGAAGTCTGCCGCTGCCGCTGCGCTCAATGCCGTAAGTCAGGAATACGCACAGCGCGACGGCAGCACGGAAAGTGCGCTTATTTCGCTGGCGACGATGATCGGGAGCGCGGTTTACACATATGCGTCGACAGATGCAGACGTGCGCTGTTGGCAAACGTTACCGCAGAATTTTTCGATTGTGCGCATGGAAACGCCGGCATCCCGCCGCGTTACGGTGAATGTCGGCGCGCGTTCCCGCGAGGTTGAACTTTTGCCGGGAGAAATCAATCTCGTCGTCGTAAAAACGACGCACGAACACGGGCCGCTCGTGGTTTCTCAGGCGGTTTTGAAATAGATTTTTTAGAAAAGAAATAAAACGAATTAATCAAAGAGGAAAAGAAAATGAAAAATATGCTTACAAAAACGTTTGTTCCCGCAGCGCTTGCCGTTGCTGTTTTCTCCGGGTGCGCGACGCCGGCGCACTATATCGATCCCGACGGACAGGAAACCGTCGTTTCGCTGAATGCCGTGGATATTCAGGATTTCACGATGGCGTCGAATGCACTCGTCGAGCAAATGCTCACACGCGATGCATTTGCGGGAACGAAAAAACCGCGTATCGCGCTTAGCCTCGTCAAAAATGACACGACGCAGAATTTCGATGTTTCGTTGCTTACGGACAAGGTGCAGCAGCGCATATTGGAGTCCGGGAAAGCAACGGTTTCGATGTCGATGAGCACGGAGCGCAATCAGGATGTGGTGCGCCGGGAAATGGCGGGCATGGGTGCGACGGAAACGGTTTTGCCGGATTTGACGCTGATCGGGAAAATCGCCGAAGTGCAGGCGCGTGCAAGCTCGACGAAGCAGGTGAGCTACGTTTTCTCGTTGCGCCTTGCGGACGCGCGCACGGGAGATGTGATTTGGATGGGCGAAAAAACGCTCACGAAGCAGGGTGAGAAGAACGCCGTCGGCTGGTAATCAAAAAATTGTCGAAACCGCGCGCGGGAACGCCTTTGTTCCCGCCTGCGGCTTCTTTTTTTGTATGAAATTAAAAAATATTTTTCCGGAAACCATTTCCGCAATTGTTTTTGATTTCGGCGGCGTGATTCTCGATGTCGATTTGTCAAAAACGGTGCGTGCGTTTGAGCGTCTCGGTGTGAAAAATCTGAGCGCGGCGGAAACGCAAGTCGGCTCGGGAACGTTTTTTGAAGCGAATGAGCGCGGGGAATTTTCGCGAGAGGAGTTTTGGCAAAAGCTGCGGGAACGAGCTCCGGAACTCGCGTTGCGGAGTGACACCGAATTGCACGCCGCGTGGGACGAGTTGCTCGGGGATTTCGTTCCTGCGCGCATTGATCTGTTGCGTGATTTGCGGAAAAATTATCGCACGTTTTTGCTGAGTAATACCAACGAGGCGCATCGCGAAACGTTTTTGCGGCGTTTTTCCGAACAAATCGGTGGCGATATGAATGCGCTTTTCGAGCAGGCTTTTTATTCGGATTTGTTGGGCACGGTGAAGCCGTCGCACGAAATCTTCGAGAAAACGGAAAAACTTGCGGCGCTCGTTCCCGCAGAGACGCTTTTTATCGACGACAATGCGAAAAATGTCGCGGCGGCGCGGGAATGCGGTTGGCACGCGTATCATCTTGTTCCCGGAAAAGAATCGATACTCGATTTGTTCGAGTAAGATGCGTGCAAAAAAAAATCGTTCCCGCGTTTTCAAAGCGAATCTTATATACTCCGGACTGATCAATTTCGCTCATGTATTTCAGTGTTTCTTTCAGATAGTATACACTCTTCAATGTCGTCATTGGTGCCGATTCTCGTTGCCATTTCAGATCTCACAATATCAGCAACAAGATTTTTGGCTTCTTTACTCACTCCCGATGTTAGCATCTTTCCAAGCTGAATTTCGTATGAGACATAGAAATTTATCCCAAAAAAATTCGCGGAATCTTCACAAACAAATTCGTGCATAACGGACACATCACTGTACCCTTTAAGCCAAAACGATTCGTGAATTTCAGAAACAATCCGTTCCAACCTTAAATTTAATTCGCGAGCTGACATCCCTCCGACACCGGATTCCGACACCCACGCATGGTACACCTTCTCTTCTACTCTAATATTGTCAACAAGTAACATGAGCATTAGAGCAAAAAAGCAATGAACCAAAAAGCTCATGCAAAAAAGAGAAATCGTAATTAAGTTTAAGAGTTTCATTTTATATTTTTTCTATTAAAAACATGTGTCCAAATCTCTCTTCAAGACACTAACTTTTTCTTCGAGTTTTTTTACATTCTCTTGAGCATCTGAAATTGCCCCTCCGAAGGCTTCACGAACTCGCTCTGCATAAGTAGAATCTAATTCTGAATAACCTCTGTCGCTTATTTTGTGTCCTGTTTTTAAAACATTGTTGTAGTAGTATTGCAGCTGCTCCGGGGAGTAGTCGTTGTATTCTAGTATTAAGTCTGCAACCCTACATTTTTCCCTAAATAAAGCCGTCCTTGCTACCACATAGGAAGAAAGTTTATCTGAACAATCTCCGCAAAAACGTCCCCAGTATGTAAATTTTTTCCCGTCATAGGAATTAAACTCCTCAACTAAAGCATTGTACTCTTTTTTGTAATTCTCAAAATGCGTTTTTTCATGAAGATACGCTTCATCCGCCAAAAAAGATTCTTTGGAAAAAGCCCTTTCATCATAAACAATTCTCATGCCGACTGACTCTCCTTCCGCAATTAATCTTCCTGAAAAATTAAGCCCTTCCTTAAGATGCAAGGATACGGATAGTCGTCCTTTTTCAAATTTTGCCAAAAAACCTATTCGTACATTTCCCGGCTCGACTGGCACCTGATTGGCGGAAATTGTTATTCTCTGCGCCAACAACCCCTTTCTGTCGAATATTATAAATAATCTATTCCTCACGAAGGCGTAGAGGTTGAGGCCGCCTTGTTCGGCGATGGGGTCGCGGGAGAGGAAGCGGCCGAGCGAGGGCGAGTAGTGGCGGTAGTTGTAGTAAACAAGGTTGAGTTCGGAGTCGTAAAACTCCGACGACCATTGGAAGTTTTGGACGACGCCGTTTTCGGAAGCGGAAACCGAGCCGAACGGAGTGTAACTGTACGCCGTGCGGATGTAGCCGTTCGGACCGAAAAGTTCGCAAACGTTTTTCGTGATGTCGTAGCCGTAGGTGAACCAAGTGCCGTCCTTTTGGATTGCGAGCGGATGGGGCACAGGATTTAAGAGAAAATTCATTTTTTTCTTATAGGGATGTTATAGCTCGCAGGGCATATTACCTGAAAGACGAAGGTCCAATGCGACACCTGCCACGTAGTAAGGCTAACATAACAACATCTGTCGTCTTCAAAAAATTCTACCGAAAGGCAAAATTTTTCTCCCAATAATTTTCGCTCTAAATGAAGTTCTTTCTCTTGTTCGATGAGTATTTGCAGTTTGGCACTTTGAAGAATTTTATCTGAGATTTTTTTTAAGTATTTTTTTACCAATGATTTTTTTATATACATGTCTCCTCCTCACTCCTTTGACATACATTTTGAAAATGGGATTTGATGTCTAATCTCACTCCCTTTCTTGCCTTTAATATAGCAGATAATATTTATATGTCTCCTGTAACATTCATAGAGTCTGACGTAAGGAAACTCGTTGATTATATCAAATGCCAAGAAACGATGATGGGCTTTGTGAACTTGAATTTCACATTTTAAGCATTTTATTTTTCTTGATAAGTCTTTAACAATTTTTCCTGCAAGTGCTAAGGCCGTGCCCTCTGTTAAAGAAAGCTCGGCAACAAGAGCAGGACCAATTATTACTGCACCTGCAATAATTGCCGCCGCAATCGCGCTTTCTCGCTCTTGTTCCGGAGTAGGTCTGTATCCAACTATAGGCGCATATGTATCCACCGTATTACATCCTCCCGGACAAAAAAATGCTTTCCCAAGGATATCCCACTTAGAAATTGGGGTATTCCCGACGAAGGCATAGAGGTTGAGTCCGCCTTGTTCGGCGATGGGGTCGCGGGAGAGGAAGCGGCCGAGGGAGGGTGAGTAGTGGCGGTAGTTGTAGTAGACAAGATCGAGTTCGGGATCGTAGTATTCCGACGACCATTGGAAGTTTTGGACGACGCCGTTTTCGGAAGCGGAAACCGAGCCGAACGGAGTGTAGGAATACGCCGTGCGGATGTAGCCGTTTGGACCGAAGACTTCGCAGATGTTTTTCGTGATGTCGTAGCCGTAAGTGAACCAGGTGCCGTCTTTTTGGAGCGCGAGCGGACGCGTCGCCGTCGGCTGCGTCGGATCCCAGGTAACCAGCCACAACGCCGGATGCGCCGCGCGCGTTAAATCCAACGCCGCAATTTGCAAATACCCGCGGTAAATGTAGCGGTGATACAGCGTCGTCGTTCCCGCGACGGTCACCTTCTTTTCAAAACAGCGACCTTGGGAATCGTATCCGCATTCCACAACGGTTTGCGTTTCCGCGTTTTCAAAACGAATCGGGCGATTTTCGCCGTTGTAGGTAATTTGCCACGTTCCCGTGGCGGTTTGAATCACAGTCGCGTTCCCGTCGGCGTCGTAAGTCGAATTAAACGGGAGAGATGACATGGTTTCTTCCGTTCGTTTTGATTTTTGAAAATCGAACCCCATGTGTTCTATCAACTAATACTTTCCCCAAGTATAGGCCCACTCGCCTTTATTTGAAACAATTGCATATATCTTTGCCTTTGAATTAATAAGATAAAAAAAACTTACCTGATAAAGATCAATATCAGGGAAGCGATCCCGTATTTGTGCTATTCCAACCATGAACTCTGTAATTTCAACCCGTATTGTTCCTTGATCCGGTTCATAACGCTTAAGTGATGATAACTCAAACAATCGAAGAAGGTTCTCTTCTTGCGAAATCAACCATCCGTCAACTAGCCGATACCCTCCACACAGCAATTCTTGACTAAAATCTAAATCATAAACAACTCTTGCTTCTATTGGGAAATTAATTGTGCGATTGAAGGCTTCTAACTTACTACTTCTTCTTTCCGAAAATACAAGAAAAGAAAGGCATAGCACTGTCAATAAAGTAGGAATGAACCATCTATTCACCACAACAATTTCCTTTCCCGGAAAGAGACCATTCTCCCATCCGAATTAGTCTTTTTCCGCATACAGGTGAAAGCCAAGATTCACTCTCCCCTTCATCAGGGGAAACACCGGTTTGCTCCCACACATACATCACTGCAGTAAAAGAAAAGTTATCCTTTTTCCAACTTATGTTTACTTTCTCAAATTTCAGCTCAAAAGAACCCAAACAAACAACTCGTTCATACCAAGTTTGAGGTCGATCCCCAAAACGTTTCATGTCGGGTTGAATATCAACATCACTTAAAACTCCAAGTTCTTCTGGGTTAAAAGTCTTTGCCTTGCTTTTACACAACTTTCCCCTGATATGATCTCCAATGCGAGACTCAAGTAGGTTCTTTGCGCCTGCTATAGTTTTAGGGAATCGAATTAAAAACCATGAGGAGTAGTCCTTTGGAGTACACTCACGAGGAAACCAACAAATATTAATTTGATCTCCGGGACCTGGGGATGGCAATCCCTCTCCACTCTGGACATAATTACTGATAGACTCATCTGTCCTACAACACGCATTTCCTCTTTGATCAACATGGATTAAATTATTATTCCTCACGAAGGCGTAGAGGTTGAGGCCGCCTTGTTCTTCGATGGGGTCGCGGGAGAGGAAGCGGCCGAGCGAGGGTGAGTAGTGGCGGTAGTTGTAGTAAACGAGGTCGAGTTCGGAGTCGTAAAACTCCGACGACCATTGGAAGTTTTGGACGACGCCGTTTTCGGAAGCGGAAACCGAGCCGAAGGGCGCGTAGCTGTAGGACGTGCGGATGTAGCCGGCCGGCCCGAAGACTTCGCAGATGTTTTTCGTGATGTCGTAGCCGTAGGTGAACCACGTGCCGTCTTTTTGAATGGCAAGCGGACGCGTCGCCGTCGGTTGCGACGGATCCCAGGTAACGAGCCAAAGAGCCGGATGATTACTCCGCGTCAAATCAAGCGCCGCGATTTGCAAATATCCGCGGTAGATGTAGCGGTGGTGCAGCGTCGTCGTTCCCGCAACCGTTACTTTCTTTTCAAACCGCCGCCCTTGCGAATCGTATCTGCATTCCACGACGGTTTGCGTTCCTGCGTTTTCAAAACGCACCGGGCGGTTTTCCGCGTTGTAGGTGATTGTCCACGTTCCCGTGGAAGTCTGAACCAAAGTCACGTTCCCGTCCGCGTCGTACTGAAGCGGCGAAGCCGACGCCTCTCCCAAGGAGATTTCCGTGTATTGGTTGAGATTATTTGTGGAATACGCGCTTTGCGTTCCCGCTTCGGACGCGGTGTTTCTGTTCCCGATATTGTCGAACGCGTAAGCATATTCGTCGTTCCCGAGCGTCGCGGAAACGAGTTCGCTCCGCGAGTTATAGCCGAATGTATCGTTTTGCGTCGTGCCGTTGCGCGAAGTCGAGCGCGTCAGCGGGCGAGCGAGCGTATCGTAAGTATAATTACGCAAAACAACATTCGTTCCCGCGCCGCGCCGAATCGTAATGCCCGCGACCAAATCGCGCCCGGATTCGTACGCATGCTCGATCGTCAGATTGCTCGGACACACAAGCGATGCCAAAAGAGGCGTTCCCGCGAGGTAGTTATAAGAAAAGGTCTTCGCCGCGCTACCGTGCAGGAAACTCGCCGTCGCAATCCGCCCGGAAGCCGCATCGTAGCTTGTCCCGACCGTCTGCTGAACGCTTCCGTCCTTCGCGTAAGTATAACCGAGCGAACGCCCGAACGCGTCGTAAAGCTCCGTGAGCAAATGCGTTTTGCCGCCGCCGAGCAAAGTTTCCGAGGTGAGGTTGCCGTAAGCGTCGTAAACATTCGTGCGCGTTCCGGAAGCGTCGGTGGTGGAAACGACGCGCCCGAGAGCGTCGTAAGTTTGAGAAACGGCGGGCGTTGTGTCCGAATACGTCGTGGAAACAAGCTGGTTCCAAGCGTCGTAGCCGTAAGTCGTTACAATCCCGCGCGCCCACGTGCGCGTAGCGAGCAAGCCCGTTTCCGTGTAAGTATAATTTGTATACGCGCCTGCCGCGTCTGTCTTGGAAAGCAAAAGCCCGGTCGCCGCGTCGTAGCTCCAAGCCGTCGCATCGCCGCCCGTGAGATTCGCCAACTCTTCCGGCGTTCCCGCGAGCGCGCGGAAAGTCCGCATCCCGATTTTCTGATTTAATTCGTCAAACGTAAACAGCACCGGATACGACGCGTTCCCGAACTCGGCGAGCTTGTTCCCGCGCAGGTCGTAGGCGGACGAAACAAACGAACCGTCGG
>JAFSAO010000012.1 GCA_017440935.1 Opitutales bacterium
ATAATAGTGGACCGTAGCAGAAAGTCTGTCTTCTTTTCCCCAATCCGATTTTTGTTTCAACGAAATTCGACGCTTAAACGGATCTACTTTTCCTTTTTCATCCAAAACTTCAGACTCGTGCCAAACACCGTTGCTCTTCCACACCACAACCGGTGGTTCAACAAGAATAAATTCTTTACGAGGTATCGGCTTCTTTTCTACGACAACCGTAAAAATAGTCTCCTGCTCTCCGCCCGGCGAACGCGCATTAAACAGCACCGCACGCTCTGCACCCTCCATAGCGGGAAGTGTCGAAGAAATGGATATTTTCATTGCCGAATCCGTTCCCGTTGCCCAAAGCGACACAGGAACGCATGAAAAAACGATGCACGACAATACGGCTTTGCAGAGAAGTTCGGGGTAAGTCATGCCCGAAATACAGTTTCTTTAACCCCGAGCGTCAATATTTATCCACAAATTTGGTAGCTTTTCTGTGGATAAAAAGCCGTTCCCGCAGAAAAGTTTTGCGGGAACGGCTTTTGGAAACAATTGGGAAACGGGAACGACGAAAATCTTTTCTAACTTCTCTATCCCTCCGGTCTTATTGTTATTCTTCGTCGCCGACTTCTTCATCGTCGCCGAGATCGTCGTCTTCGAGCGGCGAGGAATTGTGGACAAGTTTTCGCTTTGCCTGAGCGACGGGCGAAAGCATCGCCGTAATAGCGCGCCCTTGCAACTTCGGCTTACTGTCGAGCACGCCAATGTGTGCAACGGCTTCGACGAGGCGTTGCACGGCTTCAAAACCGAATTCCGGATGCTCGAGTTCTCGAATACGAAACATGAGCGTTACTTTCACTTTGTTCCCGTTGAAAAGGAACATTTCCGCCCGACGCACTTTGACCATGAGGTCATGCTCGTCAATGCGCGGACGCATTTTGACTTCCTTGAGCTTGGTTGCGGACTGCTTCTGCTGTTTCTGCTTTTTCGCTTCTTCGTAAAGGTATTTTCCGTAATCAACAATACGGCAAACGGGCGGCTGTGCGTTCGGTGCAATTTCGAGCAGGTCGAGGTCGTGAGCCTTCGCCAGGGAAAGCGCGGACGATGTCGCCATGATTCCGAGCTGTTCGCCGCGCGGACCGATGACGCGAATTTCGGGAACGCGAATGCGCTCATTTCGGCGCGGACCCATGTCCCGGCGGTTATTGTTTCGATTATTATACGATCCGCGGTTCTGACCCGGACGGGCGGAATTATTGTTCCCGCCGAACTGCTTCGGTGCTGCCATTCAGTAATTTATTTTATGAAGAAAATATAGCTTTGGTGCGCAGAACTTTGCCCCAAAAACGCTTTGTGTTCAATACAATACTTGCTTTCCCGGAAGCGGGAACGTGAAAAAACTTTCTTTTTTCGGGAAGAATTGAGAAGATTTTCAAATGGATCAAAAAGTTCGCGTCACCTTTGGAACAAAACTCGGAATCATCGCCGCCACAGCCGGCTCGGCGGTCGGTCTGGGAAATATCTGGCGTTTCCCCAGCCAAACGGCGCAAGACGGCGGCGCGATTTTCGTGTTCGTGTATTTGGCGTGCGTCGCGTTTTTCGGTATGCCGATCGTATTGGCGGAATTCATTCTCGGGCGTGCAGGCAAAGCCAATTCCGCGGGAACATACCGCAATCTCGCTCCGGGGAAAAAATTCCACTACTTCGGCTACTTTGCGATTATCGCCGCCTTCCTCATCATGGGCTTTTACATGGTAGTTTCGGGCTGGACGATGGAATATCTCGCCCTCTCGATTACGGGAGAACTCGGTCGCACACAGGATTTTGCCGCACTTTTTGACCAACTGCGCAACAGCCCGGGAACGCAAATCTTCTGGATGGTGGTGTTTATGATCAGCACGGCGGGCATTGTCGCTTTCGGAGTAAAAAAAGGCATTGAGCTCGCAAGCAAACTCATGATGCCCCTGCTCCTCCTCGTAATGATTATTCTCTGCATCCGCGCGGTAACACTTCCCGGTGCCGGAGAAGGTCTCACGTATCTTTTCGCTCCGAATCCGGAAAACGCACGCAGCGCGGGAGCGCGTATTTTAACGGACGCGCTCGGACAGAGCTTTTTCTCACTTTCCGTCGGCATGGGTTGCCTGATGACTTATGCATCCTATTTCGGAAAAGATGTCCGCTTGGCAAAAACGGCGGGAACGATGGCAACGCTGGACACGTCCGTCGCACTGCTTTCCGGAGTGATGATTTTCCCCGCTGCGTTCGCGCTTACGACGGATCCGGGCTCAATGGTCGAAACGTTGAAAACCGGCGGTCCGGGACTCGTCTTCATCGCAATCCCGCAACTTTTGCAGTCGCTTCCCGCCGCACAACTCTGGTCGATTTTCTTCTTCCTGCTTCTGGTTTTGGCATCGCTGACCTCGACGATTTCACTTCTCGAAGTCATCACGGCATTTGTCCACGAGGAAGTTCGCGTAACGCTCCCGAAGCCGATTCGCCTGCGCAAATCCTCCACGGAAAACACCGTGCTTCATCAGGAATACCGCATCGCGCGCCCGTTTGCCGTAACGGTGATTTCCGCCGGCGTTATTTTCCTCGGGGTGCTCTGCTCCTACTCGCTCGGCGCGGATACATCACTGGTGATTTTCGGACTTAATTTCTTCGATTTTCTTGATTACATCACGGCTAAACTGATGATGCCCATCGGCGGGATTTTCATTTCGCTTTTCGCAGGCTGGTATCTCGACAAAAAGATTCTGGCAGCGGAACTCTCCAACGCGGGAACAATTCCGTTGCGTTTCTTCAAAACATACCGCTTCATTCTCCGCTTTGTCGCTCCCGTGGGCATTGCCGTCGTTCTCGTCTGCGGCTTAATAGGCTAAGCAACAACAAAAGCCGGGCGCAAAAATACGCACAAAAAAAAGACAGGCGATTCACTCGCCCGTCTTTTTTTTGTGCATTCGCAATTTAGAGAAACCGCTTACTGCTCTTCTTCGCTGTTGAGACCGAGCCGGGCGGAAATTTCCGCGAGCCCGTCAAAGAGTTGCATTTGGAAAGTTTCCCACGACGTTTGCTGATTGAAGAGCGTCCAAACGCGCTTAAATTCTTCATCGTTTTTGTCGATTTCGGGAACATTCTTAGAAACCGTGCGAGCAAAGAAAACAGTATCGCCGATCGGAATCATCGGAGATACTTCTCCGGCGGGAATAGCTTTGAGCACGCCAATCAAATCCGCACCGCGATATTGCTCGGGAACACCGTGCATCGAAAACGCCGGCGGCGTTTGCACTTTCAGCCCGTCTTCCGTCGCCGCCTGCGTCAGCGTTTTCCCTTCCGCGACGCGAGCGCGCAGGGCATCGCCCTTTTTGACGGCAAGCTCAATGAATTGGCTGTCCTTGTCTTCCGCCACCCACGCATTGGTGACTTCCGTCAGGACTTCTTTGAGTTCGGGAATACGCGACGGTTCCGTTCCGAGGAAAATAACGACATAAACAGCATCAGCGACCGGAATCGCGTCCGTGCGCCAAAGCGTTTCGTTCAAACCTCCGGAGGCAACGCTTTGGAGAATTTCTGCGGGAACGCCGGTGTCGGACGGAATTTCGTCGCGCGGGAACGCCGGAATTTCGGTAAACCCGAAGCCGGACTTGGAGAGCGCATCCGCAAAATCCGGTGCGCGCGGGTTAATCATGTCCGTCGGAAGTTTTTCGTAAAGGCTGTTGGAAAGCTCGGCTGCGGCGGTATCGAGCGCTTGGGATTTTTTCCATTCCGCGACGCGAAGTGCGCGGTTGGTTTTCAAATCCTCGGCGGCTTTCTCGGCATCGCCGTCAAATTTTCCGGCGACAAACGCAGAAAGCTCGAAGTCGGTCGGTTCGGGAATTTTCGCAACAATATCGGCGGCGGGAACGATTTTCGCGTAGGAAAGTTTTACGCGTTCCGCGATACGGAAATCTTCCTTATGCGCATCGTAAAAGTCGGAAAGCGTTTTTTCAAACGCCGCTTTATCCGCCGGAATGCGGCATGCGATATTGCACGCGCTACGAGGGAACTCCGCAATTTCCACCGTCCACTGCGTGTTCATTTCTTTCCACGCGAGCTCGACATCCGCTTCAAACACGGCGGGAACGTTCCCGAATGTCTGCAAAAATTGCTGGAGCTTCCAGTTGTGAATAATCATCGTGCGCAGGACATCTTCAGAAATATCGAAGTTTCGCTTAACGGTTTCAAGCACTTCCGAAGAAAAGCCCTGTTCGGAAAGATACGCGCTGAGTTGCGCCTGCGTCGGCTCCGGCACTTGGAACGCTTCCGCCGTTTTTACCATGTAAATGCGTTGAATCAAATCCTGAGCCGTGTATTGGCGACCGCCGTTCGAGAGCAATACGCCCGCGCGGTAAGGCGCCGTTTCTTCAGCGTTGCTGACGTTCACGCCCATCACGGTCGCCGATCGGCGAATGCCGAGCAAGTCCGCCGCGCTGCCCGATCCCGTGTAAAACACGAACGAAACAACGATAAACACAAGAAGCACGCCGAAAATAAGCCGGTGGTGCTTCGCCATAGAATTTTGGAAGAAACCGATCATGGTTAAAAATTAAGGAATTGGGTTGGGAAATTAAGATTTTTAAGGAAAAATTTACGACTTCAGAATTTCTTCAAGTGCCGCAAGCAGTTTCGCATTCTGCGCCGGCGTGCCGACCGTGATACGCAAACTTTCCGGCATTCCGTAACCTTTCATCGGACGCACAATCACGCCGCGCTTTTCAAGTTCGACAAAAACCGTTCCCGCATTCGGTCCCACATGGACGAGAACAAAATTCGTCTGCGTCGGCACATAGCTCAAACCGAGTTTTTCAAATCCGGCATAGAGCGTTTTAAGCCCTTCGGCGTTCCCGCGCAGAGTTTTTTCGACAAACTCCGTGTCGTCGAGCGCCGCCATCGCCGCCGCCTGTGCCGGCAAATTCACGTTGAACGGCTGACGCACGCGATTCATCAATCCGATAACTTCCGCCGAGCCATACATATAGCCGATGCGGAAACCCGCCAAACCGTAGAGCTTGGAAAACGTGCGTGTGCAAACGACTTTTCGCCCTTCCGCGATGAGCGGACGCAAATCCGCCGCCTTCGAGGAAAACTCCGCATAAGCCTCGTCCACCACAAGAATCACGTGTTCCGGCAGGCTTTTCGCAAACTCAATCAATGCCTCGGGTTCACTCGCCGTGCCCTGCGGATTATTCGGCTCGGTGATGATTATCATGCGCGTCCGCTCGGTAACGGCGGCACGCATCGCGGCTAAATCCGTGCGGTAGTTCGGCATCGCCACGGGAACGGCTTTCGCTCCCGCCAACGTCGTCATAATTTTATAAACGACAAACGCCTGTTCGCCATAGATAACCTCACAATCCGGATTGAGAAAAGTTTGTCCGAGAATCATCAGCGCCTCGTTCGAGCCGTTCCCGATGAAAAACTGTTCCGGCGCCAAGCCCCAGAATTTCGACAAACGATCGCGGAGCAAAATCGTTCCGCCGTCCGGATACATATTGATTTCCGCAAGCGCCGCCTGCGCCGCCGCCACCGCTTTCGGGGAAGCGCCGAAGGGATTTTCGTTCGATGCCATTTTTTCAATGGAACTCGGGTCCAAGCCGAATTCGCGGGCGACATACTCGATCGGTTTCCCGGGTTCGTAGACCGGCATTTTTTGCACGACCGCGTTTGCAAGTTCTGTGTAAGAAATTGACATAAAAAAGGGGATTTTGCCCCGTCCCACACGGGAACGCAAAGATTTTCTCTGACAAAACACAGACAAAAAAAGCTCCCCCGCCCGAAAAGAGCGAGAGAGCCCGGGGTGAAGCAACTTAAATTGCCACGCCGCGTTGTTTGTAAACTTCTTTTTCCGCGTCGATGAATACGCGAGCGATCACTTCGTATGCTTTGCGCCAAGCCTCAATTACTTCGTCCGTCGCCGCATCGCCCAAAACTTCCTTAATTGCAATGAGAAGATGCTTTCCGACGATCGGATAATGCTCTTCTTTGACCAGGCAATCACAATGCACGTCGGCAATTTTCTTCACGGCGGGACCGAGCGCGCCGAGGTTGTCGATATTTTGCGCCGCCGCAAGCACCGCCATCGCAAGCGCTTTCGGCTGCGCGCCCGACGCCTGCTTTGCCATGTTAAACATCGGCTTCACTTCCGGATTCTGCTCAAACATGTTTTTGTAAAACGTTTGAGTAATCGTCAAGCCGTGCTGTTTGAGCGCGGGAACAGTGCTTTTTACGATTTCGATTGTTTTTTGATCCAACATTTTCTTTTCCTGTTTTTCGGTTTTTCTTTGTGTTTTCGGGTTAAAAATTGCGGCTTATTTTGGGAAAGAATATAAAATGTGCAAGCAAAATATACTTTTTATTTTTATTCGCAATTTTCGTGATTGATTAGGCGAAAAATACCGCACAAAGTTTCCCGAGAAAAATCCTCACGGGAACACGCCATGCAACTGTCAAAATTTACCGACTACTCCTTTCGCGCGCTAATCTACCTCGCACGCAATCGGGACAAACGCTGCACGATCGAGGAGCTTGCCGCACGGCTTGAAACCTCGCACAATCACATGAAAAAAGTCATCTGCAAGCTCGCCGCCAACCATTACGTCAAATCCGCCAAAGGACGCACCGGAGGACTCTTTCTCGGGGACGAACCCGAAAATATCGTCTTAAGCGACGTGCTCCTGCTCGCCGAAGGAAATATGAATCTTCTCATGTGCTACAATTCCTGCTCCGCCTGCCCGCTTCAAACCCGGCAATGCGCCCTGAAAAAGATTTCCCGCACCGCCCTTCAGAAATTCATCGACGAATTTAAAAACCACACCTTGCGCGATATCCTCTGAGCCGCCGCTATTTTCAACTACCATTTACGGGAACGCGGTGATAGAATTTCCGGCATGAGAGTAATACCCTACGGTGCCGCCGGCGGCGTGACCGGCTCCTGTTTTCTTGTTGATACCAAAAAATCGAAAATTCTCATCGATTGCGGGATTTTCCAAGGTTTCTCCACCGACGCATCGGCAAACCGAATCCCCGCCGGAATCCCGATCGAAAAACTCGACGCGGTGATTCTGACTCACGCGCACCTCGACCACAGCGGCCGGCTCCCGCTCCTTGTCAAAGGCGGTTTTTCCAAAAAAATTTATGCCACACAGGCGACAATCGAAGTAGCAAAACTGATTTTGCTTGATTCTGCGCACTTGCAGGAATCCGACGCGGAACGCGAAAACCGCCGCCGTTCCCGCGCACTGAAAAAACTCGTGGAACCGCTTTACACAACCGAAGACGTAAAGCGCGTGTTCCCGCTGCTGACTCCGGTGCCGTATGAAGAAATATTTGACGCAGCACCGGGCATGAAAGCGAAACTTGTCGAAGCCGGGCACTTGCTCGGCTCGGCAAGTGTGGAACTGACGGTGAACGACGTCGGCGTGAAAAAATCGCTCCTGTTTTCCGGAGACCTCGGTCAACCCGACGCGCCGATTTTGCGCGACGCAAAAAAAATCGACGACGAGAACTTCGACGCGGTTTTCATTGAATCGACTTACGGCGACCGCGACCACCGCGATTTGCAATCAACGCTGAACGAATTTCACGACTTGTTGCAAAACGCTATCGACAAGCGCGGGAAAGTGCTGATTCCGACTTTTGCTGTCGGTCGCGCACAACAGTTGCTATACCACTTAGGCGAATTTTTTAAGGAAAACAAACTTCCGAAAATTCCCATTTACCTCGACAGCCCGATGGCAATTGAGGCTTCCGCGCTATATTTCAAACACACGGAACTCTATGATGCCGAAGCGGCAGAATACGCGAAAACCCGCGCACTCGCGGTAGCGCTTTCAGGTCTCAAACTCTGCAAAACAGGCGAAGAATCCCGCGCGCTCAACGATATCGAAGGTCCCTGCATCATCATGGCGGGAGCGGGTATGTGCAACGGCGGACGCATTCTCCACCATTTGAAAAACAACCTTTGGAAACCGGAAACCACCCTGCTCATCTGCGGATTCCAAGCGGAAGGTTCGCTCGGGCGGCTACTCGCCGAAGGCAGAAAACGCGTCCGTATTTACGGCGAAGAAATCGGTGTCCGCGCAAAGGTTTACACGCTCGGCGGATTTTCAGCACACGCGGGGCAAACGGATTTGTTGCGCTGGCTGGCACCGATTGCAGAGAAAAAGGCGAAGCGCCCGCGCGTCATCATCGTTCACGGGGAACGCAGGCAACGCGAGGCTCTTTCGCAGAAAATTTTCGTTCGCTTCGGTATTCGTTCTGCAATTCCGAATCTCGGCGAAGCAGTTCTGCTTTGACGAAAAATCGACAAAATCCGGCGCACGCGAAAAGACACGGGCGCCGGATTTGATTTTTTTACTTTCGGATGTTTGCGCGGATGCGGGCGCGAGTGGCATTGAGGCGTTCCCGCAACGCTGTGCGATACGCGTCCAAATCCGGAATTTGCACTTGGGCAACTCCCGTTTCCATTGCCGCTTTCGCGACGGCGGGAGCTTCCCACTCGAGAATACGCGGATCGAGCGGCTTCGGGATCAGATAATTTTCTCCGAAAACAAATTTTTCTCCGCCATACGCGGCGGCGACCTCCGCAGGGACAGGTTCGCGGGCGAGCGCGGCAAGCGAACGAGCGGCAGCAATTTTCATCTCCTCGTTAATCTGCGTGGCGCGCACGTCAAGCGCCGCGCGGAAAAGAAAGGGGAAACACGAAACATTGTTGATTTGATTCGGCCAATCCGAACGCCCGGAACCCATAATGCAGTCCGGACGGGCGGCTTTCGCATCTTCGTATGTGATTTCCGGTTCGGGATTTGCACAGGCGAAAATAATCGGCGAAGGAGCCATGAGCTTGACCAAATCCTGCGTGAGCAAACCTTTTCGGGAAAGCCCGAGGAACAAATCCGCTCCCGTGAGCGCTTCCGCCATAGTTTGCGGGAGTTTTTGAGCAAAATAGGCTTTCGTCGGGTGCAAATCTTCTCGGGCTTCGTGAATCAGCCCTTTCGAGTCGAACATGAAAATATTTTCGCGGCGGATGCCGAGCGAAACGTAAAAACGGGAACACGCAATCGCAGCCGCTCCCGCGCCGCTGACAACGACTTTCATCGAAGAGAGTTCACGCCCCGTCAACGCGGCGGCATTAAGCAACGCCGCTCCCGTAATCACCGCCGTGCCGTGCTGATCGTCGTGAAACACGGGGATGTTCATCTCTTTTTTCAAACGATCTTCAACCTCAAAGCAATCCGGGGCCTTGATGTCTTCCAAATTGACGGCGCCGAAAGTCGGCTCGAGCATTTTCACGCAAGAAACGATTTCGTCCGGCGTTTTCGCCGCAAGTTCGAGGTCAAAAACATCGACATCCGCAAATGCTTTGAAAAGCAAACCCTTCCCTTCCATAACGGGCTTGCCGGCGAGCGCTCCGATGTTGCCCAACCCGAGGACCGCGGTCCCGTTGGAAACAACGGCGACCAAATTCCCGCGTCCGGTGTAAAGCGCGGCTTTTGCCGGATCATCGCGAATTTCGAGGCAAGGCTCCGCCACTCCGGGCGTATAGGCGAGCGTCAAATCCGCCTGGTCGAAGCAGGCTTTCGTCGGAAGCACTTCGAGTTTTCCCGCACACGGGAACGCGTGGTAACGGGCAGCGGCATTCTTTAATTCTTCCTTGTTCATGATTTTATATTTCTGGTTTTGGAGTGATTACAAATTTAAATGCGCTTTTCCCAAAAAGTAAACTTTTGGATTTTCACAAAAGCAAAAAAGCGATGGAATTCCGGAGCAAACAGAGGAAAAATCCCCCTTTAAGTTTGACAGTCTCGTCAAAATCGAATTTCCTCTGGAACTCTTTTGAAGCGTTCGCGCTTCATAAAATTTGCCCAGGTGGTGAAATTGGTAGACACGCAGGTTTCAGGTACCTGTGCCGCGAGGCATAGGGGTTCAAGTCCCCTCTTGGGCACCATTTCAAAACAGCCCGCAAGCCGCATAAATACAAGGCTCGCGGGCTTTTTCGTGTCTTTTTGCAAAATCGTAAAAAGTTGCTGAATAACGCCAAATAATGCCAAAAAAAACACCCTTTCTTTGCAGAGATTTACGCATTGATTCAAAGAATCCTCTTACCTAAGCGGGTTTCATGGCGTTTTTTTGGCGCAAGAGCGGTGTTTTCGCACGAAAAATCCCGCTCGCGGGAAGCAAACGGGCGGGAACGGGAAAAACGGGGCAGATTTCTGCTCGCGATGCAAATCGGAGCTTCCGTGGTTTTAGGATTCTTCTGCGCCCTTTCCCCTAAAAAATCTATGATGAAAAGAAATTTGCGTTCCCGCGGGGGGAGTGATTCCATGGAAGAACTTATGGAAGTTTACATCGACGGGAAATTTTACCAAAAAGAAGACGCGAAAGTTTCCGTCTTCGATCACGGACTGCTTTACGGAGACGGTCTCTTTGAAGGCATTCGCGTTTATGACAACTGCATCTTCAAGCTCGACGCCCACCTCGAACGCATCGAATATTCGGCAAAAGCCATTGCGCTCGACCTGCCGTGGTCGCGCGAAGAAATTGCCCAAGCGCATATCGAAGCCTGCCGCCGCAACGGTGTGGCCAACGGTTACATTCGCACCGTCATCACGCGCGGCGTCGGCGACCTCGGGCTCAGCCCGCGCAACTGCTCTAGCCCGTCAATGATCATCATTGCGGATTCGATCAAACTGTATCCGCCGGAAGTATACACAAACGGAATTAAGCTCATCACGGTTCCGACGCGCCGCATGAGTGTTGCTGCGCTCCCGCCGATGGTGAAATCGCTGAATTACCTGAACAACATTCTCGCGAAAATCGAAGCGCTCAACTGCGGTTACGACGAGTGCTTGCTTCTCAACGACCAGGGCAACGTTGCAGAATGCTCCGGCGACAACATTTTCATCATTCACAAGGGCAAACTCATCACGCCCGCTCCCGCCTCCGGACTGCTCATCGGCATCACGCGCTCGGCAGCAATGGAATGCGCACGCGAACTCGGTATTCCCGTGATTGAAACCGACATGACGCGCTACGACATCTGGAACGCCGACGAAGCCTTCATCACCGGCTCCGCCGCCGAAGTCGTTCCCGTCGTTGAACTCGACGGTCGCAAAATCGGTTCCGGCAAATGCGGACCTCTGACCGCGCAGCTGCTTGAACTTTTCCGCAAAAAAGTGCGTTGCGACGGCGCAATGATTGCGTGAGAAAAATTGATAATTGATGGCGGATAATTGATAGTTTTAGTGACCTGTGAACGATGACAAGAGGCAGGGGCTCACGAGAAACGACCAACTATCCGCCATCGATCATTAATTATCAACCGCCCTCCCGTGGCTCGTAGTTCCCGCAGTCTTTGGACGCAAAAAATCCTCTCCGGCTCCGTTGAGAAAAACGACGGTTTGAGCTTGCAGGTATCGCGTTCCCGCGGGAGCGCGATGGCATCGCTCCCGCCGATTATTCCGGGCGCACGCCTTCCCTATTCCGGGTTCGTACTGGGCATTGACCCGAGTTTGCGCGGGAGCGGTTTTGCCGTTGTGGAATTTGCGCCGGGCGCGGAACCGAAGCTGCATTTTTCAAAAACGCTGAAAATCGCACGCGATGTTTCGCTCGCGACTTGCCTCGGCGAAATCTACAAGCTCTGCGCCGATTGCTGCGAAGATTTTCCCGTGCGCCACGTTGCGCTCGAAGAGACGATTTACGTCAACAATTTTAAAGTCGCACAGGTCCTCGGTGCCGCGCGCGGCGCGGCGATTGCGGCGGCATCCGTTCTCGGGAGAAAAGTTTTTGAATATCCGCCGTTGCGCATCAAACAAGCCGTAGTCGGCTTCGGGCGCGCGCAAAAATCACAAGTCGCCGGCATGACGAAACAAATTTTAAAACTCGCCAAAGAGTTGCCCTTTGACGAGTCCGATGCCGCCGCTGCCGCGCTTTGCCACGGCTACACATACCGCGATTAGCGGTAAAATTACGCTTCGCAACAGAGCGGGACACATTCGTCCAATTCTCCGCCGTTTTGCAGGCGCACCCTTTGCTCCTTAATCAACGGATACGAAACAAGCTCGTTCCCGTTTAAATTTTCCCGGTGCATATCGACACAGGAAATTGCGCTGTTCCCGTAGGTTCTGTAGTAAAAAACGCCTGTTTCCGTATTGCAGCACGACGAATAAATCGTGATTTCATATTTGTCGCCGCCGAGATGAACGCAACCTTTTTGCTGATCCACAGAACCCAAAATGTGGAAAAACTGACTGACGCTTTCCGCCTCCGTGTTCCCGCACACCGAATTTAATTTCGTAAATGCGGCTTTGACAAAACGGGAAGCCGACGACAAATCGCCCGGCAAACCGAACGCGCCCATTCCGCGGCTGTATGCATCCAGCTTCAATTCCGGTGCCAGAGTATTCCGAATCGGTTCGCGCGAAGTCTGCATATAATTTGCAAGATTGAGTAGCTGAAACTCAAACGGCGGATTATTTGTCAACACCCCGACCGGATTTTCACTAAGTTTTAAACCGCCCGCCAAAAACTCGACCGTAAGCGATTTTTCCGCATCGGAGACCAACCAGTGCAACGGCGAAAGCGGAAGTTTTTCCGAAAAATTTTCGTTCAGCGCATTCACGCGCGAAAGGCGTTCCCGCGCCTCGTCAACACTCGCGCATTGACCGAGAATCCACGGAATCAGCTCAAACGGCGTAACATTGTCTTTCCCTGCGACAAACGGACTCCAAACCGCATTTCCGGCAAAATTCAGTCCCGCGATCCCGAGCCCTTTTTCATTCACGGCATCATAGTAAAGCGGATAGTTTTCCGCCACATACGCCACGCCGATTATCGCGTAATGTGTCTCCAAGTTGCCGACATGGCGAAACTTAAACGGAAAATTCCTCGGCGTAATCGTCACGGTTTCGTCGTAGGAATATTCCAGATCCAAATTGCGCCCGAAATAATGATTCTTCGTTTTAAACGAAACGGCTGTGCACATAAATCTCCTTTTTTTTTGTTTTTCGTTGAGCGGGCGTTCCCGCCAAACACCCAAGCGTCGCCGGAAAAATTTTCCGTCTGCCAAGCTCCTTAAAAATTCTCTATTGACGCTCCGAACGAAAAAATATTTCATTCTGCACATTCTCTTTTTTGGGGTCATAGCTCAGTTGGTAGAGCGCTTCAATGGCATTGAAGAGGTCGTCAGTTCGATCCTGATTGGCTCCACCATTTTCTTTCAAAAATCGCCCGCAAAGCCGCACAAACAAAGGTTTTGCGGGCTTTTTTATCGATTTTATCCGAAGGGAAAAACTTCGCCGTTGCGACGGGAACGGCTTTGCGGTTTCATTTGCGGCGTTATGGGCAGTATTTTCGGAAAGCTTTTTCAGATTTCGACTTTCGGCGAAAGCCACGGCGCGGGAATCGGCGTCGTTATCGACGGTTGCCCGTCGCAACTTCCGATTTCGCCGGAGGAAATCCAACGGGAACTCGACCGCCGCCGCCCGGGACAAAGCGCTCTTTCCACGCCGCGCAATGAAGGCGACCGCGTCGAAATTCTCTCCGGAGTTTACCAAGGCATAACCACGGGAACGCCGATCGCCCTGCTCGTTCGCAATACGGATCACCGCCCGCAGGCTTACGACAAATTGCGCGAGCAATTCCGCCCGTCTCATGCGGATTTTACTTACATCGCCAAATACGGTTTCCGCAATCCGGAAGGCGGCGGGCGCGCTTCGGCACGCGAAACCATCGGACGCGTGGCGGCGGGAGCGATTGCGAAAAAAGTGCTCGCCACGCTTTGTCCGGAAATCGCTTTTTCCTGCTACGTTGAAAGCGTGGCGGAAATCGCAATGCCGCAAAGTGAAACCTTTTTTCCACAGAGCGAAATCGAAAGTGTTCCCGTGCGGTGCCCGATTTCCGAAATTGCGGAAAAAATGGAAGCACGCATCAAGGCGGCGCGAGCAAACGGCGATTCCGTCGGCGGAACGATTCGCTGCAAAATCCGCGGTGTGCCCGCAGGTTTGGGCGAACCGGTTTTTGATCGCCTCGAAGCGGATCTTGCCAAAGCGATGCTTTGCATTCCCGCGACAAAAGGTTTTGAAATCGGAAGCGGATTTGCGGGAACACTTTTGTGCGGCTCGCAACACAACGACGCGTTTGAAATGCGCGACGGGAAAATCCGCACCGCGACCAACCGCTCCGGCGGCGTCCAAGGCGGCATTTCCAACGGCGAAGAAATTTCGTTCCGTGTCGCCTTTAAACCGACACCGACGATTGCGAAAGCACAACAAAGCGTGAACGCATCGGGCGAAACCTGCGAAGTCATCGGACACGGTCGCCACGATCCGTGCGTGCTCCCGCGCGCCGTTCCGATTGTCGAATCCATGGCGGCACTCGTCCTCGTCGATCACCTTTTGCGCCAACGCGCCCAACGCGTTTTTTAACTTTTATTCAAACGCAAAGAGCTCAAAGATTTTCGCTCTGCTAAAATTCGTGTGAATTTGTGTTTATTCGTGGTTTCTTTAAACAAATCTTTGCGTTAAAAAATAATTTTCCATGACAAATTTATATATTTTCCTCGGAACGCCGGATTGCGGGCGCAGAGCCGTTCTCGCGGATCTGATTCGCGACGGCCTTGACGGCGAAACAACCGTTTACATCGCCGAACCCGAGCGCAACGCTGAAGCGGAAAGGCCGCTCGCAGACGTTCCCGCGACCGTGCTCCGATCGTGGAAATTTTCCGGAGACGGGAACGCCATCGATCTCGGCGAGCCGCACGATGCCGGAGACAACGCCGTTTTTCTGACCGACGGAGAAGACGATCCCGTAGACCAAATCGAAGCACTCGCCGCCCTCGCCAAGCGGCTCGACTGGCACGTTGCGCGCGTCGTCACGATTGTCGATTGCAAATTCGCCTCCGCCGTTCCCGCGAGCGCGGACTGGTTTGCCGCATGCATCCACTTTTCGGATACGGTTTTGCTGACGAATCGCGAAGGTATTTCCAACAAATGGATGAGCGACTTCAAAACGCCCTATATCAAAAACTGCTTCCCGTGCACCTTTGAACTTGTGAAAAAAAACCGGGTCGAAAATCCTGCGCGCGTGCTTGCGGACAACCCGCGCCGCATGACGATGATTTTCGACGAGCAGGACCCGATCGACGACATGGAGTTTGACGAAGAAAACCTGCCGGAAGAACCGTTCGACTTAGTGTCCGCGCCGGATCCGTATTTTGAAACGACGGATTCCGGGGCACGAAAAATCGTCGTGCCTCTCATCGGGGATTTGCTCGATGCCTACGACAACGCACAAAAATAATCGCTCGAACAATGTTTATTCTCGAAAAACCGTTTGTTTCAAACGAGCTGAAAGACTATCTCGAAGCTTCACAAGCCGCCGTTTTAAAAAACGACGTTGCTCTTGAGGCGGCGGGGACGCACAAGCTCCACCTCGTCGACGACGCCGAAGCGCGGGAACGCCTCACTTCCGGAGAACGCATTTACACCACCTCCGAAAACGCGCTCAATTGGATTTACGCAAACGCCGCCGATCCCTCTCTCACGGCAACGATTGATGCGATGAAGAATAAAGCGACGATGCGCCGCCTGCTCAAATCGGTTTATCCCGATTTTTTCTTTGAGGAAATTGATGCGGAAAATCTGAAAAACGTAAAATTTGAGGACTTGCCCTGCCCGGTTGTTCTAAAACCGTCGGTCGGTTTTTTCAGCGTCGGCGTTTACACGATTCACACGCGGGAAGACTGGACTCGCGCGCTTTCGGACATTGAAAGCACGTCCGAAAACTGGGAAAAACTCTATCCGGAATGCGTGCTCGGGAACGGAAAATTTGTCATCGAAAAATATATACACGGCGAAGAATACGCCGTAGATGTTTATTTTGACGAAAACGGGAACGCCGTAATTCTAAATATTCTCAAACACGACTTTTCTTCGGAAAGCGACGTCAGCGACCGCCTTTACTACACGTCAAAAGAAATCATTTCGGAGAAACTGGCTCCGCTCACGGAATTTTTCAACCGCGTAAACGGTGTCCTCGGAGCGAAAAACTTTCCCGCGCACGTCGAATTGCGCATTGAGCGCAACGGGAATGTATGCCCGATCGAGTTTAACCCGATGCGTTTTGCCGGTTGCTGTTGCACGGATGTCGGACTTTTTGCCTACGGCGTTCGCACCTATGAATATTTTATCGAAAACAAAAAACCGGATTGGGAAAAGCTGCTCAAAGGCAAAGACGGGAAAATTTACACGATGTGCGTGTTGAATAAGCCCGTGCCCTGCCCGCCGATTCGCGATTTCGATTACGATGCGCTCTGCGCAAAATTTGAGCGCGTGTGTTGCCTGCGCAAATTCGACTACAACGCGAATACGATATTCGGGTTTCTTTACACCGAAACGACGAATCCGGAAGAATTGAAATTTATCGTCAATTCCGATCTCACGGAATTTATCCGCTGAAAAAAAAAGAAAAGCCTTCGAGGTGCTGTAAGCCGGATTCCGTAGCGCGGGGCGCTTTCGCGTTCCCGCGTTCGCATTCATTCCTCTGAAGCGCGTTCCCGCGCCTCCCGCCTTGCGGCGGTGCGACATACCCGCGAGCATCGGACGGGCAGCCCGCTCGCCTATTCTGTCTTGCACCGGATTGGGTTTGTCCTGCCTCCTTCGTTGCCGTCGGAGCGGTGAGCTCTTACCTCGCCGTTTCACCCTCACCCGCACGTTGCCGCACGGGCAGTCTGTTTTCTGTGACACTGTCCGTCGACGCGCCTTGCGACACGTCGCCCCCGTTTTCACGGGGAATCCTGCCCTGTGGTGTCCGGACTTTCCTCTCGCAAAAACTTGCGTTCCCGCGAGCGAATGCGCGCACCTCGAAGACGTTCCCAATTAAACGTATTCCCGCCTTTTCGCGCAAATTGAAATTTAGCGAAGCGTTGGCTTCGCTAAATTTCAATCAATTGCGAATCCCGAATGATTACCAAGGATGGAAAAAGGTATGTATGGCTACGAGTGATTCTCGGGATTACGAGCAAAAGTTGAAGTTCTTTCCCGCCACGACGAAGACCGGGAGGACTTCGTTCCCAATTTTTGACGGCACTTCATTCGCAATTCGGAATTTGAATTTCAATTTATCGCTTGCGCGGCAACGAGAATCTCGGCATAGTGCGAGAACCACGTTTTTTAGGACGCTTAGCTCAGTTGGTTAGAGCATCTCGTTTACACCGAGAGGGTCGGGGGTTCGAGTCCCTCAGCGTCCACCATTTTTTTTTGCAGTATGAACAAGCACACCCTTTCTGCTCTGGTTGAAAATAAATTCGGCGTTCTCGCCCGTGTTTCCGGTTTGCTCAGCGGACGCGGTTTCAATATCGAAACGCTCAACGTCGGTCCGACTAACGATCCGCGCTATTCCCGTATTACTGCTACCGTGGTTGCCGACGATGCCGGATTTGACCGTTGCGTTCGCCAGCTTGAAAAACTCATCAATGTGGTGACGGTGCAGAATTTTGACGGTGTAGATTTTGTTTCCCGCGAACTCGTTATGGTGAAAGTAAAAGCCAACCGGGAAACGCGTTCCCAGATTCTCGAAATCGCGGGCATTTTCCGCGCGCAGGTCATTGATGTTTCACTTGAAAGCCTGATTCTCGAAGTTACCGGGAACGCCAACAAAGTGAAAACACTGATGAAATTGCTCGAAAACTACGAAATCATCGAAATGGCACGCACGGGAACGCTCTCACTCGAACGCGGTCTCAATGCTGTCCGCAGTTAATTCTTTTCTCCTTTTAAAGTTTTTTCAAAAAATTTAATTCAAAATTATTATGGCTACGAAAAAAGCTCCCACGAAAAAAGCTCCGGCGGCGAAAGCTGCCGCTCCCGCAAAAAAGGCTTGCGGTAAAAAAGCCTGCGCCGCCAAGAAACCCGTTCCCGCAAAAAAAGCGACGAGCGGCAAGAAAGTTCCTGTCGGCAGCGTAAAAGTTTACCACGAAAAAGACGCTTCGCTCGACGTGCTGAAAGGCAAAACGATTGCCGTGCTCGGCTACGGAGCGCAGGGACGCGCCCAAGCACTTTGCATGCGCGACTCCGGCGTGAACGTCATCATCGGCGTGCGTGCGGGCAAGTCGTTCAAGGCGGCGAAGGCTGACGGTTTTGAAGTCATGTCCGTCGATAAGGCAGCGAAAAAGGCGGACATTATCCACATTCTTCTCCCCGACGAAAAGCACAACGAAGTTTACGAAAAACAGATCAAGAAGTTCGTTGCTCCGGGCAAGACGCTTTGCTGCTCGCACGGCTTCGCCTATGTTTTCAAGGCGATTGTTCCGCCGGCGGATGTTGACGTGATCATGGTTGCGCCGAAAGGTCCGGGAACGGAAGTGCGCCGCGTGTTTGAAGAAGGATTCGGTTGCCCGGGTCTCGTCGCCGTGTTCCAGGACGCGACGGGAACGGCGCTTCAAACGGCGCTCGCCATCGCGAAGGCGGAAGGTCTCACGCGCGGCGGCGTGCTCGAATGCACGATGGAACAGGAAACCTACGAAGACCTCTTCGGTGAACAGAACGTGCTCTGCGGCGGTCTCGTTGACCTGATGAAATATGGCTTTGAAACGCTCACGGAAGCGGGCTATCCGCCGGAAATGGCGTATTTTGAATGCGTCCACGAAGCGAAGCTCATCGTCGACATCATTTACAACAAGGGAATCGCGGCGATGAACGGCGTTATCTCCAACACGGCGGAATTCGGCGAATACTACAACGGGCCGAAAATCATCACGCCGGACGTAAAGAAGCGCATGAAAGAATCGCTCGAACGCATTCAATCCGGCAAGTTTGCCAAGGATTGGCTCCGCGAAGCCAGCAAGGGCGCTCCGACGCTTGCCAAGAAGCGCGAACAGCTCGGAAAACACACCGTCGAAGTCGTCGGTGCCGAAATCCGCAAGATGTTCGAACGCAAATAAGTCGAACGGCTTAGCGCTTAAAAAAAACGTTCCCGCAATTGCTCGCGGGAACGTTTTTTTTTATTCGGGAACGCGAAAGCTCCCAATCGCGAATTTAGAACGTTGCCTGAAGCTGAAGCCGGAACGCGTTGGCATCTTCCGCCCGATTTCCGCCGGCGAATTTTGTAAATTCGTAGCCGGCGGAAATCTTGATGTGCTTGTTCGCGTAAAAATTGGTTCCGACATAAACACCGAAGGCGTTGTCGTGATCCGTTGTTCCCGCAGGTGTATTTTGCAACATATTCGGACCTAGGTCCGCGTTGTCGCCGACATCGACATAGGCGAAGCGAACGACGGGTTCAATGTCCGTTTCAAAACGATACGCAGCGGTTGCATTCATCCCCCAAACGGCATCTTTCACACCGGCATTTTCGTTCCCGTCTGCATAAATCACGTCGAGGATTCCCGTAAATCCGTCGATTTTGACTTTGACGTAGGGTTCGATTCCGTAAACGTTCCCGTGCGGAGCTTTCGTTGCGGTGAACGCGCCGGTTTCATCGCAGGAATCATTACCCGGGTTGTAAACTCCGTTGACACCGAATTCAGTTTCTACGCCGTCGGAATTTTTGAAGACATAAGCAAGCGAACCGTAGAAGGCGACGCCTTCGTTGTTGTCGCTGTTAAAATCTTCTTTGTATTGATTGGTGACGGCGACGGTGTATTTCAAATCTCCGGTTTTCCCGTCCCACCAAACGCCGCCGTGCCGCCCGGCAAGTTGGCAAATTCCGCTTTTCGTTTTCGCAAAATAGCGGGAAGCGACGGATTGTTCGATACAAAGTTGCGTTTTGGAAGACGAATATTCTTCCATAAGAAACGCAGGTCTTTGGTAACCGGCGGTCAATTTTCCGTATTCATTTTTGTGGGAGATGATCGCCTTATCAACGAACGCCCCGTCGAGCTTGGAGCCGCTCCCGCTGTCAATTTCGAAACCGACTTCCGCTGACCAGCGTTCGTCGATTTCGCCTTTGACGGAAATCGCGGCGCGGCGAATTGCAAAGCCGGAATAGGCTTCTCCTGAGTTATTTTCGGAATCCGCAAAATAATACTGTGCCTGCGCATAACCGGAAACCTTGACCGTGGCTTTTTTCGAGAGCTCGAGCTTTATTCCGGAATCGGCTTCTTTTGCGGGAACGGAGTTTTTTGCCTGCTGTGCGTTGAGCGCGAGCGGAGCAATGAACGCCGCCGCTGAGATTAGTAATGTGATGTTATGAACTTTCATAATCGTATTGTTAATTAAAGTTCGCACAGTTTAGGTCCCGCAGATTCAGAAAATATGCAGATAAAATTAGATTTTCACTTATTCACTTTCAATTTGTGTTCGCATAACGAGTAGAGTAGTTTCTTGTGCAACGTAAATTTCTTCGCGCCATGAGTTCCGAAAATTCCCCGAAATCCTCAATCCCCGAAAAAACCTCTTCCGCAAGCACACCTGCCGGCATCATCACGACGCAAGGGCTCGCAAAAGTTTACGGCAAACGCGAAGTGGTTCACGACGTAAGCCTTGAGGTGCGCGCAGGCGAAGTGGTCGGGCTCCTCGGTCCGAACGGCGCAGGGAAAACGACAACGTTTTACATGGTCGTCGGGCTTGTTCCCGCAACACGCGGACGCGTTTTGCTCGACGGGAACGACATCACGAGCTTCCCGATGTGGAAACGCGCACGTTGCGGGCTCGGTTATCTGCCGCAAGACGCATCTATCTTTCGCAAGCTGACGGTTTGGGAAAACGTCATGTCCGTCGTCGAAACCATGCGTATGCCCGCTTCCGAGCGCAAAGCCTATTGCGAAGCACAACTGAACGACCTCGGCCTGATGCGCCTCGCGACACAACCCGCATACACCCTTTCCGGCGGCGAGCGCCGTCGCCTCGAAATCGCCCGCGCGTTGGCGACAAAGCCGCGCTTCATGCTTCTCGACGAACCGTTCAGCGGCGTCGACCCGATTTCCGTCGCCGATGTTCAAAAAATTGTTATCGCGCTCAAACACAAAGGAATCGGGGTGCTGATTACCGACCACAACGTGCGTGAAACACTCTCCATCGTCGACCGCGCCTACCTGATTCACCAGGGAACCGTTCTCGTTGAAGGGTCTTCCGATGTGATTTTGAACGACGAAAAAGCCCGCAAGTTCTACCTCGGAACCGGCTTCCAAATGTAAGTTCCGAAAAAAAACGGAAAAACACGTTCCCGCGAATTTTTCCGTTTTCGGCTTGCGATTTTTCATCCGTGAAAAAACTGATTCTTGCATCCGCTTCTCCGCGACGACGGGAACTACTCGCCGATGCCGGGTTTTCCTTCGATATTCAAACTTCCGACGTTCCCGAAAACGAGGACCCACACGGGAATCCTCGGGAAATGGTTTTGGAAAATGCGTTGGCAAAAGCCCGCGCCGTTGCTGCGAAAAATCCCGACGCACTCGTTCTCGGAGCCGACACAACCGTCGCGCTCGGCGACCGTGTTTTAAACAAACCGGCAAGCCTTGCCGAAGCGCGGGAAATGCTTCTCGCTCTCGGCGGAAACACGCACACCGTTTTCACGGGCGTCGCTCTCGTCTGCGCGGGAACGGGTTTGTGCGAAACTCATCTCGTCGCCTGCGACGTAACCTTTAAACCGCTCGAGGACGAAACCATTTCCCGATACTTCGAAATTTGCAATCCGCTCGACAAAGCGGGCGCGTATGGCATTCAGAACGGCGGAGAACTCATTGTCGCCCGCTACGACGAACCTCTAAGCAACATCATCGGGCTTCCCGTCGAACGCATCTCCGCCCGACTCCGCGCCCTGCTCTCTTGATTTTCTTTTGAGCCTCCTGCTCTTTTTTGAAACAAAGACCTTTCGCAGATCGGAAGCTCGTCCCTCCGCCAAATTTCCGCGTTATTTCAAAAGCTCGCGAAGTTCGGCGACGGGAACGTGAATGAGAATCGTTCCCGCGGCGTAGCAATCGAGTTCGTAGGGTGAGTAAACGAACAGAATTTCATCGGGAAGCATCAGAAAATTTTCCGTTGCACGCGGCGGGAGCGGTATTTCGCCTTTTTCGACCGAGTAGAAAAATTCCGCATCTTCGCGGCGGGGATCGTGTTCCCGCAAAAGTTTTTCCAGCGCGGGAATACATTCTTCTTTAAAAACGTCTTTGAGGAAAATCCGTTTTTTTTCGGCGAGATCAAAATTCAAACAGGAAAAAACGCTGTTCCCGTGAGCGCCGCCCGTATCTTCATAGCGGGAAACTAAAACCGAAACGCGATTTCCGATAACGGGAGCCGCCTTGGTCGAAACAAAAAACGAATACTCGCCTGCGGTTTCGGTGGGTTTGTCCAACTCGCGCACCGTTGCGGAAATAAATTTCTCGACGGCAACTTCCGGATCGCAGATTTTTTCGCCGCAGCCGAACGCCGCGTCAAAAATCGCCCGATTGAACGCGGGAACGTCTTTGAAATAATCGACATCAAATTCAAAGAAAAAATGGTGGTCCCCGTGAAAAGCCCGTGCTTGGGAAATATTTCCGAGAATATCCGGCGAAAGTTCCGCTCCGGAAACAAAAATTTCCTCCGAAAACGGAGCAAGGTTATGCGCCTCGGAAATTTCTTCTTCGGCATTCAACAAAAAGGAGCCCGAAAGGAGCGCGAGCAAAGAAAATACAACTGTTCCTGTAGTTTTTTTCATGTTGTGCAATCGTTTCCGTAAATTCCGACAACGTCAAATAGAAATTTTGCTTGCCCGCACCGATTCATTTAAAGGAAAATTCCAACGTGAAATACGCCCCCAAATTTACGACTGCGCTGTGCGCACTTTTCTTGGCTCTCGCGCCCTGCCTCCCGCAAACATTTGCGGCAGACGATGCCCGCCCGAAAACCAAGCAAAGCGCTCCCAAGAAAACTTCGGATAAAAAAGGTGTTCCCGCGAAAAAATCCGACGGGAAATCGTCCGGAAAAAAATCTTCCGACAAGAAAACCGGAACCTCCAAAAAATCCGACGACAAAGACGAAAAGAAAGCTGTTCCCACCGGCGGAGAATGGGGCGATCCGCTCAAACTCCAGCGCCGCATCGCACAAAACGTTGCCAAAAATTTTAAAACTTGGTCGCCGGCGGAACTCGAAAAATTTTTCAAAGATGAAGACAACCTGAAAGACCTCGCCAAATGGGAATTGCTCCGGGCGCTTCAGGAAGACGAAGAAGAATTCAAGGACTTTAAAATGTCCGTGAAAAAGTCGAACACGCGACGTTTTCTCGGAGAATTTTCCGATGACTTGGAGTGGATTGAGGGCTACATTTACACCGCGCCGCCGAAAAACGCGAATTTCGCGATAAAGCTCCTGCGCGCATTTGTCGAAAAAGATGAAGAAGTCAAAACCGTTCCCGTCATCAAGAAAATCGCCACCGGTGTCGTCGGCGAATTTTCGCGCCGCGGCTGGTTTGAAGACGAATTTGAGACCGATCCGGAACTCAAAGTCAAAAACGGTCCGACACGCATTTACAAACGTTTCAAATTCTATGCCGAAAGCTGGCGAGAAAAACGACTCAACCCGCTTTTCGACGAATTGGATTTTTGGGATACACGCATTATCGTCGGTGTTACCGGACGCACCAACAACATTTATTTCGGAAGCGAGGAATCGCTTCGCTGGGGTCAAGACAACGTCAAACTCCCCGAAGCCGGCTACGCCAGCCCGAGAGACATTTTCCAAATGCCCTATCGCCTTTGGAACAAAGTCGGAGACAGCGTTCACAACTCAGACTATTACGCACCGTTTATGACGTGGTATGGGCGCAACCAACTCAAGCGCGCCCGGGAAGTCGGCTGCGTTTGCGGCGGCGTTTCCCACTACGGAGCATCTGCCGCCTGCGCGAACGGCATCCCCGCCGTCACAATGGGCGAACCCGGGCACTGCGCGTTTGCGACGCGGCAAAAAGGCAAGTGGCGCGACAACAACTCGGTGTCTTGGGACCGTAGCCTTCACTGGCGCCTCTGGGACGAAACCTCGTGGCAATTCCTTCACCTGACGCAGGAAATTTACGCGGACAACAAGCTCGCGATGAAGGCGTTTCGTGCGGGAACGCTTGCCCGCATCGTTGCAAGTGAAAAGAAAAAACCGACGCTGGATCGCGTTCTCGAAATTTACGAATACGCGTTGAAGGAACAGCCCGTGAACTTCCCGATTTGGCGCGAATATTTGGAGTTTGCCCAAGCTCAGAAAAAAGACAAAACCTTTTGGAAAGAAGCGCACAAAAGGATTATCGACGCCTACGTTCCCGCATTTCCGGACGTCGCGGCAACGCTTCTCGGGAAAAACGTTTATCCGAATCTGCTTCCGCTAATCGACAACGACGATGAAAAAATCGCGCTCTACACCGCATTTTGGGAAAAGGTAAACGATTTCGGTGCCGGGCGCTGGGATTGCGAAAGCCAATGGGAATACGAAGTTCGCACGCTCGGAGACGGCTCCGGCGCAGAATCCTACAAAGCGTTTCGCAAAAACTATAACGCCAAGGAACCGGTCGCGCCGCCGAACGACGGTGCAAAAGCCCGCTACAAAGAAAAAGTGGGTGCCCTTGTCTCCGCAAAAAAAGATTACGGACAAAATTTTGAAAACTGGAAAAAAGGCACGCCGCGCAAATAAGCGCTTCGAGCCCTGCCCCTCGTTGTAAAAAAACTCTTCACGGGAACACCGTTATGATTAAAAAATTTCTCATCGCCGGACTTTGCCTCACGCTCGCGGGAACGACCGCGTTCGCCGCATTTTCCGCGAAAACTTTTGCCGCCGCGAAAAAGCGCGACGCCAAAGACGGCATTTTAGTTTACTTCTACGGACCGGATTGGGACGTTCGCAGCACCAAAATGCTCAAAACTCTTTGGGATAATGCGGAAATCAAAAAAGCCTGCGGAGATTCCGCAATGCTCGCTATTCCCGTTTACCAAAACCCGAATGAAAAGCAGAAAAAAAATGCGAAAACCATTCGCGAAGGCATGAAAATTCCGCACATTTTCTCCTACCCGGCGATCGTAATGTGCAACAATGACGGATACACTTACTATATTCTTCAGGGCGACGAAATTTTTGAAGAAACACCCAAAGTTGCCGAAACCATCAAGACCAAGCTCAAACTTTTCCGGGAACAAAAAGCGCTTTTGAAAAAAGCCGAACGCGCCAAAGGTCTTGAAAAAGCCAAACTTTACGGCGAAGCGATGCTCGACGGAATCAACCCGCCGGAAGATGCGCTCAAAATCCTCAAAGCCAACGACCCGAAGGGCGAACTCCCTTACACAAAACGCCTGGAATTTGACGTTTTTAAACTCATCACGGAACAAACTTATAAAGACCCCGATAAACCCGACAAAGCACTGATTACGCCGGACGCCGCCGTCGCACTCGTCACAAAACTTGCGATCGAAGACCAGACGACCTACCTGCCCTGGCAACGCCAGGAACTTCTCGCCGCCGCTGCCGGATATTTGCGCCGCGTCGACAAAACAGACGCACGCATCAAAATGCTTCACAAAAAAATTCTTGAAATCGATCCCGAATCCGGCTGGGCGGATTTCGTAAAAGATTCTGAGGATCTTTGGATCAGCCCCGAGAAAAAGGACAAAAAAGATAAGCGTCGCCGCAAAAAATAAAAACGACAGGCAAAAAAAAACGTTCCCGCGAGAAATTTTCGCGGGAACGTTTTTTTTTTCGCGGATTTTGCTTAGAGCGTGCAACCGAGAGCATCGGCAGCCGTGTCGCGTTCTTCGCAAAGTTCCTTGATTGAAGCATCGATTTTCGCGCGAGCGAAATCGTTGATCGGAAGGTTCGGGACGATTTCCCAAGTTCCGTCTTCCTTCGTGCGAATCGGGAAGCCCGTAATGATGCCCGGAACCGTGCCGTATTCGCCCTTGGAAACAACGCCGACGCTGAACCAATCGCCCGCCGGAGTCGGGTTGACGAGGTTGCGAACGGTTTCAATCGCCGCATTCGCCGCCGAAGCCGCCGAGGAAGCACCGCGAGCTTCGATAATTGCGGCACCGCGCTTCTGCACGGTCGGGATAAACGTGTTTTCGAGCCACTCCTTGTCGGAGATGACTTCCGTCGCCGGCTTTCCGCCGATCGTCGCGTTGAAAAAGTCCGGGAACTGCGTCGACGAGTGGTTGCCCCAAATCGTCATATTCTTCACTTCGGAAACGTGAACTCCCGCTTTCTTGGCGAGCTGAGACTTCCCGCGATTTTCGTCGAGGCGCGTCATAGCGAAGAAATTTTCTTCGGGAACGCCACAGGCATGACGCATCGCGATCAGCGCGTTGGTGTTGCACGGATTGCCGACGACGAACACGCGAACGTCTTTCGCCGCATTTTCGGCAATCGCTTTGCCTTGTCCGACGAAAATTTTGCCGTTGATGCCAAGCAAATCCTTGCGTTCCATACCGGCCTTGCGCGGAACGGAGCCGACGAGCAAGCACCAGTTTGCATCCTTAAACGCAACAGCGGGATCTGCCGTCGCGACGATGTCCGTCACGAGCGGGAACGCGCAATCTTCAAGTTCCATCACCACGCCCTGGCACTTCGGAAGCGCCGGTTCAATTTCGAGAAGGTTCAGCGCAACGGGCTGATCCGGACCAAAAACTTCGCCCGCTGCAATGCGGAAAATGAGCGAATACGCGATTTGTCCGGCGGCACCGGTAATCGCAACACGAATGGGAGCTTTTGCCATAATTCTTGTGATATTTAGTGGGTTAAAAATGTTTTTTAAGCATGGAACGGGAGTGAAAAAAAATCAACGCGAAGTTTTCCGAGAAATAAATTTGTAATAATTACAAAATTTGGTTGACAATTCGCCGCAACTTATATTTTGTAATCATTACAAAATAAATCCACCAACCCCTAAAACAGAAAGAAATAAGAACAATGAAAACCATCGATTATATCCACATCAACGAATCTGCTGCAGAAAAAGTTCGTGCCGCGCTTACCGGACTTTTGGCAAACTACCAAATCTTCTACACGAATCTGCGCGGATTTCACTGGAACATCAAAGGCCACGCCTTTTTCATGCTCCACAGCAAGTTTGAAGAGCTTTACGACGATGCATCCGAAAAGATCGACGAAATCGCCGAACGCATTCTGATGCTCGGCGGTGTTCCGGAAAATAAATTCAGCGAATATCTGAAAATTGCCGGAATCAAGGAAGTCGGAAATGTTTCCTGCGGACACGAAGCGCTCCAAAACGTGCTCGAAACGCTCGGTTATTTGATTGCGGAAGAACGCAAAATCATCGCCCTTGCGAACGAAAGCGGAGACGATTCCACCGCCGCTCTGCTCGGTGATTATCTGAAGGGACAGGAAAAGCTGGTTTGGATGCTTGTCGCATGGGCAAGCGGATCCTGCAAAAAATAACGGTCACCGTTTCCGATACCGTAGAGGCGGTAGGCAAAATCTGTCACTTACCACAGATTTTCCGCCGCAAAATCAAATTTAGCCGCCCGCATCCGCAGGCGGCTAAATTTCAATTTGCGGGAACGCGGGAGCGCGGATACGATAGAACGACTTTTTTTGTGCATCCATGTATCTAAAAGAAATCGTCATCAACGGATTCAAGAGTTTTGCCGACCGAACCCGCATCGACCTTAAACCGGGCATCACCGCAATTGTCGGTCCGAACGGGTGCGGAAAATCGAACATCGTTGACGCGATTCGCTGGGTTTTAGGGGAGCAGAGCGCAAAAGCGCTGCGCGGCGGCTCGATGCACGACGTTATTTTCTCGGGAACGGACAAACGCAAGCCGCTCCCCTACTGCGAAGTCGAACTCATTTTTGCGGACTGTGAAAAAGACCTCGGCACAGCGTTCAACGAAGTTTCAATCGTCCGTCGCGTTTCGCGGGAAGATTCTTCGGATTATTTTCTCAACGGAAAATCCTGCCGGCTGAAAGACATTCAGCGGTTGTTCATGGATACGGGGGTCGGACGCGTTTCCTACTCGTTCATGGTGCAGGGGCAAATTGACCAGATTCTTTCGGCAAATCCCGCAGAGCGCCGCACACTTTTTGAGGAAGCCGCAGGCATCACGCGCTACAAATCGCAGCGCAAGGAAGCTCTAAGCAAGCTCGGCATGGTCGACCAAAACCTTGCCCGCATTACCGATGTCATTGACGAGATTTCCCGACAAATCGGCTCGTTAAAGCGCCAAGCAGCGAAAGCACTTCGCTACAAGCGCACGCAACACCGCCTGCGCCACCTCGATTTGGCATCGCTTGCACACCAATTCTGTGTCCGCCGCGCAACGATTACGGATTTGGAAACCCGCGCGGGAACGCTACGCGAAACCGTTGCCGCCCAGCGCAACGCGCTACGGGAACGCGAAGAAAAACTCGCCGAAACCAAAGTTGCCCGCGCCGAACTCTTCCAGCGCATTGAGCAAGGCACACAGATGGCATTTGCTCTGCGCTCCGAAAAAGAAAACGCGGAAGCGCAGATCCAAATGGCGGAAGTCCGCCAAAATGACCTGCGGGAACGCATCGCGCAGGTCGAGCAGGAAGGCGTAGCGCTCGCCGCCCGACGTGCGGAGCTGGACGCGCGTTTGCAAGGCAACGCTTCCAATAAGGAACAGCACATCGGCAACGTCGAAGGCGCAGACGAAGTTTACCGCAAAAGCCAAAGCGAGCTCGAAAAACTGCTCGCAGACCTTTCCGCCGCCGATCGCGCGCTCGCGCAGGAACGCCAGGAGCTTTTGATGAGCGAAGGCGAAATCACGCGCCACCGTGCGACCGTAACCAACATCGAAGTCGAGCTTCGCACCTCGGAATCCCGCCACGCCGAAATCGCCAACACGCTCGCCCAAATGCGCGCGGAACGTTACGCACTCGAATCTCGTTTTGCCGAAATTCAGACAGTGGCTGAAACGCGCCGTGCGGAGCACGCCCGCGCGCGGCAGGAAGTTGCCGAGGCGCAGGAACGCGGAAAATCCCTCGTCGCGCAATTTCGCGAGCAACAGCAGAAGATTTCGCAACTCGACCGCGTTGTCGCCCGCACGTCAGCACAGTTGAATGTTTTGGAACAACAGCAGGCGAAATTTGAAGGATTTTCCGCCGGAGCCAAAGCGATTCTCAAAGGAGAACTCGGCGAAAGCGTTCCCGCGGAAACCGCGTTCGCGCTCAACTCGCTGCTCGAAATTTCGGATTCGGAAAACGCCGTCGCGATTGAAGCGTTGCTTGGAGCCGCCTCCGAAGCGCTCGTTTTCGATAACGCGATTTCCGTTCCCGCCGTCGCCCGGATTCTCGCGGAAAGAGAAGTCGGAAGTGCTTTTCTCGCCGACGCGAAAATCGCGCTCCCGCGAGCAATCAACAACGCGGAAGCGCCCGTTCCCGCATTCTTAAAACGGGCGGGAACGCTTTTTTCCGTAAAAAATGCAGCGCTCGAAAATTCCGTTCGCGCCCTTTTCGACCGTTGTTTCGTGTGTGATTATCTCTCGGATTTTCTCGCGTTTTTAAAAGAAAATCCCGGCTTTGATTTTCTGCTCGTCTCCTCGATTAACGGGGAAACCGTCGATTGTCGCGGCTTCATTCACAGCGGTGCGAACACCGGAAAAAGCGGCAGCGTTTTCCAACGCCAAAACGAACTGCGCCAGCTCAAAGAGCGACTCACGGCAGAAAACGACGCGCTCACCGAAGCCAACCAACGGTCCATGGAAATTCAGGCGGAAATGGACGCGAACGAAACCGAAACCGAGCGCCGCCGCGTCTACGCCTCCGAAATCGCGCAGGAAATTTCCAACATCAACGCCGACGAACGCTCCGCGGAAAAAGCACTCAACGACAACGCCGCCGCCCTCGCCCGTCAGGAAAACCTTCTCGCGGAATTTGAAGATAACCACGAACGCGCACAAGCCCGCATGGAAAACGCGCAATCCGGTCTCACCGCCAAAGAAACCGAAATTTCTGCGCTCAAAACCCGCATCTCCGAAGGAGAAACCCGTATTATCGCGCTACGCAACGAAGTCGAAAACCGCCGCGACGCGCTCAACGAAGTCCGTTTCGATCTCGCGCAGAAGAAGCAACAGCTGGAACTTTTTGAGCGCGAACTCGCCGAAGTGCGTTCGCAAATCGAGGATATTTCTTCGCGCATCGCCACGCGGGAACGAGAAAAGGAAATGATGTTTTCCCAAATTGCCGCCTTCGGCGAACAGGCGGAAAATGCGCGTTCCCGCGCCGAACAGCTTGCGGGAACGATTGCCGAAGCCGCCACCGCGCTCGATGCACAACGCGCCGAACTCGGAAAACTCGAAGCCGATGCGGAAACGCTCGACCGTTCGCTCGTTTCCGAACGCGAAACTTTGCGCGAAAACGAGACGCAACTCAACGCGCTCGAAGTCCGCCTCACCGAAGAAACGTCTCAATGCGCGTTTGTTTCGGAGAAAGTTTCCACGGAATACCAGCTCGACGTCACATCGCTCGACTGGAAACAAAATCTCTGGCTCGCCGACGAAGAATTTGAAACCAAAGTCCGTTTCGACGAACTCGAAGACGACGGAGCCGAAACCGAAATCCGCCCCAAGGCACGGCGGGAACGCGGCGATCCGACCGAAGAAGACCTCGCCGCGATGGACAACACCGACTGGCCGCCGATTCTCCGCGAAATCGCTTCCCTGCGCGATCGCCTGAACTCCATGGGCGCCGTCAACCACACCGCAATCGAAGAATACGCCGAGTTGCGGGAACGCTACACGTTCCTCAAAACACAGTCCGACGACCTGTGGAATTCCAAAAACGAACTCGTCAAAGCCATCGACGAAATCAACGCAACCTCACAAAAACTTTTCACGGAAACGTTTGAGCAAATTCGCAAAAACTTCAAATTTACGTTTGAACGCCTCTTCCACGGCGGCGAAAGCGATTTGCAACTCGTGCAAAATGACGACGTGCTCGACAGCGGAATCGAAATCATCGCACGCCCGCCGGGAACCAAGTTACGTAGCATTTCCCTGCTCTCCGGCGGACAACGCACAATGACCGCCGTCGCACTCCTTTTCGGAATTTACATGGTCAAACCGTCGCCGTTCTGCGTGCTCGACGAGCTCGATGCTCCGCTCGACGATGCAAACGTCGGACGCTTTACCGATATCGTGCGCGAATTCACGCGTTACTCGCAATTCCTCGTCGTCACGCACAACAAGCGGACGGTTTCCGCCGCGAACACAATTTACGGCGTTACCATGCAGGAACGCGGCGTCACACAAGTGCTTTCCATGCGCTACAACTCGGATTCCGGCGATACCGAAACAGTCACGCTCGAAGGGCGCGGCTCTTTCGATATGGCGCGTTAAAAATTTCCGCAATTCAAAAAAAGAAGCGACCTTTCGGGTCGCTTCACAATATCAGCGGCGACTTTCGCCTACGCGCCGAGAACGGAAAAGTAAAACGCGATGAGCTTTGCTCCCACGACAAAGTAAATGACAGCAGCGAGAATCAGCCACGGACCGAGCGGGAACGGAGAAGATGCGTTCCCGTCTGTTTCGTCGTCCGCGGAAGCCGTTTCCTTCATTTCGGGCTCCGTTTTTCTCAGAGAAAAAATGCGTGCGAGCAAAACAGCGAAAAGCCCGATAAACGACGAAAAGAAAAACGAAAACAATGCGCCTTCCCAGCCGAGAAATGCGCCGATTCCGCCGAGCAAAATCACATCCCCCTCGCCCATCGCCTCGCGCCTGAACACAAGCGAGGCGAAGTAGCGGAACCAATACGCCGTCATCGACCCGACGCCCAAGCCAATGATTCCGGAAAACAAACCTTCAACCGCATTTCCCGCGCCGAGCAACGGCGGGAACGCCGCAGAACACATCAACCCGACGAGCACAAACGACGCGTTCACGCTATCCGGCAAATACATCGTATCCCAGTCAATAAACGCGAGCACAATGGCGAAGGCGGAGAAAATCATCGCGGGAACGGCAATATCCCACGGCAAAAAATGCCACGACGCGGCAAAAACGACCGCCGTCAGCAATTCCACCGCCGGGTAACGCAGAGAAATTTTTCGCCCGCAACAAGCCGCCTTTCCGCGCAGAAAAAACCATGCAAGAACGGGAACGTTCAACCAAATCGGAATCGGTTTCCCGCACGCGCAATGCGAGCCCGGAGAAACCACACTTTCACCGTTGGGAATGCGATAAATGCAGACGTTCAGAAAACTCCCGACCACGGAGCCGAGCACGAAAAATGCACCCGTAAAAAACCACGGGAACGCGATATTCACTTCCTGAAAAAGCGATAACATGCTTTCTAAGGTAATCAATTTTCACGCGATGTCCGTAAAAAAGTTCCGTGAGCCGAATTCCTTCTCCGCGTTGAAGCACAATCCCCGCGTTCCTTCCGATTTTAATTCTAACTCTTCGCGAGAGCGTCGGTGTTCCCGCGACGGCGGAAATCCGGAATTTTCACGGGAACGGAGCCGTTTGCAACGGAATGTGCGGAAAGTTCGACGATACTGCTCCACGTCGCCGCATCGTAAACCGTAATGTCCGGTGTAATGCCCTGACGGATACAATCCAAAAGCCGGAAACACATCATTGCGTCCATTCCGCCGTGCCCGAATCTACGCATACGCTCGCCGTGCACGCGCCACAGCGGATCGCGAAACATATTTCGCATTTTTGAAAAATCCCGCTCGCCGAGCCACGCGTTCGCGCCGCCGGGTAACGCGGAAACATCGTATTTTTCGGGAACATCGAGCGCAAGCCGCGGCGGATAGCCGGAAAACGTCGCTTCCGTTCCCGTAAGCATATTGACGCGGGAATACGGCTGCGGCGAAACCACGTCGTGGCGCAGTAAAATCGTCCGTCCGAGAGCGGTTTTTATCAGCGTCGTGTTCATGTCTCCGCAAACGTATTTTTCGTCGGAAAATTTCTCCGGAGTCCTCTTCCCGGCGGCGTTCCCGCGCGTGCGGAAATCGGAAAGTCCGGCTTCCCGCGAGCTCATTGAAACCAAAACGTCCAACGCGTCGGTGCGATTTACATCGAAATACCGGCAAACCGGACCGAGACCGTGCGTCGGATAAAGATTTCCGTCCGTCGACTTGTGATACTCGCGCCGCCAATCGCCCTCCGTGCCTTCCCGAAAAAGCATGGCGCGCAAATCGTGAATATACGCACACTCGGCGTGCGTGAGTTTTCCGAAAACGCCGTGCCGCACCATGTTCAGAACAAACATTTCCTCATCGCCGTAACAGCAGTTTTCGAGAATCACGCAATGCCGCTTCGTCAGCTCCGAAGCGTCCGTCAGCGCCCAACATTCGTCCACGGAAACGGCGGCGGGAACTTCGATAAAAACGTGTTTTCCCGAATTCATCGCGTGCAACGCCATCGGAACGTGCAAGTTCCACGGAGTCGCGACAACGACAACGTCAATATCGTCGCGCTCGCAAAGATTTTTCCATGCGTTTTCCGTTCCCGCGTAAATGCCCGGAGCGGGCAGGTTCGGACGAATCCGCGAACCAATCCGCACGGCTTCTTCCGCTCGGGAAAAATCTCGGTCGGCAACGGCGACCACTTGCGCGAACGGAACGTTCAAAATCTCGCCGAGCAGCCCCCAATATCCGCGCCGCTCTACGGGAACGCTTGCATTTTGAGGTGAAAAACCGAAACCGCGCTGCCCGAGACCGATGAGACCGACGCGCACCGTTTCAAGCGGCTCCGTCGTCAGTTCTCCGACAAATTTTGCGCCCGGCGGACGCGGGCGCGTTTCCGAAATCGTATTTTTTCCGGAGGCGTTTTTCGCGGAATCCGGAGCCTCCGTCAACGCGCCCAAAAAGGACGGCGCGGCAACAACGCCCGCGCCGGCAAATGCAAGTTGTTTTAAAAATTCTCTACGGGAATGATGCTTGCTCTCTTTCATAAATTCTTGCTACGGGAACGCCTATTAAGCGTCGCCGAAAGCAAGAATTTCCTCCGGAGAAACGGTCGCCGTTCCGAATTTTGCGACGACGATTCCCGCCGCCGTATTGGCAAAGTGCGCCGCCGTTTCCAAGTCCGCTCCGGCGGCAAGCGCCATCGTCAGCGAAGCAATCACGGTGTCGCCCGCGCCGGAAACGTCGAAGACTTCGCGCGCGTAAGTCGGAATGAGTTTTTCGACTTTGCCTTCGCGGGAAAGCAACATCCCGTCCGCACCGAGCGTGATAACCAAAAGTTTCGGGTGATGTTTTTCCCAAATACGGCGGCAAATTTCTTCCGCCGGAAAATCCGTTCCCGAAATTTCGTTGCCGATGTCGGCGAGCTCAATCGCTTCGTTGCGGTTCGGCGTGATAAGTCCGATGTTTTCAAACGGCAGGCGACGGCGCGGTTTCGGGTCGAGCGAAACGAGAATGCCGCGTTTTTCTGCAATTCCGGTTACATCGGCGAGCAAATCCATGTCGATAGCGCCCTTGGCGTAGTCGGAAATAATAACGGCGTCCGCGCGGGAAACTTCATCGAGCAAGGCGGTGCGAACGTCCGGCGCGGTCAGCGCATAAGCCGACGGCGGCAGTTCGCGGTCGATGCGGCAAAGTTGCTGATTGCGCACAACAACGCGTGATTTGATAATCGTTTGGATTTCCGCACGACAGAACGACGGCGGGAACGCAATCGCGTTTTTCGTCATGATTTTCTCCAAATCCGCTCCCGCGGAATCCTCGCCGAAAAGCCCGCAAAGCACCGCCGCCGCACCGAGCGAACGAATGTTCAGAGCGACATTGGCAGCGCCGCCGGCAACATGGCGATCGCGCATAACGTTTACCACGGGAACGGGCGCTTCGGGAGAAATGCGCGTGGCGTCGCCGTGAATGTAATGGTCGAGCATGACGTCGCCGACAACGAGAATGCGTTTTTCGCGAATTTTTTGCAGTAAGGCTTTCATGGGCGGGGGAGAGGTTTTCTTTTCGCGGGAAATAATACCGCGTCCGCTCTCAAATTGAAAACCGAAATTTAGCCCGAAGTTTTACCGAGCATTCCCGTGATGCCTCAATAAAAAAGTGCACCGAAGGAAGATGATTTTTGGGGGTGAATGCCTCATTTAAAAGAGCACTGAAAGTTGTGGCGCGGAAGGCATGGCGTTCCCGCATGCGGGAACGCCATGCGGCGCGAAAAGTGCCAGGCGGAGAGACTCGCGGATTTGGCGGTTGAGTTCGCAAAAGTGAATCTTGGCTTTTTCTCCTAAGAGTG
>JAFSAO010000013.1 GCA_017440935.1 Opitutales bacterium
AGTAAGAGAGTCCAACTCCGAATAGATTTTTATCCTTATAGCTCTTTGTCGAGTAAAGTTGGGAAAGCGTCAAACCGGAAGATTCAAAATTCGACATCGTAATCACGGAATCCGTGAAATCCGCATCCGTCAACGTGGCGGAACGCAAATCCGCACCCACCAGGGTCGCATCCGTCAGCGTAGCGGAACTCAAATCCGCATTCGTCAAGTCAACCTCGGAAAAAACGCCTCCGCTTAAATCAAAGCTAGAGAGCCCAACTCCGGACAGATTTTTATCCTTATAGCTCTTTGTCGAGTAAAGTTGGGAAAGCGTCAAACCGGAAGATTCAAAATTCGACATCGTAATCACGGAATCCGTGAAATCCGCATTCGTCAACCTGGCGCCATAGAAATGTGCACACACCAGGGTCGCACCCGTGAAATCCGCATCCGTCAACGTGGTATTATAGAACTGTGCATTCGTCAGGGTCGCACCCGTGAATATTGCACCCGTAAGCACGGAATCCGTGAAATCTAGATTCGTCAGGTTGGCACCTCGCCACGAAGAATCCACGAGCGAATCACCTCTGAAGCTTCCTCCAGTTGCAACACATCCGTCGTAATTTTCGTAATCAGCGAACAAGGTCGTTCCCGCCGCGCACGCAAAAAGAGTCAAAAGAGAAAGTTTTGTTTTCATTGTCATAAAAATATTCGGTTGAAAGTAAAAGGAAGACGTCCAAGGGGCATATAAACCCCTTGGACGGAGAGCGATTTATTCTGCAAGGAATTTTTCTACGAATGCAGTGTAATCAAGAGTTTTTGCCATGTGTTGGCAGAGCAAATCCTGATACACAGGCTTGACGCATTCGCGAGGACAAGGCTTTGCCGTAGACAAGAGCGCAACGATTTTTTCGTAATTACAATCCTCTTTCTCAACAAGGCGCTTCAGCTCCTTCGCAGTCGCTTCAACTAACGTTTGTTTATCCATATCTTTCAATAACCATACTTTTAAACCTTCCGCCTAACCGGGGAGTTACGGGAGCTCCGAAGCGGAGAAACTCGGCGCAAGGGGGCGAGTATTCGGGCAATGTCGTTGTTAGGGGCATTTGTCAGAAGTGCGCATCCCTGCGCAGAGTTTAGAGGAAATCATAGTTAGACTATACGCAGGGTCAAATACATTCTTTTGGAAAAAGCCCCTCTACGCGGTTTGACTTTGCGCAATGTCCAAAAGCACGCAAACATCCGAGCGATTCAATTTATCGATGCCGAAAAAGGTGCTTGAGCTTTATCGTTCGTGCCAGAGCATGAAGAATTTTACGGCGTTTGCGCGGATTGCGGTGATAGAAAAATTGAACCGGGATTTCGGATTTAAGATTAATCCGGAGAGCGTGGACTTTTCGCAGGGAAAACGCACGGACCTGATGAATCCGGCGACAAAAAAACGGAAGCTGCCCGCCCTGCGCTGTCAGGCCGCCCGAGCCCGACAGGTAAAGGCGGACCTCTCCGGGAAATAAAATACGAAGCGGGGAAAAGGACAAACTTCTCTCACGGCGCCGCAGAGCCACGGAGTTTTATAGGATTTATGTAAAAAACTTCGCACGAGGGCGACAGGATTGTCGCCCTTCTCATAAAAAACTTTGTCTCGAAAAACAAAAAGGGACAGCCGGGACGGCTGTCCTCCATGATAACATCCGTGAAAAATCCGTGAAATTTGTGTAAATTCGTGGATAAACCCAAAAAAATAATTCCGTGAGGGCTGTGCATTCCGTGGTTCTAAAAAACTTCGTGTGCGCCACGGAAGCGACAAGAGTGTCGCTTCTCCCATAAATCTCCGTGGCTCTGCGGCGCCGTGTGCGATTTGGCGTTCCCGCAAAATTTCGGCTGTTTGCGAAGAGAACGGCGCCTTGGGGCAACGGGCAAGTAAAATTCGTCCTGCAAGGACAAAAGAAAAAAGGACAGCCGGGACGGCTGTCCTCCATGACGAAATCCGTGAAAATCTGTGATTTTCCTTAGAATTTCACTTCGGCGGGTGACGTGAGTTCGAGGCGGCAGTCTTTCAGCGACCAGTTTTGCGGCCGGAAGCCGCGCGCGTCGACACCTTTCACTTCGTTCCCGCGAATCAGAATATCCGAGCAGCGGCGGAAGTGGAACGGCGGTTGTTTCCAGCCCTTGAAGTCGGTGTTGTAGGAAATCCGATTGTCCGTGAATTTGATTTTTTCCGTCGAAATCGCGAAGAGCAACGGCACATCAAACGTATAAAACCCGTTATTCGAAATATCGATATTGCGGTGGTAAAAACGCTTCTGTGAAGCAAGATCGCGCACTTCCGGATAAATCGAGATAATTGCGTTCGTGAATTGGAAGCGCGACGTCAGATTATTCGTAAAAATATTGTCGCGAATAATCACGTCTTCGCAGGCTCCGCTTTCATACCAACCCTGCGCGTCGCCCGCGAGGAGAATCGCCGATCCGGCAACGTTTCTGAAAACATTGTTTTCAACAACGACTTTGCGCGGTGTGGTAAACAGTGCGCCACGGGCGCGGTTGTTTTGCACGATATTCCCGCGAAAAACGACTTCCGGCTGGTAATCGGCATTTTCCACGGCATCGCCCGGTTTTACATTCGCGGGAACGGCTTTTTGTAGCGTGATCAGCACCTCCGTCGGCGAAATACGGCGAACGGACTTCACGGGAACGGTTTCCGGCGAATTTTCGAGCGTTTTCCCCGCAATAAAACGCAAATTCTCGCCCGGCTCAAAAAGCTCGAACCCGATGGCTTGCCCGTGGCGGTAGCGGCAACGAATCGTGTCCGGAGCAAGGATTTCTGCGATGTCCAAACACGTCGAGTGGACGTTGATCGCGTCGTCCATCATGGTTTCAAAGAAAGAGTTTCTAACGATGACTTTCCCTTTTACGTTGGAAAAGTGCGTCGCGTCGGCGCTCGCGGAATACACACGCCCGGTTTCGGGGCGCGGGAACACGCCGCTTGTTTGAGCCTCGGCAGTTTTCGTTCCTTCGATTTTGATATTTTCCGAGCGTTGGGCAAGAAGCGTCATTCCGAAGCTCGAATGAATCGAAACGTCGCGCAAAGCGGTGTTTTTCGCGCGGTAAATCACACAAGCGGGCGCGGGGCGCCACCAAGTGCGGAGCGTCAGCGTGTCGCCGACCGCCACGCCGTCGCCGTCTTTGCTGAAATCCCGGTGCAGTGCGATATTTCCGTCGGGCAAAATCGTAATATCGCTCCCGCAACCGATGTCCGCCGTGTTGGAAACGATATTTTTCGAGCCTTTGCGAAACGCGATAACGGATTGAATCGGCTGGAGCGGGTAATTTTCGCCGACGAAAAAGAGGCGGTTGTCCCGGATTTCGTGCGGGAACGCCTTTTTGTCGATGGAAACGACGGTTTTCCCGTCCTTGAAATCGAGCACTTTTGCCTCGGAGTAAAGCGGGCGGGCGAAGTCGATGCGCACGTTTTCCAACGTAATGTTTTCGCAATCCATAAAAAGCACGGGCAGGCATTTCCCGTGGAAAATAAAGGTCGAACCGTTCCCGCGGATTTTCAGATTGTGCAAATCGACAAGCGGGAGCATGACTTGCTGTGTCGGTTGCTGGTCGTGGTTGGAAATCCAAAGCGACATATCGAGCGCGTTTTCCGCGTAGAAATGATACGTTCCCGGCTCGAGGATAATTTCTTTATGCCCGAAAGTCCGTGCGCAATCGAATATTTCCCGAAACGCGTTCGTTTGGTCTTTTTCGGTGTTCGGGTCGAGTCCGAATTTTTTTCCGGAAATCGCGTCAGCGGAATTCGCCTTCGCACGATGCCCTTCTTCCCATTTTAAGTCGACCCAATCCGCGTGGTCGCAGTTATTCGTTTTTCCCGCGAGAGCGAGCAGATAAAGTTTTTTCGCGCCCTGCGGAACAGACACGGAAAACGCCTTCGCGGGATTTCCGCTTTTCATCACTCCGGAAGCCCAAAGCACTTCCGACCCGGAAAGCACGCGAAACTCCACGCCGTCGCCCCCCGGAGCTTCGTCGTCGAGCCCGACTTTTCCGCACAGCCGGCTCGCTCCCGCGGGAACGTCGATCGGGATCATCGATGTCGCGTGCGCACCGATTCCGCTCTCGTAAGTCGTTCCCGCGATGCGGAGCGCGTTCCCGTCCACGGATTTATTGAAGCGCGTTTCCCCGAAATCCTGTCGTCCGCGAATTATTTCCGTTTCGGAAATTTCGAAAAACGCCGGAAGCGCACAAGCCGACACGGCAGGCATGAGTAAAAAAGCTGAAAGGGCAATAGTTTTGAGAAGATTCATGCCCAAAATTATCAAAATTGCCGTTCCCGCCGTCAACGCGCTTTTACTGCCGCACGCATGCGTTTTTTGTAGCCGAGAAAAAAAAAACGTCCTAAAATCCGCCGCAACATCCAAACTTTTAACCATTCTCATAAATATTACGCACAAACCATGAAAGCACTCGTAAAAAAAGAAGCGAAACCCGGTCTCTGGCTGATGGACGTTCCCGAACCCGTTTGCGGTCCGGACGATGTATTGATTCGCATCAAAAAAACCGCCATTTGCGGAACCGACGTGCACATTTACAAGTGGGATGAGTGGTCGCAAAAAACCATTCCCGTGCCGATGACCGTCGGTCACGAATATGTCGGCTACATCGAAAAAGTCGGCGAAAATATCCGTCACCTCAAAGTCGGACAACGCGTTTCCGGCGAAGGACACATCGTTTGCGGATACTGCCGCAACTGCCGCGCCGGTCGCCGTCACCTTTGCCCGAACACGCAGGGCGTCGGTGTCAATCGCGCGGGAGCGTTCGCGGAATTGCTCGCGATCCCCGCGAAAAACGTCGTGCCGCTTGCCGACGATATTCCGGACGACATCGCCGCAATCCTTGACCCGCTCGGGAACGCCGCGCACACCGCCCTTTCCTTCAACCTCGTCGGTGAAGACGTGCTCATCACGGGCGCGGGACCGATCGGCATCATGGCAATCGCCCTCGCGAAAGCGGCGGGAGCGCGCTACGTCGTAATTACGGACGTAAACGACACGCGCCTCGCCCTTGCACGCAAGATGGGACCGACGCTCGCCGTCAACACGATGAACACGTCGCTCAAAGATGTCATGAAGCAACTCGGCATGACGGAAGGCTTCGACGTCGGTTGCGAAATGTCCGGCAACATCCACGCGCTCAACGGTATGCTCGAAGTTATGTCCTGCGGGGGACGCATCGCCCAGCTCGGTATTCCTCCGGGCAATGCGGCGATCGACATGAGCAAATTCATCTTCAAGGGCTTGACGATGAAAGGCATCTACGGTCGTGAAATGTTTGAAACGTGGTATAAGATGATGGCGCTGATTCAGGCGGGCATGGACGTTTCGCCGATTATCACGCACCACCTCCGCTACGACGAATTTGAAAAAGGCTTTGAAGCCATGCTCAACGGCACGGCGGGAAAAGTCATTCTCGACTGGTCGAATATCTGAGAGAGATTATAAGATTAAGGCTTAAATCTTAAAGACGCGTTCCCGTGGTTTGTTTCGCGGGAACGCTTTTCTTTCGTTCCCGCCGTCGCCGCGCCCTCCGGACGAACGATTTTCTGAAAATGAAAATCCGGAATGCTCCGCAGCGATAAATTCCGGAGTCTTTTACTTTTATAGACAAAAAAAGTGCCGGGCGGCGCGATTTTCAAAAAATCAAAAATGCAACGGGAGTCAAAAATAGGAAGCGCATGGGTCGTCGGTTTAATCGGCGGACTTCTCTTCCTATTTTCCGTTTTTCTGATTTTTCGGGAAGAGAGCAAAAAGCACGGAGTGTTCGTTCCCGCGCGAGAAATACCCGAAAGCGCGCCGCACGCGCCCGAAAACGAGTATTCCGAGGATTCGGAAAACGAAACTTCGAGCTTCGACGCATTTGAATTTGACGGAGAAAAAATTTTTGCGAGAACGGACAAACGCGCGAGCAGCGTAGAATTTAGCAGCGGTGACCTTTACGAACGCTACGGCGGCGGTAGAGACAGCCATCCGAGCAACACGCAGACAAGCAAAGACCGCCGCCTCTGGCTCGACGCACGGCTTCCCGTGGAAATCACCTCTCGCCTCAAACTCTACGGTGCCTCCACCGTGACGCTGGGCGACACCTCGGCGGCGACAATTTCCGACTACACGAGAAATTACGGCATCGGCGGCGGCATCGGATTCACCTATCGCCTGACGCTGACGGCAGAACTTGATTTTGACTATCGGCACACGCTCCAGATCGACGCAAAAAACAACGATCCGTCGACCGATTCCGCAGGAGTTTCGTTGCGCCTAAAGTTTTAATTTTTTTACAAAAAAAACGCGGGAACGCGCGCCTCGCACGTTCCCGCCGTAAAAAACGGGTTAGTCCCGACGGCGGCGGCGCGTTCCCGCAAAAGCGATTCCCGCCAAGCCCGCAAGCAAGCCGAACGCCGAAGGCTCCGGCACGGAAACGAGAAACCGATCCACGGAAAGCATCGAAAAATCCTGAATCCGGGCTGTCATTTCTTCAGAATATCCGGTGAGGTAGATTCCGTCGGTTCCATCTTCAAGCGCAAACGAATTTAAACTCACGGTTCCGTCATCGGAATCAGTTAAATAAATCTTGGTGATTATTCCGGCGGCGTCGTAATCGCATCCCCAAACCGTCAGCGCGTGTTTTACCTCTCCTCCGGTTGAATTATTTTTGAGATAAACATTGAGACCAACGACAGCGTTTAGGTTTTCAAAACAGTCAATGAGCACAGATGAAAAACCTTTTACATCGGTAAACGTCTGCGCGGAATTTTGGTGGGTATAAGTAAAAGAACGAAAATCTACCCAATTCAAATCCCCGGCTGTCGGATAAATATCCTTAAAAAATCCGCCTTTGTCCATACCGCCAAAGCACTCGGACCACAGCCCTCCCGTCGGGTATTCGCTGAAAAACCCGCCGCACAAATACCACGGAATTCCGTATTCTGCCGAGCCTCCCATATCCGTCCAATTACGCACAAAATGCTCAAAAACCTGATACTGCCGCCGCGTTTTATCTTCTCGTCCGACCACGAAACCATCCGGCGTTCCCGCGGGCAACGTTCTTCCGGAGGAAACATACATATTTTGCCAATATTGGAGCATATTGGCAGACTGTGCCGCCCAGCACATACTTTCGTCCGTATAAGAAAGGTCGCTCCCGCCTCCGACGGCTACGGCATCATCCCACGAATACGGCACGTGCGCCTTGTTTGCGTCGATCCAACCTTTTTCCGCAGAAACACCGGGGGCCCACGCAGATCCCGCGGTTCCGCCGCAAAGCGACACCGCTGAAAAACTTCCCGACAAAGCAACAAAAACAAGAAGACGTGCAGTAAACATGCCCCTATAAATACTACCTAAACGATAGCAATCAATTCAAAATTTTAATCTTCCGGCATTGCTCCCGCGCGGGAACAAACAAATCCCGCGATTTCCGCCGCGCGTCGATGAGCCGTCGCCACATCCGCGCCGTGAAGCAATGCGGCGACAAATCCGGCGGTAAACGCATCACCCGCGCCGACCGTATCGACAACACGAATACGCGCGTCTGCGGGCATTTCCGAGCGAACACCGTCGCGCCCGGCAACCGCGCTTCCCGCTTTTCCGAGAGTAAGAACGATAATCCGCAGTGCGGGAAATTTTTCAAAAAGCGCAGCGAAAAAATCTTCGCGGGAACACGGATTTATTCCCAAAAGCCCGGCAAGAATCGGCGCCTCGTTTTCGTTGAGTTTCAAAATCGAACAATGTGCAAGAGACGTTTCGATCGTTTCCGCCGTATAAAAATTTTGCCGCAAATTAATATCGAAAACACGCAGAGCGGACGCGGGAACGCTCTCGAGAAAACGCTGCACGGTCGCACGGGAACGCGAATCGCGCTGGGCGAGCGAACCGAAACAAACAGCGGCGGATCGCCGGGCAATATTTTCTGTTTCGGCAGAAAACGGAATATTGTCCCACGCACAGTTTTCCGCAAAAACATAGGAGGCTACGCCGTCAGAATCGGTCGAAACCGTAACCGTTCCCGTCGGTTCGGGAACCCGTGCCAGAAGAGCCGGAAGTTTTTTCCGCTCCAAGAACGCGGAGATTTCCGCGCCCGACGCATCGGTGCCGACGGCGGAAACGACGATTCCGTCGCAACCCTGCCGTCTCGCGTGAAATGCAAAATTCGCCGGAGCGCCGCCAAGCCTTTTCCCGTCGGGAAAAACGTCCCAGAGAATTTCCCCGAGACCGACAACCCACGATTTTTCTTCCGGTTTCATGCGCTAAAAAATCTTTCGCCTTCTGTTATTTGCGGGACGTTTTGATAAATTTCGCCGCGAGGCACTTGCGAATCGGTTCGTCGTAAAATTTAAGGCAAAGATACGCGAGCACAACGCTTGCGCCCAACACGAGCGACGATTCGAGCCAAATTTCACTCCATGAGTAGAGGCGTTTTTCAATGAGCCACGCATAAAAAACATACATCAGCGGATAATGCACAATGTAGAGCGGGTAAGAAAGTTCGCCGAGAAAACGGTTGATTTTTCCGGTATTTCCGGAACATTTCCCGCAAGCTCCCAGCCACACGATAAACGGAAAAACAAACGCAATGCAGGCAAATTCGTAGAGGCTGTTGATGCTGAAGCGTTCACTCACGGGAACGAGATACGGCACGGCGAAAAATGCGAAAAGCAACGCGCTGCAAATCCAAAATGCGCCTCCGATTTCGCGCGGCTTAAACGTGCGCGCAACTAACATTCCCATCGTGAACGGGAACAGCATACGCACCAGCCCGCCCCAGAAATTGACTTTGTCGATTGTCCATCCGACGCCCACGCAATCGTATCCGGAAACATTTCCCACGAAAAACCACGCGTGAATCACCCCCAAAACAACAACAAACGCAGCAAGCATTTTTGTCGAAAAACGACGGATGAAAAGCGCATAAAAAATGTTGCCGACGTATTCAAAAAACAGCGACCAACTCGGTCCGTTGAGCGGAAACATTTCACCGTTCCCGCGCACTTCATAAGCCGCACCCGGCAACGCCGGAACCATAAAAATCGTCAGCAAAAAGGCGGCAAAAACCCACATCACCGGCGACGCAGCGCCGTCCCACTTTTGAAAACCGACGAAAGCGAACGCCGCCACCCCGATGAGTGCGCCCATGACAAGCATCGGATGAAGGCGAATCAGGCGCCGCTTAAAAAACGCTCCGAGGCTCATTTTTCCCCAACGGTCATCGTAGGCGTAACTCACGACAAACCCGGAGAGAATGAAAAAGAAATCCACCGCAATGTGTCCGTGGTTGAGTGTCGTAATCAAGCCGCTACCTGCGCCGTTTACGCTTTCGGCAAAGGCAAAACCTTCAAAGATATGGTAAACCAGCACCATCAGTGCGGCGACTCCGCGCAACCCGTCGAGCAATTCGTAGTGAGGTTTGGTGTCGGCAAAATTTGCCGTCTGAGGAGAAACGGAAGATTCCATGGAAGAAAATTCCACCGTTGCGTCATACGCTCGGCAAGGACTTTTTCACAAAACGCGAACGCGCAAATGAACGCCCAAGCCCAAAGAAGCCCGTTCCCGCCAAACAAAGCGCTTGAATCTTTCCGAGAAAGAGCCGAAAGTTAGTCATCAGTCAATTTTTATGAACGCTCATCCCTTTGTTTCCGCAGAAAAAGCCAACGCGCTTGCAAAAGAATTCGGCACTCCGATCTACGTTTACGACGAACAAACTTTGCGCGCAAATGCCGCAGCGTGCCTCGCGTTCCCGAACGCTTTCGGCCTGACGGTGCGTTTTGCGATAAAAGCCTGCCCGACCGCCGCCGTCCTCAAACTTTTTCTCGCGCTCGGACTGCATTTTGACGCATCGAGCATTCACGAAGTGCGCCGCGCCATGCTCGCCGGCGTTCCCGCAGAAAAAATCTCGCTTTCGACGCAGGAGCTCCCGGCGGATTTTGCAGATGTCCTCCGCCTCGGCGTAAAATTCAACGCCTGCTCTCTTGACCAACTCGAGCGCTACGGGAACGCGTTTCCGGGGACACGCGTCGGCGCACGCTTCAATCCGGGAATGGGCTCCGGCGGAACCGGAAAAACTAATGTCGGCGGTCCGGATTCGTCTTTCGGCATCTGGCACGAATACGCCGGGGAAGTCGAAACCGTTTTGAAAAAACACAATCTCACACTCGAACGTATCCACACGCACATCGGCAGCGGAAGCGATCCCGTCGTCTGGCAGAAAGCCGCTCTGCAATCGCTCAGCCTCGTGCGCCGCTTTCCGACGGTGGAAACGCTCGATTTCGGCGGCGGCTACAAAGTCGCCCGCGTGGACGGCGAAAAAACGACGGATTTGCAAACCTGCGGCGCTCCCGTGCGCGACGCCATCGCTCGGCTTGCCGAGGAAACCGGGCGCAAACTTCATTTTGAAATCGAGCCGGGAACCTACCTCGTAGCCAATGCCGGAGCGATTCTTTCCCGCGTTCAGGACCTCGTCGACACCGGCGCGGCGGGACGTAAATTCATCAAGCTCGACACCGGCATGACGGACCTGCTCCGCCCCAGCCTTTACGGCGCGCAACATCCGATTTTTCTCGCAAAAAAATCCGGACGCGCCGTTCCCGCAGAAACGGAAAACTACATCGTCGTCGGGCACTGTTGCGAATCCGGCGACCTCGTTTCCTGCGCTCCCGGCGAACCGGAAACGCTCTCCGAAAAAACGTTCCCGCGCGCGGAAATCGGCGATTTTTGCATCATCGGCGGCGCAGGCGCTTACTGCTCGGCGATGGCAACGAAAAATTATAATTCTTTCCCGGAATCGGCGGAAGTCATGCTCGGAGCCGACGGGAACGCGCGCTTGATTCGCCGCCGCCAAACGCTCGAGCAAATCATTCAAAACGAAGTTGCTTAGCGCTTCTAAAAAAATCGCAAAAAAGAGCCTGCCGCAAACAAGGCTCTTTTTTATTGAATCCCTCCTTCCGTAAAACAAACTTGGAATCATGATTTCCTCCGTTATTGATATCGGCTCCAACTCAATAAAACTGCTGGTCGCCGAAGGCAAAAACGCGATGCCGATTTTCGAAGCGCTGAGCGAAACGCGACTTTCGCCCGAAACGGAATCCGCACGGGAACGCATTTCCGAAAAAGCCTTTGCCGCCGGGATTCGCGCCGTTTGCGAACTCGCTGAAGCGGCGAGAAAATTTTCCCCGGAGCGGGAAGCAATTACGGGAACCAGCCTGTTTCGCACAGCGGAAAACGCAAGCGAGTTTGCCCGAGCCGTCGAAGACGCGACGGGAACGCCGATGCGGATTCTTTCCGGCATCGAAGAAGCGCAACTCGTCGCCGCCGGAGTTGCCACCGACCCGTCAATTTGCCTGCCCTGCGCAATTTTCGACCTTGGCGGCGGAAGTCTCGAATTTATTGCAAAAAACGGCGACGAAAACACGGGAATTTTTGAAACGAGCCGAAAGCTCGGCGCCGTCCGATTGACCCGAAAGTTTTTCAAAAATCCCACGGCGCCGATTCCCGAAGAAGAAATTTCGGCATTGAGAAATTTCGTTCGCGAGGAAATTTCCGGAGAAATTTTGCAAAACCTGCCGCGCAACGCTCAAACTGTTTTCTGCGGCGGGTCCGCCGGAATTTGTTCGCACCTCGTTCCGGAAAAATCTGCCACGGCGCTCGAAACCCTTTTGACAAAAATCTGCGCGGAAACACTCGAAGAACGCATTGCGGCAGGCGTTCCCGCAAAGCGCGCCGACATTTTTCCCGCCGCCGTCGCCACTCTCGCGGAGGTTTGCGCCGTTGCCGGAATTTCCGTTTTTGCACACACGCACCGCAACCTGCGCTACGGGCTCTGCGCGCGCTTAAACGCCGAAAACACATAAGAATCTTCGAGCTTTGCGCTTGCCAGCGGGAACGCCCGGTCGCAAACTTCCTCCCGCTCTGCAGTGTTCGACCCTTCGTTAAAACGCTCTTTTCCTATGAGTATATTAAGGGATTTGCGAAATACGCGGGAACGCTACGCCGCTTCAAGCGGAAAGCGTAAACGTGTGAATGCGAAGCCCACCTTGCTGTAAATGGTGCAAGAGATTTATCTGAAGACGGCACAGGCGGAGCTTTTTTGTCAAACGCAATGAAAACAACCTTGACAGTTGCGCGCAAAAAACATTTCATTTCGCTTACTTTTATTGCTTCGGCAATCTAAGCGGGCGTAGCTCAATTGGTAGAGTACCACCTTGCCAAGGTGGATGTTGGCGGTTCGAACCCGCTCGCCCGCTCCACTTTCCTAAATCCCGTGTTAGCGCACGGGATTTTTTTTTCGGCTATCACTAAGCCGCAAAGTTCTTTTCTTTTAACACACCCGTTTAATCCGTGTTGAATAAACGCGATTCCAAATCTTCGCTAAATTTCAATTTGCGGGAGCGCGAACGCAGACGCAGAATGGAAGGCATGAATTTTTCATTTTCCAAAATTTGGCTTATCGCCTCCTGTGTCGCAATTTTGGGGACGGGAACACGTTCTTTCGCAGAAGATGTCAGCGTCGCTCAGGGCGAAGTTTCCCGCGCCAACGCAGGATTTGACCCGCTTGCCGATATCGGAGCGTTGCCGGAAACGACTGCCGCGCCGGATTCCGCCGATGCCGCGCCGGTTCAACCGTCGCAAAATCCTCCCGCCGAACCCGCAAAAACCGTTCCCGCGAAGCCGGAAGCACATCGCTCGTTTCTGTTTGATTACGAACTTTCCGGATTTTCGCAACGCGACTACGCCGCCGCCGTCGCCGACCTTTTTTCCGCGTATGAAAAACACACGGGACGCAAACTCGTTCCCGCCGAAAAGAAAAAAGTGGCACTGAAAATTTACACGGCATCCGGCAAAGGGCTTTCCACACCGCCTGCGCTGACGCGTGCCGTGCGCGATGAACTCGTCCGCCGAGGTTTTTCCCGCGAAAACATTTTACTCGTGGATCTGAGCGAAAAAGCGCTCCGCAAAGCGGGCTACCTGCCGCCCTTCCGTCGCGGAGAAAACGAATGGGAAGGCTCGCCCGTCGTTGCGCTCGACACCGGCGACTTTTATAACGCCAAATGGTTTATCGAAAATCCGCTCCCGTCGCGCGAAGCCTACAGCATGACGACTTCCACAAAATGGGACGAACCGCAAAACGACCGAAAAAGTTTTTTGCCGATTCCGCTCCTTTTCGATGTCGATTTCTGGATCAACCTTCCCGTGGCGACGGACAGCCCGGCGCTCGGTGTTTCCGGCGCACTCGCCAACGCCACACTCTGGGGCGTAAGCAACCAGCGACGCTTTCTTGATAATCCCGCCAATGCGGCGGCGCTCGCCGTCGGTGTCGCGACAATTCCCGAGTTTAAAGCGAAATTTGAGCTAACCTTGCTTTCGCTGGAAAAATTCCAGTTTATTGGTGCGCCGAAGTTTTACGCCGAATACACGGCAAGCGAAAAACGGCTTTGGCTTAGTGCAAATCCCGTGATTCTCGATTATCTGCTTTGGTTGCGCATGAACGCGTGCCGTTCCCGCCGCGGCTTTGAGCCGATTTTGCCCGAACCGCCCGTGTTTGCCATGGCGAGTCGCGGTTCCGTTTCGCTCGGCTCCTGCGTCAGCTCGGAAATCACGCTCGTTGAACTTCCCGCAAAGGACGAAAAATGAGCGAAAAAAACTCCGGACGCGTTCCCGCGAAAGAAAATTTTTCCAAGAGTTACGCGTTCTTTCTCGCCGCACGCCCGAAAACGCTTCCCGCCGCGCTGGCTCCGGTTTTGCTCGGCACGGCGTGCGCGTCCGCGGTGGGCGCCATGCAACTCGTTCCCGCGCTACTCGCCGGACTTTTCGCGTTGTTTGCCCAAATTGCATGCAACCTTGCCAACGACCGCGGCGATTTCATTCGCGGAGCCGACCAAAGCGACCGTGCCGGATTCGCCCGCGCCACGGCGAGCGGCTGGCTCTCCCCGCGCGAAGTGGCGGCGGGAACGATCGTTTCGCTCGCGCTTGCCGCGCTCTGCGGAAGCGGACTTATTTTCTACGGCGGATGGGAAATGATTATTGTCGGCGTGCTCAGCGCGCTCGCGTGCCTTGCTTACACGGCGGGACCGTTCCCGCTGGCATATCACGGCTTGGGCGACGTGTTCGTCATTATCTTTTTCGGATTCGTCGCCGTTGCGTTCACCTGCTTCGTGCAGGCGGGAACGTTCCCGCCGTTTGTTTGGGTAATTGCGCTCGCCTGCGGTTTGGGCGCGGACAATATTTTACTCATCAATAACATTCGCGACAGAGAAACCGATGCCCGAGCCGGGAAACGCACGACTGTTGTCCGCTTCGGCGAAAATTGGGCAAAAAAACTTTTTAAATTCAACTTTGCGGTGATGTTTTTCTCCCCGCTGATTCTGCGTTTCGGATTCGGCATGGAGGCGCTTACGGTGCTTTTGCCGATGATTTTACTTCCGATTCCCATCGGCGAAATTTTGAAAAAACTTCGCGAAATCGAAGACCCGCGAGAATACAACCCGCTTCTCGCAAAGGTCGCGGGAACACTTCTGCTCTACGCCGTTGCGCAGAGCATCGGGCTTTTCCTTTCGTAAAAAAGACGTTCCCGCGAAATTCATCACGGGAACGTTCTCTTTAAGCATTAAGCTCTAATCTTTAATCTTTCTTCCTTAGTCCACGGGAAGTTCGATAACCTGCCACGGCAGACCGCAGGTGTTGAGTTTTTCCATGAACGGATCCGGATCGTTCTGTTCCATGTTCCAAACACCGGGTTTGAGCCACTTGCCGTTTTGGAGCATCATCGCGCCAATCATCGCGGGAACGCCCGTTGTATAGCTGATCGCCTGCGATTTAACTTCGCGGTAACATTCCTGGTGGTCGCAAACGTTGTAAATGAATACTTTGCGTTTTTTGCCATCCTTCGTTCCCGTGATTTCGCAGCCGATGCAGGTTTTGCCCTTCGTGCGCGGTCCGAGCGAGGCGGGGTCGGGAAGAATCGCTTTGAGGAATTGAATCGGAACGATTTTTTGTCCCTGGAACTCAATCGGATCAATGCGGGTCATGCCGACGTTTTGAAGCACGTTCAGGTGCGTCAGGTATTTGTCCGAGAACGTCATGAAGAAGCGGATACGTTTCAGCCCTTTGATATTTTGGCAAAGCGATTCGAGTTCTTCGTGATACATCAGATACGCGCTTTTTTCGCCGATGACGGGAAAATCGTATTCGCGGCGCACTTCGAGCGGTCCGGTTTCTTTCCATTCGCCTTCTTCCCAGTAGCGACCGCGCTGGGTGATTTCGCGAATGTTGATTTCCGGATTAAAGTTCGTGGCAAACGGATAACCGTGGTCGCCCGCATTCGCGTCGAGAATGTCGACGGTTTCGATTTCGTCAAAAAGGTGTTTCTGAGCGTAGGCGCAGTAAACATTCGTCACGCCCGGGTCGAAACCGGAGCCGAGCAAGGCGCACAAGCCCGCTTTTTCAAAGCGTTCCCGATAAGCCCACTGCCAAGAATATTCAAACTTTGCGTGATTCGGCGGTTCGTAGTTTGCCGTATCAACATAGTGAACGCCGGCGTGCAAACAAGCGTCCATCAGCGGCAAATCCTGATACGGGAGCGCGACGTTAATCAAAACCTGCGGTTTAAATTCCTTCAAAAGCGCGACCACTTCCTGCACGTTGTCCGCATCAACTTTCGCCGTTTTGATTACGACTCCCGTCGAATTTTTAACATCCGTCGCAATCGCCTTGCATTTGTTTTCGTTGCGGGAAGCGAGCATGATTTCGCCGAATTCCGCCGCGTTTTGAGCCACTTTGTGAGCGACGACGTTGCCGACCCCGCCCGCACCGATGATAAGCGTTCTTTTTTCCATAAATTTACAAAAAAATTTTGTCAGTTAAAAAACTGCCGGAAAGCATACCTTTCCACTTCCGCTCCCGCAAATTGAAATTTGCCGCAGGCAAATTTCAATTAATCTCGAATTTCAAATTCCGAATTGCGAATGAAGTGCCGTCAAAAATTGGGAACGAAGACCTCCCGGTCTTCGTCGTGGCGGGAAATAACTTCAACTCTTGTTCGTAGTCCCGAGAACCACTCGTGGCCATACATTCCTTTTTCCATCCTTGGTAATCATTCGGGATTCGCAATTGATTGAAATTTAGCGAAGCCAACGCTTCGCTAAATTTCAATTTGCGCCTGTGAAACGAGTTTTTAAGATTACCGGAAGAATGAACGCAAATTGGATAAAGCCCAAAGGATTTCACTTTTTTGACTTGGCGGACAGCACGGCAATTTTTGTCGTTTGCCCGCAGAAAACTTTTGTCATGCAAACGGAATTCGGTATGGGCGAACGCCTGCAACGTGCGGAAACCGGAAAACGCGCCGAACGCCCGCAAACCCATGAACTGCTCTCCGACACTTGCAAAGCACTCGGCGCGCGAGTCGCCGGAGTTGCGCTCACCGACGTCAAAGACGGGGTTTATTTTTCCGTTATTTCTCTCGAGATGAAAAACGAACTCGGCGAAAAATTCGTCGAACTCGATGCCCGCCCGTCAGACGCACTCGCGCTTGCATTTTCCTGCCGCGCGCCCGTTCTTGTTTCCCAAAACCTTCTCCAAAAATGCAACGACGCCTCGGAGCTTTTGGAAAAATTCCGCCGACGAGACCCGAGCGTTTTTTCCTGAAACTTTGAAAAATGAGCGAAAGCACTCCGCGCAGATTCGCGTTCCCGCGCGAGGGATTTACGATGCTTGCACCGATGCAGGACATCACGACGTTTCCGTTTATGCAACTTTTGGCAAAACGCGGTGCGCCGGATCTTTTTGTTACGGAATTTCTCCGCGTCAACGCCACATCGCAGATTGACGATTCCGTCGCCGAATGCGCCGAAAAAACGCTCGCGGCGACAGGCTCGCCCCTGCTCGTTCAACTCATCGGAGAAGACGTTCCCGCACTCGTCCGCATTGCCGATGCCGTGCTCTCGCGCTACGCGGGAAGCGTCGCCGGAATCGACATCAATCTCGGGTGCCCGATGCCGAAAATTTTCCGGAAAAACGTCGGCGGCGGTCTTTTGCGGGATCTCCCGAAAGTTGAAGAAATTCTCTCCGCCCTGCGCAAAATCTGCTCAGACCACGGAAAACTTTTTACCGTAAAATGCCGCCTCGGTTTTGACGACACGACACCGTTCCCGCGCCTCCTCGAAATTATTCGCGAAAACCGGGCGGATTTGGTCGCCGTCCACGGACGCACGGTGCGCGGGCTCTACCGCTCGCCCGTCGATTACGCCGCTATCGCCGATGCCGTAAAAAAATCTTCCTGCCCTGTTGCCGCCAACGGCGAAATTTCCTCCGTCGCCAAAGCGCGCGGAGTTCTTGCCCAAACGCGTTGCGCCGGGCTTATGTGCGGGCGCCACGCGGTGCGCAACCCATGGATTTTCCGGCAGCTTCGCGAAATGTTTGCGGGAACGCCGCCACACGAAATTTTTGTGCCGAAACTCGGCGATGTTTTCGACTACATCCGCGAGCTGGGAAATTGCGTTTCCGAAGAAACCGTTTCCGAAGCCCGAGTCGCCGCCCGAATGAAGAAATTTTTGAACTTCATCGGAACGGGAGTCGATGCCGAAGGCGCATTTTTACACGCCGTTCGCCGAGCGGAATCACCCACGGAAATTTTTAGAATTTCGGAAAAATTCCTTCTCGCGGGAACGCTCGCCGAAACACCGTTCCCGCCGGAGCCCTTCCCCGCGCTTTGCGCCCGCCCGAACTGCGAGTGAAGATGAGGGAATGAAAAAATTAGGAATGAGGAAGGCTTCCTAATTCCTCATTTCTCACTTCCAATTCTTCAAACTACGCCAATTCCCGCTGAATCGCTCGCGTGGCGGCGACGGGATCGTCCGCCTTAAGAATCGGTCGTCCTACAACAATATAGCTCGCTCCCGCGGCGGCAGCATCCGCCGGAGTCATCACGCGGCTCTGGTCGTCGAGCGATGCCGTTTTCGGGCGAATTCCCGGCGTCACCAACGCAATTTCCTCCCCGAGGAAACCGCGCAGACTCGGCAATTCAAGCGGCGAGCAAACAAGACCGCGCATTCCCGCTTCGGCGGCAAGTTTTGCCAAAACTTCAACCTGCGCCATCGGTGCACGCGGCACGCCGATTCCGGCGAGTTGCGCATCATTCATCGACGTCAGCACCGTCACGCCGAGCAAGCGCGTTTGCGGGAGCGCATCTTCGGCGGCATCGAGCGCGCGGCGCATCATTTCAGCACCGCCGAGCGTGTGAATCGTAAGCATTCCGCAAGGGCGACCGCGCAAACTTTTAATCGCGGACGCGACGGTGTTCGGAATATCGTGCAACTTCAAATCGAGAAAAACCTTGAAGCCCGCGTCGGCAAATTCATCGACGATGCCCGGCCCGTATTTCAAAAACATTTGCAACCCGAGCTTAACCCAAGAAAGCTCGCCACGCAGAGGCGCAAGAAAGCTCTTTGCAACGTCTTTGTCGTCGAGGTCAACCGCAAGAATGAGTTCCGTAGCCATAATGCCGCGATTTTCGGAAAAACCCTACACAAACGCAAATTGAAATTTAGCGCAGGCAAACAAAGAAAAGAAAACGCGAATGAACACCAAATTGGAATCTTCAGCGTCATTCAGATGCGAAACGTTTCCGGCAATCTTCCGCCTGTATTTTGTAATTGTCCGGATACATCTCCGCCCTCCCGCACCCGACAAATTCCAACTCCCGGAAGGACTTTCTTGAGCGACAATCAGCCTTTTCTATTGCGACAGATACAATAAACAACGGAAGCAAAAACGAGGGCAATCAACGGCAACGCGAGCCACTCCATAAAAAATGCCCCGAATACCCCTTCGGTAAAGGCTTTTATTCCTTTCCCGAAAACCAAAACCACACGACAAATCAAATCAACAACAGATGCGAAAAGCATGGCTTATTTTATTGCGGGATGACAGGAGATTCCATGGGTGTCTTTGCAGTACGTTCATCAGGATCATCATTTTCTGTGGATTTTGCACCGAAAAAACCGCCGATTATGTTGGTTGCGATTTTTCCGGCTTCTTTGTAGCCGTCGACACGTATTTTTAGTAACTCTTTTATGGTTTTCTTTTTTGCGTCTCCGAGTAAGCGGGATCGAACGAGTTCTCCTGTAATGTAAACGGAACTTGCCGCAGTAAGTGCTTGCATTGAAAGATTTGCGATTGTTTTTAATCCGGGGATTTCACCTAACAGCCCGCCAGATTGGATTCCCAAAATTTCGCTTAAAGAAGAAAGTGCTGTTTCGGTGATATTTGTTTCGTCAAAGATTAACGAAATGAGTGAATTGCTTATCACCCAGACCATACAACAGGAAACAAACGCCCACGAAGGGCGATGCCCCATTGTTCGACTGAGAGCGATAATTAGTTTTATCTGCAATGCAAATACGACAAAAGCATCAAGAACCCCGCGTTGAGAAACGACAACGGCGACAGCGGCATATTTCATGTGGGCAGAAATAATAGGGCTACAAACTTCTTTATGTAATGCTTCCCGAATTTCGGAAACGCTTTTTTCCAAGAGCTCTAAACGGACACTCGGGTGCATTTCGTGCAAGGCATTTTCAAGGTTCTTCAATTTTTCCAGTAAAATGGCATTTTCAAAAGAAGAGACAGCCTGCGTTTTTGAAATGCTTTTAGCATATTTTTCTAAAAACAGTAACCGACCACAATCACTCATTCCCGCCTGTTCTTCTTCGGATTTCCACTGAGGAAGCCCGATAAATCCCACTAACGGAAGAATTAGGAAGTGCAATGCGAGTAGTGTAAGAATTCCCCAGAAAATCCACCCGACGATTCCTCCGGGAAGGCATTCGTTTAAAGCGTTCCCGCGCATCAGCAATCCGGAAACAGCAAAAAGTGCGATTCCCGAAACGGCACACCAAGCCCACGGAGACTTGAAAAGTTTTTTCATAACGAGCAGGCTTAATTGTTAATCTCGTCAAATCTTTTCATGGCATTTTCGAGAATGCTTTTAATAAAGGAAAGATTTGTTTCCAAAGAATCTGCGTTCTTCTGTTTTCTTTCGATTTCCTCTAAACATTCCTTTTTTCGCGCCTCAAGTTTTTTTAGAAAATCACGGCACGATTCATTAAATTGTTCGTTTGCCCAGTTTGCGATTTTACTCTGAATTTTCTTTTTCTCCTTCTCATAAAAGGCCTTTATGGTATCTTTTAAATTTTTTTGATCATTACAGGCACTCTTTATTTTTGATAGAAGAACACTAGGGTCATAAGAAGGCTCTACGCACCCTAATGTACAAATCCTCCACACCTTATTTCTGGAATTCAGATCAGACTTATCATAATCCGGAAAATCAATCTCTGAGAGACTGTGACTTTCTGCGATATTCATCACTCGAGGGATCTCTTTGTTTTGAATGTTTCTGCATTTTAAGAGGTCGCTTGCATCCTGTGTTTCATCCATTACTTTTTTTATGAAGTCGAAAAATTGATCACTAACTTTTCTTCTAAGATTTTTCTTTGTATCTCCTAAAATCCAATCTACTCCATCTGATTCGATTCCCCCCAACAAATCACGAAACCGCTTCCTGGCTCCTTTAATTTGTTCGTCTTTAAAATCGTTTAAATATTTCAAGCGAAGAGGTTTAGCTCCCTTAAAGCTGTCATTCAGAGAACGGTCAAAGGTTCCACAATCAAAATCAAGTTTGTCTCCAAAAGAAATTTGATCGTCTGTTATTTTTTGTACGCGCAACCCTGCAGGTGTTTGGGTCGGATCGACCTTTCCCTCCAATACCTTGAATGCCTTCTCAATTTTTTCCCGTTCTAGATCACATTCTTTGCGAATTTTTACGACAGCATCTTCCTTAAAGCTCTTGAGTTGTTTTTCGAATTCATTTTTTGCATTTTCTACGTTTCTGATGCAATTCCATTTACGTTGAGCGGTCGCATTTCTTTTGAGAGAATCTCTAATGTCTTCTTCAAGTTCTTTAAATCCGGATTCATTCAGTAGGTGTTCTGAATCAACGTTGCTATCAAGATCGCTTTCCAAATTGAACAACTTCGGAGAGGCCTTACCGAGATTTACCGAATAACTATTCGTATTGGGGCTAATTTTTTGAAACTCGGTAACCGCTCTTTCCTTTTGAGATAGGTTTTCTGCTTCCTGAACGTCTTTCTTCGTCCAGTGTTTTGCCTCCATGAGGTTTTGTATCAACCAAATCGGATGTCCCCGTTTTTGGCTTTGAAGCTCTTTCAAAATTTCTCCGGCAGATAGATTTAACGGAGCGACGCTACTCTGTAAAAACAGAAGCAAATCGCTTTTTTCCATCAACCAAAGATACCACGCGGAATTTGTTGTCCACTCGGAATTCATGGAATCTAAACCCGGTGTATCCAACAAAACGATTTTATCAGAAAGTAAGGAGCCGTCTTTCCGAGGCACACGCACAATAACCAATATCGGTTCGGAAGGTAGCTCATTTCTTAAGCTTTGTTTTTTACATAAAATATTTTTGAGCTTTTCTCCCGTTAGGCTGTGTGATTTTTTGCCTACGTTTTTCGGCTCATTTCCTACGCCTCGAACAAAATCAAACACCGAAGATAGCATTTCTTTACGTTTTGCTTCGATGTCTTCTTTCGATACATCACCGGAAAGCGAAAGTTCTGTCTGGTTACTTGCAAGCCAAACTTCAATTTCCCCTTCAGGCTTTTGATCTGTCGCTGGCATGATGAGTGCAGGACGAAGTGTTGTATCCGTTCCGTATCCGATAGGAGACGCAAGTTCCGAACGCGCCAACAAATTAACCAGAGACGATTTCCCTGATTTTAGCATTCCCATCGAAGAAACAATGAAGAGTTCCGAATCAAATCCGCGGAGTTCCCGCAAAACATTTTCATAAGCGGGAACAAGCGTCTTTCTTGCCTCGGGCGTTGCTTCAAGAATATCCCTGCATTTCTCAAGTTCTTCTTTGGTGTCAGAGACAATATTCGTCTCCCGTTCGGTTAATATTCCATTCATGACATTAAAGTAAGTCGTTATTTTAAAAGTTGATAATTTTGTATTTTTCAAGAAGCGTCATCCCTCCGAGGATAAACCCAGTAAGCAGTAACAGTTTAATAATTCCCCAAAAACAGCGTTTGAGGATTGATGGCGCGGGTTGGACTTTATTGGGTAACAGGGAGTTATCAATATCTTTAATTGCTCCTAATGTTTTATCGTTCCACCGAGAAATACATTTCGCATATACTACTTGGGACAACCGATCTTGTGCATTGGAAAGTTCTTCAAGAGACCTCTCATAATTTGAATCAACCCGTTTAGCTTCCGGATTTTCAAATCCACTTAAGAAATCCTTCCCGTAGTCGTACATACTACGCAAAGGAGAAATAGCTCCTTTAATTGCGCTATCAATAAATACTTTCGCGTTCGCCCAGAATCCTGTATTTCTCTCCACAAATGAGGCGATATCGCACATTGAATTTCTTACGTGATTGAGAGCATTTTCAAGAGCTTTTAGTTCTGAAACAACTTCACCGTAGAGCCAATCTTTAGAATCATGAGAAAGCCATGGGGTTGGCTTGATTTCTATTTCTTTGCATACTTTTTTTATTAACTTATTGTGCTCTGAAACATACCACTGCGCAATTTCTTCGCAGAGTTTTTCTATTTTGCTAACGACTCTTTCAGGACTGAAATTATTGGCAGCTTGTATTAATTCATCAGCCTCTTTCTCGGAATTATTCCACTCTTCGAACTCAAGCAAAATGGGAGCATTCAACTTATCAGTCTTTTTTTCTAGGGTGTCGAGCCACGGATCTTTTTCTTTAGCCATATTTCTAACCTCCAAAAATCTTCCACATTCGACATGCGATTTTTATACAACCAATAGGATTTGACTTAACTTCGTCGATAAATTCTTCAGCAAGGTATTTCCCTTTTTTAGATATTTCTTTTTTTAGTTCTCCGGTTGCGGCTTTATTTGCTAGACGAGTAGCTTTTGTAATAATTTCATCAACAATTGTGTCGTTGGTATTACGAGGAATCTCTTTGTATCTTTCAAGTTGCGGGGTTTCTTCTAAAATTTTCCTAGCTTGCCTCTTTTCTTTATTGCTACCGTATTCGATTGCATACCCCAAAAATCGACAAGCTGTCGTAAAATCATTCTGACGAAGGGCATCTATTGCCGTTTCAAAATATGTTTTTGCCATATGAAATAAAATCCCTATTGAGGTTTAAAGTTTAGCTCCGCACTTGTTGCAGAATTTTGCATCGGATGGATTTTTGGCGCCGCATTGTGTGCAAAATTGCGTTCCCGCATCAGGTTGCTGCGTGAGCGCAATCGGTTCGACATAATTTTGGACTGTTGATTCCGCAATTTCCAAAACCTTGTCATCAAGTTTTGACTGCTGAATCATTCCCCAAATTTGAGGAATCATGACCGGCCAAAATACAAACATTGTAACGACCGTCGGCAACGCCTGTTGACCGAAAATCCCTATTCCCGCTTCGATTTGAACACCGGTCGGGGTCGGATTTGCCGTTACTTTCAATGCGGATTTCATTCCGACAACGGCTTTAAACATTCCGCCTTTGGTCATTGATAATTCGAATCCACCGTTTGGAAGCGAAAATCGCTTAATTTCAAAACCTTCCGGTTCAAATGCGGCGATAATTGCCGATTCGATTTCCGGAATACAAGATTTTGGGCAAGTGAATACTTTATCGGATGTGAATGTTCCCATAATTTTTATTTTGATTGTGGTTAGAGGTTTATTGATAAAGTAAAAAACTATCGGATTTTATTTCCGCACTTTTTACAAAATGCCCATTCCGGTTCGATTTCGTTGCCGCAACAAGGGCAAATGCTTTGATTTGCTAAACGGTCAATGACTTCGGTGTTTTTGATATGTTTTCGATATTCCCAAGAGTGGCTCCATTTCAAAATTTCCCTAACGCGTACGGCGGCAAACGGATGCGTTTCTCCGAGAGCCAGAATATTTTTCAGCAAGCTCTTAAGTATGTTAGATCCGTAGTTTTCAAACTCGTCTGCTTGTTTTACAAATTCGTCGATGTTTACATGTTGGGTTAATACCGCAGGTCCGCCGGACAGACGAATTTGAGTGTTAACGACCCGTTCCGCGCTACGGAGCGCAAATGCGGCAGCCCGATCTGCGGAGAGCTCGCTACAACGTTGCCATTTCAGTAACGCCCAGATTAACGGTTTAATTGCCATCCCCAAAATATCCAAAGAATCGGCGCAGAGAACTAAAATTCTCGAGAGCGTGTGATACAGCATGTGGTGGCAGGCGATGTGCCCGCATTCGTGAGCAATAACGGATTCAATTTCCTCTTCGGCCAGAGAGGAGATAAGACCGGAAGTTACACAAATAATCGGATTCGTATCTCCAAAGGCAGATGCATTCGGATTTACATCTGCCTCCAAATAAAATTCGGGAACGGATATTCCTAAACGCTTACAAATCGGAGGTAATTTATTGTAAAGCTCCGGAAGTTGCGATGGAGATAGACGCACCTTTGTTGCGAGACACAAAGCGCGATATTGGTTTTCGGAAAAGAGACCGAGGACTTTTTTTATTAAAAGATCTAAGCCCGGAATATCTTTTAACGTTTTTAGAGCTTCTTTATCCGCAGGGTGAATAAAGTCAAGAGTTGTAGGATTCATCGATCTGTTTCGGATTCAGGATTCCTCCGACAACTCGGGGGCGCGGAGTTTGATGACGGGGGGACTCTCAGGAGTCGTGGCATCGGGCGAATAAAGAAATTCACGTTCCCGCAGGGATTCCGCGCCGGATTGTTCAAGGATGAT
>JAFSAO010000014.1 GCA_017440935.1 Opitutales bacterium
AAAACGTCGTGAGACAGTTTGGTCCTCTATCCGCTGTGGGCGTAGGAGAGTTGAGGGGTTCATTTATTAGTACGAGAGGACCGTAAATGACGCACCTCTGGTGTTCCGGTTATCGTGTCAACGGTAGCGCCGGGTAGCTAAGTGCGGAAGAGATAAGCGCTGAAAGCATCTAAGCGCCAAGCTCCTCCCAAGATAAGCTCTCTCTAAGGATCCGGGTAGACCACCCGGTTGATAGGTCGCATGTGTAAGCGCAGTAATGCGTTCAGCTTAGCGATACTAATTATCCGTTAGTTTTATTACTTACAAATCTGCATTCCCTTTTCATTAATGCACTTGGAGCTTTGTCTTAAACAAAGTCCGCTATGCGTAAAACAATTTAACCTATGACCGCTGTTTGACTGGCAAATCAAAGTGATCACATCTTATTGATGACAGCGCGAGGTCCCCTTCTGGTGATCACAGGTGAGGTGTAACACACGTTCCCATCCCGAACACGCTCGTTAAGCCCTCAACCGCCGATGGTAGTGCAGCCACGCTGCTGTGTGAGAGTAGGTCGTCGCCAGTCTATACGGAGCCCGTTCTTTTAAAATGAGGAACGGGCTCCTTTCGTTTACAGAAATTAAAAAAAAAAAAACTAATGAAGACCTAAAAAAGGAGAGAAAGGTCAATTAAATTAACTTAATATTTAGCTTTAGTTCCTAAAATGAGAAAAATTATCTTAGCATTTTCAGTCTTTCTTGTCCTACTTTCTGTGGGAATTATGTTGTATGTGCGAATTTTTTCCGTGGTGGAGCCGAAGCTGACGACTCCGATTAAGGAAATCGTTCCCGAAAAGATTGCCGGATGGACGGTCACGGAGCAACCGCTTGCCGAAACAGAAGGGATGCGGCAATATGTGGGAAAGCTCCTTCAATTTGACCAGTGTGTATCTCGGGTTTTTCGCAAAGGAGAATTGGAGGTCGTTTTCTATGTTGCATATTGGAGTCCCGGAGGGAAAACGCCTTTTGATGCCGGAGGTCACAATCCGGATTCCTGTTGGGTGAATTCCGGATGGACACGTGATGCGCGTGAGTTCAGTGTGTCTGATCGCAAACTCAACAATCGAGAGCTTCTACCCTATGAGTTCGGCGTTTATTCAAAAGACGGCACGACGCAGCCCGTGATCTTTTGGCATTTAGTCAACGGAAATCCCTTCGTTTATAAAGAACAAAAAACAGGTTGGCGCAATGGTCTTGCCGGAGCCATTGAGCGCATAAGCGTTAGAATTGAAGATTTTAAACGATTCGGATTGAACCAGCGACGGGAACAAATGTTTATCCGGATTTCCTTCCCGAATCAGGACATTGAAAAAGTTTGGGCGAATCCGGATTTTCAAAATCTCCTGCTTTCTGTTGATCGTCTCGGAATTTTCAAGGATTCTCCGTGGAAGTAGTGCCCTCCGAAAATCGGTATTTGCCGAATCCCGAATTCAAGTTTACGCTCACAGCTTATGCAACTCATTGACGGAAATTTTATTGCGAAACAAGTCCTGGAGGAACTCAAAGAAACGATTGAGAAGATTTCGCCGGAGATTGTCCCGCATATCGTTGTTATTCGTGTCGGGAACGATCCTGCGTCTGTTTCTTATGTGAGCAAGAAACAAAAGACGGCAGCGGAAATCGGCATGAAGAGCACACTGAAACTTTTTCCCGAAAACGTTTCGCAAGCCGAACTTGAAGCGACGATTGATTCTCTCAATGCTGACGGGAACGTCCACGGAATCCTGATTCAGGCGCCGCTTCCGTCGCACATCAACGAAACGGAAATCTTTAATCGCGTTTCCCCTGATAAAGATGTTGACGGATTTTCCACGGTCAATATCGGTCGTCTTGTCCAGGAGCTTCCGTCTGCTTTTGCTGCATGTACTCCTGCCGGCATCATAGAACTTCTCGAACGTTCGGGCGTAAAAACCGACGGGAAGCACGTCGTTGTTATCGGTCGCTCCCTTATCGTCGGTAAACCAGCATCGCTTCTTCTCATTTCAAAAAAATCCAATGCCACCGTTACTGTTTGCCATTCCCGCACGCAAAATCTTGCGGAGATTGCAAAGCAGGCGGACATTCTTGTCGCCGCAATCGGGCGTGCAAAATTTGTTACGGAAGCGATGGTGAAACCCGGAGCCGTTGTTATCGATGTCGGAATTAACCGCGTTCCCGATGCTTCGAAAAAAAGCGGATTTCGCTTGGTCGGGGATGTCGATTTTGAAAATGTGGCGCCGAAGTGTGAAAAAATCACACCGGTCCCCGGGGGCGTCGGACCGATGACGGTCGCAATGCTGATGAAAAATACACTTGCGGCGTGCCTTCGTGCGAACGGCAAAGATGTTTTGTAAAAATACTCTTTCGGCATGAATCCGCCGCCGATCCCGAAAAAAGTCATTTTTGTCGTCGACGAGAAAAATCTTCCGCCGTCTGCGCCGATGTTTTTCCGTTCGCTCGCGTTTTTGGCAGACAGCGTGCTCGTCCTGTTTCTGTCGGCAATTGCCGTAAAACTTTTTTTGCCGTTTTTTTGTCCGAACGGATTTTTTGTTTTTACGGAATATTATCGGGAACTCAACTCCGCCTACGAAGCAACGTTGCTCGCCGCCGCAAACGGGAACTCCGTTGATTCCTCTGCACTTGATTCCGTCTTGCGCCGAATAGCACAAGATGAAACGCTTATATCGTTCTTCGATACGACTTACACCGTTTCGTTTCTTACTGCGGTGCTTTACTTCATTTTGACGGAATTTTTCATGCGAGGACAAACGCTCGGAAAAAAAATCTTCGGGCTGAGGACGGTTATTTACGGAACGCCGTGCCCGCCGCTTTTTCTCCAAATCCTTTCCCGTGCATTTTGGAAAGCGTTTACCGTTGTTCCCGTGGGAATCTTGTTGGCGCTTCTTGCCGTCATTAACGCAACTATTGTTGCGCTTTCCCGTCGACACCGAGGTTGGCACGACAAACTTGCACGAACAGAGGTGATTGATTTGCGCGCGTTGAATAAATCCGCTCATCCGCCTCATTCCTGATTTTTTTTATTTCAATTTTCTGATTCCTCAAATGCACGATATCACGGTAGCCCTCGGCGAACGCAGTTACAAAATCCACATCGGAGAAAATCTCGCGGGAACGCTTCTCGCGTTGGCGGACGGATTTGTCGCGGAAAACCGTCCCGTTGCCGTGATTACGTGCCCGACGCTCCCGCAGCTGCATCCGTCGCTTTTTTCGGAGTTAAAAAAACGTTCCCGTCTTCTCATTGAAACTTCCGTCGACGGCGAAGGCGCCAAAAGCACACGCGAACTTGCCGATATTTGGGAAAAACTCGCTGAAGCTCGCATTGACCGCGCGGGTGTGATTTTTGCTGTCGGCGGCGGAGTCGTCGGGGATTTGTCCGGATTTTGCGCGGCGACGTTCCTGCGAGGAATCTCTTTTGTCCAAGTTCCGACAACGCTTCTTTCGATGGTGGACAGCTCCGTCGGCGGGAAAACCGGAATTAATTTGCCTTCGGGAAAAAATCTTGTCGGTGCGTTCCATCAGCCTGCCGCCGTCGTCGCCGACATGGCGTTGTTGTCGACGCTCCCGCCACGAGAATTTGCCGCAGGCATGGCGGAAGTCATCAAATACGGGATGCTTGCTGACGCATCGTTTTTTGAAAAACTTGAAGCGGCGGGAACGCTTACGTGGAATTCGCCGGAACTACCCGCCGTTGTTCGTCGTTGTTGCGAAATCAAAGCGAAGATTGTTGCCGCAGACGAGCGCGAAACGGCAAAAGAAAACGGACGCGCCCTTTTGAATCTCGGGCATACTTTCGGGCACGCTATTGAGAAAGTCGCAGGCTACGGGGAGTATTTGCACGGAGAAGCGGTCGCCGTTGGTTGCGTTGCCGCAGCAATGCTCTCGGAAAATCTCGGATTCGCGCCGGCGGGAACGCTTGCCGGGCGCGCGATCGCTCTTTTTGAGAAAAACAACCTCCCCGTGAAATTGCGGACACCGCTTTCGCTCGATGCACTCGTCGCTGCCGGCGGGAACGACAAAAAAGTCGTCGCGGGGAAATTGCGTTTTGTGCTCATGAAAAAAATCGGAGAGGCGTTTACGACATCCGCCGTTCCCGCCAGCGCTGTTCGTGACGTTTGGCTCTCTCTTGGCGCAAAATAGCCGAATCGCATCACATTCTTATTTCCTAAAAAAAAGCCTCCGGCGGGAACTATGTTTCCGCCGGAGTGTTGTAACTGACTTAACTCTAACTTCTCTCTATCTCTATTAACCTCAAATGAATTCAACCAAAATACACTCAATTAAGCGTTGCCCGGAAAAAAATTGTCTCAAAAACAAATAAAATTTGTGTTCATTTGAGCGTTCAAATCTTCGCTAAATTTCTGTTTTCATTTCCTTGTGTCGCGTCTATTCTTTCCCGACAATGTTTTTTCCCGGAACCAAGTCCGACAAAGCCCTCCGCAAAAACGCAGGAAATTTACTTATTTCCGCCGAAAAAGTTTTGCGTTATCGAGGAGATATTTTTGACGAAACGGAGCGTGAGCGCTTCGATGCCGCCGTCGCCGGAGTCAAATCCGCACTCGCGGGAACTCCGCTTGTTCCCGACGAACTTAAAGACAAAACCGATGCGCTCAAAAGCGTTTTGTGCGAATTGGGCGGAACGATTTTTCCGCAGAAGAAACTTCCGGAATGGGTCGAACTTATTATCGTCGCCGCAATTCTTGCCGGCGGGATTCGCGCATTTTTTATCCAACCGTTTAAAATTCCGACCAACTCGATGTTTCCGACTTACAACGGAATGACGTCTGAAGTTTGCACGGGAACGGAAAACACTCTCGAAAAATGGGCGGAACGCATTTTCCGTAGCGCATCGTTTTACGAATTTAAATCTCCGGCAAACGGAGAGGTGCTGATTCCGCTTCGCCGCGAAGCAAACGGTCGCGGTTTTTCGCTTGTGCCTCCGGAGAAAGACGGCGCTGCGGGAACGGTGGTTTCGCCCGGAAAAGATATCTACAGCCTCTATGTCGGCGGCACGCTCGTTCCCGTCGCCGTTCCGCGCGAATTTTCGCTGAGCGCGGTTTTGCTCAAAACATTTTTTCCGGAATCGGCGGATGAGTCCGTGCCGGAGGCGTTTCGCTGGCGCTCCGTTTTCAAAAATGCGCAACTGACAATGCTTCCTGACGGCTCGCCTGCGTTGCGCACGGGAAAAATTGTCCGATCCGGAGAAAATTTGCTCAATTTTAAAATCCTCGGAGGAGATATGGTGCTCGTTAATCGCATGAGCTATCATTTCTTCGAGCCGGAGCGCGGCGATCCGTTTGTTTTCCGGACGCGTAATATTCCCGGGTTGAGCAACGTCGAACTTTACTACATCAAACGCCTTGCCGGGTTGCCCGGCGATGTTTTGCGCGTCGACGAAGGAAAACTTCTCGTGAACGGCGTTCCCGCAGATTTTTCCGAAGCATTTGTGCTCAACAATGCGCCGACACCGCAGGAAAAATATTACGGTTACCTGCCGACAAGCGGCGCTCCGTCGCCGTATAGTTGGCACCTTACGCAAAATTTTCGCGTTCCCGAAGGCTTTTTCTACGCGCTCGGCGATAACTCCGCAAACAGCTACGACTCTCGCGGCTGGGGCGGCGTTCCCGCGGACGATGTCGTCGGTTCTGCGCTCTTCATTCTGTATCCGTTCTCGTCGCGCTGGGGCTTGGCGAAATAACGCTGATAATTTTTTTGAAAAAAATGGAAACGAATCTTTTAGAAAATCGCCGTGTCGTTATCACGCGTCCTGAAGCGCAAAACGCTGAATTGCGTGCGGAGCTCGAGTCCCGCGGCGCGACTGTAATCGAAATGCCGTTGATTGAAATTTCGCTCGACGGGAACGAAGAAATCGCAAACGAAATTTTCGCCGGAATCACCGAGTATGATTGGCTCGTGTTTACGAGCGCGAACGGCGTGCGCGGTTTTTTTAAAAAATTCTTCGCACGTTTCAAAGATTTGCGCTGGCTGGGCCCGTGCCGTATTGCGTGTGTCGGTCCGGCAACGCAAAAAGCTGTTGAGGAACTTCACCTCGAAGTGGAAGTCGTTCCCGAGGTCCATACGGGAACGGCTTTCGCCGACAAGCTCATCGCTGAGCAGGATTTGGAAAATCTCAAAATCTGCGTCGTTACCGGAAACCGTAATCCCGACACGCTCGCGCGCCGCCTCGCGGAGGAAGCGCACGCGATTGTCGACACGTTCCCGTGCTACTCGACGGATGCCGCAGACGTGAACGGGCGAGATGCCGTGCTTGCCGATTTTCGTGCAAACGGAGCGCACTTCATCGTTTTTGCCAGCGGAAGCGCAGTGCAGTCGTTCATCACGCAGGCACCGAATTTGCGTTTGGAGAAAAATGCCGTTCAGCCGCGAGTCGTTGCCATCGGTGAGCCGACGGCGTCCGTGTTGCGCCAAGCCGGAATTCCGGTTTCCGCCGTCGCCGCGCACGCCACTCCCGCAGCGATTGCCGACGCGGTTTGCGGGCTGGTCGCGTAAAATCTTATTTTCTCAAAAAAATCACCGATGCGTCTGCGCTCAAAAATTTCTTCAATGAAAAGTTTTCGCGCGGAATATTTCGCGGCGAAATCGCGAACGGAACGCGTGCTTTCTGCGGGTGGCGGAGTTTTTCATACGTTGGTGATGTTCGTATTCGGCGGAATTTGGACGGGAATGAGCGCGTCGATATTTTTTCCGCTTATTTTCTCCGAGAAAAATTCCGAGTCCGGGTGGCTTCCCGTGCTTTTCGTCGGCGGATTTTTCTGTATCGGGCTTGGTATGCTCGGCTATGCGCTGTTCCGCTTAGGTTCGATTATTCGGACGATTGTGACGGCACCGCCCGTCGGAAGTGTTCCCGTGACCTCGCAGACAGATCTTCCTGCGGAAATGCCGGATTCCGCAAATTCCGAAAATCCGTTTCATGTCGCGGCGGACGCTGACGCGGATGCCGACTCGAATTCGGATGCTCCCGAAACGCTCGGTTCAAAAATTTTTCTCGCAATCTTCGGGCTCGTCTTTTTCTGCGCGGGCGTGACGGTTTCGACAATCGGTGTGAAAAAATATTTGGATGAAGAAACCGCTGCGAAAACGTGGATTTCCGCACCGTGCAAAATTGTTTCCGCAACGTTGGAACGTGAGAGCGGGAGCAAGGGCAAAACAATGTATTCGCCGAAAATCGTTTACGAATTTTCCGTCGGAGAAAAAACGTTTCACGGGAACGACATCTTTATTTCGCTCAATTCCTCATCGAGCAATTACGATAAGGAAAAGCGCCGTCTCGAAAAATATCGCAAAGAAAAAACGTGTTGGTTCAACCCGGAGAATCCGTCGGAAAACGCGCTGATGAAGCCGACGGGCGGATTTTCGCTTCGCAAAATTGTCCCGGCAATTTTCGGGCTCCCGTTTATCTTGGTCGGCGGAGGGATTTTTGTCGGCGGTGTTTTCGGGAATTTCTTCAAGAAAAAGAAAAATGTGCCGGAGCGTCCTATCGGCGCGTTGCGTTCGGAGACGGACGGCTCTTCGCCACTTACCGGTGTGCTTGTGATGTTCGGTTTTGCGACGGTTTGGAATTTAATCGTGTTCGTTGTCGGCGCGGGATTTTTCTCGGACGGATTTCCGGGCACGTTTCCGGCGGCGGTCATCGGCTTTTTCGCAGTTATCGGAATCGGGTTGATTTTCCTCGCGCTGAGGACCTGCCTTGCTGTTACGTTGCCGCAATACCTGTTAGTGCTTTCCCCTACGGGAACGCTGACGCCCGGCGGGAACGTGCGGCTTTCGTGGCGAGTGGCGCGCGGCGATCCCGCGAAAGTGCAAGCGTTGAAGCTGGAATTTGTCCGCTTGGAAAAAACGAATGTTTACGTTAACGGAAAGCAGAAAGAGAAGGTTGCTGAACGCATTTCCGTTTACGAAACGATGTCGCGCTCGGAAATTGCTGCGGGAACGGCGGATTTTTTCGTTCCCGCGAATGTGTCTCCCGGTAAATGGGTTTTCCGTCTTTCCGGAAAAACCGCATTCCCTCGTCCTAATATCGAAGCGGACTTTTTTGTCAGCTAAGCCTCAAGCATCAAATATCAAGCACTGCACTCGATGCCTGATGCTTGAGACGTGGCGCTTAATTTACCAAACAATCGCCCAGAGGGCTTTCAGGTAGCGGCCTTCCGGGTAGTTCGACATCACGGGATGGTCGGCTCCGGGACCTGTGCGGTCGAGAATCTGAAGGCGGCGACCGAGGCGATGCGCCACGCGAATCACGGTCGCTTCAAAATCTTCGACTTTGAGCAACCCCGAGCACGAATATGTTACGAAAAGCCCTCCGCGCTTCACGAGCGGGAGCGCGACTTTGTTCATGTCGTGATATTTCGCGATGCCGTCTTCGTAGTCTTCGCGCCCGTTGATGAGTTTCGGCGGGTCGAGCACGACAACGTCGTATTGTGCGCCGTTTGCCTGCATTTGTCGTGCGAACGTGAATGTGTCCGCGTGAACGAAATTGATGCGTGTCTGGTTCAGGTTCGCGTTGTGCTTCGCTTGCGCGATCGCCTTCTCGTCGAGGTCGACGCCGGTCACTTCGGCGGCGTTCCCGCGCACTTTTGCCGAGAGCGAAAAACCGCCCGTGTAGCAGCACAGGTCGAGGACTTTTTTCCCTTCGCAAAACGGAACGAGGTAGGCTCGGTTATCGCGTTGGTCGCAGAAAAATCCGGTTTTGTGTCCGTTCTCAAAATCGACGGCGTAGCGAATTCCGTTTTCGCGAATTTTGACTTCACGCAAGCCCGGCGTGTGAAAATCGTCGCACCCGCGCGCATTTTCCATCGAGCCGAAGCCTTTAACGAGTTGCACGGTTTCGCGCGTTGTTCCGAGTGCGTCGTGCAGAATACGAATCCAGCTTTTGATGCGTTGGTAAACGGCGAGCGAAAAAACTTCGACGCTGAGCACGTCGCCGTATTTATCGACAACCAGACCGTTGAGACCGTCGGCGTCGCCGTGAACGACGCGGAATGCGTCGGTTTTTTCCGGAAGTCTTAAAATTTCCGTGCGTAGAGCAACGGCGCGGCGCAGGAGTTTTTCAAAATAATCGTCGGGAAGGTCCTCTGTTCCGTGAGCGAAAATGCGCAACGGAATATTTGCTCCCGCGTTGTAAAAACCGTGTCCGAAAAGGGTTCCGTCCTTGCCGTAAACGTGCACTTGCGCTCCGGGCGCGATCCCGCCGGAAGTCGCTCCGACGAAGCGCGGATAGACATTCGGATTGTAGGTAAAATATTTCAGCTGAACCCACGGCGCGATGAAGTTTGCCGTGTTCACGGGAACGGCAATCGGCTTTTCTCGTTGCGGGAACGGCGGGCGCGGGCGGCGGGGCGGATTCATAACGGTCTCTTTAAGCCTTAAGCTTTAAGCTCTAATCTTTTTTTTACAGCCCGAGAATATCGACGATGTTTTCGGTAATGGAGCGCATATCGGCCATCGTGAGTTCGCCCATGTGCGCGATGCGGAAGGTTTTTTCCTTAAAATCGCCGTAGCCGTTGCCGAGCTGCATACCGCGTTTGATGAGCTCTTTGTTCAGGTCGCCGACGCTGATTCCGCGCGTATTTTTGATGACGGTGAGCGTCTTTGACAGGTATTTGCGGTTCGAGAAAATTCCGAAATATTCGTCCGCCCACGCGCGAACGAATTTCGCCATTTCTTCGTGGCGTTTGAAACGGTTTTCGACACCTTCCTGCATGATGCGCTGCAACTGAATATCCATTGCATACATAATCGAAACGCAGGGTGTGTTCGTATACTGGTAATCTTTTTTCTGAATGACGTCGTAAATATCGCGCAAATCGAAGTAGCAACCTCGATTTTCGACTTTTGCCGTGCGTTCGTAGGCTTTTTGCGAGAGCGCGCAAATCGCCATGCCGGGCGGGAGCGCGAGCGCTTTTTGCGTCGAGGTCACGAGCACATCCACGCCGAGTTTGTCCGTTTCGATTTTCGCTCCCGCGGCGGAAGAAACCGCGTCGGCACACCAAACGACGTCCGGGTATTTTTTCAGGACTTCGGCGATTTCTTCAAACGGGTTTTGAATGCCGGTCGACGTTTCGTTGTGCGTGATGCAAACGGTGTCGTATTTTCCCGTGGCAAGAGCGGCATCCACCATTTCGGGCGTGGTCGGCTCGCCGGGCTCGCTTTCAAAAAAGTCCGCGGGAACGCCGTTCATTTTCGCGATTTTATACCATTTTTTGCCGAACGCTCCGACGGAGAACATCGCGGCGCGCTTGGCGGTGCAGGAGCGCACGGCTCCTTCCATAAAACCCGTTCCCGAGGATGTCGAAAGCAGGATTTCGTTTTTCGTGAGCAAAATGCGGCGGAGGTTGTCGGAAATGCGGCGTTGTAATTCGGAGGCAACTTTCGAGCGGTGTCCCATCATAGGGAGCGACATCGCGGCGAGCACTTCGGGAGCAACTTCGGTCGGACCGGGAATAAAAAGTTTGGTAGCCATAATTTTTTTAGAAATGAAAAACTGTAGAAATTTTTAAAGATTTTTGCCGAGATCTTCGCGCATAAAGGCGACAACGTCTTTGAAGCGGGCGATGTTTTCCGGATTCGCCGCCATGAGCGTTTCGTGGGCGTGGAGAATGGCGCTGTTGCACGCGGGAGCGACGCAGTGTTCTTCCATTTTTGCGGAAAGTAATGCTGTCGCGGCGGGGAGTTGCTCGTCCTCGGGCAGAAGCGTCAGCAACTCGGGCAAGCCAAGGTTGGTGATAACGTCGCGGATGCGTCCGGTTGCATGTTGCAGGTAAACTTCTCCGCCGATTTTTCGGAAATCCGTTGCTGCGCCGGCAATGAGACCGAGAACCGTGCTGTCGACACTGGCGCAATTTGCCAAATCAATAATGAGCGTGCGGCGTCCGCTTTTCGGTGCGGCTTCGAGAAATTCGCCGAATGCGCGGCAGGTCGTGTATGTAGCGCGTCCGCTGACGAGAACGAGAAACGCGTTCCCGCCGGAGGCGACGGAATAGGACGTGTTGGGGGCAGGGGAGGTCATGTTGTTTTACGTGTGTGTTTTTGGGGAAAATCGGGGGAATAAAGGCGATGAATCGGGAAAATCGGGTTTGAGGGAAATTCTTTCGAAATTTCATTCCCGACACATCGCATTTTTGCTTAGTTCTCCGGCGGAATAAGATTGTCCGCAGCCGCGGGCGGCGCGCTGATGTTCGGGATAATTCCCGAGCGGTTGAAGGTCAGCGCGTGCATGGAATCGATGAAATCCTGCCGGATGCGGAAAATGCAGTTCGCGGCGGGAGCGCCGGCGATTTGCGTGGTTCCGCCGAGGCGGCGTGTCAGATAATACGTGAGCGTTTCCGTTTTGCCGGGTGTGGATTTCGCGCCGTCGGCGAGCAAGACGTTGACTTCGAGCTTGTAGCGCCACGGCTCGGGCGAATTCATTCCGAGATAGCTCGTGTCCTTGAAGTTGAGCGAGAACGGAACGGGCAGGAACGATTCGGCGACAACGTTTTCCGTGGAGCGGAGCAACTTCGCAAGCGTTTGCGCGTAAGGTTCCGGATTGTCTTCGAGTGATTCCGACCAGTTTTCGGTATCGCTCGGAGATTTTTCTTCAAGCAGAAGTGTTTCTTTTCCGTTTGTGATTTCAAAAATCTTAAACGACGTAACTTTCCCCCCGGCGGGAAGGGCATAAACGGTGCGGTTGCGGAAGAACGACGGATGCAAATCAAGGGCGGAAAGGATTTCCGGCGTGATTGAGTAAATTGCCGTTCCCGTCTGTGCGTGCATCGGCGTGTCTTTTTCCGCAGAGGGCGCAATGGTTAGCGTTTGCGTGTAGGTTTTTCCGTCGGGAGGCGTAAATTCGAGTTCAACGGTGCGCAACGGCGTGTTGAGCTTCATGTTGACAATGTCTTCCGGCGTTGCGATATCGGCGACAAACGCTTCGCAAAGGCGGCGCTGCGCCGCGGAAAAATCGGAGTTGTCCGCACCGGGTGCGCGCGTCGCACGAAGATTGCGCAAACGCTGAACCAAATCGGCAATGACTTTCGGTTCGACATCGGTTGCTTCCGTGACGCTCGAACCGGGCGCGACGGGCATTTGCCATGCGTTGTAAAGCGGGTTTGCCGCTGCACCGGATTCCGCGGTGAGGATGTCCGGGCGCGGTTCCGCGATTGCGCCGATCGGCGTTTCCTGCGTTTGTGTTTCTGCGGGAACGGTTTCCGCACGCGTGATGTTCAAACGGTGCAAAACGAGGGATTTGTTCCCGTCGCGAATCGTGATTCCGGAAAGATTTGCGGGATTAAATTGGAGGAAGAACGGATCTCGCAGGTCGCGTGCGGCGGTTTTCCACGCGTTGACGGTTTCTGCGGGAACGGTGAAAATTGCCGGATTGTCCTCGAGTTTCGCAAAAAGCGTTTTTCCGGAATTGTCGGTCGGATCCGGATTCCCGACAAGAAGCGTGCGGCTTCGGTTTGCGGCTTCGAGTGTGAAGCGCAACGCGGGGATTTTCAGCCCGGAAGCATCGTCCGGCGCGGCGTCGCCGGAAACAAAACGCACATAGGGAAGCGAGGAAAGTTCGCCGAGACGTTTTTCCACGAGTTGCGTGTTGGCGTCGGCGGCAACCGGAGTTTCAAAACGCCATGCGGAGGATTCCGTGTTCCCGCGGGAGCGCACGAGCCCGACGCGTTGCTCGCTTCCGCCCGAAAACGCCGTGCGAACCGTTACGGCACGCACTTCGTAGGGGCGCATCGCAAAAACTTCGCGCGCGCGGAGTTCGTTCGGCGTTTGCGAAATGGCGTTGAGCAGGGAAATCGGTGCGGGAATGATGTATTTCCCGTCGGGAGAAAGCACGTAAACGCTACGTCCGTCCGGTGTCGTTTTCCCGACGTGGAGAGTGTGCGTTCCCCCGAGGTCTTTTACGGTTACGGTCGCCGCGGGTTTTTCCAAACCGTAGCTCGAAAGTGTATTGCCCGCTCCCGCAACTTCTTCCACGGAGAACCCGAGGCTGTTGTCCAGAAAACGAAGTTCGGACAACAGGCGATTGACGGCGAATGCGTCGGCGCGCCAACTGAACGGTTTTTCCAAAAACCAATCGCGTTCCCGCCGTTCAAGCGAGAACGAGGTGTCGGCATTGGCAGCGGTGACGGAAACGTCGGAAATATCTGCGGCGAAGAGCGATTGTGCGGAAATTTCCGTTTCGGCGTTCCCGCCGGCGTTTTCCCAAATGAGCCCGAACGTAATCAGGTTCGCGATAATCAGTAAAAGTGTAAGTTTAAAGCGCATCGTCTTTTTCAATGAATAGGTAACAATGAATAATGAATGGTTGCGTGCTAAAGCTTTTGCCGAGGCAAAAGCTCGGAAGAAATTATCAAATATCCGTTATCCATTATCCGTCGGTTAGTTTCTCTTTCTCCAGGAATAAACGAGCAGGCCGAAAATGGCGAGACCGGCAGGGAAGAACATGAAGTTCCAGCCGACGTGGGCGAGATCCGGCGGCGTCGCTTTGAGGCGAAACTCGGAAATCGGGCGCGGCGGGATGTTCATCATTACATCGCGGTCGATGAGCCAATTGACGGTGTTGAGCAGGAACGGTTTGTTCCCGCCGTTTTCAAATTGCGCGTTGGTGGCAATGTCGCCCGTGCCGAGCACGACGAGGCGCCCGCCGGGAATACTCACTCCGAGGCGCGTTCCCGCCGTGCGTTCGGAAACGGCTCCGAGCGGAACGGGACCGTCTACGTCCCCGCGAATGATTTCGAACTTGTAGGGCGGCGTGCGGTAATCGCGTTCGCCCCAACTTGTCGGTTCGCCGCTTTTTACGTTCGACGTGAAAAACAACGGCGAAACGGTGCGTGTCCGGTCTTCTTTCGCGCTCAAGTCTTCTTCGACGGTGCGGAATTGCGACGCGATAATCGGCAGGCTCAGCGCGGTGAGAATTTCTGCCGTTTTGTGCGTTTTTTCCGGGAAATTGCGCACTGCAAAATTTCCGTCGGAAAGCAGGCAAAGCGGCGAGGTTTCGACGACAAAAACGTCCTGCAACAGCAAGCCCCAATCGAAGAATAAGTCTTCCAGCCCGCAATCGGTTCCCGGTCCGATCATGGCGAGAATGCGTCCGTTGCGTTCCCGCAGGTAGCGCGAAAGTTTTTCCTCCGTTTGGCGGGAAATCGGAATGCGCGGATCGGCGATGATGATGAGCGACGCGTCCGCCGGGACGTCCGGAAGAACGGAAAGATCAAGCGTTTGCGTGCGGATGTGGCGGGAACGCAGAGTTTGTGCAAAAGAGGAAAGCCCGTAACCGCGATTGCTGCTGTCGATGCTCAATTCTCCGCTTCCGGAAAGGAAGTAGGCGATGGGCGAAGCTCCGTCCGTTACGCTGAGAATGGCGGACATAATTGCTTCCTCGCCGCGAAAACCGTCAATAATCGGCTCGGCACCGCGTTCGCCCGGACGCAGTTTCAACAGTTCGTCGGAGGTAATCGTGCGGCAGTTGTTCCCGCAGAGCACGACAATCGCCGTGTTTTGCGGAAGCGTCCCGAACTTTTCGAGTTCTCGGTTCAGGCGCGTGTTTTTTACTAAGTCTGCCGTTTCAAAACGAATCCAATCCGGACGGCGCGTTTGCAGCGCTTCGTATTTGAAATCGTCCACCAAACGCGAAATTTGCTTGTGTAAAAGCGCGAGCGCCGATGCCTGTTCCGGCGGCGTTCCCGCGACCGGTTGTTGCAACGTCACAATGAGGCGCACCCAGGGATTTTCTTCCGAAATGTTGTCCGGCGCTTTTTTCGCGAGTTCGTTCAGTTGCGCCCGCGTTTCCGGCCAAATGCCGTGGCGGTTTTCAAAATCCAAATCCCAACGCTTATAATAAGTGGGCAAAGAGGCGAGGTAATTCAGTCCGAAGAGCAACGCCAGCGCGAGCAACGCTTGCGCAAGGCGGTTGAGCCTGCCGAGGAAGCGCACACCGCGAAAATCTTTCAGCGAAAACAGGGAAGGTTTTTTAGTCATGGCGTTTACGCTTTCGATTCGATGTTGATTGCCGTGAGTCCGAGCGCGAGCAAAGTCCCGCTCGTAAACAGGAAGAACGGGCGTGTGTCAATCAGCCCGCGGGAAAAGTTTTCCAAATGGCGGAATGTTGAAAGATAATCGACCAAATCCCGCAAGCCGGAAAGCGATTCATAGTTTTCCAACGGCAAAAGTTGGAGCACGCCGCCGGAGACGACGAGAATGAAAAGAATACAGCTCGAAAGCAATCCCGCGACGAGCATTGAGCGCGTCAGCGAACTCGCCAAGATTCCGACCGCGATGTAAAGCAAGCCGCTCAGCGCAACAAAAATCGCGCCGCCGAGCAACGAACCCGCCGCCAAAAGCCGCGGATCCGGATAAAGATCTTTCAGCATGAACCACGCCGAAATCGGAAACGCGAGCGCCAGCCCCCACAGAAAAATGTAGAGCGCGTATGCGGCGAAAAATTTCCCGAGAACGATGGAGAGCGCACTTGTCGGCGTCGTCATCAGCGCACCGAGCGTTCCCGTGCGCCGTTCTTCCGCAAAAGAGCGCATCGTAATTAACGGGACAAGAATCAGCAACGGCACGAAAAACAGTTGGAAATAAACTTCTACCGGAAGAGCGTCGCCGAGCGCGCCGACCGCCGAGCGTTGCAGCGCGAGCCAGTAAAGCCCGCCCATCAGCGCGAGAAAAATCGTTCCCGCGACGTAAGTCGCCGGGGAAATGAACAAAATGCGCAACTCGTATTTGAAAATGGTCAGAAAGTGTTTCATTCCTTGATGTCGTAACTGCGTTTGGTTGCTGCGATGAAAATATCTTCGAGGCTCGGGCGCTTTTCACGAAATTCGCGCACCTTAAATCCGGCGCCGACGAGGGCGGCGACAACGTTTTCCGACGAAAATTCGCGGTCGGCGGGAACGGTTGCGTCCCAGATCTTTAATTCGGAATCTTCTCTCTGCGTTTCTGCGGGAACGAGTTTTTCCGCGCCGAGAATTTCCGAAACTTTTTCCTCCGGGGCGTTCGTTTCCACGGAAAACGTGCGCGAGAGAATGAACTCGCGGCGCAGTTCCGCCGGCGTTCCCGAGGCGACGATGCGTCCGCCGTTGATGATAATCACGCGGTCGCACACGTTTTCGATTTCCGGCAAAATATGGCTGGAAATCAGCACCGCCTTGCGTTCCCGTAGCGAGCGAATCAGCGCGCGAATGCCGAGAATCTGGTGCGGGTCGAGCCCGATGGTCGGTTCGTCCAAAATGATGACGTCCGGTTCGGACAAAAGCGCATCTGCGATGCCGACGCGCTGGCGAAAGCCTTTGGAAAGCGTCCCGATGAGTTTGCGCCGAGCCTTGCGCGCAAGATCGCAAGCTCTCATGACGGCTTCCACACGTTCCGAAATTTTTTTGCGCGGCACGTTTTTCAGTTTCGCGCGCCAGCGCAAATATTCGATAACGCGCAATTCTTCCGGAAGCGGATTGTTTTCGGGCATATAGCCCAAATGCCGCTTTGCTCCGAGCGATTCCGTCGCTACGGGAACGCCGCAGAGGCTGGCGTTTCCGCTGTCCGCCTGTGTCAGCCCGGCGAGAATGCGCATCGTGGTCGATTTCCCGGCGCCGTTCGGACCGAGAAACCCGACGATTTCGCCCGGCATCACGGTAAACGAAACGTCGGCGACGGCGCGGTAGTTGCCGAACGTTTTATTGAGATGATTCACCTCAATCGCGGGAACGGCGGAAACTTCGGAGTCGGCGGACATTTTCTTTAAGTAAAACTTTTAACGTTCAACTTTTACCCTTGAACTCTGGACGCGGCTTAGTTGCCCGTCGCGAGCTTCGGTTCGATGGCGATAAGTGTGCGCTTGCGGGCTTGCCAGAAATTCGTCGGTTCGAGCGAGCGATCCATTTCGTTGATCCAAAGGCGCGCCTCGTCGAGATTCCCGGCGGTGACGGCGGAAACGGCGAGTTCATACATCGCCTGCCCGCGGTAGAGCGGGTCTGCAGCGGGCGTTCCCGCGAGTTTTTTCAGAGATTCTTTTGCCGATGCGAGATTTTCCGGCGTTCCCGTGCGAGCGAGCGCCGCGGCGGACGCGATTACGGCGCGATTTTGCATCGCGTTAAATTCTTCTTTCCCGGCGAAAACGCGTGCGGCGTTCGCAAACGCATCGGCGGCTTCCGCGTATTTCCCGTTGTTCGCAAATTCCGTTCCGACTGCGAAATACGCCGTTCCCGCGATGGGTTCGGATTCGTTGGCTTTCGCGAATGCGAGTTTCTGCTCCGGCGTTTCCGTTGCCGCGTATTCCGCCTGCAACGCTGCAACGCGCATTTTGCCGACTTGGACGTAGACAATCGCGGCGATAATTGCAAGAAAGAGCGTTACGCCGGCGGCAATGGTGCGCTTTCCGTGGCGCTGCCAAAAAAGCCAAACGCGATCTTCAAAATCCGCATCCTGAAAGTCTTCGTCAACAAGCACGAGGTTGCGGTCATCTCCCGCAGTTTTCTTTTGAGAAAAACGATTTTTCATCTGATTCGACATACCTTATAAAACACCGTGAATCACGCGTAAAGTCGAACCTATATTGTGAGCGGACAGGTGATAATTGCTAACGGATGGTTTTTAGCTCCAAGTATCACGCATCATGCACCAAATGAATACTTCAAAGTTTTTGCTTTCGGCAAAAACATCGGTAATAGCCGATTTCTCGTTTCCGGTTACAGATTACTGATTTGCCTGAGGCTCAATGCCTGATGCATTGAGCTTGCTGACAAATCCTGCCGCATCCTCCGGGAAAAACCACGCGTAGAGCCTGCCGCCGTCGGGAATTTCGAGAGATTGGCGGTGTTGCGCGGCGACGGTTACGGCGAAATATTTGTCTGCTGTTCTGAATTGCCGATAAAACAGATGCCCGTCGTAGAAAATTTCCCCCGCGTTGCTATCGTCGGATTTTTCCAACTCAAAAAAGTTTTCCTCCGGCGGGAAGGTGTCGATGTGAAAAATTTCCGGCGGAAGAAAAATTTCGATGTCCGCACCTTCGGGAACGCTTTCCGTCGTGTTCCCGCAAAGTTTCCCGCGAATTTGCGTTCCCGTGGAAAGTTCCGCGAAAAATTCGCCCGCTCCCGCTCCGAGAAGCGTTCCCGAAAAGGTGTTTTCGGAAAGAATCGTTTCTCCGAATTTCGCAAGACGCAACTTGCGCGCCACGCAAAGCGCCTCCGGCGCGGCTTCCGCGTCCGCCGGAGTGCAAACGATGCTTTCGCTCAAATCCGGCTCGCCGTCGGAATTTACTTTCGGGAAAAACGCGAGCAAGTCCGCCTTGCGCGCCGTAAGATAGCTCGCGCATTCAACAATGACGGCGAAATTTCCCCGCACCGCGCGTTCCCGCAACTCGTCGAAAAGCGAGCACGCACCGAGCATTTCCGTGGAAACGACGAGCGCCGCGCCCTCCGGTTTCGCTGCGCACGCGGCGGCAAGCGCCACGCACCGCGAATCCGTTTCCTCCGTGAGCGTCTGCGGAGCCGTTTCGCCGTTCGTTTCTCCGAACCAAAATTCCAATTCGTTTGCAATGCGTTCCCGTGCGATTTCCCACGGCGTTCCCGCCGCCGCAAGCGGAGCGGAAATGTTTTCAAAAACCGTTTTTCGCGGCGAAATATCGACGTCCGAAACCGGAAACGCTCCGACATTTCGCCAAACGCGTGCCGGCAAACGGCTTTGCGGAAGTGCGATGATTTTTCCGCGCACGGCAAATACTTTTTCAAAAAAATCTTGGGCGGTTTTTAAAATCATAAGCGGAAAATTCAGCTATTTTACAATGAGCGCGAGCGATTTTTCCGCCGCGAGAATTTCCGTGGCAAAGCGGGCGACATCGTCTGCCGTGAGCGCACCGAGCCGCGCTTCCGTTTCCGCGTCGCGGTTCACGGGCAAGCCGTAAAGCGCGTTGAGCGCGGCGTTCCCGCAACGCGAAGCCGCGCGCTGGCGAGCCGTGCGCTGCGCGACGCAAATGCGCGTTTTCGCGCCGGCGAGTTCTTCTGCGGAGATTTTCCCCGCGCGCAGGCGGTCAAGTTCGCGGCGCATTTCATCGAGCACGATCTGCGCTTTCTCTTTCTCCGTTCCCGCGTAAAGGAAAAACATTCCCGTGCGCGGCGACCCGATGCGACTTGCGCCGACGAAGTAAGCGAGCCCTCGTTTTTCGCGGATTTCGAGAAAAAGCCGACTCGACATTCCGCTGAGCAATTCGTCCGCAAGCGTCCCGACCCAATAACGTTCGTCGCAAAATCCGAAATCGGGAAATGCGAGTTGGACAATCGCCTGTTCTGCGGGAACGGGTGGCGCGATTTCGATTTCGCACGATTTTTGTGCGGAAAAATCACGAAACGCTTTGGCGAAATCTTCCGCGGGAACGCGCGCGCAATTTGCGAAGCGCGCGGGCGAAAACTGTTTTTCGAGTTCGGACAAAAGCGCGTCGCGGTCAAATTCTCCCGACGCGGCGATGACGATGTTTTCCGGCACGGCGAGCTTGGCGTGAAGCGCGCGAATATCGTCGAGCGTCAGCGCTTCGAGCGCTTCTTCCGTCCCGAAGTTGTGCGCTCCGAGCGGATGCGCGCCGAAAAATTTTTCCCGCAGGGCGATGCGAGCGAATTCTTCGATTTCGTCAAATTCGCTTCGCAGGGCAGCGAGCTGTGTGGCGCGTTCCCGCGCGAAATTTTCTTCGGAAAAACGCGGAGCGCAAATTGCGTCGGCGAGAATTTCGCAGGAAAGATTTTCGTCGCCGGAAAGCGTTTCCGCAAAAAGTGCAAACGTGTTGTTGCCGGAGATTTCGTCAAAACGCCCGCCGACGGATTCGATTTTTTCGGCAATTTCCGCCGCGCTGCGTGTTCCCGCGTCGAGCGTCATTAGCGTGGAAAGCAGGGCGGTTGCTCCGCGCGTTTTTTCCGATTCAAATGCGCCGCCGCCGAGCATTGACGCGCGCAAGTGCACTTTCGGAAGTCCGGAAACGGGTTGGAGCAAAACGCGGATTCCGCAGGCGAGGCGCGTTTCTTCAAACGGCGGGAACGCGTGCATCGTGCCTGCGTTTTCGGCGGACGCGCTCGCGGAAACTTTTTTTCGCGCAGGCGTTTTTTCGAGTGCGGAAGTTGTTACGCATTCTTCGCGCAAATATTTTTGCGCTACGCGTTGAATATCTTCCGGCGTGAGAGCATTGATTTTTTCGAGGAAAATTTTGGTCGCCGCCGGGTCGCCGCGTTCGACACATTCCGCTCCGAGACGCGCCGCAGAGGACGCCGCCGTGCCGAGCGAATTGACGAGTCCGACAACGGCCTGACGCGAGGCTTTTTTCAGAAGCGCGGGAGCGACGCCTTCGCGAGCGACTCGGGCGAGCGTTTCGCGAATCGCCGCTTCCGTTTTTTCGCGGTCGCCGAGTTCCGCCGCGTAATTTATCCAGAAAAGCCCGATGTCGTTCGGTGTCCACGCCGAAACGTCGAGCGCGTGAGCGATTCCGCGCTTCTCGTGAAGTTCCTGCCAGAGCAGGGAGGAGTCGCCCTTGCCGAGGAGCGAGGCGAGCACGGAAAGTGCGGGCGTATCTTCGTGGGCAACGCCGGGGATTTTCCAAAGCATATTTCCGCGCAGGATTTTGACGTTCCCGTGAAGCGTGATTTCTCGCGGTGCAAGTTGCGGCGGTTCGGCGGGAATGAAGATTTCCGGAGACGGGCGCGCGGGAGCGGCCGAAAAATATTTTTCCGAAAGGGCGAAAACGGTTTCCGCGTCGATGTCTCCGGCGACAACGAGCGCGATATTGGCGGGAACGTATCTTTTTTCAAAATACGCATGAAGTTCCCGGTCGGTCATTTGCGAGAAAACGGGCTTGTAGCCGATGACGGGAACGCGATAAGGGTGGACGCGAAACGCCGCTTCGAGCGTTGCGTCGGAAAGTCGCGAGTCCGGGTCGTCGGCGCACATATCGATTTCGCGGAGAATTACGTCTTTTTCGCGTGCGGCGTCGAGCGCGTCGAGGCGCGGTTTCAGCGTGAGTTGGGCGAGCGTTTCAAACGCGGTTTCGGCGGCTTCTGCGGGAACGTCGATGTAGTAAACCGTGCGGGAAAATGTCGTGTAGGCGTTGATGTTGCCGCCGACGGCTTGGACACGGCGCGTGATTTCCTCGGCGGAAAATTTTTCCGTGCCTTTAAACACCATGTGTTCAAGATAATGCGAAAGCCCACCGCCGAGAAATTCGGCTTCGTGGATGCTTCCGGTTTTGACCCAGACCTGAACGGAAACCAAGCCCGACGGGAGCGTTTTCCGGAAAAACGCGGGAACGCCGTTGGCGAGTTTTACGTTTTGCGGAAGCGAAGAAAATGTATCTGAAATGTTCATACGTTTTTGTTCGAGAGCGGGCGGCGGTTAGTTTTTCTTCCCGAAATCGGCGGGGAGGAATTTGCGGATTTGCGCAACAATCCAGAAGCCCGGAAGCGTGCAAAGAATCGCCCACCAGAAGAAGTTTTCGTAGCCGATAATTTGCTGGAGCGCCCCCGACCAAAGTTTCGGAATCATAACCCCGAGCGCCATGAATGCGGTGCAAATCGCGTAGTGCGCGACGGCGCGGCGCGTTCCCGCGCACGCGTAAAGCATATAGAGCATATAGCCGGTGAAGCCGAAGCCGTAGCCGAATTGCTCGACGACGATTCCCGCGCCGATGAGCGCGGCCGAATCCGGTTGCCAATGAGCGAGTGCGACGTAGATAAAATCCGGCAAATTCAGCAACCAAATCATCGGCCAAAGCCACGCGCGCAAGCCGTTGCGGGAAACGAGCCAGCCCGCAATTACGCCGCCGGAAAGCATCGCGGCGACGCCGAAGGTGCCGTTGAGCAAGCCGAACATTTTGTTGTCGAGCGCCAGCCCGCCGTGCTCAATCGCATCTTTGAAAAACAGCGGGGAAATGACGCTGATTTGCACTTCTCCGAAGCGGAAGAACAGCAGAAGAAACAGCAGGAACCCGACATGTTCTTTTTTGAAAAATGTTTTCCAAGTATCCGAAAAATCAGATACGAAGGAGGTTTTTTCCGTTCCCGCGGGAACGTCGTTTGACGGCCGCGGAAGAATCAGCGCGTGGATGAGCGCGAAAATTCCCGTGAGCGCGGCAATGCCGAGAAAAACCTGCGTCCACGCCGTTCCCGCGCTCGCGCCGGTTCCGATCAGCAAACCTGCGGCGGCGATAATTCCGCCTTTGGCAAAAACTTGGGATAGCCGGAAAAACGTGCTGCGCCAGCCGGAAAAAAACGCCTGCCTGCCGGAATCCAGCGCAAGCATATAAAAGCCGTCGGCGGCGATGTCGTGCGTTGCGGAAAATACGGCAATCGCGAAAAGCACGGCAACGAGCACCGCCGCAGAAACGTTGAAAAAGAGCGTTCCCGCGAGCGCCGCAGCGAGGAGCGCGCCTGCGATTTGCATTTTTAGAATCCATCCGCGCTTGTGCCCGACGCTGTCCACCAGCGGGCTCCACAGCGCCTTCAGCACCCAAGGCAAATACGCCCACGCCGCGACGAAGGTAATAACGCCGTTGGAAAAACCGAGGTCTTTCATCGCCACGGGAGCGACGAGGTCGACAATCGCGTTCGGCAAACCTTGCGCAAAATAAAGCGTCGCTACCCAAAGAGCGGCGACGCCGGAAAAGGAAAGTTTTTTTTCGGAGAGAAGCACGTTTTTAGGGGCGCCAAGCATCAGTCATCGGGCATCAAGCGGTTAAAAACCGGAGACCGGAGACGCGAGACCGGCAATTACCGATATTTTTGCCGAAAGCAAAAATTTAGAAGTATTTACTTGATGTCTGATGTTTGATGCTTGGCGCTTTTCAGTTCTTAGGCTTGTTCGACGGTGATATTCGGCGTGCCGTTCCCGTAGTGGTAAACACTCGGACCGCCGCACGCGGCGAGAGCCAGCGTTCCCGCGAGAGCAAACAGGGCGAGGGCGATTTTTGCGAATTTACGCATTTGCGGATTCTCCTTCGTTGCCGCCGATGGTTTTCTTGCCGAATGCGGCGACGGATTTGAAGAGCGCGTCAAAGAATGCGGCAACCGTCGTGTTCAGGCTGAGAAGTTCGCTGTTCGTGAGGTCGATCGTGTCGCCCGCTTTGAACGCGCGGCGCGTGTCGGCGAGGCGCACTTCCGGGCGTTCGCCTTCCTTGGCGGGCTGAATCGTTTGGACCGTTTTGAATTCAAAAACGAGTTCACCGTCGTCGTCCACGTCCTGCGCGGTAACGACGCCGTTGTTTTGCATCAGCGCACGGAGCGCGATAGCCATGCTCGTTACTCCGTCTTCGAGTTCGCAGAGAATGCCGAATTCTTTTTCAAAAACTTCAAATTTGTCTTGAAGCGCGGAGTTGACGAAGGCTTCCTGCTTGCGCCCGACGAGTTCGTTCGTCGCTTTCGGGTCTGCGTCCATCGCCTTTTTGTTGGCGAAAAGCGTGCAGAGCAGGTGGCAGTTGTCCATGCACGCGGCAATCATCGAAAGCAGGTCGTTAATCGACTGTCGGAGCATCAGTCCGTGCGCGAACGCCTTCATTTGGTCGAAATCGCGGTGAAGCTGTGCGACCGGCATCATTTTCGTGAGCGAGGAAAAATGATTGTATTTTTCCGCGTCAACGGACTGCGTTCCCGCGAGGTTGAACGCGAGCAGGTCAAAGTGGCGTTGAAGCGCACCGAAGAAATTTTGGGCGATTACCGGAAGGCTAATCGTTTGCTGTCTGGGTTGTTCGTTGTTTTCGGACATAATTCACAAAACATAAGCGTTCCCGCCGGGAGTTGAAAGGGGAAATTTGAAGATTAAAAGTTTTTCCCGGGTGGCACGGGTTAAATTTAAAGGAGAAGCGGTTTTTAACCGCTTCCGCGGGAACGACGCATTTGCGCCCTGATGCTCTCGCAGCGGAATGGGACGGGCGGGCTCGCTACGCTCGCCAATGGCAATTAGTGAATTCCGAGTTCCGAAAAAATCCCGGGGACAGGCGAGACGCCTGTCCTCCCGTTTTTCCCCGTTCCCGCGAAAAAAATGCTTGCAGAGGCACTTTTTTTTTTTGCGAGAATCGGCGCAATGAATTGAGACACAAGGGCTACTCTCTCGTTCCCGCGCGTTTCTCTTCTTTTAATCAACACGTTTTAACAACAAACAAATCTAATTATCATTATGAAAAAATATATCACGGTTGCGGCTCTTCTCGCCGCAGGAACTGCGTTGGCTAACGCAACGACGGAGTCTTTTGACCCTGTTATCAAAAGTGCGACGGTTGTATTGTCGCTCGATGTAGAGGCTCTTGGGGCGATTTCCGATGTGAGTTTTGACGGGGCTGGGGAGGTCTACTCTTTGCTTAAGTTTAATGGGACATGGCATGATGATAACACGGGCTGGATCGGACTTGTGAACAATGGTTCATCCACTACTGATAAGACAGGTCTTTACGCGACGTGGGGATATGGCGAACAAAGTAAAACGAACCATGATATTGGACTCGGAGGAATTTTCACGTCTGATACAAACTGGAGTAATATTTCGGATATCGCGTTAGTGTATTCTTTCAATACGCCGGATTCTGGAGCCACGACGACGAATATTGCCCTCGCTATTGGCTATCTCGACGGAACTGAAGCTGCTGTTTTTTCCGCGAGCAAAAGTGATCTTATGTTTAATAGTAATTCCGGATTTGCCGCAAATTCGCTTGAAATTAACGATACGTATGCGTCGAGCTACACACTTACCACCAACAACTTTATTAGTTTAGACGACGCTAAAGCAGCGGCTCTTGCTGCTGTTCCTGAGCCGTCGGCGTTCGGATTGCTCGCAGGGCTCGGCGCACTTGCGCTCGTGGCGTCGCGTCGCCGCCGCAAATAATTTAGGTAATATATTAATTCATAGATTACAGTTGGCGTTCCCGTGGCTTCGGTCGCGGGAACGTTTTTTTTATGGGAGGGAAGGCCGCCCGGTCTTCCCCGCGGGGCGGACGAATTTTCGCAGAAATGCCATCCGAACTCCGCGTCTTTGTGGAGCCGTGTCGCTTCTCCCGTTTTTACATGCGCTCGAGAGGCTCGATGCCGAGGAGGCGGAGTCCGGTTTCGAGGATGATGCAGGTGCGCGCGCAGAGGCGCAGGCGCAGGGCGCGCACGGCGGGATCGTCGACCATGACTTTGTCCGCGTTGTAGAAAGAGGAAAACGCGCCGGCGAGGTCGAAGAGGTAGCCGCAGATGTGGTGCGGTTTGAGTTCGTCGCACGCGGATTGGACGGCGGCGGAGAAGCCGAGGAGCTTTTTCGCGAGAGCGACTTCGGCATCGGTCGCGGGAACGCGCTTTTCGTTGTCGGCGGAAATTTCTTCGAGGGTCGTTCCCGCCTTGCGGAAAACGCTGCGGATGCGGGCAACCGCGTAAAGGAGGTAGGGAGCGGTGTTGCCTTCAAAGGCGAGGAGTCGCTCCCACGCGAACATATAGTCGCCGGTGCGGTTGGACATCAAATCGACGTAGCGGATTGCGGCAACGCCGATGGTTTCGGCGATTTTGCGGCGTTCGGCTTCGTCGAGGTCCGGATTTTTCTCGGAAACGATGGCGAAGGCGCGTTCGACGGCTTCGGCGACGAGGGCTTTGAGGCGAATGGTTCCGCCTTCCTTGGTTTTCAGCGGTTTGCCGTTTGCGCCGAGGATTTTTCCGAAGGAGACGTGGCGAAGCGACGGGAGCGTGTAGTTTTTGCACTTAAACCAGCGTGCCGCCGTGAGGAAAAGCATACGGAAGTGGTCGCATTGGCGGTCGTCGGTGACGTAGACGATTTCGTCGGCGTTAAAATGTTCGACGCGGTAGAGCAGGGTCGCGAGGTCGGTTGACGCATAGTTGGAGCCGCCGTCTTTTTTGCGCACGATAAAGGGTGCGGCGTTTTCGTTGTGGCGGGAGTAGCGCGGGTCGTCGTCGTTCCAAACGATGAGGGCACCGTCGTCTTCTTCGGCGATGTTGCACTCGGAAAGTTCGGCGTAAACGCGTCCGACTTTGTCGCGGTAGAAACTTTCGCCGAGCGTGACATCGGGTTTTACGCCGAAAACGTCATACATTTTTTCGCAGGCGGCGTTGGAGACGCGGACGATGCGTTCCCAGAGAGCGAGATTTTCGGGATCGCCTTGTTGAAGTTTGACGAGTTCGGCGCGGGCGGCGTCCATCGCTCCGGGATTTTTTTCTTCGTCTTTGCAGAATGCGGTCCCGGATTTGTAGAGTTCTTCGAGTTGTTCGAGGGCGGTTTCGTCGTCCTGCGGGAACACGAAGTTTTGGCGTTTGATTTCAAAAATGAGAACGCCGAAATTGGTGCCCCAGTCGCCGATGTGGTTGTCGCGCACGAGATCTGCGCCGCAGAAGGCGAGCAGGCGCGCGATGGCTTCGCCGATGTCCATAATGCGCAAATGCCCGACGTGCATTTGTTTGGCGGTGTTGGTGGACGGATAGTCGATGACGACTTTTTTCCCGCGGTAGGCGGATTCGGCGGATTTGTGCAAATCTTCCGCGCCGCGGTAGCGCACGAGCCATTGGGCGAGGAATTCCGGCGAAAGTTTGAAATTGATGAATCCGGGACCGGCGATGGAGATTTCGACGAGTGCGGGATCGATTTCGCCGGAGGCTTTGAGCGCGTCGACGAGGGTGGTGGCGAGTGCGCGCGGGTTGGTTTTGGCGCGTTTTGCTTCACCGAGCACGCCGTTTGCCTGATAATCGCCGAAGCGCGGGTCGGCGGGGCGCATTTCGGGAGAAAATTCCGGAGTAAAGCCGTCAGTCGTTCCCGCGACGCGGCGCAAAATTGTGTCGAGTTCCTTAGCCGGATTAAACCAAATATCCATAATGCTCCAAGTAAACGCGTTCCCGGGCGTTCCCGCAAATTGAAATTTAGCGAAGGAAGCGTTGGCTTCGCTAAATTTCAATCAATTGCGAATCCCGAATGATTACCAAGGATGGAAAAAGGAATGCATGGCTACGAGTAATTCTCGGGATTACGAACAAGAATTGAAGTTCTTTCCCGCCACGACGAAGACCGGGAGGTCTTTGTTCCCAATTTTTGACGGCACTTCATTCGCAATTCGGAATTTGAAATTCGAGATTAATTGAAATTTGCCGCAGGCAAATTTCAATTTGCGGGAACGGGGCGTTTTTCGCAGTATTTGAGAAAAGATGATGAGTTTTTTGAATTCACTGTATTGTTTTGCTTCTGCGGAGGGAGCTGTGAGCGTTCCCGCAGATTCTGCGTTTCCGATTTGGGCGTGGCTGATTTTCGGCGTGTTTATTGTGACGATGCTGGCGTTGGACCTTGGTGTTTTTCACAAAAACGACAAACCGGTGCCGTTTAAGGAGGCGGTGGCGTGGAGTATCGTTTGGATTTCGTTGGCGGGCTGTGCGTTCGGCGGGATTTGGGCGTGGCACGGTGCGGAGAAGGCGCAGCTTTTTTCCGCCGGGTATTTGTTGGAGTTGGCGCTGAGCATCGACAATCTGTTTGTTTTTATCATTATTTTCACGTTTTTTAAAATTCCGGAAAAATATCAGCACCGCGTGTTGTTTTGGGGGATTATCGGGGCGGTTGTTTTCCGTGCGCTGTTCATTTTCGGCGGCGTGGCGCTGGTCGAGAAGTTTTCGTGGGTGCTGTTTGTTTTCGGCGTGTTTTTGATTTTTACGGGAATCCGGCTCTTTTTCCCGGAGAAAGAGGAAAAGGATTTGTCAAAAAATCTGGCGGTGCGCTGTGCGACAAAGCTCGGGCGGTTTTCAACGGAGTTGCACGGACACGACTTTTTCTTCCGTAAAAACGGGTTGCTCTACGCGAGTCCGTTGTTTTTGGCATTGCTCGTGATTGAGTTGTCCGACGTGATTTTCGCGGTGGACAGCGTTCCCGCGGTGCTCGGCGTGCTTCCGAACGACGGAAGTATTTCCGCCGAGGAGAAGATGTTCCTCGCGTTCACGTCGAATATTTTTGCGATTCTCGGGTTGCGTTCGTTCTTCTTTGCGCTTTCCGGATTTATGAAAATGCTGCGCTTCCTGCACTACGGGTTGGGCATCGTTCTTGTTTTTATCGGCGTGAAACTTATTTTGGCGGAATTGCCCGGGGAATGGGCGTTTCACTTTGAAATTTGGCAATCGCTGAGCGTGCTCGGCGCGGTGTTCGCCGTGTCGATTCTGCTTTCCCTGATTTTCCCGAAAAAAGACTGAGGCGGCGTTTGCGATGCTGGGTTTTCTGAAAAAAATCTTTCCGAAAAAGGCTCCGAAAATCGATCTCGACGAGGCGGCAAAGTCGGAGCCGTTGCCCGAAAATACGGCGGAAGTTCCGGAAGCCGTTCCCGCGGGAACGCAGCCGGACGAAGGCCCCGGAATCCGCTCGTGGATCGGCGTTGACCTCGACGGCACGTTGGCTCGCTATTCCGGCTGGCGCGGGCTTGACCACATCGGGAAACCCGTTCCCGTAATGCTTGCGCGAGTGAAGCATTGGCTGGACGAAGGCTACACCGTGAAGATCTTCACCGCGCGCGCGAGTGAGGGGGAAAAGGGAATTGTTCCCGTGAAAAAGTGGCTCGCGGACAACGGCTTGCCTGATTTGGAAGTGACGAATCAAAAGGATTTTGCGATGGTCGAGCTTTGGGACGACCGTGCGGTGCAGGTGGTTGCGAACACGGGAAGACCGTTCCTGTCGCCGTCGATTTTCGGGCGCCCGGCTGCGCCGATTCTTCCGGGGGAATCGGCGGATGAGACATTTTACCTGCTTAAAAAGGGCAGTTCGAAAAATTGATTTTCCGCGCGCGGCGGAGAAGCGTTTTCGCTTAGTTCTCTGTTGAAATAAGGCGGGAACAGGCATACAATGCGCGCAGATAAATTTACCCTCCCGCAAAACGTGAATCGTGCCGCCTCATTCGACCGTTCCCGCCTCGCTTCTGCGTTTGAAGCGGGGTGGAGTTTTTTGTGCCGTGCGGACAAGGTGGCGCCGCTGATTATTTTGGCGCTTTCGGCGCTGGGCGTTGTCGGGATTTATGCGTCGGGCAGTTTCGGGGAAAGTGATGAATGGTTTAAGCAAATCATTTACATCGGCATCGGGTGCGTGGCGTATTTGTGCGTTTCGGCGATTGATTTTCGTTTTTACAAGCGCTTTGCAAATTGGATTTATCTGCTCGGGTGCGCGTTGCTTTTGCCGATTGCCGTTTTCGGGTTTTTCAAAATCGGAGGTGTGGATTTTATCCATGCGGTGAACGGCGCATACCGATGGTATTTTATCGGGTCGACGAGTTTGCAACCGTCGGAATTTGCGAAGGTGTCCACGCTGATTTTCTTGGCGGCGATGCTTTCGGTGAAACCGTTGGGCGGATTCCGGGAATCGTTCCCGCAGCTGTGGCGCGTGGCGCTGGCGGCGGGAATTCCGTTCGTGATGGTTTTTGTCGAACCGGACTTGGGGTCGAGTCTCGTTTACGTTCCCGTGGCGTTTGCGTTGCTGTTTTTGGCAAACCTGACTCCGAAATTCTTTTTGACGCTCGGCATCGCGGGAACGCTTCTGTTCTCGATTGTTGCCGTGGATTTGTATTTTTACCGCGCCCGTGTCGTAGACTACATTGAAGCGAAGGTGGAGGCTACGGGGCGCACGCCGCAAAATCCGGCGGCGGAAATTCGTTCCCGCGAAAATCGTGAGGTATGGGGATACGAGAAGGATTCGTATTTCTTTTTGCTGAAAGATTACCAGCGGGAACGGCTTTTGTCGTTTGTCGATCCGGAAACGATTGACCCGAACGGCATCGGTTCGAGTTGGAACGTGCGTCAGTCGCTGATTTCCGTCGGCAAGGGCGGTTTGACGGGCGAAGGTTTCAACCGGGGCACACAGGCAAAACTCGGTTATTTGCCGGAGCTTGCCGCGCACAACGACTTTCTTTTCTCCGTAATTGCGGAGGAATACGGTTTCGCGGGTTGCGTGATGCTGCTCGCCGCTTACGGAGCGTTGCTGTTTCGGACGGTGGCGATCGGGCTGCGTTCCCGCGACACTTTCGGTATCCTTTTGACGACCGGGATTGCGGTTATGATGGCGGTGCATCTTCTGATTAACATCGGGATGAACATCGGCATTATGCCCGTTACCGGATTATCACTCCCATTCCTAAGCTATGGGGGCTCTTTTGTGCTGAGCTGTTTTATTGTGTTCGGGCTTGTGCAAAGCGTGCACAGCCATACGCAGGTTTCCGAAAACGAAGATGTCTTCGAGGAAACAAAAACAGGAATGCAACGCACGGAGTTCCCGGCATAACCCCATAACCATTCACTAAAATGCCAGACATTCCAGAAAAAGATAATTTGCCGCAGGACGAAAACGAATCTTTGCGCCACCCGCCGAAACCGCACGAAGTCGTGCCGATTCCGACGAAAGAACTCAAAGAGGGCGCTCGCCAGCGAGCTAAAAAACTTCCGCTCCTTCAACGTATCGTGAAACATTTTTCAAAAGACAAGGATCGGTTCCGTGAACTGATCATCAATTCCGAGCCGCTCGAAAAACGCGCGGCACTCCTGACCGACGGCGTGCTCGAAAAGTATGAACTCGAACGCGTGGGCGAACAGCGCATGGTCGGTGCCATTTTTAAAGGTCGTATTCAGAATCTCGAAAAGGGATTGAAGGCGGCGTTTGTGGATATCGGACAGGCGAAAAACGCGTTTTTGCACTACTGGGATATGCTTCCGGCGGCGAACGATTCATCTGTTGAATTTATTCGCGACAATGAAAGCGCCGAGCAAAAATCCAAGCGCGAAAAGTATAAAATTACGGACATTCCGGAACTTTTCCCGATCGGGAGCGAAATCGTCATTCAGGTGACGAAGGACCAGATCGGCACGAAAGGTCCGCGCACGACGACGAATATTGCCATTCCCGGTCGCTTCATCGTGCTTATGCCGTTTTCCGGGCAATGCGGCGTTTCCCGCAAAATCGAAAATTCCGCCGAGCGCGACCGGTTGAAAAAACTTTTGCGCAAGCTGACAATTCCGCAGGGCATGGGTGTTATTATCCGGACGGCGGGCGAAGGCAAAAAGTTGCGCTATTTTGTGCGAGACCTGCATATGTTGCTGCGCCGCTGGGCGGAAATTTGCAACACGATCAATTCGACGGAAAAGCCCTGTATGCTCTATCAGGAACCGGATTTGATTGAGCGGACCGTGCGGGACTTCCTTACGGAAGACATCGATCGTATTCTCGTCGACTCCGAAGAGGATTATCAGACGATTCTTAAGGCCGTCGGGGAAATTTCGCCGCGTTCCCGCAGTAAAGTGGTGCGCTACAAGGACAATATTCCGATTTTTGAACGGTTTAATATTGAGCGCCAAATCGAGCAAACGTATATGCGCCGAGTGCCGCTCCCGTCCGGCGGAGAAATCGTTATCGACGAAACCGAAGCATTGACGGCGATCGACGTTAACACGAGCGGACACAAAGGCAAGGGCGACGCGAAGGATTTTGTCGTTCAGGCAAATATCGAGGCCGTGAAAGAGTCTGCGCGCCAGATTCGCCTGCGCAATTTGGGCGGACTTATCATTATTGATACCGTCGATATGAAAAATCCGAAAGATCGCAAGGCGGTTTTCAACGCGTTGCGTGATGCGATGAGTATGGATCGGGCAAAGCACCAGATTTTGCCGATTTCGCAACTCGGGATTTTGCAGATGACGCGCCAGCGCCAGCAGGAAAGTAATACGACTTCGCTTTATATGGGTTGCCCGTATTGCCAAGGGCGCGGGATCGTGAAAAACCCGCGCACGATGAGTGTCGAAATTCAGCGTCGCCTTGTCAGCGTGATTCGTCGACTGCGCGGAATTGAGGCAAATGTCGGACGGGAGCTCGCGTTTCGCGTTTTCCTGCATCCGCTGAATTTGGAACGTTTGCGTGCGGACGACAGAGATTCCATTTCGGATATTGAAAAAGCCTACAATGTCAGTCTCTCGTTCCGTGCGGATCCGTCGTTCCATGTCGAGAACTTTAAAATACTCAATATGGAGACCGGGGAAGAGGTGCGATGAGTTTTTGTCATATTTTTGTATAAAAAACTTGATTTCACTAATTTCACGGGATAGTTTCCTTCCACAAATCTTTTAAAAATATCACAGAGAAAACAATGAAACAGGTGCTAAACAAACTCGCTATCTCCTTCATTTTCGCAGGTGTCGCCGGAACTGCTTCCGCCGGCACGGCTCTCGTCGCTCTTCCTTCTCTCGGGGAAGATGCCGGGATTCACGGTCTGCTGAATGCTTCCGTCGCGTATAATGACAATATCTATCTTTCCGAGACCGATGAAGACGCGGATACGATTTTCACGATTTCTCCGGGCTTGGAGCTCTCTACGGGCGACGAATCCCGTAGCAAAATGAGCCTCCGCTTTGTCGAAAACATTCTGTTCTACATGGATGAAACCGACAACAATCGTGCGCTCGAAAACATCGACTTTCTCTTCTCCCATGGCGGAGAAGGACAGAAGCTGAAGCTCACGGTTGCCGCCGGGTTCCACCACAATCAGTCCGCAAGCGGTCGCGATACCTACACGAAAGGCACGATGACGCGCTCGTATAACTACTACGCGAACGGAATCGTTTCGTATAAACTCGGTGAAAAAACGTCTGTCCGCAGCGGTTTCAAGTGGACGGGCTTGACCTACCAGAACAGCTCTGCGAAGTTCTACTACAACGACCGTCAGCAATATTCCATTCCGCTGTATCTCTACTACGCGGTAACGGAAAAGCTCAATGCCGGTCTCACGGCGGAATACCGCTATGTCGATCTCGCAACCAGCGGTTGGAATCGTGAACGCGGGCTTTCCGCGGGAACGGAACAGGTTTGGTTCTTCGGTCTCTCCGCAGAAGGTAATGCTTGGGAAAAACTTTCCCTTAACGGTCGTATCGGTGTGACGACGTCGGATTACTCCCGTCGCACGATTGATAATCTCGACGGTAAGGACACCTTCGGTATGTCTATCACGGCGGACTATCAGGCAACGGAAAAACTCTCCACTGCTTTGACGTTGAACCGTGACTTTGAACTCGGCTCCGCGGCTGAAGGGATTCTCGCCACGGGCGCAACGCTTTCCGCCAACTATCGTATCGACGATTTCTGGTCTGCGAACGCAAGCCTCGGATACCGCCTCGACGATTATCGCTCTTCTGCTCGCGAAGACGATATCTATAAAGCATCCGTCGGCGCGTCTTACGCTATCAACGAATGGGCAAGCGCTTACGCGAATTACTCTCTCGCGATTGACGAATCCAACCAGAAAGGTTCGGACTACACGAACAATATCGTGACAGTCGGTGTTTCCCTCCGCTACTAAGCGGAAGGGAAAACCCCTTCGACGGTTTTTCGTAGTGCTGAAACAGAAAGCAACACTCATTTGAGATGAAATCAAATTTTTTGATTCGAGCCGCGATGATTTTTGCGGCTCTTTTCTTTTGCCTCGGTTTTTCCGCATGTAAAACTACGCAGGGCGCGTATCCCGATCCCGCAGTTCGGGAAGACGGTCCGGGAACGCAGGATTACCGTATCCGTCCTTTGGATACGTTGCGTTTTGAAATGTATGCGGAGCCGGATAATCGCGGTGAATACCGTGTATCCAAAGAAGGTAATATCACGCTGAATTTTATCGGACAGATTTCCGTGGACGGAAAGACGCTTGCCGAATTGAAGGAATACATCGAAAAGCGCTACCGTGATGACGGATTTTACACTAATCCGCAGGTTACGCTGACGGTTATTGCTTACGCAGAGCGCCGTATTTACGTTTCCGGATTCGTCGCAAGCCCCGGACCGGTTCTAATTCCGATTGAAGAGGAATTGACCTTGGGTAAAGCGATCGATGCCGCTCGCGGTGTTTTGCCGCGCGGTTCCCGCACGGGTGTGAAAGTTACGCGGACGAAAGACGGCGTTATTCGCACGTGGGAAGTGGATTTGAAGGCAATTCAGGAAGGCTACGAGCCGGACTTTCCGCTTGAAGAGGGCGACCGCGTTTACGTTCCGGATAGCGCTATTTAATCGCCGGAACGGAAGACTTAACTAAAAAACTTTTTTATAATGGCTAATTTAGAAGACAAAGAGCCTGTTGCAGACAATGTCACCTCGGGGCAACCGCCTGCGGGTGTGGGCTATGGCTACGGCTACAACGGGAATTACGGGAACAACTACGGGCCCGGATACGGCGAGACGCCGAGTTTCTCCGACATGATGCAAACTCGCACGCTTTCCGACTGGATTGCGATGTTCCGCGAACGCATTTGGTATTTGATTCTTTCCGTGTTTGTTGTCGTCACGGGAACGCTTATTTACACTTACAACGTTGTGCCGGAATACACGGCGTCTGCACGTCTTCGCGTTTTGAAAAATGCCGTTCAGGCTGCGCCGGGTAGCGGAGCAAACACGACTTCTCTCGATGCGATTTCCGGGCAGGAAGATTTTCAAACGCAACTCGAAATCATGCGCTCCGGAACGATTGTGAAGCGTGTTCAATCGCGTTTGACGTCGCCGGAACTGACGGAAGTTGTTCGTCCTTATCAGGGCGGGAACGTGTTCTCCGGGCCGCTTACACCGACGGAAGTTATCGCGAAACACCGCAATGTTGTTCCGCAGAAAGCGACGTTTATCGCGTTTGTCGAATACACGCACCGCCGTCCGGAAGTTGCCGAAAAGCTCGCAAACTATTTCGCCGAAGAAATTCAGAAATACAATTCCGAAGACCGAGCCAATCTTACGAGTCCCGTTATCGAAACGACTCGCGTCCAGATTGAGCAGATGGAGCATACGCTTGCCCAGCAGCGCGAAGAGCGCAACTTGCTGATTAAAAACGAGCGTTTGCTGACGACGGAAATGGGCACGGCGAATGCCGAACTTTCCAGCGTTATCGCCGTTCGTGATACGGAGCGTAAAAACTACGAAGACCAACTTGCGATTCGCAACGAAATCCAAAAAACGAAAGAAGCGGGTCTTTCTCTCCTCTCCCAGCCGGCAATCACGAGCAATCAGCTCGTTGCAACCTTGCTCCCGCGCGTTGCGGACTTGCGTATTTCGATTACGGGGCTTCTCGAAAAATACGGGAAGAATCACCCGACGCTGATCGCGCAAACGCAGCAGCTTGAACAAGCGGAAGCCGAACTCGCGGAAGCCGTGAAGAAGGCGGAAGCGGAATTCGACTCCAACTTTGTTGCGGCAAAACGCCGTTATGAATCTGCGCAAAAGCGCGCGGAAGAAAAAGAAGCTCAACTCGTGCGCCTGCGCGACGCGATCTCCCAGCTTTCCGCTCTCGACAAGAAAATTCTTCTCAACGAAGAACTGCTTCAGCGTTTGAAGTTTAATTTGGAAGACTTGAAAATGCGCGTTATCGGGTCGGTTTCGTCGATCGTCAGCATTCTCGATCCCGCAGTCGTTCCGACGCGTGCGTCCAATAAGAACTTTGTGCTGAACGCGATTTTCGGGGTTGTCGCCGGTCTCGCGATCGGTTCCGGGATTATCGTTCTTCTTTCGTTCTTCGACGATCGTATCAAGTCGACTCGCGATGTCGAAAGTTTCCTCAATATTCCGCTCTTGGGCACGATTACGCAGCTCCGCCACATAAAATCCCCGGTGGATAAAGCGTGCATTGTTTCCAACGGAAAAGATCGCGGCGCCACGGAAGCGTTCCGCGCGGTTTATTCCGCTTTGAAAATCGGGGAACAGTCCCGCCTCGCGAAAGTTTTCCTCGTTACGTCGACGATGCCGTCAGAAGGTAAAACGTTTGTTTCGACGAACCTTGCGCAGACCTACGCCGCCCACGGCGAACGCGTTTTGGTTCTGGATGCGGACTTGCGTTTGCCGAACGTCGGAAATTCCCTCGGCTTGACCAAGGACGAACGCGGTTTGACGCGCTATATGGAAGGTTCGATGACGTTGGACGAAGCGATTATCCGCGACGTTCGTCCGAACTTCGACGTGCTTCAGGTCGGCGCCTACTGCAAGAACCCGACGCAAATCATCAACAGCCAGAAGTTCCGCGATATGCTCGAAGAACTCAAAACGCGCTATGACCGCATCGTTGTCGACACTCCGCCGATCGGTGCCGTTTCCGACGTTTTGAATCTTCTGCCGCTTTGCGACGGTATCGTTTACACGGTTCGTTTCAACACGGTCCAGCGCACGATGATCAAAAACAACTTGCACCGTATTCAGGAATCCAAGATTCCGGTGTTTGGTGCGGTTATGAACCAGATGGTTCGCGAAACGGCGCGCTACTACGTCAGCTCCGGGCAGTATGGGATGTATTCCAAGTATTACCACTCGGCGCAGGCGAAGGAAGTCGAAGTTCAAATCGACAAAAACGCGTAATTCGTATTCGCTTTCCCGAAATCGGCGGGAACGGAGGTTTCTTTCCGTTCCCGCCGATTTTTTTTCTGATAAAAATGAAGATGCTTTCCCTAAAAAATATTTTTCAATTCCTTGTCGGCGTGATGGTGTGTGTGTTTGTGTGCGTCGGCTGTTCCGATGAGAATCGCAATCTCGAATTGGCAAAAGAAGCTCGCGCGCAAGCGCCGTGGACGATGCCCGACGATATTTTTGAAAATTATGTCGTTCCCGTGACTTCCGTTGAGGAAGCGCAAGATGATTGGCGACCGCTTTTTCGCAAAAAATTTTTGCCGGTGGTCAAAGATTGTAAAACGCCGACCGCCGCTGCCGAAGCTCTGAATCTCAAAATGTGGGATATGCTCGGCGTGCGCTACAGCCCGCAGCGCGATAAGCCGGATCAATCGCCGTTTCATTCGATGCGCATCGGAAAGGCTTCATGCACGGGACTTTCGATTTTGCTGATTGATGCGTGCCGCGCGGTCGGCGTGCCTGCGCGTTTCGTCGGCTGTCGGTGGAAAAATAAGCCGGGAAATCATTCGTGGGTGGAAATTTGGGAAAACGGAGAATGGTTCCATCTCGGAGCCGGCGATTGTGTCCGCGTCAATGATGCGTGGTTCAATGCCGACACCGCGCACGCGGATCCGGAAGATCCGCAGTATGCAATTTACGCGGCTTGCGCAAAACCGACCGGACTGACATTTCCCGTGGCGTGGAGAAAAGACGGCATTTCAAAAATTCCCGCACTCAACGTTACGGCTCGCTACCTCAAACTTGCCCGACCGATTCCGGACGGCTGTTCCCGCGTTTCGTTGAATCTGCGTTCCCGCGCAGGAGAGCGCCTCGCTCGCGAAATTATTGTCTGCGATGCGGTGAACGGAAAAGAACTTGCTCGCGGGAACACGCACGACAACCGCTTCGACCTCAATGACCACTTAAATTTTGTGTTCCCGCAGGGCGCTCGTTTGAGTGTCGCACTTGCGGAAAATCCTGCCGTGCCGATTGCGGAAATTATCGTTCCCGCCTCGGAAAAGGTTTTTGAAATAGCAATTCCGTAATCCGGATTCGGTCGGGATTCGGCTTTTGCCGCCTTTTATCCCTTGGTGTCTGCTTTTTCTCTTGCGACGCCACCGAAAAAAGGGTTTCATCACTTCTCCTTTTACGCGAAAGACGACCTGCCGGAACGTTTTTTCGCTTTTTATCATAAAAAATAAACAAATCCATTATCCAATGTCTCCCGCGGTCCGGCGGCGACGAGATACGGAGCCTAAAATATCATGAACATCACTGTTAAAGATCTCCTCGACGCCGGCGTCCACTTCGGTCACCAAACCCGCCGCTGGAACCCGAAATCCCGCGAATACGTCTTCAAACATCAGAACGGGATTTCCATCATCGACCTCGAAAAAACGTTTGAATGCCTCGAAAAGGCAACGAAGTTTATCGAAGATACGGTCGCTTCCGGCAAGGACGTGCTCTTCGTCGCAACGAAGCGTCAGGCGCAGGAACTTATGCGTGATGCCGCTAAGGCGTGCAATATGCCGTATGCGGTCAATCGCTGGATGGGCGGCTGCCTCACGAACTTTGAAACTGTCAAAGGTTCTCTCGAAAAGTATCGCAAATATCTCCGCATGGAAGCGGACGGCTCGCTCGACAAAATGCACAAGAAAGAAGCAGCTGTCATCAAGCGCCAAATGACGCGCATGGCTCGCGGCTTTGAAGGTTTGCTCGACTTTTACAAACTCCCGGGTGCCGTTTTCGTGGTCGATATTCTCAACGAAGAAATCGCCGTTAACGAAGCGAAACGCCTCAACATTCCGTGCGTCGGTCTCGTCGACACGAACTCCGACCCGACGCAGGTTGCGTTCCCGATTCCGGGCAATGACGACGCCGTTAAGTCCGTTCGCCTCATCGTTTCCGTCATTTCCGACGCGATTCAGGCCGGTCTCGCACGCCGCGAAGCGGAAGCCTCCGCACGCCGTGCTGCCGTTCCCGCCGCGAAACAGGAAATCGGCAACGCTTCCGTCGAACCGGAAGTGACGATTTCTCCGGACTTGCTCAAGGACAGCCAGCTCGCCGACGCCAAGAAACCGGCTCGTCGCACCGGCGTTCGCAAGCCGCGCGCGCCCAAAGCGAAAGCTGAATAAGTTTCGTTGAAAAATTAAACAATCAGAAAGCACTTAAAATTATGGCAGCTATTACTGCACAAATCGTTAACGAACTCCGTTCCCGCACGGGAGCAGGGCTCATGGACTGCAAAAAAGCGCTCGTCGAAACCGACGGTGATATGGACGCCGCCGCAGAAATCCTTCGCAAGAAGGGCGCCGCGACGCGTGACAAAAAAGCCGGTCGCTCCGCTTCCCAAGGCACGGTCGCTTCCTACATTCACATGGGCGGGCGCATCGGCGTTCTCGTCGAAGTGAACTGCGAATCCGACTTCGTCGCCAAGAACGAACTCTTCCAGAACTTCGCCCGCGACATCGCGATGCACATCGCCGCTGCCGCACCGCGCTTCATCACGCGTGAAGAAGTTCCCGCGGAAGAAATCGCCAAGGAAACGGAAATCGTTAAGGCTCAGTGCGAAGGCAAACCCGCGATGGCGATTGAAAAAATCGTCGCCGGTAAGCTCGACAAGTATTACAGCGAAATCTGCTTGCTCGACCAGCCCTACGTTAAGGACTCCACGGGCAAGACGACGGTTAACGATCTCATTACCGAGCAGATCACGAAGACCGGCGAAAATATCAAGATTTCCCGCTTCTCCCGCTTCCAGATCGGCGGCTAAGAGAGAAGAAAGCTTAAAGGGTAATCTTAGAGCTTAAAGAAGCGTTCCCGCGCGGCGAAAGCCGTTTTTATGCGGGAACGCTTTTTTTTGTTTATCCACAAATTCCACGAATTTTGTCATGGAGGACAGGCGTTTCGCCTGTCCTTTTTTCTTTTGTCCTTACAGGACGAATTTTATTTGTCCGTTGCCCCGGGTCAGATAAAGAAATACTGCACGCGGTAAGTGTGCCACACACTCCATAAATCTCTCACGGCGCCACCAAGCCACAGAGTTTTTACTTTGCAGGAAATTCAAAAGCCTCGGAGATGCGTCATTTCCGTAACCCCATGCGAGGCGAGCAACGCGAGCGGAGCTTGGGGAGTTCGGACAAAACAAAGCCGCGCCGCGGGAACGACACATTTACTCCCCGACGCGCTCGCGGCGCAATGGAACGGGCTCGCTTTCACTCTCCAATCCCGAATCGCGAATTCCGAATAAAAATTCCGTGTTTTTTGTGTGTTCCGTGGTTCAAAACACTTCTCGTGTTCCGTGGAAGCGACAAGAGTGTCGCTTCTCCTAGCGCTTTGCGTTGAAAAATAATTTCGTGCGTTCCCGCGGAGGAGGGCGAATCTTCTTTTTTCTTTCGCTTGCGGGCAGAAAGGTTTACAGTTAAGCCACTTATGGTTGATACTTTGTTCTACCTTTTTGCTACACTGACTTTGGTAAGCGCCTTGCTTGTGGTGGTGAACCGCAAGCCCGTGAACAGCGTGGTTGCGATGATTGTTACGATTGTCGGTGTGGCGGCAAACTTGTTTCTGTTAGATGCGCCGTTTTTGGCGACTCTGCTGATTATGGTTTATGCCGGAGCGGTGATTGTGCTGTTCCTTTTCGTCATTATGTTGATGGATCCGGACGTTCCCGCGTTGAAGCGCGGATGGTTCGGGACGGCGCTCCTCGGCGTAGTATTTTTCGCACTTTGCGCAGCAGGAACGGTTTGGTTGTTCGGTTTTTCCGGAGCGGTTCCCGTGATTGCGGCTCCGACGGAAAATATGCCTGCGGCGCTTGCTTACTCGAATGATGCGACGGCGTTCGGCTGGCCGTTGTTTACGAAGTATGTCGTTTTGGTCGAAGCCTCCGCGCTTTTGTTGCTTGCGGCGATGGTCGCCGTGTTTATGTTGCATTCGCGTCGTCGCGGGAACGAAGAATCCTGCGGTTGCTGCTGCAAAAAGTAAGTAAATTTTTTAGGGGAAAAAGCCATGACTTTATCTCATTTTCTTGTTCTTGCCGGTTTGCTGTTCGGTATTGGGCTGACGGGTGCGGTGGTGCGCCGTAGTGTGCTCGTTGTTTATATGTCTTTGGAAATGATGCTGACGGCGTCGATGCTTGCGTTGGTCGCGTTTTCCAAATACTGCAACCTGATGGACGGAGCGGTGTTTTGCTTCTTCATCATTACGATTGCGGCGGCGGAAGTCGCTGTCGGCTTGGCGCTGATCGTTTCTCTTTTCCGTAAGCGTAAAACGGTGGATTTGGACGATTTGCAATCTCTGAAAAACTGAAATTTCTTTCGACATGGATAACGAAACCTTGCTTCGCGTGATTTTGTTGACGCCGCTTGTGGCGGCTGTCGTTTCCGCGTTTTTCTTTCGTCGTTCCCGCGTGGTCGCTCCCGCGATTTCGGTGACGGCGGCGGGCGTGATTCTTTTTGCTTCGCTGGCGCTTTTGCTCGGGCTCGATCCCGCGAATCCGACGGCGAGTGCGACGCTTCCGGGATTTGCTCTCGGCGGTTTTACCGAGCTTGAAACCATTGGGCTTTCCGTGGATAAAAACGGGGCGGCGATGCTTTTCGTCGTAACGTTTGTCGCGTTTTGGATTCACGTTTTCTCCGTCGGATACATGGATGACGACAAGGCGCGCGGACGTTTCTTTGCAGGACTGAGCGTGTTTATGTTCTCGATTCTCGGGATCATTCTCGCGAACAACCTTTTCATGACGTTCATTTTCTGGGAACTCGTCGGATTCAGTTCCTATATGCTGATTGCGCATTACTGGGACACGGACTATGCGGCGATGGCATCGAAGAAGGCATTTATCGCGAACCGCGTTGGCGACCTCGGTTTCCTCGTCGGAATTATCCTTTGCTACGCGCAATACGGGACGACAAATTTCGCGGAATTGGAAGTGCTGATTAAGAGCGGCGAAATGACGTTTACGTCAATCGGGCTTTTGCTGATGTGCGGCTTCCTCGGAAAATCCGCTCAGTTCCCGTTGCACGTTTGGCTGACGGACGCGATGGCGGGGCCGACGCCGGTTTCCGCGCTCATTCACGCGGCGACGATGGTCGCGGCGGGCGTGTTTTTCATGGTGCGTATTTTCTTCCTGCTCACGCCGGACGTGCTGACGACGATGCTCTGGCTTTGCGCAGGTATGGCGGCGCTCGGCGGGCTTTGCGCTCTCGGGCAGACGGATATTAAAAAATCCCTTGCGTATTCGACGCTTTCTCACCTCGGTTTTATGGGCGCGGCGATCGGTCTCGGTTTGCCGGAAATCGCCTTGTTGCACATGGCGATGCACGCGTTCTTTAAGGCGACGCTGTTCCTTTGCTCCGGTTCCATCATTCACGCCTGCCACCACGAGCAGGATATGACGAAGATGGGCGGTTTGCTGAAAAAAATGCCGATTACGGCGGCGGCGTTTGTTGTTGCCGGGCTTTCGATTTGCGCGTTCCCGTGGATGGCGGGCTGGTATTCCAAGGACATGATTTTGTCCGGCGCGTATTTGGCGGGGAACATTCCCGCATTTGTCGCACTCGTGATTGCGGCGATCGGAACGACGCTTTACACCGGGCGTATGTTTGCAATGGTTTTCCTCGGAAAAGCTCACGGGCACGGCGCGGAACACGCGAAGGAATCTTCGGCGTGGATGACGCTTCCGCTCATCGTTTTGGGCGTGATTTTCTCGCTTGGCGCAGGCTGGTTTCTCGCGGGAACAAACGGCATTTCCTGGCTCGGCGGAAAAATGAATGCGCTGTTCCCGACGGTTGCGACGGAAGCGTTTGCTCACGGTTATCACGATTTGCATGACAAACTTGCAGCAGCGGGCTTGGTGGCGCCGATGTTTATTCTCGGCGTGGTGATTCTGGTCGTCGGTCTCGGACTCGCGGTGGTTTTCTACCGGACGGCAACGGGAGAAGACAAGTTGCGCGAACATTCGCCGACGCTCTACAAGGCGCTCGAATATCGCTACATGGACACGCTTTATGCGTGGTACATTGAAAAAGTCCAGCAACGTTTTGCGATGTTGGTGGCGATGCTTGATACGGCGTTGGTCAATATGTTGGCAATGCGCGGTGTGGTCGCGGGCGTTCCCGCGATTCTCGGCTCGGTTTCCCGCCGCTTCATCCAAAACGGGAACGGAAGTGTTACCGTGTTCTGGATCGCGTTCGGCGCGTTGGCGGTTGCCGCCGCTTTGGTTTCCGGAGTGCTTTCGTAAAATTTTTACAGGAAGGTTTTCAAGATGAACTGTGGATCCTCTCTCTTGCAAGTTGCCGTTGCCGCGCCGCTCGTTGCCGCGCTGGTGATGGTATTTTCAAAATGGCTTCCGTGTGCCGCGAAGAAAGCGGTTGCGGGTGTCGGATTTGTCGTTCCCGCGTTGGCGGCGCTCGCGCTTTGCTGTGCGTTCCCGTGTGCGGAAAAGCTCGGCGGCTACGCGTTTTATTCTTCGTGCGAAACGATCGGCGTCCCGTCGCTCGGTATTTGGCTTCAATTCGGATTGAACGGCATTTCTCTTCCGCTGTTCCTGATGGCGACAATCGTCGGTCTCGCTGCGGGCTTGCGTGCGATTGCGACAAAGGGTGTTGCGCAAAGCGGACTTTACTACGCGGTAACGTTGGTCATGTTCGGTGGTGTGCTCGGCGTGTTTTCTGCGATTGACGTTTTCTCCTTCTACATTTTCCACGAATTCGCACTGATTCCGACATTCGTTGCGATTTTGCTTTGGGGCGGTTACGCGCGCAAAACGACGGCGATTACTATGGTGATTTACCTGACGCTCGGCGCGATGGTTTCGCTCGCCGGCTTGTTCGCTCTCTATTTCGCGGGAGCGGGCGCCGGAGAATACGGCTTTAGCTTCCTCGGCGTTGCGCAGGCGGTTGCCGACGGGATCGTGCTCGACGGGAACGTTTCCGTAATTTTTGCACTGTTGCTCTTCGGGTTCGGGATTTTGGTTTCGCTGTTCCCGTTCTATTCTTGGGCGCCGGATACTTACTCGGTGGCACCGACTCCGATTTCGATGCTTCATGCCGGGGTGCTGAAAAAGTTCGGGCTTTACGGTTTGATTCAGCTCGGCGCGCTCGCGCTTCCGCTCGGTTTGGCGGATTGGCAAAATTGGATTATCTGGCTCGCGCTCGGCAATATCGTTCTCATCGGTCTGATTACGATGGTGCAGAAGGATTTGAAACAAATGGTTTCTTACAGCTCCGTGATGCACATGGGACCGATCTTTCTCGGAATTGCGGCGTTCGCGATTTCCGGCGGTGATACGGCGGGGCTTGGCGGCGCGGTCGTGCTGATGTTCGCCCACGGGCTTTCCGTTGCGCTTCTGTTCCACCTCGGACAATCCGTTTACGACCGGACGGGAACATACGATATGACGAAAATGGGCGGCTTGACGGCAAAAGCCCCCGTTCTCGCAGCGTTTTTTGTCGCGGCGACGATGGCGAGCATCGGTTTGCCGGGCTTCGCCAATTTCTGGGGCGAACTCACGATTTTCACGTCGCTCGCCCAAATTCAGCCGACGTGGTTGCTCGGCGCGATTGTGCTCTCCATCGTGATTTCCGCGATTTACGGTCTCCGTGCCGTTGCGAAAATTTTCTACGGAAAAAATACCGGAGCGGCACTCTCGGACGAAGCTTTTGAAAACGTAAGCGATATCACGGCTGCCGAACGCGTTCCCGCGATTGTTCTTTTTGCGGCGCTGGTTGCTGTCGGTTTTGTCCCGTCTTTGATTACGAAAAATATCGATGCGACGCTGAAAACGGATTTCGCGCCGGCGGCAAAGGTGCTCTGCGCGGATTGCGGCGTCGTTCCCGCAGAGACGGACGGCGATGCGATTATTCTCGAAGGCTCAATTCCGGTGGAAGTTCCCGCCGATAATTGCGAAGCCTGCGGGGGAAATGCGGATCAGGTCGTTCTCGCGAAAAACATTACGGTCTCCGTCGACGGTGCTGTCGGCAATCCGGGCGATTTCGTTTTGAGCGGCGATGACGCGACCTTGCTCAAAGTTTTGGAGCAGGCGGAAGTGGACGAGGAAGCGACGTTTGTCGTCGTCCTTCGTGTGCGTGCGCGTATTCCCGTGGACATTGAGGAACTTCGCAACGGCGATGTTGAGGATATTCCGCTCGAAGACGGCGATAAAATTTCTGTCGAATAACGCAAAACTTTTTTCTGACTATGTTTCAAGGTGCTTCAACAATGGATTCGGTCGTTGAATTTTATAAGGCATGGCAGCCGGATTTGAACACGCTCTATATGTGTTTGCCGGAAATTCTGCTCGGTGTGCTTGCGTTGCTCGCGTTGGTTTTTGACGTTGTCTGCAAGAGCTGTGCGGCAAAGCGCGCGGCGCGCGGTTTCATCAGCGCGGCGCTGGTGGCAATGTTCATCTGCGCGATCGGCGGGGCGTTCCCGTCGCCGTCGCTGGAAGCGATTATGGCGCCCGGATTGTTTTTCTCGTTCGGGAAAATCTCGATTTGGTTGGTGCTGTTTATTGCGTGTGCGTTTCTGGCAATTAATCTTTCCGGAATTGTGCGTTCCCGTGAAGGGAATGCGGAAATTTCCGCTCCCGCGACAACGCATCTGATTTTGATTGCGACGGCGGCGGCTTCGTTGCTTTTGAAGGCAACGAATTTCGTGGCGTTTTTCGTGCTGCTCGAAACGCTTACGGTTTGCCTTTACGCGCTTGTCGGGTCGAATCGCAACAGTGTGTATTCTCTGGAAGCCGGTGTGAAATACCTGATTGCGGGCGGCATTTCCGGCGGTCTGATGCTTTTCGGGATTGTTTTGCTCTACGGTGGAGCGGCGATGTCCGGCGCTCCCGTGCTTACGAGCGAACCGCTCAGCTACGGAACTGTGTTTGTTTTCCTTACGCAAAATCCGGAAAGCCTGCTCGGGCTCGCGGGAGCGGGTTTGGTGCTCGCGGGCGTGATGTTTAAGCTCGGCGTGTTCCCGATGCAATTCTGGATTCCCGATGTTTATCAAGGTGCGCCGTCGCACGTGACATTCTTCCTTGCGACGTTTTCCAAGGCGACCGGTTTCTTCCTTGTGCTCCCGATGCTTGCAACGTTTAGCCCGATTTGGGGAAAACTTTTGCCGGTTCTGCTCGCGTGTGCGCTGGTTTCGATGGTTTATGCCAACGTGACGGCTCTCGGTATGCGCAATGTAAAGCGTTTGCTCGGTCTGTCGGGCGTTTCGCACGCGGCGTATCTGATGGTCGGTGTGCTCGGCGCTTGGCAGGTGGCTTCTTCCGGGAACGCAGAAATGGCGGCGCTTTGTGTTACGTTGGTCATTGCCTACATCGTCGTTTACATTTTGACGATTTACCCGATTTTCTCCGTGATGTCGCGCATGCCGCAGACAAACGATGCGTTGCAGAATTTTGACGACTACGAAGGGCTTTCCAAAAACAATCCGTTGCTCGCGGGAACGTTGGCGTTCGGGCTCGGGTCGCTTGCGGGAATTCCGCCGACGGTCGGTTTTATCGCGAAGCTCGGGATTTTGTTTGTGCTTTTCCAGGCGGGCTTCTACGGCACGATTGCGGTGATGCTCGGTTGTGTTGTCGTCAGCATTTATTACTATTTCGGCTGGTTCCGTGCGGCGTTTACGGGCGGAGAAAATGCTCCGGCGAAAACTTATCTCCCGGTCGGGCTTTGTTCCCGCGTGGTGCTGATTGCGTTTTCCGCGCTGATGGTGCTGGCGTCGCTGGGTTACTGGTGCGTGATTCGCGGAATCTGATTTCCCGAAAAACGGACAAATACGAAAAAGCTCTCCGGACGGGGAGCTTTTTTCGTGTTTCCGGGTCCGGAATATCGAGCGAAAAAAACAATAATTGCTTTCAAAAAATCCGTGTAGTTCGGCTTTTTGCATTGTCGCGGGAACGTTTTCTCTGTTTAATTCCCGATAAATTCGCGGGAAACCCCGTTCCCGCGGTCTCATTAATTTCCCCAAACGATTTCCAAAATGCTTAAAAAATCCCGTTCGTATGCCTTGGCAACGGCAGCGCTTGCAGCTGTATTTATCGCTCTCTCACCGATGACGGCACCGTCGGTTTTCGCGCAGGCGGCACCTGCACAACCGAAAAAATCGCCGCTCGAACTTGAAGCGGAAGCCGCTTACAAACTCGCTAACGAAAAGAAATATCCGGAAGCGATTGCGGCGTTTAAAGCCCTTAAAAACGGAAAATGGAAAGATTGGCTCGAATCGAACGATATGATTTCGTCGATCGATTACCAAATTGCCGCGTGCCTTATCGCCCAGAAAAACTGGACGGCGGCGGAAGCGGAACTCAAAAGCTTTATCGAAAAATATCCGAAAGATCCGCAGTTGACGGATGTTCGCCTCTCGCTCGTGAATTGCTACATTCAGCAGGAGCGCTGGGAAGACGCGCGTGTTACCGTGGACTCGATTTTGAAATGGCTTGAACGCAATCCGAATCCGGGGCTCGCAATCAAGGCAATGCTCGCCCGTGTGGATTTGCTTCAGCGCGAAGGCGCGGCAAAGGATAAGGCGGGAACGAAACCGCCGGATGGCGTTGAAAGTTGGGAAAAACTTGCGTTGGCAACGAGTGCCCAAAATCTTTACAACCTGACGAACAACAACATCAACTCGGCGGAAATGATTGAAGCTCGTCAGAAGCTCATCAACATTTACCGCAAGCTCGGTCGCGTCGGCGAAGCAAACGCGTTGAAAGAGAAAGTCGATGCGTATATTTCCGGTAAGGGAGGGGCGCTCGATCCCGCGAGCTTGATTCGCTCGAATATGCAGAACCTCGAAGTCGGGGACGATTATTTCAGTCAAGCGCAGGATATCGATGTCGAAATGGCAAGCGACGAAGAATTTGCGCGGCGGCAGGAGCTTTTTCGTCAGGCTCTGCAGATTTATCAGGGTGTGATGCGTAAGGACGCGCTGATGAAGTGCTTCGGTCCCGCGCTCGAAATGTCAAAAGCCGCAGTCGAAGCCGCCAAGAAACAGGGCGGAGAAGCCCCCGACGAAAAGGCGCAGGCACGCATCGATAAGGCGGAAGAAGAACTTGCGCAAATTGAAGAGTATAAAACCGGATTTGACGAAAACAAGGACTTCGACGCGTTGATTTCCTTCCGTATCGGCGCGAGTTTGATTTCTTTGGATCGTTTCTGGGAAGCCTACGTCGCGTTCGGCGATATCCTTCAAAACCACAAGGATTTTGATCTGCTCAGTACGGCAACGTATTACTACATTCTCACCTTACGCGCAATGGGCCGCGACGACGAAGCACAGGCAGAATGTAAAAAATTTATCGATACATTTAAGGATAACAAGGAAAAGGGCGACGAGCTTGGTCGCGTCGCGCTTCTGCTCGGTCAGATTTCTTACGACAAGGGCGATTATAAAGACGCGATTGCGCAACTCGAATGGGTGAAGAAAAACGTTTCCAAGCTCCCGCTCGACGTTAATTGCCAAATCGACTGGTTTATTATCGCGGCAAACTTCTCTCGTTGCCCGTGGGGGATTTTGAACGACGAGGAAAAAGAATACATCAAAGGTATGGGCAAGCCCGGCTATAAGCCGAAACTTTCCGCCGAGTCTCAAAACACCCTTTCGCTGATTGATTCGTTCCTCGAAAAATATCAGACGAATGCGGACTTTTCTCCGGTGGTCGAAGAAATGCTTTACCGCCGAGCATTGCTTTTCTTCTATTCGACGATGTTGCCGGAAACGAAGGCTGCGTTTGAAGTTTACGTCGACAAATATCCGGAAGGACAGTTTATTCCGGATGCTCGCTACCGCCTTGCCGTTGTGCAGAACGGGATTCGCCCGCCGCAAACGCAGGACGTCGTCAGCCGTTGCACAAACTGGATTAAGGATTATTTCGATGTTGATGACAAAACGGTGTTGAACTCGCTCGCGGTTCCGAAACTCCGTGAAGATGTTTCCGTCAATATCGCGGATTCCGTTGCCTACCAGCTTCCGGAAGTTTACACGCTTCTCGGCGACGCGAACAAATCCCTCGCGGAGGCGGTGAAGGGATCCGAAACCCGAAAAGGTATCGGGAACAAGAAAATCGCGAAATTTACGCAGAGCGACCTCCGCAAGAAACAAAAATACATGGACGCGAGTGTCGACGCTTACATTCTTGCTGCAAAAACGGCACGCTATAATCCGGATGCGTTGTATTTCTCGCTGAACGAACTCGACAAGCAGCTCCCGCAGCTTGAAGGCGGCTATGCGCGTTTGCTCGACCTTTACAACACTCTTTACAACTGGGATCCGTCCTCCCCGGAAGCGCTGGGCTACCTCTTTAAGAAAGTGGACTATACGGTGCGTAAAGCGCGTTCCGAAGCGCAGAAAATGCCGCAACCGGAAAAGCTCGCGCACATTGCAAAAGCTCAGGACGAAACCCGAAAAATCATGGCGGATGCGATTTTGAAAAATATCAACGATCCGCGTCAGGACGGCGTTGAAACGCTGATCGACGACCTCGCATCCCGTTTTGCCGATAAGGTGAAAAAGCACCCTGCGCCGAAAGAAGGCGAAATCCCGAAGCCGCGCGATCCGGACGAATACACGGTTGAAAAGGCGGTTGCGGATATGAAGACGCTTTTGAAACTTACGGGAGATACGCAGGCTTCGCTCGTTGCACGCGCTCGCGGGCTTTACGCAGAATCCGTAATCTACGACAATCTTGCGTTCCTCAACGCGCGCCGCAATGTGCCGGAAAGCAATCGCCTTGCTTCCAAGCGTGACGACCTTTACCGCAGTTTGGCGAGCCAGCACAAACCGGATGAACTCAGCCCGATGATTCTTTCCAAGGTCGGGGCGTATCTGCTCGACCGCGGGGATACGAAGAAGGCGGAAGAATTCTTCCAATACGTTTTGGACTTCTACAAGGGGTCCGAATCCGCCGAGTTCTCGTTTGAAGGGGAAGGGCGTATTCTCCTCGATCGTAAGGAATACAAAAAAGCGTATGAGATTTTCAACGAAGCCATTGAAGGGAACGTTGCCTATATGCTTGAGCCGGATCTTCGCCTCGGTCGTGCGCAATCGCTCATCTTGATGTCGGATGCGGATGCTTCCGCGCTCAACATTGCCGATCGTTTTGAAAATGCGACGGCGGAACTCAACTACATCAAAAGCATCAAGGAATGGCGCGGACGCCCGACAGCGGCGGCTCTTTACTACCTCGGGCAGGTCAAGGAAATGAAGGCAGCGAAGGAGAAAGACCGGACAAAACGCGAAGATTTGTATAAATCCGCAATCGGCGATTACCGCATTTGCTACCTGACGTGGAAAAAGTATCCGGAATTTGCCGCCAAGGCGATGCTCCGTGCGGGTATCGTGTTTAAGGATTTCCTCAAGCGTCCGAGCGACGGTGTGAACCCGTCCGACACGGAAGCTGCGAAGCTCCTCTTCCTGCAGATGACGGAACCCACGAGCCGCTACAAAGATACGCCGGAAGGCAAAGAAGCCGCAAAGCTTCTTCAAACCATGTGAACCCCTTCAACTAATTCACGAAAATGAAAAAGAAATTTTTGCAGTTCCTTGCTCTTGCGGCTCTCATCGCCGTTCCCGCGACTTTCGCCTTCGCACAGGCCGCTCCCGCGGCTTCTGCTGTGGGAGACGTGATTAAGGCGAAAGACACGAAAAAGAAAAAACGCGTTGTCATCAAATTCGGTTTTGAAAAACCGGTGCGCCAGACCTGGGAAATCAATTACCCGGAAAAGCTTCTTCCTCCCGGTGCCAAGAAGCCGAAGGCGAAACTGACTGCGGCAAATCTGAAAGATTCTCCGCGCGGTATCATGGTTGTTAAGGAAAACATCGACCTGCAAACGGGAATGCGCTTTACCGACGAGCTCCCGTTGAAAGACGTTATCGGCATCATTTGGGAAAACGAAACTCAACTCAAGGATGCGCGCAACGATCTTTCGCAGGGCAATCCTGCCGCCGCGCTTGCTACGGCGGAACGTTTCCTCGCATTTTTCAAAGATTTGAAGGCAATTCCGGGTTCGCTCTGGCTTGAAGCCGCCGTGATTAAACTCGACGCGCTCGACCTTCAGGAAAACGATACGATTATGGATTCGTTTATTCGCGAACTTCAGGACGCTCCCGGTTGGGAAAAAATTGAAGGTTTGCCGGAACGCATCAAAATCGTCCGTCTCCGCCAGCAGCTCCGCAAGGGCGATTACCAACGCGTGTTGCGCGATGCGACCGAAATGATGAAGACCGTCGATTCTCCCGAAACGAACGCACAGCTCACGATGCTCAAAGGTCGTGCGGAATTCAATCTCGGCAAATACGAAGACGCACTCTATACGTTCCTGCGCGTTCCCGTGTTCTACGGCAACCAGACGGAATTCGTTCCCGCGTCGAAACTTGAAGTCGCCCGTTGTTTCCTTAAGCTCGACGGTCCGGATCGCAAGGCGCAGAATCTGCCGAAGCTCGCGGAATCCTACATCATGGAAGTCGTAACCGAGTATCCGATGACCCCGGAAGCCAAGGAAGCGCTCGCACTTTTGCCGAAGGACAAACAGGCGGAACTTGCCGCACGCGATTCGCTCGCGGAAGATCAGAAACGCGCACTCGTTGCCGCGTCTATCGGTTCGTCCGATGAGTCCGCAGAAGCCGTCAGCGACGGGAGCGAAGATCTCATTGTCGAAGACGAAGAAGAAATCGAAATTGACGATTCCGACGAAGAATAAATTCGCCTTAAACTCCAATTTTCTTTTAAATCAAAACAATCATTAATCCCCTCAACCCAATTACCTCTATATTTAAAATCGCTATGAATATGAAATTGCGCAAACTCCTCCCGCTGTTCGTTCTCGGAGCAGCTCTCGTCCCGACATTCCTGTTCGCGCAGGAAGCCGTTGAACCCGCCGCAGAAGCGGCAACCGAAGCCGTTTCCGAAGACAGCTTTCTCGATACGCTCAAGCAGGGCGGTTGGGTTATGTGGCCGCTGCTGTTCTGCTCTATTGCGCTCGTTTGGCTTACGGTGGACGGGTATATGCGCTCCATGATTAAGCGCATGTTCCCGCCGGCGCACATTGAGCAGATTCGCACCCTCTTCCAGAGCGGGGACTATCGCGGAGTTTATGAATTCTGCAAAGCGAATCCTTCTACGCTTTCGGACGTTGTCCGCATGGGTGTCGTCTTCCTTCCTGACGGAAAAACGATGACGGAAGAAGCGATCTTCTCGGAAATTTCCCGTATTAAGGCGGGCTTTGACGCTCGTATTTCTTACCTCTCCGTTATCGGGGTTTGCGCCCCGATGGTCGGTCTTCTCGGGACCGTTACGGGGATGAAAGGCGCGTTCGGTGCTCTCGGTAAGGAAGGTGTCGGCGGCGGCGGTGCAGGCGAACTCGCCGGGCACATCGGGGAAGTTCTTGTCGCTACGGCTTCCGGTCTCGCGGTTTCCATCCCGGCGTTCTTCTTCTTCTACCTCCTCCGCAACCGTATCACGACGGTCCTCCACGACTTGCAGGAAGTCGTTACCGGTCTCTTCCGTAAGATGCCTTACGAAAAGTTTGAAGGCTATCAGATCGGCGACGAAGAAATCTACGCTGCGATGCCGAATTGGGTCGCTGCGGAAGAAGGCGAAGAAGCTCCTGCGGAAGAACAACAGGCGTAATAGCGCGTTCCCGCGCTTTTCGTTAACTTTTATCTGAAAAGGATTGACCTATGGCCAGTAGCGGTGGCGGAAATGGCGAGCCGGAATTTCAGATTGCGCCGATGCTCGACGTGCTCTTCGTTTTGCTCATCTTCTTTATGAGCATTTCGACGTCGCAGATGTTGAAGATCGACACCAGCATTACGTTGCCTGTCGCTTCCAACGGTGCAGAACCCGATCCCAAAACTAAAGCAAAAGCCGTGCTCATCAACGTCAGTTGGGACAAAACGCTGGGGCAACCCATCGTCAAACTCGACGATACGCTGATCGACATTACGGAGCAGGGACGCGACAAAGCCGTGGAAAACATTATTTCCCGTGCGACCAATCCGTATACGAAAGAAATTGACCCCGAGGTTCGCTTCCTCATTCGCGCAGACAGACAGATCCCGGCAAAATACATCAGCCAGGTTCTCATGCTCGCGGCGGACGCGGGAATGGATAACATCGCCTTCACAGGCATGAGTAAGGACGACTAATCATGAAAAGAGTTCCAGCGGAAGAACCGGCAAATCTCGGTTTCCAGATCGCGCCGATGCTCGACGTCGTCTTCGTCATTCTCCTTTACTTCATGGTCTTGGCGGGAACGGCGAAAGTCGAATACGAAATCAAAACGACGCTCCCGGGTTCGGCGGAAGTTTCTACCGCCGTTTCTGATGAGTTGCCGCCCGATGAAGTCGTTATCGGCATTTCCGCCGAAGGCGAAGTTTCTCTCAACGATGACCCGATCGGGCAACCCGGCGATATTAAGATGAACGACCTCTACGTGGAAATGCGTAATCTTGCGGATGCCGCGTTGCAGTCGCAGACGAAGATCATCGTTACCGTCGCCGCCGAAGAAACGGTCGTTTACGACCGAATCATGAACGTGCTCGACGTTCTCGCGAAAGCGAAAATTTCCAACGTTACGTTCAGCACAACCGAAGGCGAATAATTCAAAGGATTCACCTCCCGAAAAAAAAAAGCGTTCCCGTGAATTTTCGCGGGAACGCTTTTTTTGTGAAGAGAGAAGCTCCCCCAAAAAAACGCTTGATGCCGATTACTAATCTCCTCTGCGGCGGAGGATAATCCACGAAAGCCACGCAGTCCAAATCGCGGCAATAATAAATCCGGTAACTCCGAGATGGTGTGCGAAGCCGCGTGTTTCGTTTCCGACGAATGAATCCGAGCACACCAAAAGTGCCGACGCAACCAAAAGCGCGCCGATGATAAGTGCGAGCGAAAGCCGGTTGGTCGCCTTGTCGAGCGTCGTTCGCATCGAGCTCAGCCCTCGATGTTCAATCTCGATTTTGGCGTCGCCTTTTTCGATTTTCCAAAGAATACGCTGAACGGATTCCGGCATTTCCTTAACGTAGGCAAACTGGCGCTCGATTCCGTGAACTGCGTCGCCGACGAGCGTTTTCGGATTCCAGCGTTCCATGTAAAGGCGGTTCAGCGCTTCTTTCGCGAAATGTTGAATGTTGAAATCCGGGTCGGCAGCGCGTCCGGTTTCTTCCATAACGATGACGGATTTCGCAAGCAATGCGTAGTCGCGCGGGAGCGGTAAGCCGCAGTCGGAAAACACGCGCAACATATCGAAAATCATGTGTCCGAGAGAGCCGTCCTTTTGTTCAAAATTCTGGTGCCGCCGCAACACAACGGCGATTTCCGATTCCGCCTTCGCTTTGTTGATTCGCTCCGCCGGCGGATACGTTTTCAAAACGACCTGCAAAACTTTTTCCGCCTCGCCCGCCGCTGCCGCCGCAAAAATATCGGCAAGGAAGTAGCGCATCTTACGCGAAAGCGTTCCCGCGACGCCCCAATCGATGAAGCAAACGCGATTGTCCGGCGTGAGCAAAACATTTCCGCTGTGCGGATCCGCATGAAAAAATCCCGCCGTGAAAATTTGGTGAAAAAGGGAACGCGCCCCGCTCGCCGCCGCTTCCGGCGCGGGAACGCCGCTTTTTCCGGGAGCCACACCGTCAATCCACTGCGAAACAAGCACGCGTGCGGTCGAATATTGCGGAAAAATTTTCGGCGCAAAAACGTTCGGGAACGGATTTTCCGCGTTAAAATACTCGGAATTGCGTGCTTCAAAGGAAAAATCCGTTTCCCGCAACACACCGTCCCGAATTTCGGCAAGAATTCCCGCAAGGTCGTAGAACGCGAGCTCGGGAAAACGCTCCACCGCGCGATCCACGAGCCACACGAGAATTTCAAAATCCCGCGTCATATCACGCGCCGCGCCCGGCCTGCGGATTTTCACCGCAACTTCTTCCCCGCTTTTCAGACGCGCGCGGTAAACTTGCCCGACACTGCCTGCCGCTGCGGGAACGGTATCAAACTCGGAAAAATATGCATCAATTCCGTTTTCGAGTTCCGCATTGAAAACAGGCTCGATTTGTTCCCACGGAACGGGAGAAACGCTGTCGCGCAGTTGTTTCAGCTCCTCGATGAGCGGCGCCGGCAAAATATCTTCACGCGTGCTGATGATTTGCCCGAATTTGACGAAAGTCGGTCCGAGTTCTTCGCAGGTTACGCGAATGCGTTTCCAGAGCGTTATGCTTTTGTCGGGCTTCGGAATGATGTGCCGAAAAAACGATTTCGGACTGTAAATTTTGTCGATGAGTTCGTTAAACCCGTTGCGCAACAACACGACGAAGATTTCCTTCGCGCGGATTCCGTTGCGCAACATCGCAAACGTTTTTAACGGCGATTTTTTTCGGGTCGAAAACATCGAAAAAGTTTGAGGTTTTTAAAAACTTCGGCGTTCGCGCTTAATTTTCGACGTCCTGCGCGGGAGCGGCGCACGGTGCTTCCGCGGGAACGCATCCGAGTTTCGCTTCGAGCGCGGCAACGCGTTGTTCGAGCAATTCGATGCGCTTGGCGCAAGTTAGGCTTTCAAGCGCTTCCTCGCCGCGCGCTTTCGCCTTTTCGTAAAACGCCTTTGCGTCCTCTTCGCCACGCGCCGCTGCCTTGTCAAAAGCCGCCTTCGCGTCTTCTGCCGAGAGCTTTCCCTTGTTCACCAAATCCGTCAGCGCGGATTTGACCGCGTCGGCAGACATTACGGTGGCGCCGACTCCGGCGAAAAGCGTTTTTTTCAGAGTTTCCTGCAGATTTTCGAGCATAGTGTTTCTTTGTGTTTGGGGTGAATGAAATTTTTGCGGACGTTCCCGCACGCCCGAATTCTGCATGAAAAATTCGGCGTGGCGAGAATTTATTAAAAAGCGTCGCTGCCGCTCGTGTTCGTTCAACTTTTTTATTTCGGTGGCGCGGCAAGGTCGCCCGTTTTATCCGAGGCGTTAATTCAATTCGTAAATGATGGGGACGACGAAGGCGGCGGGAAGGGCAGAGCGCGTTCCCGCGGGGGCGGAAAAATCTTCGGCGACACGGCGCAGGGTTTCCTCCGCACCGGAAATGAGAGATTTGTGCGCGGAGGATTTTTCGACGGAAAACGCGGAGATTTTCCCGTCGGCGTCAATTTTTACCTGCACGGAAACCGTTCCCGTGCGCCCGTTGCGACGTGCCGCTTTCGGGTAGAATTTTTTGCGGGAAACAGCTTCGGCAAGCGCTCCGTAAAGCGTTTGTTCGGCGGCGGCTTTTGCGGCGAAATCTTCGACAGGCGCGGGAACGGGCGGGCTCGGCGGCGGTTGCTGCGCAACTTGCGGCGGCGGAACAAAATCCTGCGGTTTTTGCTCGGGCGGCGTTTCTTCCGGCGGCTCCGGAACTTTTTCCGGTTCGGGCGGCGGCGGTTCTTCTTTTGGCGGAATTTCGGGAGCAGGTTGTTCGCAGAGCGTTTCGCGAATCGCGGAGTCGTCGATTTTTTCCGGCACGGTCGTTTCCGCCGGAGCTTCGGGAATCGGTTCCGGCGGTGCAGGGATTTCCGGCGCAGGCGGCGTTTCCTCCGGTGCGTTTTCGACCTCCGAAATTTCGGCTACGGGAACGAAATTTTCCAGCCGGACGACAATTCGCGCGGGAACATTTTCCGCGATTTCCTCGGCGGCTTCACGTTCCGGGAGTGAAAACGATTTCTCTGCGGCAAACGCAAGCGTTCCCGCAAATAAAATGAAGCAAAAGAAAGCGGATGCGCCGGAGCTGACGCGCTCGGCATCCTCAATGTTCTTTTTCAACCATGAAAAGCAGGTTTTCATTGCCCTGTTTTTTTGCTGCGTCCATGAGTTGCATCACAATTCCGAACGGCGCGGATTTGTCCGAAAAAACTTCAAAAATTTTGCCTTCGTGCTCCTTGAATTTTTGCGGGAGCGACTCGGGAAGTATAGCTTCACCGTCAAAAAACAGCGTTCCCGCCGCATCGACGGTAATCGCACAAACAGGCGTTTTTTCGTTTTCGGAAACGATTTTTGCGCTTTCCGCATCGGGGAGCGCGACTTCGAATTTCGGCTTCACGAACGTCGTCGCGATGATGAAAAAAATCAAAAGCATGAAAATGACATCGATTAACGGCGTCAGTTCGATGCTGATTTCGTCGTCTGCGTCAAAATCCTCAATATTCGGACAGTGCATTATTTCAACGGATAAATGATAAAGGGAACTTTGATTGAGAGGTGATAGCTTAGAGCTGAGAGGTATTACCGAAAAAAGAATTTCAAAAACCTTTTTTGCCGCAGGCAAAACGCATTTACCTCTCAGCTCTCAACTCTCAACGGTTTCTAAAAGCAAATTCAATCATCGCTTTGCGCCGCCTTGGCGATGGCGACGGCGCGGTAAGAAAATTCGACGGCGACGATCATACACCCGAGCAGTTTGTGGCGCAGGTAGAACAAAACGGCGAGCGTCGGCACGGCAATTACGATCCCGAGCACGGTTGTCCAAAGCGCCTGCCCGATTCCGAGTGCGAGTTTCGCGTTGTCCGCCGCCGCGTTCCCGCCGTGTCCGATGACTTCAAAAACCTGAATGATTCCGAGCACGGTTCCGAGCAAACCGAGGAGCGGCGCGGTCGCGGTGATGAGACGTAGCGTCGTGAAGTTGCGCTTCGTTTCGTAAAAGTATCGATGAAAAAGATACGCAGATTCGGAGCGCAAGTCGTCCGAATGGTGGCGGTGTTTTGTCGCGATGTCGCGCACGACGCGGACAAGCGGATTTTTTTCGAGGCGCGATTCGTCGAGCAAAAGTGCGGTGTTCCCGTTTTCGACTTGTTTGAAAAAACGGCGGAATTGCAATTCGACGAGCCAGAATTTCAGGTAAATTTTTACCGAAAGAAAAACGGCGAGCAAAAGCGATGCTGCCAGAGGAATTCCGACGGGACCGAGTTTTTCGTAGTATTCGGCGCAGTAGTGTTGAAGCATATTTTTTATGGTTATTTGTTAAATTTCGATTTTGTAGGTGGCGAGAAGCGAGAGGAATTCGAGGTCGTGAGTGATGAGCAAAACCGTGTTCCCGCGCGCGGCGTAGTCGCGAAGCATGGCGGCGATGATGCGCATATTGCGTCCGTCGAGTCCGCTGGTCGGCTCGTCAAGCACGAGCAGGGACGGTTTTTTCATCAAAACGGATGCGATGACGAGGCGTTGTTTTTCGCCGCCGGAAAGGGATTGCGGATGGCGTTCCCGTTTGTCGGAAAGTCCGATTTCGTCGAGCAGCGCGAGGGCTTCGCGCTCGGCATCTTTTCGGGAAAGCGGCGAAGACGAAACGAGTTCTTCAAGAACGGTGCGCATGTAAAGTTGGATGTCCGTGTTCTGCATGACGAATCCGCCGTCGTCGAGTAGTTGCGCGGCTTTCGCGGGAGCTTCGTTTTTCAAAATGATTCCGCCGTTTTTTCGGGGAAGTTTTAAAAGTCCGGTAATGATTTTTGCAAAAGTTGTTTTGCCTGCTCCGTTTTTTCCGACGACGGCTGTGATTGCGCCCCGCGGGATGCGGAAATCGCGGGAACCGTCGAAAATTTCCTTTTCGGAATTCGGGTATTTGAAAACGATTTTCTCGCAATGAAGCGCGGCGGGAGCATCGGCGGGGATTTCGGCAAGCGGCGGATCCGCGGGAACGCGAACTTTGCGAAGCCCGAGCGCGTGCTCGCTTTCGACGGAATCGAGTTCGGTGAGCGCGTTCCCGTCGGCGCGTTCGATGCGGCGCACGATTTTTCCTTCGTTTAAAATCAGGATTTTGTCGGGAACGCCGTCGAGCCAGTAAATGCGGTGATCTACGATAACAATGGTGAAACCGTCGCGTTTGAGTTCGCGGCAAAGCGCGGCAAGTTCTTCCGTTGCTTCCGGGGAGAGATTTGCCGTTGGTTCGTCAAAAACAAGAATGCGCGGTTGCATCGCGACGGCGGAGGCGATGACGGTTTTTTGCTTTTCGCCGGAAGAAAGCCCGAAAAGACTGCGGGAACGTAAGTGTTTGAGTCCGAGACGTTCGATTGCCGCGTCCGTGCGGCGTAAAATTTCTTCGCGAGAATCGAGGCGCCATTCGAGGCTTCCCGCGATGTCGCTCTCGACGGTCATAGCGAGAAACTGACTGTCGGGATTTTGGAAAACGGACCCGACCTGCGCGGAAACTTCGGCGAGGCTTTCCGGTTCGCGCCCGGCGATTTTGACGCTTCCGCGAAGTTCTCCGCGAAAGTGAAAAGGAATCAGTCCGTTGAGCACGCGCAGAAGCGTGGATTTTCCGCAACCGGACGGTCCGGAAATCAAAATCGCTTCGCCTTCGCCGAGCGAAAATGAAATATCCGTCAGCGCATCTTTTTGCGCGAACGGGTAGCGGTAGGAAAGTTTTTCAACAGAAATCATGAAAGGAAGCCTTCGGCTTTAATGAACAAAAGTTTCGGCGGGGGCGGGGAGGATGAATTTCAGCGTCCAAATCACGGCGGCGGCGCAAAAGGTGAACACCAAAACGCTCCAATCGCGGGAACGTATTTTGTGTTCGGCGGCGCAAATACAACGTTCCGAACAACCGATGCGGCGCACTTCGCACATCAGCACGAGATTGTCCGCAATCCGCAAGGTGCGCACGCATACGGGAACGACGACGTAGCGCAGGAATTGCATCGGCGCAGCAACGAGCGAAAGGAAATTCATTTTGCGGCGCCGGACGCGCAGGCTTTCGTAAAGCTGGCGAATGTCGTCCACGAAGCTCGGAACAAAGCGGCAACAAATCATCAGCGGAATAAAGACGATGCGTGCGAGCCGCATTTTTCGCATTACGGAAATAAATTCCTGATTGTCGAAAGTCAGTCCGAATGCGAGAAAAACGTTCATGCTCACGGAAATGCGCAGAAACGGAAGCAGGACAGTCGCAAAACCCTGCTCGTCGAGAATCGAAGCGAGGCGGCGAAAGCCGTCGGCAATTTGCGCGGGAACGCTTCCCGCAATCGCGTTCACGAACCAAACGAATGCGGGAATAAAGCAAAACGCGAAGCCGAGCATCAGCGCCGTTGCCGCATACATCACCGCAACGGGTTTGAAGCGGCGCAAACTCAACACATAAACAAACGTCAGCGCGTTGAGCGCAACCAGCAGCCGCCAGTCGTTCAGAAAAATTGACGTGCTCGATGCCGCGAGCGAAATGAGCAACTTCGTGCGCATATCGAGCGTCGCGACGAAAGGCTTTTTTGTATTTTCGGAATCAATACGTTTTTGAATCATCTGAGATTTTTTCCTGTCACTTGTCACGATTCAATGTCTACCGATTTCACTCTTCTCTGATCAGTCCTGCGTGGCGGAGTTCTTTAACGAATTTGTAGCCGGCGGGAAGCCCGACGAGCACACTCCCGCAGTAACCGAGAATGATCATCACCGCTCCCGCCGCTACGAGCTGCAGATTTTCGCGCATGACGAGAAAACTCAAACTGAGCGAGATCACGCGGGAAAACAAATCATACATCGCAACGCCGGCGAGCACGCTCAGCGTGTTTTTGTAGCCGCCCGCCGCCGAGATGATTAAATCGCTCAGCAACGCCGCCAAGAGATTTGCGGGAGCGAGAAAAATCATAATCGAGCCCGACATGAAAAACGAAATGACGACATTGACGAAGCAATAAAGACAAAGCACGCCGAACTTGCGCACGCGGCAAACGAGCACGATGAGCAACGCCGTCGTCAATCCGTTGCGGATAAAGAGCGAAATCGGATTCGGCCCGCCGCCGACCAGGCCGATGGCGAGCGACGACAGGCGAATCAGCGCGGAAAAAATCCCGACGAGCACGAGATGCTCCGTCGTCCAATAAAATTTTTTCAGCGCGGGAACGGTTTTTGCGGGAACGCTCATTTTATGCCGTCGCCTCCGCGGGAACGCGTTCGTGATTATGCCGCGCGGAGGCGATTTGCGTCAGCATACCCATGACGAGCGAAATCAGCGTAACGTGCCAATATTCGCCGAGCGGCGAAAGCGTGTAGCGGCGCTCGCCGTCGGGAAGGAGAATCCCTGCGCGTATCCAATTTTTCCAAACATTTTGCGCGTCTTCCGCGAGAAATTCCGGCGAAATTTCCGCCGGTTCGAGGAATCCGAGTTCGAGCTGGTGCGTGACGATGTTTTTCACGCGGATTCCCGGATTGTCCGGCACGGCAACCATCAGCCCCTTTTTCCCGGCTGCGACTGTTTCCGTGTATTTTTGCAAATCCGGCATTTGCATAAAGCTGAATCCGCCGAGAAAACCTCCGGCGCGGGAACCGAACGGAACGAGTTCCATGCCCGTTTTCGTGCCGTGGTTATACCAGTTGCGTTCGAGCGAAGTGCGACCCCAATGCGTCATCGAAAGGCGTTTCCAGCCAAGTTTTGAAAGGCGTTCCCGCGCGGTCATAAAGAGCGCGAAGCGTTCGTCATAGCTCAAATCTTTTCCTGCGCGGGTGAGGCTTGTGCCCGGCAAAAGTTTGAGTTGGTAAAGGTCGGCGCCGTCCACGGGAACGACTTCAGTAATCATGCGCAAATCTTCGTCCCAGAGTTCCGGCGTTTGTCCGGGAAGCCCGTAGATAAAATCGAGCATGAGCGCGACGTTGTTCCCGCCGATTTTTTTCACGAGCGAAAGGCGTTCGACGAGTTCTTCTTTCGACATGATTCGTCCGAGCTTGCGGCGCAGAGCGGTGTCAAACGTTTGCACGCCGAAGGAAAAACGGTTTACGCCGTTGTCGACGCAGGCTCGGATTTTTTCTTCGTCAAATCCGCTCGTGCGCCCTTCGACGGTAAATTCGCGGTCGGCGGCGACGTTGAAATTTTTGTAAATGAACGAAACGAGGTCGGCGAGATTGTGCGCGGAAAGGTCGGTCGGCGTGCCGCCGCCGAAGTAAACGACGTTGATTTCTTCCTGCGCAAGGCGCGGCGATTCCGCGAGCGCGTTTTGCATCTCGCGAATGACGGTTGCGGTGTAGCCGTCGAGGTCTGCCGTGCGCGTCGCGTTGGAATAAAAACTGCAAAACGAGCAGCGATGCAGGCAAAACGGCACGTGAACGTAGAGTGCTCGGCGTGCGGTGCGCTTGGGCGCGGAAGCGGCTTTCGCCCACGCGTCGAGCGGAGAGGGCGGCGGAGCAGCGTTCCCGCGGCGGCGGAAGTTTTCGGTGTGGCTGAAGTGTTTCTTTTCTTCGAGCCGGGCAACGACTTCTGCCGAGTTTTCGGGAAAAAGGAAATCTGAAAACATAAGGTATCTTTAGCGGATAATAATCCGTGAGTTTTCGGAGAATACTTCGATGGCTGAGAGGTGAGAGCTGAGGGCTTAGAGGTAAGTGCTTTTAAGGAATTAGAAATTAGGAAGATGACTCATTTCTAATTTTTAACTTCTCGTTGCGCGAAGCGCGGGTAATACCTCTAAGCTCTAAGCCGTCATCTATCTGTCTTATTTTAAAAAAGGTTTCTGAACGCGTCTTTTGCGGCTTCGAGGTCGGCGGCATCCGGATGCTTTGCGGCTTCCGCCCAACGGTGAAGGCGCTCCGGATTCGGCGCGTGCGGATGTTCTTTCGGAAGTTTGCTCATCCAGGCCGTGAGTTTCGGATCGATTGCCCCTTGGCACCAGAATTTCGCAATCACTTCGCAGTTTTCGCCGAGAAGTTTTACACCGTTGTCGAAAGAATCCTGTGCGTGGGGCGAGTGCGGGAACGCGCCGAGCGTGAAGAAAATGCCGACCTTTTTCCCGCAGATTTTCGGCATATATGCCGCCATTTCCGTGTTTGCGGTGCCGCGGTCCACCCAGTAACCGACGGCGACAAAATCGTAGGCGGCGGGATCCGGCGCGTTTTCGACGGGATAAATCTCCGTTCCCGCGGGCAGGACGGAAAGAATGGCTTCGGCGACTTTGCGCGTATTGCCTGTTTTGGAAGAATAAACAATCAGGGATTTCATCGTGTGTTTTTAATTTTTGTTTTCGTAAAAGTGTTTCGGGCTGCGGGAACGGTGTTGTTGCTATGGGTTTTCCTGTCCGAAGAGACGTTCCCGCAGCCCTGTTTTTCCTAATCAGAAATCGTATTTAAGCGATGCCCAGAAGCTGCGCCCGGGCTGCAGATACGTCAGATTCGGGAGTTCGTATCGTTTGTCGGTGATATTGTCGATGCCGACGGCGAGCGTAAGTTTTTCAAAAAATGCGCTCTTGTTTTTGTCGAAAATATCAAGCCCGACCGAGAAATTAAGCGTCGCCCAGCCGGATTGGCGGTCAACTTTTGTTCCGCCGGTTGCCGTATCTTCGACTTCTTCCTTGGTGGCGGAATTTCCGCGAATATTGAAATCCGCCCACCAGTCGCGATTGCTTTCGGAATAGGTGGCGAGAACGCCGATTTTTCCGAAAAGTTCCGGCTGTCCGGTGTAATAGGTTGAGCCGGATGAATCGTCGAAACGACGACGCATGAGCGTGGCAACGGCGTAGGGCTTAATCGTCGCATCGTTCCCGAGTTCAAAAAGGTAGGACGCGGCAAGTTCCGCCCCGAACGTTCGCGCGGAATCGTAGTTGACGAACCAGATTTGGTCGCCGATTGCGGAAGTTGTAGTGCGCGTTCCGATGTAATCGTCGGCATTTGTGTAGAAAACCGTTGCGTCGATATTCAGGTTCCCGTCGTTGTAGCGCGCACCGAGTTCGTAGCTGATGCTGGACTCGGGGTCGAGATTCGGATTGGGGTTGGTCGTCGTGCCCGCCATCGCCGAACCGATGTAGAGTTCGTTAATCGACGCGTAGCGATATCCTTGGGCTACGGTTCCGCGAAACGTCCAATTTTCGATCTGCGAGTTTACGAGCGAGAGGGAGAACGTTGCGTTCGCATCGTCTTCGCTTTGGTTTGGAAGGATTTCGGTCGTCGTTCCCGCATTCGTTCCCGCGCGGCGGACAACATGAGACGTCCCGTCGTCAAACTCGTTTTTCACATACGTTCCGCGGGCCCCGAGAACGAGATCCCAGCCTTCGGCAAAATTCCATTCGTCCTGTGCAAAAAGCGCGGCGGTAAGGATGTCCGCGTCGTAATCGTTCGTCCGCGTCATGTCGACGATGTAGCGATTTCCCGTCGGAAGCGTCATCCAATTTTGCGTGGCGGTTACTTCGTGCGAATCAAGTTTTACGTAGTCGATTTGCGCGCCGACAATGAGGTAGTGATCTTCCGCGATTACGAAATCCGCCTGCATTTCCGCCCCGTAGCCGTAGTGTTTGTTGCGGCGATCGGAATCAACGTTAATCGTCATCGGCGGAACAAACTGCGTGATGTCCTGAACAAAATGTTTGTCCGTTTTTTGGAAATACGCATCGACGCGGAATTTTACGAACGTCTCGGAGATATCTTTGATTTCAAGAAAAAGACCGACCTTGTCACGATCCCAGCCCGGCAATTCCATGAAAACAAGATCGTCGCCGGAAGCGACTTCCGAACGCCCGCGAAACGACTCGATTTTGGTTCCGAAAGAAATATTTTCCGAAATATCGTAGGCGAGATACGCGCTCGTGTTTTGGAAACGATACGACGTGCGGTCTATGCGTCCGTCCGGCGACTCGATATCGCCGTGGTTTTCGTCAGAAAACGAAACCCGCGCCGCGAATCCGCCGTAACGCGCGTTCAGATCGTAATATTGGTCAAGCCCGCGTGTTCCCGTGTCGCCGCGCACGCCGACGCTCCCGTGGGCGCCTTCCTTGCCCGCTTTCTTCGTGATGATGTTGACCACGCCGCCAATCGCTTCCGAGCCGTAAAGCACGGATGCCGGGCCTTTAATGACTTCCGCACGCTCAATATCTTGAACCGACATCAGAAGCGGCGCGCCGTTCATGCCTTTGGTTTCCGAAATTTTTTGCCCGTCGACGAGAATCAGCACGCGCTGATTGCTTTCGCCGCGGATGTTGACTTGTTTGAACCCCGCCGAGCCCGTGGACTCGACTTGCACGCCGGGAACGTCGTCGAGAACGTCCGATACTGTTGCGGCGGAACTTTTCGTGATTTCGTCTCCGCTGATCACGGAAACGCTCAGCGGAACGTCTTGCAGTTCCATTTCGTGTTTGGCGGCGGTAACGCGCACCGCTTTTCCGTTTTTTGCCGTTGTTTCTGCAGATGCGGCGTCATCCGATTTTTCGGAAGCGTTTTCCTGCGCCGGGGTTGCGGAGGGCGTTCCCGTCGTTTCCTGCGCGAGGAGGGCGAGTGTCGGCAAAATTGCCGTTCCCGCGAAGATTAAGAAGGATTGTTTGAGTTTCATTTATTTTCTCGTCGTATCGCGCACTCCGGTCTGTCCGGTCGCGGGCGAGAAAGTCTGTTTTTGAGGGGCTCCGTATTTCGGTGGCGTTATTTGGAGAGTCGGATTTTCTCCTTCACTTCGATTTGAACCACTTTTCCGTCGTGAACCACAACGGTCAGCTCGCCGAATTTCAGCGAGGCAAGCTGTTCCGTAATTTTTTCGATAATACTCGGGGAAAGTTGATTTTTCATCGTCGTGTTTGCGGCAAATAAAAATGAGACTAATTCGCAAGTCAATCGGTTTTTTTTTGTTTCTCCCTAAAAAAGGCTTGCCCTCGTTTTGTAAAAATGGTTTGCTACTCAAACTTTCAACTTATTGCAGGGTGGAGCAGCTCGGTAGCTCGTCAGGCTCATAACCTGAAGGTCTTAGGTTCAAATCCTAACCCTGCACCCAATTTCAAAAGCCCGCAAACCCGCATAAACAAAGGGATTGCGGGCTTTTTCGTGTCTTTTTGTGATTCGTCAAACACGTCCCCAAACGCCTAAGAATGCCTGTTTTTTGCAGATGATTCTCCACTTTTCTTCTTCACCGAAATCCGACATTTACACCGCATAAATAAAAGAACTACGGGCGTTTTCTCGAATTTTTATGGAATTCTTTATCTACACGGATTTGAGAGGATAGCTTCGCTTGTGCCCACCCTGCGGTCTTTGCGGGAACGCTTTTTATGTCGGGGAAGGATGAGTGCGAAAAGGATTTCCTTTGTGCGGTAAATTTCAATTTGTTTTTGGCGGGGTGTCGTTTATGCTTGGGGGATGGCACGCGCAAATTCTCATTACAATCCGGATGTTGCAATTCTCAAGCACGAGGAGGCGGATATTCCGGAGCTCGTTGAATCGCTGGGGCACGATGCGCTCGTTTTGGTGCTCGACGGGATTCAGGATCCGCACAATTTGGGCGCGATTTTGCGCACGGCGGATTGCGCGGGCGTGGATTTTGTGGTGATCACGAAGCGGCGTTCCGCTCCCGTGACGGAAACGGTGCGGCGGATTGCATGCGGTGGTGCGGAGAGCGTGCCGATTGTGCTCGCGAATAATTTGCGCAATGCGCTCGAAAAGCTGAAAGCGTGCGGCGTGTGGGTCGCGGGAACGTCCGACCACAAAACGAGCAGTTCGATTTACAATGCGAATCTGAAAGGTCCGCTCGCGATTGTCATGGGCGCGGAAGGCGACGGGATTCGCCACCTCACGGGTGAGACTTGCGATTTTCTCGTGAGGATTCCGATGTTGGGTTCCGTGCCGTGCCTGAATGTTTCCGTGGCAACGGGCGTTTGCCTGTTCGAGGCGTTGCGCCAGCGCGGCGTGCGTTAATTTTTTTTGCGAAAAGGAGCGGGAGGAGCGCGGGTGCGCAAAAAGATGGAGGAGGATGAAAACGAGGAAATTTCGTTGACGGCATCGGATTCTGCGGACGGCTCCGATGCTCGCGGGGAAATGTCGTTTTTTGAGCATTTAGAGGAATTGCGTTCGACGCTGATTGCGTGCATTGCGGCATTTTTCGGCGCGGGAACGCTGGCGCTGGTTTTTTCGAAACAGGTTTTCGCGCTTTTGCGTCTTCCGCTGGAATGGGCAAATGTGCCCGTGGGGGAAAATCAGGCGTTGGTGGTGATGCGTTTCATGGATACGTTTTCGATTTTGCTCTACATTGCATTGTTGGGCGGAATCGTTTTGGCGGGACCGTTTGTGCTTTATCGTTTCGGGAAATTTGTTGCGCCGGCGCTGACGCGAGCGGAGTGTTCCCGCCTGATTCCTTTTTGCGCGACGGCGAGCGGGCTTTTTCTCACGGGAGCGGCGTTGGCGTTTTTTTGGCTGGCGCCGGTCTCGATTCGTCTGCCGTATTGGCTGGCGGAGCAATTCGGTTTGCAGATGAATTGGCTCGCGCAGGATTATTACCTGTTTGTCGTGGCGCTGACGCTTTTTTCGGGGTTGATGTTTGAGTTCCCGCTCGTCGTTGTTTTCTTACAGTATGCGGGTATGGTTTCTAAGGAGGCTCTACTGGAGAAATGGCGCTGGGTGCTGAGCGGAATCCTTGTGTCGAGTGTGTTGGTTTCGCCAATCGGCGATCCCGTCGTTTTGCTCGTGTTTTCCGGAGTGCTTTTTGCGCTGTATTTGGCCGCGGTTTATGTCGGTGCGTTTTTGCTGAAGCGGAAAATCAAGCGGGAAGACTCCGGTTTTTGAAAAAAAAACGAAATTTTCTTGTCGGCGGAGAGGTGTCCCTCGGGAATTTCAAAAACTTCACTCCTTCGGGGCGACCGGCGACGCTTTTGATGCGGGAGGAGAAGGTTTTTCGTGAAAAAGACAGGGATTTTTCAGGTGGCGGCGGTTGTCGTCACAATGTTCGCGGGAACGCTTGCCGGTTGCACAGCGGATAGGCTTGCCCGTGATATTTCAAAAGAAGATCTTCGGATTTCGGCGCATTACGAGGCGGAAACAACGCATGAAAGTGTGCGGACGGAGGGGCAGGCTACGGCTTCTTCGTGGTTGAACTTTTTGCCGTCGGCACAAGAAACGAGCGACGGGTATTACTCGGATATCGGTTCGCTTTTTTCCGGGCTTTCTCCTACGCAGTCTCTGGCGTTGCGTGCGGCGATTGCGGATGCCTGTGAGAAATCGGGCGCGGATTTTCTGCTGTTGCCGCGCTACAATATGAAAACGAAGAGCTACTGGTTTTTCTACGAGGCGGTCAGTTGTTCCGTTTCCGGGTTTCCGGTAAAAGTGGTGCGCATAAAGCGCGTTGAATGAAAAAAAAACTCCGCAGACGTGAATCTGCGGAGTTTTTCGTTCCCGTAAAAGGGAGCAAAACGGTTCGGCGAAGATTAGACTTTTTCGACGAGACCGGCCTTGAGCGCCTTGACGGAAATCCAGAGGCGCTTGATGCTACCGTTCGGGAGCTTCACGCGGATACGTTGAAGATTCGGACGGAACGTGCGCTTCGTTTGCTTGACGAGCTGGAGACCGATCCCTCCGCTCTTCTTGCTTTGACCTTTGTGAACGATGCGGCGTCCTTTTACCGGACGCTTGCCTGTGATTGCGCAAACTCGTGACATGATAGTGATCTCTCTTGCGTTTGTGTTAAATTTTGAAAATGAAGCACAAGCATCTATGAAAAGATTCCCCAAGGCAAGAACTTTTTTTAAGATTGCCTAAAAAAAGATTTGACGCGTTCCCGCGAAAAATCCATATTCGCCTTTCATTTTTCAACCAATTTCAAACAAACAGTAATCCAATGCCCGTAGAAATCAAAATTCGCAAAGGTGAAAGCATGGACAAGGCGATTCGCCGCATGAAGAAAAAACTCGATCGCGAAAACATCATTCGTGACGTTCGTGCGAAGCGCTACTTCGAAAAGCCGTGTGAAGAACGCCGCCGTAAGAAAAAAGTGCAGGCGTTTAACAATATGCTTCGCCAGCGTTACGAAAATATGTAATTCGCCCTTGGCGACGAACCCGTTAACCTAAGGAATTCAAGTCATGTCACAGCACAACAGTTTCAAAAGCGCCGCTGCCGGTTCCACGAACCGCACTGTGCTTAAACGCTTTGAACGCATTGATTTGCTCAAAAAGCGCGGACAGTGGGACGAAAAGCGCACCCGCTTGACCAATCTCCCGAAGACGCGTCCTGAAGCCTAACTCGCTTCGCTCGCCGAAAAAGCTCCCGCAGGCAATCGCGGGGGCTTTTTTATTTTTTTTTGCTTTTCGTGTCGTGTTCCCGTGGGTTAACTTTGGAGCAAAAAGAAAGCGTTCCCGTGATGTCGTCTAAGAAAAAAACAGGTTCTGTTCCCGTTGTTGTTTTTACCGTTCTCGCCGTGCTCTGGGGCGTGGAAGTGTTGTTTTTTTACGAAACGTTGGATTCGGCGACGGAAGAGCGGGATCGTTTGGTGGCCCTGGAGGAGGAGAAGGCGGCAGAAAGAGAATTGCTTGAGCGGCGCGTGCAAGAGTTACAGCATTACACGGATATAATGCTCAAAGATGCGGATTTTATCGAAAAAGAAGCGCGGGAAATAACCGGCGGCGCCGTGGATGGTGAAATCATTATCCGCCCGGAGGAAAGTTGAACCGAAATGTCGGACGCGTCGTTTCTTTTACGCGTGCGAGCGGTGCCCAATGCGAAGAAAACGCAATTCGCGGGAACGCTTGGCGAGGCGGTAAAAATCAAGGTGCAGGCGGTGCCCGAGGGCGGTCGCGCGAATGCGGAGCTTTCTGCTTTTTTGGCGGAAACATTGTCGTTGCCGAAACGAAGTGTTTCGGTCGTTTCCGGAGAAACGTCCCGTGACAAAATTCTGAAAATAGAAGGCTGTGCTCGCGAGCGGGCGGAGCAGGTTTGGGGATTTGTGTTGCCGAAGGCTTCGCGTGGTTGAGTTTTTTTTTAGAAAATGCGGATCGGAAAACTGATATTGCTCTTGTGTATAGGCTTTTTCGTATGCGGAAGTCTTTTCGCGGACGAATCGGGGGAGCTCGGGAAAGCGGAGGTGCTCGCCGGAAAACTTCAATCCTGGTGGAAAATGCCGGCGGAAGAAATTTGCCGCAAGTGGAGGTTGTCGTGGGAGACATCGTTGGCGAATGGCGGATCTCCGACGTATTCTGCCTATTGCACGCCGGGGCAAAAAATTCTGGGGGCGCAGGTGGCGCAAATCAAGTTGGACACGGATTCGGGTATTCTTGCTTGTGCCGAATTTATGTTTTTTAACAAAGGGGATCTGGGAATTTATTTTGGTGATTTGGAGGAGAAGCACGAGCGGGAACGTTTTTCGGAATCACAGGAAGATGGCGGGCAGGGCGCGAAATCAAAATCCCGTAAAACGTCTAAAGAACGGCAAAAGGCTCGGCGGGAGCAGGCTCGCCTTGAAGAGAAGGAAAAAGAATCTCAAAAACAAAAGGCGCAGAAGGTTCGGGATGCGTGGCAAAGTTGTGAGAAGCAGGTTCGCGGTGCGTTATCTCAACTCGGAGAGCCTAAGCGCATTCTGTGGGGAAACGGAAAGCTGAAACGGCGGGCGGATAGCTGGGCTACATCGGGGACGATGTTCGTTTTGGATATTAAGGAGAATGAATACGTTCGCGTGGTTGCATTTCCGGAGGAGAAGCTCGAAAAATTTTCGGCGGGAACGACGACGCGTGTGAAGTCAAACTTTTCCCGAATGAAAAAATTGCGGAAGACGGCATCCGGAGACGTTGTTATCGATACGATTCCGATGGTAAACCAAGGGGCAAAAGGATATTGTGCACCGGCAACGGTTGAGCGTGTGTTGCTCTATTACGGAGTTGAAAATATTGATATGCATGAGATTTCGAGGCTTGCGGAAACGGGCGCGGGCGGAGGGACGGCTGTGCATATGATTATCGAAAAAGTCGGAGAGGTTGTAAGGCGGAACAATTTAAAATTCGACGATGTGGAAATGAGTTTTTCTTCAATCCGGCGTCGGATAGATCGGGGGACTCCGTTGCTTTGGTGTCTTTTTGCGATTCCGGAATATCAGGAACGTGCGCGTGTCATTACTGAGGGGCGGAAAAATGCCAAAAATATCGGCGACTGGAAGAAAAAGCTCGATGCGATGCCTTCAATTAAACGCCTCACTTCCAATGCGCATATGTGCTTAATTATCGGATACAACGCGAAAACGCGTGAGATTTGTGTTTCGGATTCGTGGGGCGAGTTTGCGCGGGAACGTTGGGTTCGCTTTGAGGATGTGTTAGCGGTCGGGCGTGCGCTCAATGCGCTGGAACGATGATTCGCGGCGGCGTTTTCGTGTCGTTTTTTTTTTTTTTTACAAAAAAGTCTTGCAATGTGTTTTTGAAAAGGAGATACTGCCACTCACTTCTTTTCGGGGGTATAGCTCAGTTGGTTAGAGCGTTTGCATGACACGCAAAAGGTCGCAGATTCGACTTCTGCTACTCCCACCATTTTCTTTTTTACGTGCGGCTATCGTTCAGTGGTAGGACCCCACTCTTCCAAAGTGGTGACACCAGTTCGAATCTGGTTAGCCGCACCAATTTTTTTAGAGGAGAGATGGCTGAGTGGCTGAAGGCAGCGGTTTGCTAAATCGTCGTAGGTGTCACAACCTACCGGGGGTTCGAATCCCCCTCTCTCCGCCACTTTAAACCGCCCGCAAATCCTGATAAATAAAGGGTTTGCGGGCGGTTTCTGTTTTGTGTGTCACGGGGCGTTTGGGATTGTGGAGAGGTCTTATTTTTGTAAAGAGTTGTTCCTTTGCGGAAAACTTGAACATTGCAAGAACGGGCGAGAGGAGAGAAAATGCCTCCCCATGTCGTTCTCCAATACGGAAGAAGAAGTTTTGCCGGCGGAATTGCCGGAAGTCGTTCCCGCCGAAGCCGCAACTGCGGACATTTCGGAGGATTCTGCGTCGTCCGTTCCCGCAGAAGATGCCGCGGAGGATCCCGTGACACGCAAAAAATTTAATCTCACGCGCAAAAACGGGCTTTCGCTTGCCATTGCGTTGGCGACGGCAACTCGCGGTGAAAACTTGCCCGCAGCAGATCTGGTTTGGGAAAATCCGCTTGCGGATTCTTTGAGTATGCGGGAACGCAAGTTGAGCGTGGCGGAGGATCTTGGAACGCGGTTCCCGAAAACGCAGGGCGCACTGTCGCGTGCATCGGGCGTAATCGCAACCTTTAAGTGGACGGAGCAGTGGCAAAAGAGAGCCGAAAATGCTACGAAAAAACTTGCGGATGCGGCGGTCGCGCTCGGCGAAGCCTCGGCGGATTTCGCGGTGGCGACGGGGTTGATTCCTCCGGGCGGAACGGTTCGTTCAATTGCCGATTTGCAAAAATTGGTCGGTGCGTTGCTTGCGGTGCGCGGAGAAGATGCGTCGTTGGTGTTGGAGGAGACGGCAGAGGCGACGCTTGCAAGTTTGCGCGAAGCCGCGTCGTTGGCGGAGAATTGCGCACGCCACAGGTCATTGCTTTCTTTGCCGTATCCGGAAAATGCGTCTGAAAACAAATCTTTGGAAACGTGGTTAAAACTTTGGAACGAGTCTGCGTTTTCGGGGGCGTTCCCGCGTTGGATGAAGCGTCGGAAAGTGGTTTCGTCTTTGCGCAAACTGGCGGGTTGTCCGACGCAATCACCGCTTGACCCGCGCGTGGATCTCGGAAACCTGATTGCCGTTCGCGTTTGCAAAGCGGAGTTCGCGGAAAAGTTTTCGGATTTGGCAAAAGCGTTCCCGCAACTTTTACCCGGAATGGAGCCGTGCGGGGCTCTCGTCCGAATCGGCGCTTTGGAAAAGGCGCGCCGCGCCGTGGTTACGGCGTTGGAAAAACTCGAATCCGTGCCGGAAAAGCGTGAAGCGTGGGCCGTGGTTTTCGGTCGCTGGTTGCGCGGGAACGACGCTGCGTTTGCGGAATCCGGGGCCGTGGAAAAAGCATTTGAAAAAACGGGCGAAGCGCTTTCGGTTTTTGGGACGGCAAAAGCGGAGCTCGCGGAGATTTTAGGTGTGGAAATCTCTGAAAATATCGGCGAACCACCGGAAACCGCGTCTGCGTTTGCCGAAGCGTTGCTTGCGGACAAGGCGCTTTGGCGCGACGTTTGTTCATGGAATTCTGCGGCGCTTGCCGCCGAGCGGCGCGGGATGGGCGCATTGGCGGGCGCCGTGCGCGCGGGAACGATCGACGCTTCGGATGCAAAAAAAGTGTTTGAGGCAGAGTATTGCCGCCGTTGGGCAGAAGCGGTTTTGGCGGAGGAGGGATTGCCCGCCGATGCGTGGAAATCGATGTCTGCCGAATCTTGAGATTTTTGTTCCGAAAGATTCCGGAGCGCGTTCCCGTGAACTTATTTTGTTTGCCGCCGTGCGCCAACCTTTTGCCTTGCGAAAACCCCTGAAATCGGGGACACTTCCAACGTTTTTAACCCCTGTTAGATACTTATTATGCAACTCACACATACACCGCGTGTCGCTCTCGTGACGGGAGCGGGAAGAGGAATCGGCAAGGCGATTGCCGAACAGCTGGCAGCCGACGGACACACCGTTATTTGCGTTTCTAAAAACCCGGCGTCGTGCGGGGGCGTGGCGGATGCCATTTTGGCGGCGGGCGGAAAAGCCGTTGCCAAGGCGGTGGATGTTTCGGACGGCGCGGCGGTCGCGACGGCGTGTGAAGAAATTTTGAAAGAATACGGATGCGTTGATATTCTCGTGAACAACGCGGGAATTACGAAGGACGGTCTGATGATGCGTATGAGCGAAGATGATTGGTCCGACGTGATTTCGACAAACCTTTCCAGCGCGTTTTTCTGGATTAAAGGGCTGATGCGCCCGATGACGAAAAAACGTTGGGGTCGCATCATCAATATTTCGTCGGTTGTCGGCGTTCAGGGCAATGCGGGGCAGGCAAACTACGCTTCTGCAAAGGCGGGAATGATCGGTTTGACGAAATCCCTCGCCAAGGAATTTTCCACACGCAATATCACGGTCAATGCCGTGGCTCCGGGTTTCATTACGACGGATATGACGGCGGTGCTTCCCGAAGAAGTCCAGCAGAAGATTAAAAGCGTGATTCCGTTGGCGCGTTTCGGCGCTCCCGAAGATATCGCTTCAACGGTCGATTTCCTCTGTTCCGAAAACGCCGGATACATTACCGGACAGGTTTTTTCGGTTGACGGCGGAATGGCGATGTAAGACAATCCGCACCGATGTTTCGGGGCAACGATTAACAAGTTATCCGAACCCGTTCTTTTTACCAAAACCCATTTTTCTAACAACCAATAATCCAAATTATTATGTCAGATCAAACAATCGAACAACGCGTTAAGGCAATCATCGTCGAACAGCTCGGCGTTACGGAAGACCAACTCACGCCGGAAGCCTCTTTCATGGGCGACCTCGGTGCTGACTCGCTCGACACGGTTGAGCTCGTTATGGCTTTCGAAGAAGCGTTCAAGGACGAAATCAAGGGCGAAATCCCGGAATCCGATTCCGAAAAGCTCAAGACCGTCGGCGACGTTATTAAATACATCGAAGAAAAGAAAGCTGCTGCGAACTAAGTTCGTAGCGGAAACGCTTTTCGCCCAATCCTTTTAACACCAACCTCCAGTTCCAAGTGCAAAACGAATCGAAGACACCGAGAGTCGTCGTCACCGGGATTGGCGTCATTTCCCCTGTCGGGAACGATAAACAAACTTTCTGGGACGCACTCGTATCCGGAAAGTGCGGTATCGGGAACGTGACGCGTTTCGACGTGACGGACTATGCGTGCAAGGTTGCCGGGGAAGTTAAAGACTTTTCCGTCGACGGTTACATGGATCCGAAAGAAGCCAAGCGCAACGACCTTTACGCCCGCTACGCCGTAGTCGCGGCAATGAAGGCGATGGAAGATGCCGGGCTGAAAGTCGGGGACGTTGAGCCGAGCCGTATCGGTTGCATCATCGGTTCGGGCATCGGAGGCATGGAAACGATTGAAACGCAGTCGCAGGCTCTTTTTGAAAAAGGGCCGCGCCGCGTTTCTCCGTTTATGATTCCCGCGCTCATTTCTAATATGGCGGCGGGCTTGGTCGGTATTCTCTGCAAGGCAAAAGCCGTCAATTACAGCACGGTCAGCGCTTGTGCCTCGGGCTCTCATGCGCTGGGCGAAGCACTTCGCCACATGCGCCACGGGGATGCCGATGTCATGATTGCCGGAGGAGCGGAAGCCGCCATTACCCGTCTCGGCTTTGCCGGGTTCGGAAATATGAAGGCGCTGTCGACAAATCCCGATCCTGCGACGGCTTGCCGTCCGTTTGATGCGGAGCGCGACGGGTTTATCATGGGCGAAGGCGCCGGTATTCTCATCCTCGAAACCTACGAACACGCAGTCGCCCGCGGTGCCCGTATTTATGCGGAATTCGCCGGCTACGGCGCTTCCTGCGACGCGTATCACATCACGTCTCCGGATCCGGACGGCGAAGGTCTTGCCATTTGCTTCAAACAGGCGATTGACGACGCCGGTCTCACTCCGGAAGATGTGGACTACATCAATGCACACGGCACGTCTACGCCGCTCAACGACAAGTTTGAGACAGCGGCGATTAAACGTGTTTTCGGCGATCATGCCAAGAAACTCGCCGTGAGCTCGACCAAGTCGATGACCGGACACTTGCTCGGTGCCGCCGGCGGTGTTGAGGCAGCCGCAACGGTGCTCGCTCTCGCCAACGGTATCATTCCGCCGACGATTAACTACCGCACGCCGGATCCGGTCTGCGATTTGGACATCGTCCCGAATGAAGCGCGCAAGGCGGATATCAAGGTAGGTATCAGCGACAACCTCGGATTCGGTGGACACAACGCCGCACTCGTGTTCAAGAAAATCTGATGCACGTTTTGCAAAAAAGACGGAAGCGTTCCCGCTTCCGCCTTTTTTGTATACGCTTTTCTCTCATTTCCTCCTCGCACAATGAAAAAGCTTTTTAACAAACTTATCGGGAAAGACGATCGGTTTTTCCGCCTTCTGGAATCCGCCGCCGAAGAAGCGCACAATTCCGCGCTGATTTTGGAAAAACTTTACGAAGAAGCCGGCGGAACTTCCGGATTTGAAAAAACGCTCGAGGCTCTGAATATTTCACGAAAAAAGGAAAAAAAACTCGTTCTTGTTATTTCCGAGCGGCTTTGCACGACGTTTTCGACGCCGATTGACCGTGAGGACATTGAAGCGCTTGCCAACGCGCTTTCCCGCGTTCCGAAAGGAACGTATAAAATCGGCGAACGTCTTTCCATTTGTCCGGAACAATTCGCATCCGATATCATCAAAAAACAAATCTCCATGCTAACCCGTGCGACGGAAATCGTCGTCCGCATGACGGGAACGCTCCGTGCGATTAAGGATGTGGAGCTGATTCAAGATGACTACGAACTCGTGCAAACGATTGAGGGCGATGCGGATCGCCTCATGGTTTGCCTGTTGCGGGATTTGTATCAGGGGAACGTTTCCGCGAAAGAAGTCATTATCCTCAAAGATATGTATGAACTTCTTGAAGCAACGATTGACCATTGTCGGGATGCGGCGAAGGTTGTTTTTCAGGTCGCGCTGAAGTATTCGTAAAAATTACGGAGAATAAAACGGGAACGGAAATTCCTGAAATTTTCTTCGTTCCCGTGTGTTCATTCCTGATTTTTTATTTCCATGACAATTTTCCTCATCGTTTTGTTTGCCGCGTTGGTGTTTGAATACATCAACGGTTTTCACGATTCGGCAAATGCAATTGCGACATCGATTTCAACGAAGGCGCTCACGCCGCGCACGGCAATTATGCTCGCCGCCGTGATGAATTTGCTCGGTGCGCTTTGGGGGACGGCGGTCGCGAAAACGATTTCCGAAGGCTTAGTCGATGCGATAGCCGTTAATATGCACGTTATCGCGGCGGCGTTGATGTCCGGCATTACCTGGAATCTGATTACCTGGTGGTTCGGAATTCCGTCCAGTTCTTCGCACACGCTTATCGGATCGCTCTGCGGGAGCGCTCTCGCGAAGACCACGGAGGCGGATTTTCCGGCGATTGCTGCGGCGGCAAATCACGCGCTTCCCGCCGGATATTTGCCGGGAGATATCGATTGGAGCGTGCTGTTCTGGTCGATTGATAACGGGACAAAAGGGCTTTGGCCGAAACTCGTTATGCCGATGCTCCTTGCTCCCGTTCTCGGATTCTTTTTCGGAATGTTGGTGATGTTTTTGTTTTTCATCATCTTTCGCAATCGAAAGCCGGCAATGGTGCAATACGTTTTCCGGAAACTCCAAATCATCTCCGCCGCGGGGATGGGTTTTGCGCACGGGACTTCCGATGCACAAAAAACGATGGGGATTATCACGCTCGCGCTTGTGGCGGGAACGACGTCCGGGGCTTTTGTCAGTAATCCGGAGTGGCTCGGTTTTCTCAATCTTGCCGAGGGGGCTGACGTTCCCGTGTGGGTAAAAATCCTCTGCGCAATCGTCATGGCGGCGGGAACGGCAGGCGGCGGCTACCGTATTATCCGAACGATGGGGCACAAAATGACGAAACTCCTGCCCGTAAACGGCTTTGCCGCCGAACTGACTTCCGCGACGGTGCTTATCGGAACGTCCCAGCTCGGAATGCCTGTTTCCACGACGCACGTCGTATCGTCGTCAATCATGGGGGTCGGTGTCGCCAAAGATGTGCGCCGCGTAAATTTTTCGACGATTACGCGTATTCTTTGGGCGTGGACGCTTACGCTTCCCGTTTCCATGTTTCTCGGCTACGGAATCTATAATGCAATCGTTTGGCTGCTTCCGTGAAATTTTGTTGCACAGCCCGGGCGGGAACGCTAAACTCGTCTCTTGAATTTTATCGCGTTTGTCGTATAACGGCTATTATGTGACCTTCCCAAGGTTGAGACGAGGGTTCGACTCCCTCCAGACGCACCACTTTAAAAAGCCCGCATAAATAAAAGGATTGCGGGCTTTTTCGTGCCTTTTGCAGTCTCTCGAAAACGTCAGAAGACGCCTAAAAACGCCTATTTCTTGCAGAGATTTTTGCTATTTTTTTGCTATGGCTTAAAACGTTGCCAATTCCTTTATTTATCTGAGTTTCAGCGCACCAATGCGCGAAATTTTGGTAAGTGAAATTTGCGCCGTTTTTGCTAATGGATTTTAAGGGGCGTTTAGAAGGTTTTCGACGCAAAGGCTTGTTAAGAAATCGCGATAAATAAAGGGATTACTTAGGAGAGACTTAAGGAGTGAGCTGGATTTCTCTTAGGGAATCTCTTCGGAAATATGCAACAAAAAGGTCGATTTTTCGTTTATAATTGCCCCTCTTGTTCGGGCTTGGAGGTTCCTTCGTCTTTAAAAGGACAGTCTTTGAGGGTAGGAAGAGAGTTGGAACGGTTAACTCTCATGCCCTCCAAGGCTGATATTTCCTAGGATTGTTTAATATTTCCCTCCTAAAATGAGAGTATGAGAGTTGAAAAGTGAAAAAAAATAAAAAAGATTATTAAGAGAGGATTAAGAAATTAAGAAAAGAAGGCGTTCCTACTCTCACACTCTCATTTGGAAGTTTTTTGGGGGCTCCTTAACTTTAAGGGAGAGGGGCAGTTGCCTACTCCTTCCCTAATAATGCCAGACGGACAAGCGGCGCAAGCGAACTAAACATCCAACTAGACGGGCCCATAATCGTACAAAACACCCGCTAAAATCGCTTGAAATAGGGCTTGACTCTTCTCGGGGGGGGGGGGGCAAAATGAAGCGAAGATACAAGCAAGTAACAATGAAGAAGTATATTGTCATATCGGTATTACCGTTTGTCGGATTAACGAATCTCTGCGCAGCTGTTTATACATGGACGGGGGATGCAGGAGATGGACTTTGGGGGACCTCGGCGAACTGGGATTTGGATAACGGATATTATCCGCAGTCGGGTTCTGACACGGCTGTTATCGGAGAGAATGCAGGAACGATTGTTTGGTCAGCGGGACAAAATTATTTCGGGGCGACTCATGAGATTACGCTCGAAAAGAACTCTGAAATACTTTGTCAATTGGGCGGAGGAACGGGCGATTTGTATTTCGATATACTGAATCTTTACGGAACTTTCTCTGCAGAGGGAACCAATGCTTTGGGATTTCAGCGTGATTTTACCGTAAATTTCGGAAATATTACGGAATCATCATCAGGCTTATTAGATTTCAGCGGATTCACGGGGCTGTTGTGGGTAAACAACCACACTGTAACTGTGACAGCAAATGCAAGCGTAAAGGGCTCCGGCGAGATTGAGCTAGTTAAGCTTGCCGGAAGCCTTGCCGGAGGAGCCGTTACGTTTGGTACAGAGGATATTAGAGTTTTAGATTCGAATGGGAATCCTCTTGTGTTGAACACAGACGCTTCATCCACTGAAGATTTGGCAATGGGCGAGTATGCGCTTGTTTCGTCTGCCGCAGGAAATGGAGGAGTAAAGATTCTTTACGCAGCTCCGGTCCCCGAACCCTCGGCGTTTGGTATGCTTGCGGGGCTTGGTGCTCTTGCACTCGTGGCTTCGCGTCGCCGCCGCAAATAATTTCAGTGATATATTAATTCATATATAGATTGGCGTTCCCGTGGGGTTTTCTCACGGGAACGTTTTTTCAATATTTGTGAAAAAAGTGCTTGCAAGGGCACTTTTTTTTTTTGCGAGAATCGCTACCAAGAATTGAGACACTTGGGCGACACGGTCGTTCCCGCGCGTTTCTCTTCTTTTAACCTACAAGTTTTAACAACAAACATCATCATTATTATGAAAAAATATATTACAGTCGCGGCACTCCTCGCCGCAGGAAGTGCTTTCGCTAATGCCGAAGAGATTACCCTTCGATACGAAATTTCGGTGTTTGACGGGGGAAGTAAAAATTCTGCAACAAGCCCTGGACAAACCTCTATTGGTTGTAATGGTTATGTCAATTGGACGACGGAGTACTCAGATATTTCAGGAAGTGGAAAGCAGGTCGCAAACCTTCAGGGTAATGGACATTTCTACATCAATGGAGAATCTGGGATTAGTGTAAAAGATGACACCGTTTTAAACACCGTAGATGGATTCACACTTGTGTTTAATGGATATGCCGTAGCAAATTGGGCTGACTTTCTGAGTGTTACTATTGGCGGGACTCAATATAAGTTTGAGTCTACAGATTCCAATAGTGTTGCTGTTTACTCTCCAACGGGGGTAGAGAATAATGTAACAGAGCTTGGAAAGGTTTCTGGCGTTAGTAAAAACACTTGGTACAACTATGCTCTTTCTGTCTTGGGAACATCGTATACTTACAGTGCTTGGGACGCAGCAGGGAATAAGGTTGGTTCCCTAACTTTTGAGGGCGCGTCGGGAAATCTTACAGATGTCTATGAAGGGTCTCGTTTTAGTCAACATTGGTATGGAGGGGCTCTTGACAATGTCGGTTTGTATGACGGCGCTCTTGGTGATAAGGAGCTTAAAACGCTTGTAACAAGTGAAGCTAGCGGGAAGGGCATGGTTCAGAGTTTTTCGATTGTTCCCGAGCCGTCCACGTTCGGTCTGCTCGCGGGGCTTGGCGCATTGGCGCTCGTTTCTTCACGCCGCCGCCGTCGCTAAGACTTTTAAAGCTTAACAATAAAAACGCTTCACTGAAGAAACTCAGTGAGGCGTTTTTATTTGGGATTGTGCTTCCCCCTGCAATTTTTCCCTCTATACAGAGAACCCTATAGGAACTCGTGAGGCATTCCCGTGGTTCTTATAAACCAGTTCCTGACACAACCCCTTAAAAACCTCTTCTGCGCTCGGGGCATCGTCATACCGCATCCGTTCCCGGAGCTGTATGGAATTTACCCCGACCTAGCGGCAGTGCCGGCTCTAATTCGTAGCTATGCGGATGTCTTAACCATTCTTCGCTGTATTCAAATCCGGACGAACCTTGTCGCTTATGATGAATCCACAGCGTGCCCACGCGAATGCTATCCGTTCCCGCGCCCAATAAATCGGTGTAAACCCCTATTTCCGTATCATTTGTCATAGCGCTTATTTACTATGTTTTTCGGCATTCGATCTGCTTCCAACCCTAAGCCTACGGCATCATGCCGCGCATCAAACGCATCACTTAGTCGCTCGAGCAACCCCAGTGCAAAAATGACCGACGCGTAGCTACTCGCGGAAACTCCCGCATCTCCTTTTTCTATGCGGTAGAGCGTTGCTCTCGATATCCGGGCGCGCTCTGCCAGCGTTGTTGTAGATATGCGCCGCCGACGACGTGCATCGCGCAAATCGCTTCCAACCTTTTTCAGTGCGGCTTCCGCTTTCGGATATAATGCCCAGCGTTCTTTCATAAAATAGAAAATGTCTCATATCTGCATAAAAAACAAGAATTTTTAATCAGATATGAGACATTGTTGTTGCGCTTAACTGAGAGGATTCCCCTTGGCAGAGCTCGGTCGTTTCTTTTCAACGTTGTCATAATCGATCGTATTTGTTGGTCGGGAAAAGTTTTCGCCCCCGTGAGTGAAATTTCTTGGTACGGGGACTTTATAAGTTCCACCCAAGCTCATAGACGTGGACTTTTCCGGTATGGCGTAGATAAGTTGTTCCCGTTCATGCATTTGCGACATCGATTTTAAGGATGGCGTTGTTTTGTCTTGCTCCGTCTTTGCCAACAGCTAACGCTTCTCCACGGGAACGATCAAACGGAATTACTTTACCGTCTCCTGTCGGAGGTATGATGTTGAAATAGTCCTTTGCGTCCTGCTTAGAAACAAGATTTCGATAATTCGCGCCCTGTGTTCTCAGGCTATGCCCGCAATAATCGGCGGCTTGTTGAAATCCGTGCAAGACGGCAAGGCACGAAACGGCGGTGTGCCGGAAAACATTTTTTTCGATTTTTCCGACGGCGTTTTTCTTCGCCTTGCGGGCGGCTTCGTTTGCCTTGGCGTATTCTTCAACATCGAAAAAGCGCTTTCCCTCTTTTCCGTTTGCTACCTTTCGGCGCAGTTCCAATTTGTTAAGGCGCTTCACGAAATAAACGGCGGCGAATTTCCCGCGCTCCAAACCTAACCAACCGCGCCCGGATTTAACGGCGGGGATATGTTCAAACTCTTTGCCAATTTTTACGCGCTTTTCTGCCATACTTCGCCGCTATGCGCCACGGCTTGCCCTCGCAAGACTTTTTGCTAAATTCTTGCTACTTTTATTAAGTTCTTTTGTTTATTAGGTTTTTGGAGGGTTCGACTCCTCCAGACGCACCACTTTAAAAAGCCCGCAAGCCCGCATAACGAGAAGTTCTGCGGATTTTTTTGTTTTTTGGTGAATAAAACTTGCGGCGAAAAAGAAAAAATATTGCGCATGGTTTTTTGCGTCAGTAATTTTTCCCCGCGCATGAAAAATCCCCGAATTTCTTCTCAAAAAACATCAATGAAAAATCAACTATTGCTTCTTGCCGTGGGCTTGTCCGCGTTTTGCGCGGGAACGGCAACGTTGTCCGCCGCACCGAAGAAATCGGATGCTCCCGTGAAGTTTGAATTTGCGGTGAATCCGCAAAACCCGCAGGACGGGATTTTCGTGCTGAACGGAAAGCCGTTTCAGATTCGCGGAGGGGAAATCCACCCGCAGCGCATCCCGCGCGAATACTGGGATCACCGCATCAAAATGTGTAAGGCGATGGGGCTGAACACGATCGCATTTTACACGATGTGGAATGACTTCGAGCAGGCGGACGGGTCGTTTGATTTTAAAACGGGAAATCGAGACATCGCGGCGTTTCTTCAGCTTTGCCAAGATAACGGAATGTGGGTGCTTTTCCGCCCGGGACCGTATGTTTGCGGCGAATGGGATTTCGGCGGACTTCCCGCGTATTTGCTCAAAGAAAAAGACGCAAAAATCCGCACGGTTAAGGACAAAAATTTCATGAAGGCGCAGACGCGCTACCTCAAGGCGATTGCCGAGGTCGTCAAACCGTTCCGCGCGCAAAACGGCGGTCCGATTCTGATGACGCAAATTGAAAACGAGCACGGAAGCTGGCCGCGCAAAGATCCGGAATATCTGCGTTGGTTGAAGGATTTTTGGACGAAACAGGGCTTTACGCCGATTTATATGTCCGACGGCGCGGGAGACCACTTTCTGCGCGGTATGATTTATCCGGACAAGGATGTTTGCATCGGGCTCGATCCGGGGCAAAACGATAACGCGTGGCGTGTGGCAAACAAATACAATCCGGGCGTTCCCGTGTTTTCCTCGGAAACGTATCCGGGCTGGTTGCGTCGCTGGGGCGAAGGCAACTGGTCGCCGACAAATCTTTCCGGAAGCATCAAGTGGTATATGGAAACGGGGCGTTCGTTCAGCGTGTTCCCGGTGCACGGCGGAACGAATTTCGGCTTCACCGCGGGAGCGAACAACGACCCGCGCACGGGCGGCGATTACCACACGGATTTGACGAGCTACGACTACGGTTCGCCGATTAACGAACAGGGCAATCCGACCAAGGAATATCATCAATACCGCGAAATCATTCTCAACGGGCTCGACGCAGCCGAAAAGAAAACCGTTCCCGCGATTCCGAAACCGATTCCCGCGATGGAAATCAAGGAGTTTACGCCGAAATTTTTTGCGCCTATCAGTAGCAATACCGAAAAACTCAAAAACGGCGGAAAGTTCAAGGATGCGCCGTATTTCGAAGCTTTCGGACAAAATCAGGGAATCGCGTTTTACCGTACGGAAATCCCGACAGGGGCGGCGGGAACGCTCGATTTTGACGGGCTTCATGACTACGCTCACATTTACATCGACGACAAATTTATCGCCGCCGTTGACCGCCGGATGAAAAAAGCACCCGTCGCCGTTCCCGCCCGCGAAAAGCCTGCGACGCTCACGATTATGGTCGAAGGCATGGGGCATATCAATTACGGGAAGGGCATGGAAACCGACCGCAAAGGCATTGTCGGCGACGTGCGTTTAGACGGGAAAGCGCTGAAAAATTGGACCGTGATTCCGAAAACGCTTTCGGAAAAATCCGTTTGCAAAGACGCAAAGTCGGTAAAATTCAATTTGAACGGCGTGCTCGGCGGACATTTTCGCGGGGAATTTACGCTCTCAGAAGTCGCGGATACGTTCCTTGATATGTCGAAGTGGGGCAAGGGCGTGCTTTATGTCAACGGACACAATCTCGGGCGCTACTGGAGTTCCGACCTCAACGGCAAGCCCGTCGGTCCGCAGCTTCGCTTGTATTGCCCGGCTCCGTTCCTGAAACGCGGGAAAAACGTGGTCGATGTCGTCGAATTTGAGCTTTCCGAGCCGCGTCCGATTCGCGGTTGCGTCGAGCGCAACTACGACATGAACGACGTCAAAACGAAGAACCTGAACAATCAGTGGTAAAGGCGATGACTTCGCGGGAACGTTTTTTGGCGGCGTGCCGCTGTGCTCCGACGGATCGCGTTCCCGCGTGGGTCATGCGGCAGGCCGGGCGTTATTTGCCCGAATATCGTGCGCTCAAGGAAAAATACGATTTTCTCACGCTTGTGCGCACGCCGGAGCTCGCCGCCGAGGTGACGCTCCAGCCCGTGCGGCGTTTCGCTCAGCTGGACGCGGCGATTTTGTTTAGCGACATTCTCACAATTCCGGAAGCGCTCGGGCAGGGCTATTCTTTTTGCGAAAGCGGCGGTATCGCGATGGATTTTATACTGGATTCGGAGGAAAAACTTGCGGCGCTCGGTGCGGCGGCAGACGTTCCCGCGCGGCTCGATTACATGGCGCAGGCAATGCGGTTGGCGCGTGCCGAACTCGGGGAAGGGCGAGCGTTGCTCGGGTTCGCGGGTTCGCCGTGGACACTCGCCGTTTACATGGTGGAAGGCGGAAGCGCCAAACAATTTTCAAAAATCAAACGCTTGGCTGCGGAAGCTCCCGCGCTTTTTGATGCGTTGATGGAAAAACTTGCGGACGCCGTTGCCGCATCGCTCAAAATGCAAATTGCCGCCGGTGCGGATGCCGTCCAAATTTTCGATTCGTGGGCGGCGCTCTGCACGGCGGGAGAATACGAAAATTTGTCTTTGCGTTGGATCCGCAAAATCATTGCCGCACTCCCGGCAGGTGTTCCCGTCATTGTTTTCGCCAAAGGCATGGCGCATCTGGCTCCGCAAATTGCGGCGACGGGAGCGAGCGTGCTCGGCGTGGATTGGACGCACAAACTTTCCGATATTCGCAAACTCGCGGGAACGCAACTCGCGTTGCAGGGAAATCTTGATCCCGTTGTTCTGAGTTTTTCCGACGAAAAAATCGTGCGGGAACGCACGCGGGAAATTTTGGACGATATGCGCGGCGAGCGCGGACACATCTTCAATCTCGGACACGGAATTTTGCCCGACGCCCGTCCGGAAAATTTTGCCGCCATGCTCGATGTGTTGGCGAGCTGAGGTCGGCTCGCCAATGGCGGTTTTTAAATAGCGAATCCCGAACGAACAACTTCGGGCGGTTCCCGTTTATTTTCTGGAAGGGAAGCGGGGCGGGCGGCGGTAGGGTGCCGAAGCATCGACGCGGTAACCGAGGACGGCGGGATCTTTGATGAGCGCAGCAAATTTTTCTACGGGGAAAAATGTTTTTACGTGCTCGGGAAGATCCGCTTCGATAAGGGCGCCGTCCGGTTGGCGGTGGGCGAGCGCAATGCGTGTTCCGCCGGAATTTTCGCCGACGTGGCGGAGAAGTTTGTTTTCGATAAACGCGGGAACGTCTTCCTCGGGATTGAGCACGAAGATGACTTTTTTCATCAGGCGCGGAAGCTGTTGCTCCATCGGGGAAATGCGGGAAACCTGCAGGCTCCACTCTTCCTGACGGTCGCGATAACGCAGTTCGCAGTCGAGAATGACGTGTGCGCCGTCTTTGATATTTTCTCCGTGTTCCTGATAGTCGGACGGGAAACAGACGAGGTGATACTTGTCGCGGCGCGTTTCCACGGCGAACGTGGCGAACTTGCGGTTGTCCGCCGTGAATTTTATCGCGATATCTTCGATGATGCCGCAGATACGCACGTTGTGGCTTCGGTCGGCTTTGGAAAGTTTGCAGTCTTCGAGCGAACCGGAGAAAGTTGCGAGTGCTTGATCGAGCCCCGCGTAAATGTTGAGCGGATGCCCGGAGAGGTAAAGCCCGAGCAGTTCTTTTTCCTGACGGAGTTTTTCCGCCGGAGACATCGGATTGCCGCTACAGTTCATGTGGTCTTTTGCCGTGCGGCGGTCGTCCAAGATACCGAGTTCCATCGTAAAATCGTCTTCGCCCGTATTTTTTTGAAGAAAATCGCGGACGGAGTTGATGGAGGCTTGGATGTGGTTGCGGTCGTAATAATCCTCGCAGTTGTCGAATCCGCCGGTAAAGATGAGCGTGTCGAGGCTTCGCCCGATGTTTAAATTGGCTTCTTTGGTTTCTCCGGTTTCTTCGTTTTTTACGATGATGCGTTTGGTGCAGAGGCGCTCCATGAAGTCAACGAAACCCTTGTATTTCCCGCCGCGGGAACGCTCGTCGATAATCGCTTGCGCAACTTTTTCTCCCAAGCCTTTGAGCGCGCGGAAGCCGAAGTGGATGGCGTTGTTTGCGGGATCGGGCGTGAAAAATACGTTGGAAGTGTTGACGTTCGGCCCGAGCACGCGGATGCCCATGCTTTCGCATTCGGCGATAACGCCGAGCATTTTTTCCGGATTACTCATTTCGGAGTCGAGCACCGCCGCCATGTATTCGACGGGATAATGCGCTTTGAGGTAGCCGGTTTGGTAGGCGACGTAGGCGTAGCAGACGGAGTGCGATTTGTTAAAAGCGTATTCGGCAAACGCCGTCCAGTCTTTCCAGATTTTTTCGATAAGTTCTTCCGCCTTCTTTTGGTTGCCTTTGAGCGGCTCCATGAAGCGAGGATTTTCGAGGCACCCGCGATGGAATTTCTCTTGGAGCTTTGCCATTGTGTCGAGCTGCTTTTTCCCCATCGCTTTGCGAAGGACGTCGGATTCTCCGCGCGTAAATTGCCCCAGCTCGCGGGAAAGCAACATGACCTGTTCCTGATAAACCGTGATCCCGTAAGTATCTTTGAGGTAACGCTCCATCAGAGGATGATCGTAAACAATGCGGTCGTCCCCGTGCTTGCGGCGGATAAATTGCGGAATGTATTCCATCGGACCCGGGCGGTAGAGCGCGTTCATCGCGACGAGGTCTTCAAAGCGGTTCGGCTTGAGCAGGCGCAAATATTTTTTCATTCCGCCGGATTCAAATTGGAAAAGCCCGGTCGTTTCACCGCGTGCAAAAACGCCGAAAGTTTCATGGTCGTCGAGCGGGATTTCGTTGATTTCAAATTCAATTCCTTTTGCCGCTTTGACGTTGGCGAGGCAGTTTTTCAGAATCGTGAGCGTTTTCAGCCCGAGAAAGTCCATCTTGAGCAAGCCGATAGGTTCGACAAAGTGCCCGTCGTATTGCGTGGTGAGCAGATTGTCGTCGGGCGTGGGCATGACGGGAATCGTTTCAATCAGCGGGTCTCGGGAAATGAGCGTCCCGCAGGCGTGAACCCCGGTTTGGCGGATGGAACCGTCGAGCGCTTCTGCAAAATTGAGCGTGCTGACGATGAGTTTGTCGTTGGAATTACGTTCTTCGCGTAATTGCGGGCTTTCCGCCATCGCCGCGTTCATCGTGATTTTCGGTTTCGCGGGAACGAGTTTCGCGAGGCGATTGGCTTCGGCAAGCGGTAAATCAAGCACGCGTGCGACGTCCTTAATCGCCATGCGCGGTGCCATACTGCCGAATGTGACGATGTGCGCAACGTGGTCTTGCCCGTATTTTCGAGAAACCCATTCCAGCACCTTCCCGCGGCCTTCGTCGTCGAAGTCGATATCGATATCCGGCATCGAAATACGGTCGGGATTCAAAAATCGCTCGAACAGCAAGTCATACTTCATCGGGTTAATTCCCGTGATTCCGAGGCAGTAGGCGACGACGCTTCCGGCGGCACTCCCGCGCCCGGGACCGACAAGAACCCCCATTTCGCGCGCGGCGGCGATAAAGTCCTGCACGATGAGGAAGTAGCCCGGAAAGCCCATCGTTTTAATCGTCGAGAGCTCGAAATCGATACGTTCCTGCGCGTCGTCGGGAATGTTGCCGTTCCAGCGGCGTTGTGCGCCCTGCATCGTGAGGTGCCGCAGGTAATCGTATTCAAAGCGGATGCGGTAAACTTTTTCCGCGCCGCCGAGCTTTTCGTAGCGGTCGCCGAACTCGGCGCGCAATTCGTCCTCGCTCAGGCGTTCCCGCAACTCGGCTTCCGTGCCGAAACTTTCCGGAATCGGGAACACCGGCATAATCGGCGGCGAATCCAGATTGTATTCTTCGATTTTGTTGGCAACTTCCAGCGTGTTCAGGAGAGTTTCCGGATGGTCGTGGAAAAGCGCCTTCATTTCCGCCGTTGTTTTGAACCATTCTTGGCGCGTGTAGCGCAGGCGGTTCTCGTCCGTCACTTTTTTCCCGGAATTGAGGCAGAGCAAAATGTCGTGTGCGTCCGCGTCTTTTTCGTTCAGGAAATGGACGTCGTTGGTCGCGACCACTTTGATTCCGAGTTTTTCCGCGAGTTTAAAAATTCCTTTTTCCGCGCGGAGCTGGCGCTCATAAACGTCTCGCGTGTCGTCCGAAACATTGTTCGGATGGCGCATCACTTCGAGGTAAAAATCGTCGCCGAAAACGCCCTGGAACCAGCGTGCCGCCGCTTCCGCTCCCGCTTCGTCTCCGGCGAGAATTTTTGAGGGAATTTCCCCCGCAATACACGCGGAGCAGACAATTAGTCCTTCGTGATATTTTTCCAAAATTTCTTTGTCGATGCGCGGGCGGTAGTAGTTGCCTTCCGTCCAGCCGAGAGAAATCAGACGCACGAGGTTGCGGTAACCGGTGCGGTTTTTCGCGAGTAAAATGAGGTGATTCCCCGAGCGGTCGATTTTTTCGTCCATTCCCGCGGGAATGTTTTTCCCTTTGTCAAAGCGCGTGCGCCGCGCAACGTAGGCTTCGCACCCGAGAATCGGCTTAATCTTCGCTTTGCGGCAGGTGTCGTAAAAAAGTTTTATCCCGAACATGTTCCCGTGGTCGGTCAGCGCGACTGCCGCCATGCCGTCTTCCTTCGCTTTCGCCGCCAGTTTCTTGATATTCGTCGCACCGTCCAATAGCGAGAATTGCGAGTGGACGTGCAGGTGGACGAAATCGCTGAACGGCGTTTTTGCGGGAGCAACTTGTTGGGCGTCGGACATTTTTTTTTCGGGAAATTTTGGGGGAGTTAAAACGCGTAAAAAGTGAGTGTTGAAAGATGAAGGTTTGGGGAGAGGCAGGTGAACTGTGGCAGGGAACAGGTGTCATGCAAAGGTTTTTGCCGAAGGCAAAAACTTTAATGCGGTTGCTTGATACCTGATGCTCGATACTTGGCGCTAAAAAAAACTTTCAACTTTCGTTTCTCAACGCACTAGTGCTTGCCGCAGGTGCAATGCCCGCAGGAACCGTCACCCTTACAGCCGTGAACTTTCCGGTGGTGTTCCTTTACGTCAAGCGGACGCAGGCTTAGCGCTTCCAGCATCGTTCCCGCGAAAAACGCCGAGTTCGCTCCCGCCGAAACACACAGCGCCAGCGCTCCCGCCGACATCGCCGCGCAGTTTGCCGAAAGGCGAATCAGCGTTTTCGGCAACAAAATTCGCGCCACCGCAACCACGCGCACGAACTCAAAAACGCCAATCGACGGCGTTCCCGCGTCGATTTCGACAACTTCCGGATGCTCTTCCGCATTTGCCAGCGCCACAAGCTGTTCCAAGCATTTTTCCGTCGCGTCGTTAGACTCAATTACCACCGTCGCCACCGTTTCCGGATGGTCCCACGCTTCCACCTGAATCGCATCGGAAACTTGCGACTGTTGGTGAATTTCCTGGGCAAAATAAATCAGCGTCGGGAGCGGATTGGCGTAAACTTTGCGAACGTCTTCAAGGTAGTAAATCATAGTTTTTCGACAATAATACGAAATACGAAATCTGGAAAACGAAAATTTCCCGAACAAAGTCTACTTGACAAGTAGTTAATTGTTCGGAAAAATTCCGCACGTGTCTCGAGTCTCCTTCGGAAAGAAAATCTTTCCGGGCTCGGCGCGTTTTTAAACATCGTTACTAATTAAAACCCATGAAAAAATACTTTATAACTTCCCTTCTTTTCGCCGCGGGAACGCTCTTCGGAAATGCGTTTACCGTAAGCACCGCAAAAGGTTATGTGTCGCTGGATGACGGAAAATTGACGACACCTGACGGTGTTACTCTCAGCGGAGACACGACGAATGGATACACGCTTTCTGTTGGCTCCGGGGATTGGGTTGGCGTTTCTGATGCTGGAAATCGAGACGATGTAACTTTTGCGGTAACAATCGACTTTACGAAAGTTTCTTTCGGTACGCAGGATATGCGCTTTTTTCACCTTGATGGAAGCAAAGGAGATTTGGGCATCGGGTGGAATGTTGAAACCGGATGCATCACGGGAACTTGGAATAACCGTTATGATTTTTCGATTTCCACACTCAAAGCTGAAGGCGTTGTTACGTTTGCGTTTACCATGGGCGACGGCGGATCTCGTATTTACAAGGATTCGGAAAAAGGATTTTGGACGAACACGAGCCTGAAAGGAGACCTTGGAACAGTATCTGGCTTGGTAGTTAACGCATCTGTAGCCTCGGCATTGGATAATCTTGTCGTTTGGGACAAGGACATTGCTTTCAACGGCGGAAATAGCAGTGTCGCATCCGCGCTTGCTGCGTCGACATCGTTGATTCCGGAGCCGTCGGCGTTTGGTTTGCTTGCGGGCGTGGGAGCGTTGGCGCTTGTAACGTCGCGTCGCCGCCGTAAATAAATTTTTTTCTGCTGCTTAACCTAATACTCGCGTTCCCGTGGGGTTTCCCTCACGGGAACGTTTTCTTACAGGAGGTTTTCACGCCCATTTTTTCTTTTGTCCTTATAGGACGAATTTTTGTTTGTCCGTTAACCCAAGACGGCGTTCGCGTTCCCGCGAACTTGCCGTTGGGCTATAATCCGAACGGCTTTCAGCCGAAAAAAAAATCTGTGAGAATCGGTTCGAATCTGCGTAGAAAAAAGTTCGAAAGACTCACGGAAGCGACAGGAGTGTCGCTTCTCCCGTAAATATGGGAAATGAGGGATTAGATTCTTTCTCTGCTCTTAAAAATCGCGGCGGGATTCGAGCGCAGATCGAAGCGTCGCGGGATCGGCAAAGTTTAGCGCGCCGCCGCTTGGCAAACCGAAGCCGATGCGCGTAATTTTGACGCCGGGGAAGCGTGTGCCGAATTCCTCCCGGATGTAGTGGCAAGTCGCTTCGCCTTCGATGTCGTTAGAGAGCGCGAGGATAAGTTCTTCTATTTCGCCGTCGGCAAGGCGTTTTTCCAGAGCCGGGAAGTTCAGATTTTCCGGTCCGATGCCGCGAATGGGGGAGAGCCGACCGTGCAGAACGTGAAAACGCCCGCGAAATGTTCCCGTGCGTTCGATTGCCATAAGATCGGGAACGTGTTCGACGACGCAAACGCGCGTCCGTTCCCGCCGTTCGTCCCCGCAAATCGGGCAAACCGAGTTGCCCTCAGCAATATTCCCGCAAAGGGAGCAACGGGAAATGCACTCGGCGGCGTTCGCAAGCGTGTTGAGCAACCGGGGCAAATCCTCGGGATGCTCAACGAGCAGATGGAGTGCCATGCGTTCCGCAGAGCGATAACCGACGCCCGGAAGTTTTTTCAGGGCATCGCGAGCGGCATCAAACGCGGACATCTTTTGCGGGAACGCGTTTGCGGTAATTTTTGTGATTAAGCGGCGCCGAGCGTGAAGCCCGCCGTTGCCGCCTGCATTTTTTCCTGATGGACGGTTTTCGCCTTGGCAATGCCTTCGGTGATGGCGGCGAGAAGCGCGTCTTCAATCGTTTTTTTGTCTTCTTTCAAAAATTCGGCATCGAGCTCGATAGATTTGACTTCGCTGTGTCCGTTCAGCGTAAGTTTGACGGCGCCTCCGCCGTAAGAAACTTCGATTTTTTCATCAAAGAGCGCCTGATTGGTCTCTTCGATTTTCTTTTGCATTTTTTGAGCCTGTTTAAGGAGTTTGCCTACGCCTGCCATGGTGTTTTGCTGTAATTTTTTGTTAAAATTTTCGTGGAATTAAAAAGGTTTTTCCGTCGACGGTAAATTGAATTTTAGCGGAAGTCTTCGTTCCCGCGGATTCAGTTCGCGAAGCGCGGTTCCACTTTCATGACGGATTTGAGGCGGCGGCAGATTTCTTTCTCCAATTGCGCCCAGGTTCTTCCGTCGAGCAGTTCTTCGTGTGCTTGCTCAAGAGTGCCGCCTTTTTGCAAAACGGCGAGGTATTTTTTTATGCGCGCGGCGTCGCGCTTGCCGTCGAGATGAAAGAAATAGTAGACGAGAAGCGCCGAAATGCCGTAGCCGACGGAAACATCGGAGTTTCCGATAAAGTTATCGTTGTTTGAGAGAAATTCCCGAAGCGAAACGCCGACTTTCGGTTGTTTGCCGATAGCGCGTCCGCCGGTGCCTTTTTCCCCGAATCCGGAAACGAATTTGGAAATCGGTGTTTTGTTCCCGCTGAAACGCACTTGCCCGTTCCCGTCGTAGGAAAGCCCGACGTATTCGGCGATACCTTCGGCGAACCAAATCGGGTAGTTGTTCGATCCGATTGTCATGTGGTGCGTGATCTCGTGCGCGAGCGTGTGGGCTTCGATGCGCTTTCCGCCTTTGACGTAGCGGCTCCCCCGTTTTTCCAAGCCGAGCGAGCCGAACGGGACGAGCACGCGGCCGGAGGCGATTCCGGCGCTGGTCCCGATGTAAACACCGGCAGAACCTTTCATGCCGCCCGCAGCAAGGTATTCGTCGTAGGTTTTAAAAAGAAACGCGTTGTATTTCCCGTTTTCGCAAACCTGAAAATGATTGCAGGGCGAGTTGATAGGAAGTGCGAGGTTGGCGGTGTAGGTTCCTTCAAAAATTCGGGCGATTTCCTTAATCGCGGCAAGGGCGATCGGCGCGTTGGAAGTGAAGCGAAAATGCTGTGTTTCGTAAATCCATGTGTCGGGACCGTCTTGCACGGTTCGCGCCGGAAGCATATCCGCAATGCGCGTGACGGACGGCCACGGCGCCGAAAAATTTTCTCCGGGCAAATCTTCTTTACCGTCGTAGAGTTCGTTTTCCGTATCGTCGGCGACGAGCGTTTTTGCGGCGTTGCGGGTTTTCCCTTTGGGCGCGGCAAACGCGGGCGCGGACGCGAGCGTTCCCGCCGCAATCAGAGAAAGTATCAGCAACAATTTTCGGAAAATATTCATACTCTACGCTCTTTTCTAACGGATTACGCAAAAACGATAAACAGAAATTTAGCGAAGCGTTGGCTTCTCTAAATTTCAATCAATTGCGAATTCCGAATTGCGAATCCCGAATGATTACCAAGGATGGAAAAAGGAATGTATGGCTACGAGTGATTCTCGGGATTACGAACAAGAGTTGAAGTTCTTTCCTGCCACGACGAAGACCGGGAGGTCTTTGTTCCCAACTTTTGACGGCACTTCATTCGCAATTCGGAATTTGAAATTCGAGATTAATTGAAATTTGCCGTAGGCAAATTTCAATTTTGCGTTTTGGGCGAAAAGGCGTTTGACTGTCCCGGATTTATGAATACGGCAAATTCTTCCATTTATGCGGGCGCGTGGACGGCGCTCATCACGCCGATGAAGAACGGCGAGGTCAATTACGGCGATTTGAAAAAATTGGTGGAATATCAGGTCGCCGGTGGGATTGACGGGATTCTCTCCGTCGGAACGTCCGGCGAATCGCCGACACTGACGCACGAGGAGCATCTCGAAGTTATTGCAAAAACTATCGAATTTGCTGACGGTCGCGTTCCCGTCATCGCGGGAACGGGCGCAAACTCTACGCATGAAGCGGTTTTGCTCACGCGCGAGGCGGAAAAGCTCGGAGCGCAGGCATTTCTCCACGTTGCGCCGTATTACAACAAGCCGAATCAGGAAGGCGTTTATCGCCACTACGCGGAAATTGCGGGAGCAACCGATAAACCGGTCATGCTCTATTCTATTCCCGGACGTTGCGGGATCGAAATTGCCGTAGAAACGATTGTGCGTTTGCGTAAGGCGTTTCCGAATATTGTCGGCGTAAAAGAAGCCGGAGGCTCTTGCGACAAAGTTTCCAAGCTCGTTCGCTCGTTGGATCCCGACTTCGTTGTCACGAGCGGAGACGATTCGCTCACGCTTCCGTTTATTTCCCTCGGCGCGAAAGGCGTGATTTCCGTCGCGTCCAACTGGCTTCCGAAGCAGGTTACGGAAATGGTGGCGAAAATGCGTGCGGGCGATCTTGCCGGAGCGCAGGCGCTTCACAACGCGATGGCGGATCTTTTCAAAAAATTCTTTATCGAGCCGAATCCCGTTCCCGCGAAATTTGCTTTGGCGCGGGCGGGCATTATCGAATCTCCGGAGGTGCGCCTTCCGCTCGTCGAAATGTCTGCGGAAAACAAAGATATTCTCGCCGCTGCGATGGACGCTTTTTCAAACGCAAACGCGTAATTACAGCCGACGCAAAATTCGGCAGAAATTCCCGGCGGCGATACCGTTGCCGGGAATATTTTTTACCGAAATTCTCAGCGCGAAATCAGTTTTTCCACAGAGAGCTGGGCGAGGGCGAGACCGAACGCTCCCGTAACAAACGCCGCCGTGCCCGGACGCGGTTTCCCGCCTGCGGGCGAAATCATCTGCGGGAACACCTCTCCGTCGAGTTCTTCCGGCGGACGCGATTTTTCCCGCGAAAACACGACGGGAACTCCCGTCTTTTTTCCGGAATTTCCTTTCGGAAAACCGTGCCGGGAACGGAGCTCTTTTCGGACGAACTTCAAAAGCGCATCGCCTTCGACATCCGCCAAATCCCCGTGCTCCACGCGCGTGCCGTCAAGTTTTCCCGCACATCCTCCGGAGGAAACAATCGGCGTTCCCGCCGCAACGCACGCGGCAATCAGCGCGGCTTTATTCATCGCTCCGTCGATCGCGTCGACAACGAGGTCGAAGCGCGCCTTGTTTTCTTCAAAAAATGCCGGAGCGCTTTCTTGCGTAACAAACATTTTGTGCACGGAAATATTGCATTCCGGATTGATGGAGCGAACGCGCTCGGCGAGCACTTCCGCTTTTGCAAGCCCGTAATTCCCGTCCAGCGCGTGGAGTTGGCGGTTGGTGTTGGTGGCGCAAACATCGTCCATGTCAACGAGTGTCAAATCGCAAACACCGCTTCGGGCAAGTGCTTCGCACGCCCATGAACCGACACCGCCGAGCCCGATTAGGCAAACGCGGGAAGATACGATTTTCTCAAATGCGGGAACGCCGTAGAGTCGGGCGACTCCGGCAAATCGGGAGCGAAAATTTTCGGAAAGCAAACTCATCTTTCTTCGAAATTCTACACATAAGGATCGCGCAGATAAATTGAAATTCGGTTGACGGCATCGGACGCAAAAAAAAAGCGTTCCCGAAATCGCGGGAACGCTTTTTTGCGCGTGAAATAGAAAAATTACGCGTCGCGAGCCTGTTCTTTGACCTTCGTCGCGCTCTTGCCGAGGCGATTGCGGAGGTAGAACAAACGGGCTTTCATCGGAACCGACTTGCGTTCGACTTCGATTTTGACCACGTTCGGGCTGTTGACCGGGAAAACGCGTTCAACGCCTTCGCCGTAGGAAATGCGGCGAACCGTGAAAGCTTCCTGGATTCCCGAACCCTTGTGGCTGATTACGATGCCGGAGAAGATCTGGATACGTTCTTTGTCGCCTTCGCGGACTTTCGTGTGAACGCGAACACCGTCACCGACGCGGAAATTCGTGCGGTCGGTCTTAATCTGGGCTTGTGTAAGCGAATTGATTAATTGCTGGCTCATAACTGGTTGTTTTCTTTTGAAATTAATAATTCCGGGCGACGCGCTTTCGTCTTAATGATCTGCTGTTCCCGCCGCCAACGCTGAATCTCAGCGTGATTCCCCGAAAGGAGAACGGGCGGAACGGACATCTCGCGAAAGACTTCCGGGCGCGTAAATTGCGGAAAGGACAACAGCTTGTCATTGAAGCTGTCACTCGTCAAGGAATTTTCTTCACCTAAAACGCCGGGAATTTGCCGTGCCACACAATCAACGAGCACCGCTGCCGCAATCGTTCCGTTTGTGAGCACGTAGTCTCCGATAGAAATTTCTCGCGTAACGAGCGCGTCGCGGATGCGTTGGTCGATGCCTTCGTAATGCCCGCTGAGCAAAATGAGGCGTTTTTCCGTGGCGAGTTCCCGCGCGATATCATTGGTGAGCGGTTCTCCGTCCGGACAAAGGTAAATGACGGGCGTTCCCGCGTCTTCGGGGGCGTTCCCGCGCACGCTTTCCACCGCGTCAAAAACGGGTTGCGGAGTCATCAGCATTCCCGCGCCGCCGCCGAAAGGGCGGTCGTCCACGCGTTTGTGTTTGTCGGTGGACCAATCGCGAATGTTGTGCAAGCGGATATCGAGAATCCCGTTTTTCACGGCGCGTCCGAGGATGCTCTCGGCGAAAAATCCCGAGACCATTTCCGGAAAAAGCGTGAGGATGTCGATTTGCACGGCGATTGTTGCGAATTTTTTTTGAAGAACAAAAAGAAAAACGGCGCTTCCTTGCACGGGAACGCCGTTTTTTCGGGATATTCGCGAGGTGCGAATTACGCCGCCGGAGCCGCAGCCGCTTCTTTGCGGGCGCGTTTAATCAGCGAGCGAGCCGTGTCGGACGGCTGAGCACCGCACTTGAGCCAGTAATCTGCGCGATCGAGATCGAGCGTCAGGCCAACCGCCTTGCCTTTCGGCGAAGGATTGTAGGTGCCGAGGATTTCAACGAAACGTCCGTCGCGACGAGCCGTGTTTTCGCAAACGGCGATACGATAGATCGGAGCGTGGATTGAACCGTGGCGTTGCAGTCTGATACGAAGCATTTTTGTCTGTCTTTGTTAAATTTGAAATTGGAATGACGCATTAAACTTTTTTGCTTCCGTGCTGTCAAGCGATAATTTGGAAAGCTCTTTTAAACACGTTCCCGCAAGTCCGACAATCAATCGTGAGACCTCAATTTTTTCAGGTGATTTCATACGTTCCGTCGGCTTTTCGGGTGACGATGCGGTCGAGTTCCAGCAAAAGCAACGTTGCGGAAACGAGGGGGAACGGAAGTCCGGTGTGTGCGGAAAGTGCGTCCGGCGAAAGGGCTTCGCCGCCGCGGAGCAATGAGAGAATTTTTTGCGCTTCGGCGGAAAGGTTGCCCGTTTCGGTGTGTGTGGCGGGCGCTTCCGTGTCGGGTTCTTCGAGCGCGAGCATCTGTTGCACGGGAGTTTCCGAAAGATCTTCGATGATATCTGCCGCGCAGGTTGCGAGCGTTGCGCCGTTGCGAATCAGTTTGTGGCAACCGCGCGAGCCGGATTGTTCCACGCGTCCGGGAAGCGCGAAAACCGTGCGTCCGCAGTCCGCCGCAAAGTTTGCGGTGATGATGCTTCCGCCCGCGCAGTCGGATTCGACGACGAGCGTTCCCGCAGAAATCCCTGCGATAATGCGGTTGCGTTGCGGAAATGTTCGCTTGTCCGCTTTTTTCCCGAAAGGAAATTCGCTGACAACGGCACCGGAGCTGCGGGAGATTTTTTTGAAAAGTTCGAGGTTTTCCGGCGGATAAACAATGTCCAACCCGCAACCGAGCACGCAAAGCGTGATTCCGGAGGCTTCGAGCACGCCTTCGTGAGCGGCGGTATCGATTCCGCGCGCGCCGCCGCAGACAACGCTCCAGCCTGCGCCCGCAAGTTCCCGCGCGATTTTTTTCGCGTTGGTCGTGCCATAAAGCGACGCTCTGCGTGTCCCGACGAGTGCGACGGTTTTCCGCGAGGAGAGTGCGTTCGCGTTCCCGCGCACATAAAGTCCGACGGGCGGATCCGGAATTTCTTTTAACAGCGGCGGGAACGCTTCGTCGAAAAACGGGATAAACGCCGCACCGTGGCGTTCGAGCGCGTTCTCTTCTTTTTCCAAATCAAAAATTTCCCGCCATGCGGAAATTTTTTCCGCGAGCGTTTTGCCGATTCCGGGAACGGAGAAAAGCCGTTTTTTCTCCGCAAAAAGAACGGCGACCAAATCTCCGTCAAAAGCGGAACTTAGTCGCCGACACGCTACGGGACCGACGCCGGGAAGTCCGTTGAGAATCAATGCGGCTTGGTGTTGCGTCAGCATATTTCCCGTTCCCGTGCGTTGCGTCCGTTTTTTTTTTTCGTTATTGCGAAAGCGGCGCGACGAGGGCTCGCAGTTCCGCGCGTTCGGCGGGAGAAAGTGTGCACGCGTTGAGCGGCGCTCCCCAGCCTCCGTCGCTCGCCGTGGTTGTTCCTGCGCTATCAAGCCACGCAAGAACTTCGCGCCAGATTTTTGCTTCCGGACGACGCATTCCCGCGAGGGTGCGGATTTCTGCGGGAACGTTCAGGCGGGCGAGTGATTCCGGCGTTGCGAGTTGCAGCGAAAGCCAATCGGCGCGAATTTGCGAATGCCACGGGAATTTTTTCAGCGCGGCGGTGGCAACGCGGTTGGCGATATCGTCGCGTCCGATACGGCGAAAATGCCGAATGACGGCGAGCTGGTTTTCCGGACGGGCGGACGGATTTTCTAAAAATTGTCCCAACAAAAGTTCGCAGTGGGCGCGTAGCGGTTCGGCTTTTTCCGGGTCGGACTCCGCCTTGGCAGCTTCGGCGTAGGCGGAAGCAAGAACGGCGGAAATTACGCTTTGAAATTCTTCAAAAACTTTCGGGTCAGCGCTTGTGGCTTGGACGTAGGCGTCGATGGCGTCCGCCGGTCGGTTTGCGGCGACAAGCGATTCTACGGCGGCGGCGACAAAAAGCGGAGCTTCGAAATGATGCGTGCGCGCGGTGTCCATGCAACGCAGAGCGAGTTCCGGCATGCCTTGCTCCGCTGCGAAATTGGCGAGCGCGACGAGAGCACTTTGCGACGTGGAGAAAAGTTCAAAAATCGCGGTGAGTTCGGCATCAAATTCTGCGGCTTTGCCGAGCTTTTTATAAGCGAAAAGGCGGCTCAGACGCGGAGCGAGCGTTGCCGGGTTTTCTTCGATTTGGCGGGATGCGACATCGAGCACGCCTTCAAAATTGTTCGATTCCGAGAAAAATCGGGAAAGTTGGTTGTAAATCAGTTCGCGCTTTTCCGCAGGGAATTGCGAAATACTGGAATCAAGGAGCGAAACGGCTTCGCTTCGCTTTCCGGAGGCGAAAAGGTTGCGAGCTTTGAGAATGCGGCCGTGGACGGCATCGGCGTTCCCGTGTTGTTGGTCGTCGAGTCGTTCCCGCGCGATAATGTCGAGCGATTCGTCGTATTGTCCGCGATTGTAGAGTGCGAATGCGCCGGCGAGCGCGACGAGCTTTCGCGTTTTTGCGGGAACGTTCGGATTTTTTAAGATTTTCTTCGCCTGTTCGGACAGAACGTAGTCCTGCTGAAGCGAGAAAAGCATTTCGAAATATTTCGCGAAATAATCCGGCGTAACGTCCGCATCGAGGTCGATGAATTTCAACCCGGCGTGCATGAGTTTGAGCGCGGTCGGCGTGTCGCCGCCGTAAGCGTCGACGAGAGCGGCGAGAATCAGGCGTGCGCGCAGGTTGCGCGGATCCGCTTTTGTCGCGATTTGTGCGGAATTGAGCGCGGTTTTGTAGTTTTTGTTTTTGCGGGCTTCGTCGGCGATGTCCGTAAAGCGCGAAGAAATTTTCTTAAAATGGCGAGCGCGGATTTCGGGGAATTTTTCCGGTTCGGCGGAAATTTCCGCGAGGGAAAGGCGCACGGAGGTGCGCAGCTTGTCGTCGGTGATAATGTCCGTTTTGCTCAACAGGCGTTTTGCTGTTTGGGCGACATCGCGCGGATTTTTATAAAGCGTGAGATCGGCGAGCGTAATAAGATTGAGCAATTCGCCGTTGGCAGAGGTTTGGTTCTGCACGGAGGGAACGTTTTGTTGGGCGGACAGGTCCTGCCCGTAGGAATCGGGAGATGGAAATGAAAAAGTGCTCATCGCGGCAAGGGCAAAAACGATTTTTCTCACGGGAACGATAAAACAAGCTCCGTGCTTTGCCCGCAATCGGAAATTTTTGTCGGGTGGGGGCGGAATTTCGGTATTTGTGCGGGCAGTGCAAAACCGCATTTGAAAATTTGTCCTTTACAGCGTTCCCGCGACGCGAGATAATCGCCTCTCATTTTTCAAAACAACATCCATTCACAATCATGGGCAATCTCAAGAAAAAACGTCGTCTTAAGATGAACAAGCACAAACGCCGGAAACGCTCCAAGGCGAACCGCCACAAGAAGCGTATCTGGGGCTAAACCGGAAATTCCGGTTTGCTCCTTTTTTCCGGCGATTCCGCGTGTTTTTTTTTTCGCGGCGCCGGAAGAAAAGGCGCTCCCTTTTCTTTACCCCCCACGGTTATTCGTGGGATTTTTGTTTTATGAGTATCCTCAGCAGAGTTGTCGGAATGGTTTCCCGTGGTGCGGAAGCCGTTGCCTCGGCGCGCATTGCCGTGATGTCTCCGATGAACGATCGCTCCGGCGAGCACAGGATACTTTTCAAACTTTTTGAAAACGGGCTTCCCGCCTATCATCTGCGGCGTCCGCACTGGTCGGCATCGCGGTGCAGCTCTTGGATTGAGAGCGTTCCCGCGAAGTGGCGTTCCCGCATCGTTATTCACCAGTATCCGCATTTGGTTCGCAAATACAATTTGGGCGGATTTCACCAATCGGCGGATAGCGCGTTGCCGGGCGTTTCAGGTATCTCCGGAAAAATTTCCGCGCTGTGCGAGGATTTTTCAGACATTCAAAAAATCGGCAAGCATTGCCGTCGCGTGATGCTCGGACCGGTGTTTCCGCCGGAAAAATATGATGTTACGGTGCCGCGCCGCACGCTCGGCGAATACGCCGCGATTGCCGCATATTGGCGGAAGCAGGGCGGGAAGGCGGAAATTTTTGCCTTTGGCGGCGTGTCGGCGGAGAATATTCGGCGGTGTCGGGAAGCGGGTTTTGACGGGGTGGTCGTTGTCGGGGCGGTTTGGGATACTTCCGATCCCGTAAAAGCCTACAAACAACTTGTTCGCAAATGGTAACGGCTGACAATTCCACATTTGCGGCGGACATTTCGCCGAATGTGCTCGTGCTCTCGCGCCCGGACGGTTTTGCCGATGTCGTGCTGGCATCGGCGGTGCTCGCTCCCGTGCGGAAAGCGCTGCCGGACGCGAAAATTTTCCTTTTGATTCGGGAAGAATTTTCCGGACTTTTCTGCAACCACCCGGCGTTGGACGGCTTGATTTTTGTCAACGAGGACGAAGGGTTGCGCGCTCTCGCGAAAAAACTTAAATCCGTTGAGGCGGACGCGCTGGCACACTTGGTGTATTCGGAATTTGTCGCCGACGCGGCAAAGCTCGCGAAGATCCGCAATGTTGCCGCGTTTGAAACCGATGCCGATGCGGATCGCGACGGCGGTGTTACGCTGGAAGTGATTCCGTCGGAGCGATCCGGAGAAACGCACGAAGCGTTTTCCAATTTTGAGGTGCTCGCGCCGTTCGGTGTTCCCGCAGAAGATAAGCCGCACTTGAACATTACGCCGAATCCGGACGAAAAAAGCGCCGCGACTGCGCGGCTCGCTCAATACGGTTTCGCGGGAACGGACTACGCCGTTTTCAATCTCGATTGCAACGGGCAGGGGCATTTTGTCGATGCTGCCGTGTTTTCCAAAGCAGCGTGTTGGCTTCGCGAAAATGCGGAAATGCCGATTGTTGTGCTCGGCGAAAAAAGCGAAGGTTCGACCGAGCGCTTTTTACGCTTTTGCCGAATGACGCACGGAGTCCCGATTCTCGATTTGCGCGGGCAAACAACTCCGGCGGAAACCGCTTGGCTCCTTGCCGGCGCGCGTTTGTGTCTTTCCGGAGAAAACGCTTGCGCGTATCTCGCAGCGGCGATGAATTGTCCGCTTGTCGCGCTTTTTGTTGATTTTTCCAGCGGGCGCTGGTTCCCGCTCGGACATTTGACGACCAATGTTTTTACGGGAGCGCACCGCTTCTGTCTGGAGCCGGTTTCGTTTTACAATCACCGTGCGTCCCGCGCTTTCAGCGATGCCAAAATGGCATCGGCGCTCCAATTCGCATTGGCGCTGAAAGAATGTTAAACGGCGTTCCCGCGCGCTGGGAATCCGTAGCTGTTTGATTTGCGGGTTGCCATCACACCGGATTGCGGTTTTTCTTCGACGCATGACGTTTTCGGCAAAAAAACTTGCGGCGGTTTTCGGTGGCGGTGTTCTTTTTTTCGCCGCAGTTTTTGTTTGGGCTAGATTTGTCGAACCGGCGATGCTGACGGTGACGAAAATCGAAGCGCCGCTTTCCGTTTGGGCGGGAACGCAAAAGCGAATCCGCGCAGTCGCTCTTGCGGACTTGCATTTGGCAAATTCCGAAGCGGAGGAAAAGCGCTTGGCGCGCATCGTCGAAAAAACTCTCACACAGGCTCCGGATGTCGTTTTTCTGCTTGGTGATTACGTCAAAGGAACGAAAAGAGCGAATATGATGAGCGCGGAAAAAATCGCCGCCGGGCTGAAACCGCTTGCGGACCGCGTTCCCGTGTTCGCGTGTTACGGTAATCACGATGCGTTTTACGGGAATGTCGAACTCCGGAAAACGTTTGTGAGAAACGGCGTTCATCTTATCCGCAAAGGCGAACTGTTTTTCGCAGCAAAGCGCACCGGTGCCGAAATGCGTGTTGTGATGACGCTCGATCCCGATTCTTTCGGCGCTGTTCCTGAAATTTTCCCGGAAAAATATTCTGCTGCCGCGCCTGCGGGAACGCCGACTGTTGTGCTTTCGCATTCTCCCGATGTTTTTCCGTTGCTCGAATCTTTACCGTTTTCTCCCGATTTCGTGTTTTGCGGACACACGCACGGCGGGCAAATTTGTCTGCCGGGAGGCGTTGCGCTGACGACTTCGACACGCGTCGTCGGAACCGATTTCGCCTACGGACTGAAAGCGATTCCCGGTGGCGGAAAAATGTTCGTCTCGCGCGGGCTCGGAACCAGTATTCTTCCTATGCGGTTGTTTTGCCCGCCGGAAATTCTCGTCGTCGATTTCGTTCCCGCCTTTTGAGCGGGCGCGGATTGTAATTTACCAATGCGGCGGTTTTTCGTTGGCGGGCGGGACGTTCCCGTCGCCGAGCGCTTCCGTTTTTTCCGCGAGCGAGCGCAAGGCGCGCGTCAGTTTATCAATTTCGCGGGAAAGCTCGAGAATCGTCCGGTTTTGTTTGGAGACGTAATCGTCGAGAAACGTGATTTTGATTTCGAGTTCCTTCAGACGGGCTTCGGCGGATTCGGCTTCGGTCATGATTTTTTAAAATTCCTTGCTGAATCCGATGCCGAATGAATGGCTAAGGCTGCCGGAAAACGTGCTTTGCAGGCGGAAAACCGCTTCCGCCGTCCAATCGTCGCCGAGTTCCAGCCCTACGCGCGGCGCGATTTCAAAAGACATCGGCTCGCCGACCGTGCCTTTGGTCTTCGTGCGCGAGCCGGCGTATTCCGCAAATTCCGAAGTGATTTCCGGACGTTCGCCGAACGAGCCGACAAAGCCGAAATCAAGACCGAACGTTTTTCCCGTTCCCGCCAAATATTCAAAGCCCGAACCGGCGCGCAGGCGGTAGCTGTTGTAAATAATGTGGCGCAGTTGCAGGCGGCTTGCCGAGCCGTTTTCTTCGTGCCCGCCGACGTAAGAAAAATTGTATTCAAAGCGCAAATACGGCGTGAAGAACAAATCTTTTTCGATTTCTGAGCGGTAGTTGTAGGCAATGAAAAATCCGGCATCGAGTCCGTCCGTCGTCCCGAAATTTTCTCCGAGCGCGGTTCTGCGATTGATATCGTAGTGATGGGCGCCGAAAGTGCCGCCGAGCGTCAGAAACCAGTTCGAGAATTTCGGCGTGAATACGGCAAAAATTTTTGCCCGGGCCGCAGCGTCTTCAAGTGTTCCGCCTCCGCCGTGCGGTTTTGCGGAGCTGTGATGGACACCGAGAGAAAATCCGGCGATGCGCTCGTCATCGAGCCACGTGTGTCCGCCGAAGTATGCGCCGATGGAATCGAAATCGTAGACGGGAGTATTGTCTTTATTTTCGTGGTCGACGAAATCCGTAATCAGCCCGGAGAAGAAAGAAAAATTCGCGGGAACGCGCACGCCGTCCTGTGACTGCGGCGGATTGCGGCGTTCGCGGGCAATATCGAGCAAAATCATATCCAATTCGTTGTCGGATTGGCGAATTGCCATTTCCGCCAGCGCGCAATACGGAAGCGGGGAGAAATTGTTTACAGTATCGGTCACGCTGTCCGCGCCGGAAATCGCCACGGCTTGTGCGATTTTGTTCATGCCGTCGGATTGGGAAACGAGATAGTCGACAAATTCCGACAGCCCTTCGTGCTCGGAAAAACTTCCGCGCTTGCGGACGTTGCGGTTTTCGACCGTTGCGACGCCGTATTGGTTGTCGCGGATTCCGCCGACGCCGGGAAGCAACAGCGCTACGTTATCCGAGCCGTAAACAACTTGGTCAAACGTTCCCGCCGTTTTTGCCGCGTCGGATTCAAAAAAAACGTAACTGTTGCCGGGCGTGAGATTGTTTGCTCCGACAAGAATGAGCGTTCCGCCGAGCTCGACGTTTCCGCCGGCGATGATTTTTCCCGCACCGAGCGCATTCACATCGACCTGCAACGCGCCGCCGGAATTTCCCGACGCATCGAGCGTGTAGCTTGTTGCACTCGTCGGGCGGTAGTAATAAAGCAACTCAGTCTTTGCGATTTTCAAGTCGCCGTTGATTGTGAGCGTGTCGCCCGCCGTCGCGTAAAGCGTTCCCGCACCTGCGTGCCACGAGTAGAACGTGTTTTTCCCGATTTTATTTTCCCAATCCGCGACGGAGGAAAACGTCGTGCCGTTGACCGTGATGTTGCCGGCGGCGGTAACGTGTCCGCCGAAATTCGTTCCGGGATTGACGACGACTTCCGCCGAGGCGAGCGCGGCGGCTTTCGCGTCCGGATTGTAGTATTCGTTGCCGTCGTTTCCGAGAATCGTCGCTCGGCGGAAAATCATGCTTCCGGCGTTAAGTGTTGTCGTTCCCGTGTAGGTTTGGTTTGTGCCGTCGGTGAATAAAACGCCTCTTGTCCCGTTAAAAACGAGGTCGCCTTCGCCGGAAATTTGCCCGGAATACTCCATCGCGGGCGTGGTCTCGCTCGGCGCGCGGCAGTTGAAAATGAGAGCGGCGTTTTTTTCGAGGGAGATATTTCCGGAGAGAGCCGTATACGAGTTGTTTTCTCCGGTGCCGACCTGAAGCGCCGCACCGCCGAGGACGTTAATTTGATTGAACTGCGCGTCCATGCTCACCGTGAGCGTTCCGCTCGTGATGTCTAAAAGATTGCCCGCGAGATAGCTTGCCGTCAGCGTTCCCGCGGAAACGACATTGCCGACGCGGTCGGCATCGCTAACGCTTACCGAGCCGGTATTTCCGGAAAAATTGAGTGCCACCGTTCCGCTGTTGTAAATCGTGAGCGATGAGGGCAGAACAACCCCGCCGGCAAAGGAAAGCGTGCCCTGCGAAACGGTAAAATTTTGAAGGTTTACGTTGCCGGAAAGCGTTAGCGAACCCGTTCCGGTTTTTTCAAGCGTTCCCGCACCGTCGAGCGTTCCCGCAAACGTCGTGTTGACCTGCTGATTCGCGATAAGTTTGTCTCCGCCGTTTACGGTTTTCGTCGCCGTTGAGTCTCCGCTGAGATTGTAGACTTCTTCGTCGGCGGCGAACGCCATCGTCGAAAAGCCAAGGGCGGCGGCGCAGAAAAAAACGGGCGAAACGCGTCGGAACTTCATATCGGGAAATGCGGTAAAAATTTCTTTCCCAAGATAAAGAGCGCTCGGCGTTCCCGCAAATTGAAATTTAGCGGGAACAAACTTGCGACCGGCTTCCCGTGCGATGTGCGAGGAGCGCGAGCAGCTCCTGCGCAACGGCTTTATCGTCGAACGGAAGCGTAACGTCTGCAAATTCCTGATACGTTTCGTGTCCTTTTCCGGCGATAAGCACGCAATCACCTTCGCGCGCGGCATCCAGCGCAAGCCCGATTGCGCGGCGGCGATCCGGCTCAAATACGATTTTTTCGGGCGCGGTTACTCCGGTTTTCATGTCTTCAAAAATTTGTTCCGGAGATTCCTTGCGCGGATTATCTGAAGTTGCCCACGCAAAATCCGCGAATTTTTGCACGGCGCGCACCATTTTGGGGCGCTTCCCGCGATCGCGGTTCCCGCCGCATCCGAAAACGACGAGCACGCGTCCGCGCGCGATTTTTTTTAACATCCCGAGCGCGTTTGACAGCGCGTCGTCCGTGTGTGCGTAATCGACAAAAACATCAAACGGGAACGGGTTTTCCGGCACGCGCTCCATGCGCCCGGGAACGCCGGCGAACGCCGCGACGTCTTTTGCCGCCTGTTCGACGTTTCCGCCGAGCGCACCGACTAAGGCGAGCGCACACAGCACGTTGCTCACGTTGTAGTCTCCGGGAAGTTGCGTTTTTACGAAAAATTTTCCCGTCGGGCAATTCAGCGTAAATTCGCTTCCTCCGGGACCGAGCAAAACATTTTCGGCAAAAAATCCTTCGGCGTTCCCGCCGTAAAGTCCGAACGGCACGGCGCGTGTTTGCGGCGGAAGTTTTTCCAAAAGTTTCTGGCCGTAAACATCGTCCGCGTTGATGACGGCGGCTTGCGGGAACGCGCCCTGCGAACCGTCGAAAAGTCGGCTTTTGACGGCAAAATAATTTTCCATGTTGCCGTGATAATCCATGTGGTCCTGCGTCAGATTTGTGAACGCAACGACGGAAAAGGGCAGGGCGCAAACGCGTTTTTGGTTAATCGCGTGCGAACTGACTTCCATCGCGGCGCCCGCACAGCTCGCGTCGCGCATTTCCGCAAAAAGTGACATCAAATCAAGCGATTCCGGAGTGGTTTTGTAGGACGGAATGCTGCGCCTGCCAAGCTCGTAGCGCACCGTTCCTATAAGTCCCCACGGAGCCGAAGTCTGTTTTGCCATGAGGAAACGCACGAGAGACGTTACGCTGGTTTTTCCGTTCGTTCCCGTGACGCCGACGAGCGGGAACGCGCCAGCGGGATTGTCAAAAAATTCCCGTGCGACGAGCGCTACGGCTTGCGCGACGTCCGGAACCGCGACTTGCGCAATGTTTTTCGGGAGGTCGAGGCGTTCCCGCGAAACCACGGCGCAGGCTCCGCGCTTCACCGCATCCGCCGCGAAAACGCTCCCGCTGGTGCGCAGTCCGTCCATCGCAAAAAACAGCGCTCCGGGAACGACGCGGCGGGAATCCGTCAGCAGGCTTTCCGGGCGGCAGTTTTCGGCGTCCGCACCTGCGAACCGGGCTTCCGGAATTTTTCGGAAAAGTTCTTTGAGCGTTTTCATGATTTTTTGAAAAGGAGAAAGCGTAGGGATTAGCGCTTAGAGGTAAGTGCTTTAAAAAATTAGGAATGGGAAAGGTTATTGATTTCTAATTTTTAACTTCTCCCTGCGCGAAGCGCGGGTAATACCTCTAAGCCCTAAGCTCTCATCTCTAAGCATTATCAATTATCCGTTAGAAGAGGCGCATACGCGGCATTGTCGTCGAGGGCAATGTCGGAAATTACGGCGTTTACGGCGTAGGCGTTCCCGAGGTCGCCGATGAGGAACGTGTTTTTATACGCATCGACTACGGCGGCGTTGTTCGAGCCTTTTAGAGCTTCGCCGATGAGCTGATCGCCGAGCCAAACGTAAAATCCGCCGTCCGTTTCGCCTTTTTGCTTCCAGACGATCCGGATTTTAGACGGTTTTTTGGCAAAAACTTTGTTTTCGCGAACGCCGGGTTTGGAGCCGTAAAGGAGCGTGTTTGTATCGTTCCAATAAATACCGCTTTCGCTGATGAGGAGTAAGCCGGCTTCTTCGCCGTTCCCGCAGATGACGCCGAGCACGTTGTCCGTGCGCGCCGTTTCGTCCATTTTAAATTTGAACGAAGCCGTGAACGGATGCGCGCGCGTAGATTTGGACTCGGACCATGCGCGGCGGAAATCGCTCCCGCCGTTCAGCTCGGTATCAAGGGCGAGGCGTTTTTTGGAGTCGACTTTCCAGCCTTTCTTTTTTCCGACGGAGGAGGGCGCAACTTGTGTTTCGAGGGCTCCGGAATCGAGGCGTTTCAGTCCGGCGTTGCGTTGCCCGACGCCGAGCACGCGGGCGATGTTTCCGCCGACGATGAGTTCGCCCTGCGCGTTCGGGTGCGCGCCGCGCGCGGTGTCGACCATCGAGCCGTCTTCCGCGTAAAAACCTTGTGCAATATCGTCGCAGGTAACGACGGATTTGCCTTTGCTCCACTTCGCGGCGACGCTGCGCAGGTAGGCGTTGTAGGGCGCGAAATTGTTTTTCCCGTGCGTTCCCGTGCCGTTGTTGGCGGCGGTCGGAAGCAGTTCAAAAACGTGAACGCGCACCGCCGGATTGTGTTTTTGATAAGCGGAAATGATATTTTGGATGTGTTCGGCGATTTTTTCGTTCGGTTCCCACGCGTCGTAAAGGTCATTGATGCCGATGAGAATGCAGAGCGTATCGACTTTTTTGTTCCCGTAGAGTGATTTGTAGGTGTCTCCCGTATATTTTTTCAGCTTTGTGCCGTCAAAAAAGGAATCGCGGGCTGCTTTTTTGTCTTTGACGAACGGATTCGGCAAACCGAGTTTGAGTGTGACGGGACCGCGGTTCGCCGCCGGGTGCGCCGTTCCGGGGTCGCCTTTGTAATCGCGCCCGCTCGTCATTTTTTCGTCGCTGTGTCCGGCGTATTGGTAGGCGCGCCCGCTGGCGGCAGCTTCGGAAACATTTTCAAATTTTTTTCCGCGATAATTCGGCGTGAGGGCGGAAACGTCGGTTTTCCACGCGGCGCCCTGCGTCATGCCCATCGGCGAAAACTTTACGTCGTTGTCGACAAATGCTTTGAACACCTGATAGCGGTAGCTCGGCACGGGACCGGCGAGGTATTTCCCGCCGTTGGTGATGGAATCGCCGATAAAAACGATGTTTCCGGGGTCGGAGTTTGCGGGAGCGGCAAAAATCGGCGCTGCGCAAAAACAAAGCGCAGAGACCAAAGAAAATAATTTTGGGGGGAGAAATTTCATCGCCGGAAATTTTTTTTCAAAGCACATTTTTTTTCAAGGCACAAAACGTGGCACTATAAGTTTCTTGTTGGACAATTTTTTGAATTGGGCGCGTTTTTGGGGAAAATGATCCGGTCGTTCCGAAATCAAAAAAACTTTACAGTCGATTTCTTCCCTTTTTTAATGTCGACTAATTTGGTAGACAATAAAATAGGAGAAACAAAATACGATGAATAAAAAAGAAAAGCTCACAAATGAAGTCGGAGCTCCTGTTTCCGACAACATTCACTCGCAGACTGCGGGCGCGCGCGGTCCGATTATGATGCAGGACGTGTGGCTGATGGAAAAGCTCGCGCATTTCGACCGCGAAGTTATTCCCGAGCGGCGCATGCACGCCAAGGGTAGCGGTGCCTTCGGCACGTTTACGACAACGCACGACGTTACGCAATACACCTGCGCGAAACTTTTTTCCGAAATCGGCAAAAAGACGGACGTTTTCGTGCGTTTTTCGACAGTCGCCGGCGAACGCGGCGCGGCGGATGCGGAGCGCGATATTCGCGGCTTTGCGGTCAAATTCTACACCGAAGAAGGCAACTGGGATTTGGTCGGCAACAACACACCGGTTTTCTTTATTCGCGATCCGCTCCAGTTCCCGGATTTGAATCACGCCGTGAAGCGCGACCCGAAAACAAATTTGCGTTCGCCGCAAAACAACTGGGATTTTTGGACGATGCTTCCGGAAGCGCTTCACCAGATCACCGTTGTGATGTCCGACCGCGGCATTCCCGCAAGCTATCGCCACATGCACGGCTTCGGCAGCCACACCTACAGCCTCGTCAACGCGGCGGGAACGCGTTTTTGGGTGAAGTTCCATTTCAAAACGCAGCAGGGCATTAAAAACCTGACAAACGAGGAAGCCGCGAAAATCATCGCGTCCGACCGCGAAAGCCATCAGCGCGATTTGTTTGACGCAATTGAACGCGGCGAGTTCCCGCGCTGGCGGCTTTTCTTCCAAATCATGACGGAAGAACAGGCGAAAAATTATAAGGAAAATCCGTTTGATATCACGAAAACGTGGAGCCAGAAAACGTTCCCGCTGATTGAAGTCGGCACGCTTGAGCTGAACCGCAATCCGGAAAATTATTTCGCCGATGTCGAGCAGGCGGCGTTTGCGCCCGCGCACGTCGTTCCCGGAATCGGGTTTTCGCCGGACAAATTGTTGCAGGGGCGCCTGTTCTCCTACGGCGACGCGCAACGCTACCGCCTCGGCGTCAATCACGACCAGATTCCGGTCAATCAGGCGCGTTGCCCGATGCATTCCTACCACCGCGACGGATTTATGCGCGTGGACGGGAACGCCGGCGCAACTAAAGGCTACGCGCCCAACGGCTTCGGCGAATGGGAAAGCGACGCAAGCGTCCGCCCGCCGAAAATGAAGGTTGACGGCGATATTGACCATCACAGCCCGTATGACGACAAGACGGACGATTGCTTCTACCAAGCCGGCGACTTGTTCCGCCTGATGACGGAAGATAAGAAACAGCTTCTGATTTCAAACACGGCGGCAGACATCGCGCCCGTTACCGAAAACGTCAAATACCGCCACGCCGCGCACTGCTACTTGGCGGACAAAGATTACGGAGCGCGCATCGCGAAAGCACTCGGACTCGACATTAAAAAAGTCGAAGAACTCGCCGCAATGAGCGAACCCGAACGCCTTCACGCCACGCGTTGCGCTTAAAAAATAGTGAAGTTTTTCACGAAGAAAGAGGCGGCAAGCAATTGCCGTCTTCTTTTTTTTAACTTCTCATCTATGTCGCGCTCAATTTTTTTTTTTTCGTGAATTTTGTGGTCTTTTATTAAAGGAGAACAGCCGTCTCGGCTGTTTTTTCTTTCTTAAAAGGAAGAACTCATTCGTGGAAATTCGCGTGATTCGTGTTTCTTTTTTTACAGAAAGAACAGGCAAGATGCCTGTTCTCCTGTAGATTTTCCGTGGATTCCGTGGTCAAAATCTATTTCACGTTGATTTTGAGCGTTTGGGAGCCGAGTTCGCCGCCGTCGATGGTGAGTTCGGCTTCGCCGGTCGTGCCGCGCTTGGAGCGCAGAATGACTTGAGCCAAGCCCGCGAACGCGCCCATTTTCGTGCCTTTCATCGAAAGGCGGTCGGTCGGATCGCCGTTGCACACGCCGACGATTTCGGCGTTCCCGCGCACGGAGAATTTGAAAAGATTTTCCGCCGTCGGAACGACGCGTCCTTGTGCGTCGGTCACGGAAATCGTGATGTAGGAAAGGTCTCGTCCGTCGCCGCGAATCGTCGCGCGGTCGGCTTCCGCCTTAAAGCCTGCGGGAACGCCGGTGGTTTCGACTTTGTCGCGTGCCCATTCCTTGCCGTTTTTGTAGGCGACGACTTCGAGCGTTCCCGGCTCGTATTTTACGTCCATCCACGTGAGGCGGAAGCGTTCCCGCTGATCGCCGTTCAAATCCTTGTTCGTGATTTTCGCGCCCTTTTTCTTGCTGCGTTTGCCGAGGGATTTGCCGTTCAGGAAAAGCTCTGCAGAGTCGCCGCTCGTGAAAACGAAGACGGGCGTAGTTTTTCCTTCGCGGGAACCTTCCCAGTTCCAGTGCGGAAGAATGTGCGCCATCGGCACGTCCGGAAGCCATTCGGATTGCCAGAGCCAAGCGACGTTTTTGCGGAAGCCGCAAAGGTCAACGATGCCGAAATACGAGCTGCGGGAAGGCGAGCCTTGTTTAAGAATTTCGGCGAATTCTTTTTCGAGTCGGGCGATTTCTTCCGGAGACGCGCCGCGGAAGTCGTTTGCGGGTTTGCGTCCGAGATTCCACGGCGTCGGTTCGCCGAGGTAGTCGAAGCCCGTCCAAACGAATTGGCCCGCCGTGCGCGGTTGGTCTTCGATGGCGCCGAATTCGATGTCCGGCGTGGAGCCCCAGCCCGTTGCGTAAATTGCGTAATCGCTGACTTGGCAGGCGGCGAGGCTGTCGCAGAAATTGCGTCGCCAGAACGCGGTGTCAAAATCTTTTTCGTTTACCGGGAACGAATAAAATCCGCGGGAAGCCAGCGTGGAGCAGGTTTCCGAACCGTAGAACGGCGTGTTCGGGTTGTTGGTCGCAAATTCCGTGTAATTGTTCGGTTTGTAGTTGAAGCCGAAAACATCGAACTGCTTGCCGAAATTGGTGCGGGAAGCGCGGATGTCGTTACTGCCGATGGTCGTCGGGCGTGTCGGGTCGTAGCGGTGGAAGCGGTCGACGAGGTCTTTCGCGAGCGCGGGCCCGTCGTCGGAATGCTGTTCTTCGATTTCGTTCCCGACGGACCACATGATGACGGACGGGTGGTTGCGGTCGCGCATGACAAAGTTGCGCACGTCGCGTTCCCGCCAGTTTTCCCAGAAAAGATTGTAGCCGTTGGTTTTGCCTTCTTTGAGGTGTTTCCAACAGTCGAGCAATTCGTCGTCAACGAGAATGCCCATGCGGTCGCAGAGGTCGAGAAATTCCGGCGCGGGCGGGTTGTGCGAAGTGCGGATTGCGTTCACGCCGAAGCTTTTGAGAATTTCGATTTGGCGTTCCATGGCGCGCGTGTGGACGGCGCCGCCGAGCGGTCCGAGGTCGTGGTGCTGGCAAACGCCCTGAATCGGCACGCGGCGGTTGTTCAGGTAATAGCCGTCGGCTTTCCATTCGGATTTGCGCACGCCGAATGCGGTTTCTTGGCGGTCGACGACTTTGCCGTATCTGACGAACGCATTTTCTTTTCCGGGGACTTCGGCATCTTTGAGAACCGTTGTTACGAGCGTGTAGAGCGCGGGATTTTCGATGTCCCAAAGCTCGACGTCTTTGAGCGTGAGTTTGGCGGCGGTGCCTTCGGCGGCGGCAAGCAATTTGCCGTCTTTTAGGATTTCGACGACGACTTTAAAATCCTTAGGAATTTTTGCTCCGGGAACGCTAACATCGGTAACAACGCTCGTATCAACGGTAACGGTTGCCGTTTTCGCGTAGCGTTTGCCGTCGCGGAGCTCGATGCCGGAAATTTCGGGCGTTTTCACCCAAACGCCGTTGTAATCGATGTAAGTCGGATTTTTTTCGACCAGCCAAACGTGGCGATAAATGCCCGCGCCGGGATACCAGCGCGTGGAGTTCGGCAGGTTTTCCGCGCGAACGGCGACGGTGTTTTTTTCTCCGAATTTGAGAAACGGCGTAATGTCGACGCGGAACGACGAGTAGCCGTATTTCCACTCGCCGGCGAGTTTCCCGTTCACGTAAACCTGCGGCATCATCATCACACCGTCGAAATCGAGGAAGAATTTTTTGCCGGATTTGTCTGCGGGAACGTCAAATTCCTTGCGATACCAGCCGACGGCGTTCCACGGGAGCGAGCCGGTTTGGTTCGGTTCGGAAGCGAGGAACGGGCTTTCCACGCCCCAGTCGTGCGGGAGGTCGAGCTTGCGCCACGCGGAATCGTCGAAAGCGACTTCGTAAGCTTTCAGCGCGGGACCGGTTTTCGGATTTTCCGGCGTGATTTTTGCGCCGGAATTGCTGAAAAATTCCCACTCGCGGATGCTCGCCCACGTTTTTTGATCCGGCGGCATAACATCGATTTTCGCGTAACGAAAATTTTTATTGAGAAATTCCGTGCTTTCTTTGGCGGAAAAAGTTTTGTCGCTTTGGTCGGCGAGCTTCGTCCACGTTTTTCCGTCGGAAGAAACCGAGAGGGCGTAGCGATAATTCGCGTCTTTTTCCCAAATGATTTTCACTGCGCCGACATCACACGCTCGCCCGAGATCGACAGTGAGAGCCGCGTTCCCGCTTCCGAGAGAGCACCAGCGCGTGGCGGCGTTCCCGTCAACGGCGTGCCCGGCGGGATTGTGCTCTTCTTCACGTGTCGCGACGGCAACGCCTTTGGGCGCGCCGGGTTCCTGTTTGGCGAGGCAATCGGCGTGTTTGCCGAATTTCGCGAAACGCCAGCCGAAGTCAAAATTTTCGCGCGAAACGCCCGCGTCCGCATAAGCGATTTTTTCCGCGAGAACGTAATTCTTTTCCGACGCGGGAACGGCGGCATTTTCGGAAATTTTTTCATCGGCGCAACCGCACAAAAACGCGGACAGCGAAAGGGCAACGAGTATGCTTTTTACAGAATCCATATTGCAAAAAATCCTATCGTTCCCGCACAACTTCCCGCAAATAGAATTTTTCCGGGAAAAGTCGCTACGCTTTCGGGAGCTTGTCCTGCAGGGCGGAATCGGCGTGCGTTCCCGCGAGCGCGGCAAGCACTTCGCCGGCGAGGTAGCAGGAACCCGCGACGACGATCGGTTCTCCGCACGGCGTTTTCAGAGAACAGGTATTTTCCCCCGGGAAAAGCTCGGCAATGCTTGTTTCCGAAATTTCTCCGCAAAAATCCGCGGGAACGCATTGCTTCAATTCTTCAAATGAGCAGGCGCGTTCCTGTGCCGGGCGGACGAAGCGGATCGCGGCGGCGTGACGGGCAAAAACGGCGATCAGCGGACGCGCCCGCTCCGCGCCGAGAACTCCGGTGATGATTTGCGGACGCGTTCCCGTTTCCGCAACAAGATTTGCGAGGGATTTATCAATCGCCGCGGCGCCTTCTGCGTTGTGCGCAACGTCGAGAATCAGCATCCTGCCGTCGCAGAGCAAAATTTTTTCCCAACGCGCGCGCCAATTCACGTTTTTTAACGCTTCGCGGGCGCAGGTTTCGTCAAAAGATTTTCCGGTCTTTTCAAAAAAGAGTTTTGCGGCGACAAGAGCCGTCGCGGCGTTCCCGCGCTGGTGCTCGCCGTAAAGATTGGTTTCCGGAAGGGCGGGCGTTCCCGTGTTCTCGGAGCAAAAAATTTCCCGGACGGAAAAAACTTCCGCACCGCGCGCGCGGGCGATCCTGCGAATTTCCTTTTCCGCAACTTCCGGCAAAAGCCCGAGGACGACGGGAACACCGTGCTTGATAATGCCCGCTTTCTCCCGGGAGATTTCTTCGAGCGAATTGCCGAGAAATTCCGTGTGGTCGAGCCCGACGGAGGTGATGACGCAAACTTCGGGCGAGACAACGTTTGTCGCATCCAAGCGCCCGCCGAGTCCCGTTTCGACAACCGCCGCATCGCAGCGTTCCCGCGCAAAACGGCGAAACGCCATTGCCGTTATCAGCTCGAAAAACGACGGAAAATCCTCGTCGCCGGGCTTGCCGAATCTCGCCGCCGCGGCGTAGAGCGTTTCCGCTTCCGCGCAAATAATTTCGTCGGAAAGCGGCTTGCGGTCGACTTGAATGCGCTCTCCCAACTTGAGCAAGTGCGGCGACGTGTAGAGCCCGACGCGGAGCCCGTGCGCGCGCAAAATGCTTTCGAGCATCGCCGAGGTTGAGCCCTTGCCGTTCGTTCCCGCAAGATGAATCAGCGGGAACGCGTTCTGCGGTGAGCCGACGGTTTCGGCAAGCAAACGCATACGGTCGATACCGAATTTGCTTCCGTGGTTTCTCAGCGCGCAAAGGCGTTCGAGCTTCTCCGCTGTGGTTGTCGTTGCCATAAAAATTGTTCCCGTAATTATCGCACGCACGATTTTTTTAGACAACGCAAAGAACATGAAAATTTTTAAGGAAGGAGAATAAAAACTCATGAAAAATGGCTTGCCGAGTCGCTTTTTTTTTTTGCGAAAATCCTGCTTTCAAAATGAGACAAAACGCGATGAAAGAATTTTCGCGGGAATGTCGTTTTTAACTTCAAAACTATTACTTATGAAAAACTCAAAAATTCTTATTCTGTTAACGTTCGCGGCGATGGCTCTTTCCGCCGTTCCCGCGTCTGCGTCTTTGTGGACAAACGAGCGCAAGCCGCGCATCGTGCGCGAAGCCGAACGGCGGGAACGCGAGCGACAGGACTCGACGTGGACTCCGGAAAATATTCGCGACAATCCCGTGCTTTTCCTGCAGGAAACCATCGGCGCGTGCGATTTGCTGAAAGACAAAATCGAGGCTCAGGAAATCGCGTTTATTCGCCTGAAGAAACAGGCGGAGCGTAAAGTTTCCGAAGCCGAAAGCACGATTCGCCGCTACACCAAGTTTTTGGATGAAGCGAAAAAGCAATACAAAGCCGCCAAGGAAAACGATGCGTTCCCGGTCGAAATCAACGGTTTTGAGCTTTCCGAAGAAGACCTCGCCGACAAGGTCGCCGACGCGCTCGAACGCGTAGAGCTCGCGAAAAGCCAGAAGAAGACCAACAGCGTCGTCGTCAAAAAAGTGAAGATTCGCCAAGGCGTTTTGAAAACGAAAACGCGGGAACTGCGTTCGATTCGCCGCAAGCTGGTTTTGCAACTCGAACAGGTGAAAATGAACGAAGCGCTCGGCGAAATCGACGAACTGACGAACGTTCTCGGCACCATCAAGGATATGCAGCTCGAACTCTCGGAAGACCCGACGAAACTCTCGCTCGACGACATCACCGAAGAAGATCCCGACGCCGAACGCAAACAATCCGCCGAGGAATTTCTCGAAGGAGAATAAGAATGCCCCGCAAATTTAACGCGAATTTACGCAAGTTTATGAACCCGACAAAACTGTTAACAGTCCTTGCTCTGGCGACACTCCCGTTTCTGGTGGGGTGCGTTTCGGAAGCCGAACGCGCACGACGTGCGGCAGAAGAAGCGTGGCAGGCGAAAATTGCCGCGCAAAAAGTGCTGAAGGATTTTGAAAAAACGGAAAAGAATTATGTTCGTTGCCGTTTAGAAGGAGAAATTTTCCCGTCAGAACAAAAGCTATCCGAAGAAGAGAGAGCTCGCGGATGGGTTCTTTTGGAAACTTTCGGAGAGGAACAAATGCCCGTTCTTGCGGAAAAATGCAAGACGGCTCGCCGAAATTGTTTCGAAGCCGAAGCAAACTTGAAGGAGTTGATTACAGCGCTGAAAGCGGAAGATCCGAATTTTAATCCGGATACGGGGGAGAATGAGAGTTTCCGTCGTCGCCGTGGTCGTGATAGAGAGGCTCAAAAGGCGAATCCGATTTTTGATGCGGCGAAAAATCGGTGGCTGGATTTGGCGGCGGAATATTGGTGGTTGCGCTACAAGCTGACGGATTTTTACTCGCAGTTTAAGATTGGTGCGATTACGCCGGACGAACTTGCCACCAAAGACGCGGAATTTGCCAAAGAATAGTTCGATGCAAAATTCCGTTCAACGCGCCAAGGGCGCGAAATTGACCAGCGCAGGGTGGAGCGAAGCGAAACCCTACGATTCGGGAACAAAAAAACAAAGACCTGAAAGGGCGTAATTGTGTTCTACGCATGGTAATGTCGCTCTTTCAGAGCTCAATGATTTTTCCCTTCGTTCCGTAGGGTTTCACCCTACGCTGACCAATTTCGCCCCGTTGGGGCTTTTGACACACAAAACCTTTTTTTCAAAAACAAAATTAAAAATTCATTATGAAAACTTTATTAAAATCTCTCCTTCTTGCCGTGGTCGCGGTGCTTGGCGTTCCCGTGTTTGCCGCCCCGGAAAACCACGAAGAATTTGCGCGACAATATATGCCGGAATCACAAGCCGTGTTTGAACATTTCCGCAAGGACTGCGCAGAAACACAAAAACTTCGCGAATCGCTCGCAGAGGATCTTCGCGTAATGAATCGTGTGCCTGATGAAGATGCCGGATACTGTGTTCTTTCTGAAAAAATCGCGGAACTCGAAATACAAGAATCCGAATGGGCGAACATGATCAAAGATGCCTTTTTCAAGCACAAGGCGGGAATGGTTACGTCAGAAAAACTTAGCGATGCGGATGCCGAACTCGCGAAGAAATCCATCGCGTGGGAAAACGACGTGCTCAAAAACTTAATTAAAAATTCTATTGCGATGTTCGGTGTTCCCGTAACGGTGAAAATCCCGGAACGCAACTATGCGTTTGGAAAATACGAGGTCACACAGAGACAGTATGAAGTGGTGATGAAAAATAATCCGTCGAAATTCAAAGGCGAAAATCTTCCCGTGGAAAATGTTTCGTGGGATGAAGCCGTGGAATTTTGTGAAAAATTAACCTTTCGGGCGAGGGCTTCGGGGCGAATTTCGATGAATCAGGAATATCGTCTTCCGACCTCGGACGAGTGGGAACATGCGTGCCGTGCGGGAACAAGGACGATATATTACACAGGCGATTCGGTCGAAGACTTAGCGCGTGCCGGATGGTATGGCGGGAACAGCGACAGCAATACGCATCCGGTCGGTCAAAAAGTTCCGAATGCATTCGGGCTTTACGATATGCACGGGAACGTGCGCGAGTGGACATCTACCCTGTACCGCTCGTACCGCCCGTGGCGCGTGTATCGGGGTGGCAGTTGCTTCACCTCCGAGGAAGCCTGCGAGTCGTCGCGCCGGGACGGCGCATACGACTGCAATTCACCGGAGGATCGCAGCAGAGACCGTGGCTTCCGCGTCGTCCTCGCGCCTGTGAAATAAACGTAAATTAACACGTTAAGATTTTATGGATAAAAATACTTTTACTGCACAAACAAAACACTCTTCCTCAACCCCGTCTAGGTTGCCGCAAAGTAGGAAATACATTGTTTGCGGTTATCATGACTATCTTGGGGTTTCTCAGGTGTTGAGTTCTACTCTTAACTCCAATAATTATCTGATCGGCAACAAGGTTAAAGATTTTACTGCTTTTAATCGAGTCGTTGTCGGAGATATTTTACTGCTTAGTTATGGACGAAAAATCGTTGCCTACGGAGAAGCATCCAGCGGATTAACAGCACTTTCTTCGAGCGACTCTAACCGTCCTTATTATGAATACGAAATTAAAGTAAAAAGGTGGATTCGTTTCGACGGACAAAATTCCTCTTTAGGAATCCGAAATGGCGGAATTATGAAGAATTGCACGTTCCCTCAAAATATAAGGGCAATAGCCAAAGAAGTAACTTCCCATTTCGCGCAGCCGTTCATTGATAAAATTGACATGCGACAACCTCAGTAGTCAGTTGGTTTTCGTTTCTCACTTGTTCCCGCGAGGCGGTTTTCGTTTCGCGGGACCGTTTTTTTATTCACGAATTCACAAATCCCTGCGGATTTTTTTGTTTGGAATTTGTTCCCGCGGCGCAGGTTGACTCAGGCGGCGGATCGCTCCGCTCGTTTGCCCTGTGCTATGTTCTTGCGCGCCTTCAGCGCTTGTTTTTACCGTTTGGGAAAAATTAGGAATCAGAAATGAGGCGTTTTTCCTCTTAAAAAACCTTTGCGTTCTTTGCGTTAAAAAAAAAACGCAAATTTCCGGTTCTTTCTCCGAAATCCCGGGAAGCCGTTAAAAAACGATTGCAACGGAAAAAATGTCTCTTTAATCTTCCCGACTTCATTTTCTCGACTGCGCACCCGGTCGAGGTGCGGCCGCAACGAATGCGGGACCGTGACTCACAGGTGCACATAAAAAGTATGAAAAAGTATAAACTCAATGTTAAGTCCCGCGACGGGCTCGGACGTGGTCCGGCTCGCCGCCTTCGCAACGCAGGTTTGATTCCCGGCATCATTTACGGGAAAGGCGAAAACCTGCCGATCAGCATCGACGCGGTCGAATTCCGCACGCTTATGCGAGCCAAGGGTTCGTCTGCAGCTCTCGTAGAGCTCGCCATTGAAGGCGGTGTCGAAAAGCTCTCGATCATCAAAGATTATCAACGCAACGCGCTTTCTCAGAAAGTCGTTCACATCGACATTCTCGAAGTCGATCCGAACGTCGAAATGACGACGGTTATTCCGGTTCGCACGAAGGGTGAAGCGGTTGGCGTTCTTACGGAAAACGGCACGCTCGAAGTGGTTTCTTCGATTACGGTGCGTTGCCTTCCGAAGAATCTTCCGGAATTTATCGAAGTCGATGTTTCCGAGCTCCATGCCGGAAGCAGCATCCATATCGACGCTTTGCCGGCCATTGAAGGCGTGACCTTCCCGGCGAATCAGAACCCGACGGTTGCCGTCTGCATCGCTCCGGAAGACGCTCCGGCGGCGACGGCTGAAGCTTAACGGAAACGGCGAAAGTTTTTTCTGTTTTGCATCGTTTGCGTTCCCGTAGGAGCGCGCCTGTTCTTTCAAAGAGTTTATGCCCGTTTCATTGGTAGTCGGTTTGGGCAATCCCGGCAGGGAATACGCGGAAACACGGCACAACGTCGGTTTTCGCACGGTCAGCGCTTGGGCGAGCAAGCTCGGTGTTGCGTTCTCTGCGGATACGGCGCGAAAGGGCGAATTCGCCAAAACCGTTTTCGCCGGCTCGCCGCTTTGGCTTGCCAAACCGACCACTTATATGAACAACAGCGGAGAGTGCGTCAGCGCTTTCGCCCGCTACCGGAAAATTGATTTTTCGGAGGTTGCCGTTATTTACGACGACATCACTTTGCCTCCGGGAACGCTCAAAATTTCCCTCGGCGGCGGCGACGGCGGACACAACGGAATCAAAAGTCTGATTCAGCATTGCGGGAACGCATTTATGCGCATTCGCATCGGAATCGGTCCGAAAATTCACCGTGAGCAAGACCTCGCCGATTTTGTTTTGGGCAAACTGACAGCAGAAGAACAAGCCCTTTTTGCATCGCAAACGGAACATTACATTTATGGCATTGAGCTTCTCGCCTCGCGGGGACTCGTTGTCGCACAGAACACTTTAAACAAACATATCAAACCATGAACGATCTTAAAAAATATCGCGTGACCATGATCTACGATCTCCGCAACTATGCGGAACCGGTTGAAACGCTTATCGAAAAGATGAAGGCACTTCTCGAAACGCTCGGTGCGAAAGTTGAGAAGGCGGAAAACCTCGGCGTGAAGGACTTCGTCCGTATCACCGATCGCCGCCTCCCGAACGCGCCCTATGCGCAGTTTGAAATCGAAGCGCCGACCTCGCTTCCGGTCGCTTTCCGCGAAAAACTGCGCCTTGACCGCTCGGTTAAGCGCATTCTCGTTCAGAGCCTCTAATCGCCTGAATCCGGGAATACACGAAAGGGAATCTTTCCGATGGCCTCTTACAATAAAGTCATTCTCGTGGGAAACCTGACTCGGGATCCCGAACTCCGTTCGCTTCCGAGCGGCATGTCCGTCGCCAGAATTTCGCTCGCCGTCAATCGCCGTTACACGGGAAAAGACGGGGAGAACAAGGAAGAGGTTACGTATGTCGATGTCGACGTTTTCGGCAAACAGGCGGAAACGATTGCGAAATATTGTGCGAAGGGGCGTCCGCTTCTCGTTGAAGGGCGTTTGCGCCTTGATCAGTGGGACGACAAGACCACGGGCGAAAAGCGCTCGCGTCTTGGCGTTGTTCTCGAAAATTTCACGTTCATCGGCTCGCGCGGAGACGCGCCTGCGGGAACGCCGGATTACGAGGACTCGGTTCCGCCGCGTCGCGCCTCCTCTCCGCGTGTTTCGTCGAATCCGCCGCCTGCAATGTCGGCTCCCGATATCGAGGAAGACATCCCGTTCTAATTCAACACACAAAAAGTTTAATCCTTTAAGAAAGAAAATAAAACCATGGCACTCTCAGAAGTCCTTTTGAAAAAACCGGTTGCCGGACTCGGCGCGGAAGGCGATCAAGTCAAGGTTCGCGCGGGTTATGCGCGCAACTTCCTGCTCCCGCAGGGCATCGCCGTTCCCGTGACGCAGGCGAACCGCAAGCAGATTGAAGCGCTCAAGAAAGCGCGGGCGATCCGCGAAGCGAAGGAACTCGACGACGCGAAGGCTGTCGCCGCCAAGCTCGAAGGCGTTGCGCTTTCGTTTGCCGTTAAAACCGGGGAAGGCGGAAAGCTGTTCGGCTCCGTTTCCACGGCGGATATCGCGACGAAGCTCGCGGAACAGGGCATCGAAATCGCCCGTAAGCAGATTCACCTTGCGAACGGTCCGATCAAACTTCTCGGCTCTCACACGGCTTCCATCAAGCTCCACGCGGAAATCACGGTGGAACTTTCCGTTGAGCTCGTTTCGGAAAATCAGCCGGAAGAGAAGAAGGAAGACGCTCCTGCCGCAGAATAATTCCCGTTCTGCTTTAAACGAAAAACGCGTTCCCGCAAAGGAGCGCGTTTTTCGTTTTTGATGTCGGGCAAATACGCTTTGCGTTCCCGCAGGAAATGCGTTTTAATGCCCGATACTATGCAAAAACTTGCGCTTCTGTCAGTCAGCGACAAAACCGGACTCTTGGATTTCGCCAAAGTCCTCGTAGAAAAACACGGCTACAAACTGCTCTCCACGGGCGGCACGGCTAAAATGCTCCGCGACGGCGGATTGCCCGTTACCGACGTGAGCGAACACACCGGATTCCCGGAAATTATGGACGGGCGCGTGAAGACGCTCCACCCGCGCGTGCACGGCGGTTTGCTTTGCCGCCGCGATCTTCCCGCGCACATGGAGCAGGCGGCGCAGCTCGAAATTCCGATGATTGATATGGTTGTCGTGAATCTTTATCCGTTTGAAGCCACGGTCGCGAAACCGAATTGCGCATTTGAAGATGCGATTGAAAACATCGACATCGGCGGACCGTCGATGCTTCGCTCCGCGGCGAAAAACCACCAGAGCGTTTTTGTCGTCACCGATCCCGCGGACTATTCCCGCGTGCTCGAAGCCATGGACGGCGATCCCGCGACGCTTCCCGCGTTCCGCCGCGAACTCGCAATGAAGGTTTTCTCGCGCACGGCGGCTTACGATGCGGCAATTGCGAATTATCTGGAAAAACAAACGCCGACACCGGAAACCGCGCCGGCGTTCCCGCGTCAGTTTAATCTGAATCTGAAAACCGCGCAGGAACTCCGCTACGGCGAAAATCCGCACCAAAACGCCAAGCTTTTCGGCGATTTCCACAGCTTCTTCAACCAGCTCCAGGGCAAGGAACTCAGCTTCAACAACATCCTCGACATTACGGGAGCGACGAATCTCATTGCGGAATTTGATCGCCCGACCGTCGGGATTTTGAAGCACACGAATCCCTGCGGCATCGCGACGGCGGGAACGCTCGCCGAAGCGTGGGATCAGGCGTTTGAAACGGATAAACAGGCTCCGTTCGGCGGCATCATCGTTGCCAACCGCGAAGTCGATAAAGATCTCGCCGAACGCATCGCGCACATTTTCTCCGAAGTTATCATCGCTCCGTCGTTCTCGGCGGAAGCGCGCGAAATTTTCTCCAAGAAGAAAAATCTGCGCCTCATGGAACAGGTGAAACCGATTTCGGCGGACAAACTTTACGACGTGCGCTATGCCATCGGCGGCGTGCTCGTGCAGGAGCGCGACATCAAGCCGATCGATCCGAGCTTTTACAAGGTCGTGACGAAGCGCCAGCCGACCGAAGAAGAACTTCGCGCAATGCTCTTCGGCTGGAAAGTCGTTAAACACGTCAAGTCCAACGCAATCGTTTACGCGGGTTGCGAACGCACGCTCGGGATCGGCGCCGGACAAATGTCCCGCGTGGATTCTTCCCGCATCGCCGTTTGGAAAGCCGGCGAAGCCGGGCTCTCGCTCAAAGGTTCCGTTATCGCCAGCGACGCATTCTTCCCGTTTGCCGACGGGCTTCTCGCGGCGGCGGATGCCGGCGCAACGGCAGCGATTCAGCCGGGCGGATCCGTCCGCGACCAGGAAGTTATCGACGCCGCCAACGAACGCGGCATGGCGATGATCTTCACCGGACACCGCCACTTCCGCCACTAAGAGAGATTAGAGATTAAGGCTTAAAGATTAAAGAGGCGTTCCCGTCGTTTTTGTGCGGGAACGCTTTTTTTTGATCCACGGAACTCACGGAAAACACGGAATTTATTGGAGGACAGCCGTCTCGGCTGTCTCCTTTTTTGTTCCTACAGAACGAATTTTATTTGTTCGTTGCTCCAAGTCGTCGTTTGCTTCGCGAACTTGCCGTTGGTCTATAATCCGAACGGCTTTCAGCCAAAATTTTGCGGGAACGCAAATCTCTCACGGAGTCTCCAAGTTGCGGCGTTTTTTCTAAATTCATGAAAAAGGGCTTGCGGATGCCCCTTTTTTTTGAAAGAAAATCTCCCAACATAGGTGGTAATATTATCTCCGATACGGAATTGGAGGGCTACCTTTGGAAACTCTTATAAAACTACTAAAATGAAAAAACTACTAACGGCGGGTGCGCTGTTTTTGGCTACAATCGTTCCCGTTTTCGCAATGCAATCGGATGTTGCTCAGGAAGATAAGGGCTTGGTGGCGCTTCTGGAGGAACTTGCTCAGAAAGACTATGGCGTATATTCGCTAACTAACGGAACGGGCGGGGTTTACGGGCATAACAAATTTGAAGTCGGACACAAGTTTGATGCCGTGGCGTTCGAGTTTGAAATTCCGGCGGTTTCGATTGAATCTCCGGGACCTCTTCATGTCGGAGTAGGCTATTGGCGGGGTGATAGCGCTTCTTTCGTAAAAACGCTTACGTATGAAATTCCTCTTTCGGCGACGGATATGACAAAATCGGCAATAACGCTTGAATTGGATAATGAGGCGATATGGTCTACCGGAGATAAGGTTGTTGTTGGTATCGGGATATACGCCGTTCAAACCTATGTGGATTCTACAATGAAGTTAGTCAAGACTCCGAGCGTTCCCGAGCCGTCGGCGTTCGGTATGCTTGCGGGTTTGGGCGCATTGTCGCTCGTTGCCGCGCGTCGCCGCCGCAAATAAAGAAGGGCGCGACTTTTCTGTAGCGTCTCCTTTGGAGAGAAACGTTCCCGGCGCTTCGGTCGCGGGAACGTTTTTTATGGGAGAGCTCTGTGTTAAAAATCTTTACCTTCTTTGCGTTGAAAAATAATTCCGCGTTGATTTTCGCGGGAACGCGGCGCATGATTTCCGCTTACTTTTTAACCACACAAAACAATCATTGCTATGAAGATTCTTCTCGCATATTCCGGCGGATTGGACACGTCCGTGCTCCTTTCCTGGATTAAAGAAAAATACAATGCCGAAATGGTCGCTTACTGCGCGAACGTCGGTCAGGAAGAAGAGCTTTCCGGGCTCGAAGAAAAGAGCAAGAAAACCGGTGCTTCCAAAATTTACATTGAAGATTTGCAGGAAGAATTTGCCCGCGACTTCATTTTCCCGATGATGCAGGCGGGAGCGATTTACGAAGGGCAATACTTCCTCGGCACGTCGATTGCGCGTCCGCTCATCGCGAAACGCATGGTCGAAATCGCCAAGGCGGAAGGTTGCGACGCTATCGCTCACGGTGCGACGGGCAAGGGTAACGACCAGGTGCGCTTCGAGCTTGCCGCTGCTGCGCTCGCTCCGGATTTGAAAATCATCGCTCCGTGGCGCGACGAAACGTTCCGCGCGCAGTTCCCGGGACGCAAGGAAATGATTGATTACTGCGTGGCGCAGGGGCTTCCCGTCGAAGCGAGCATGAAAAAGCCGTATTCGATGGACCGCAATTTGCTCCACATTTCCTACGAAGCGGGAATTATGGAAGATCCGTGGTTCGACGCGTTTTGCCCGGAAAACAAGGCGATGTTCAAACTCTCCGTCGCTCCGGAAGACGCTCCCGACGCACCGGAATTTATCGAACTCGATTTTGAAAAAGGTAACTGCGTCGCCATCGACGGTAAGAAAATGACGCCGCTTGAAGTGATGCAAACGCTCAATAAGCTCGGCGGGAAGCACGGCATCGGGCGCGTTGACATGGTTGAAAACCGTTTCGTCGGCATGAAGTCGCGCGGCGTTTATGAAACCCCGGGCGGAGCGATTCTTTTCTTCGCGCATCGCCAGATGGAATCCATCACGATGGACCGCGATACGATGCACCTGCGCGACAGCCTCATTCCGAAGTATGCGGAACTCGTTTACAACGGATTCTGGTATGCGCCGGAACGCCTCGCTTTGCAGGCTCTCGTTACGGAAACGCAGAAAAACGTCACGGGAACGGTGCGCGTCAAGCTCTACAAGGGTTGCTGCTACGTTGCCGGCCGCAAGTCGCCGTGCTCGCTTTACAATCCGGACATCGCGACGATGGAAGCCGACCCGACCAATGCCTACGACCAGGACGACGCTTCCGGTTTCATTCACCTGAACGCACTTCGCCTCAAGGTGAATGCCAAGGTCAACGGCCCGGAAAATATGATGTAAGTTTTAAGAGCTTAAAGAAAAGCGTTCCCGTGATTCGTCGCGGGAACGCTTTTTTTTAGTTCAAAGTTTCAAACACCGAGCCACAAACTTTTGTATTCGCTTGAGGTTCGGTGCCTGATGCTTGGCGCTTATTTCGCGGGTCTGCCGTCGAAGAAGAAGACTTCAAAGGGTTTGAGCTTGAACGTAAGTTCCTTGTCGAGCGGAATGGTCGCGCCGGAGATTCCCGGAAGTTTGCGCTGTCCACCCTTGAAAGAATCTTTCAGCGTAATTGAGCCGTGGACGTGAGCGGGAACGTCGAGCAATTGACGCAACGTCGCTTTGAGCGTCTTCTCGTCGTCATCGGAATTACGCAACGCAAGCGTAGCTTTCTTTCCGTTCCAGGATGCCCAACCGTAAATATCGCCGGATTTTGTGTTGTCATTCCACGGTTCGCCACCGATCCAGTGCGTATCGTCGAGAACGTCGGCGTTCCCGCGGAACCATTTGATGCACTCGGCAAGCTCTTTCCAAAGATCGAGTTTTGTCATGATGTCGTTATCGACATAAAGTTCCTGCAGGGTGCTCCCGCTGGCGAATGCGCAGCGCATTTCCTTGAGAATGCCGTCACGCCCGGCTTCGTCCCGCGGCATGCATGCGGGTGGACCGTGGCGGGTAATCATAAGCCCGTGCGTCATGATTGAGTTAATCGGGAAGAGCGGCGATCCCGTGACGAAAATTTTGTGCACCCAGTCATCGCGGTAGGTAATCCATTTTTCGCGCGTGTTGCCGACGCCCATTTGTCCGTGGTCGCCGTCCTGACGCCACACGGAATCGGCGATATGAAACCAGAACGGAGAAGCCCAGGTGCCGACCGTCGTGTTGAGGAAGATATCTCCGCGTTTTTTACGAAGCGCTTTTTCGACTTTAATGATTCCTTCTGCGTCTTCTTCGGCAGCGGGACCGTAGGCGACGGGAATTGCACTGATACCGTCGAACTTGAAGTAGCGCATATCGTAATCGTCAACCATTTGCGAACAGCGCCCGACGAATGCGTCAAAGTATTCTTTGTTGGAAAGCTCAAAGTTGCCGATTTGATTATCCGGGTGGTTTTTATTCCAGAAGCCGAGGCGTTGGGCCTTGGACGCGCCGTAGCCGCCGACCGGTCCGAGCCACGCGCCCATTCCCGCACTTTGCTTGCGGGCTTCGACATCGAGTTTTGAGAATCCGTTCGGGAAGCCGCTGTGGAAGCCCCAGAGCGAGTTGAAATCGTCCCACCCGTCGTCCCAAACGAATGCGTCGATGCCGATTTTATATTTTTTGAAAAGGTTTTTGTTCCATGCTTCGATAACATCAAGGCACTGTGCTTCCGACATACGTTTTTTCGGGTCGGGGTCGTTGTTGCGGTTGATGTTGAGCTCATACCACGAATTGTAGTGGACGAAGGAGCGCCACGGCATTGCGCGTTCCCGTTCGTTGTAGGCGAGGAAGGAGCGGCGTTCTTGCCCGGGAACGAGTGCGCCGATAACGGAGGAAACGTCCCATGTTTCGCCTTTTTTCAGCGTTGTCTTGCGCGACCATTTTCCCGTCATTTTGTCGCCGGAAACTTCGTTGAGCGCCATCGGCGTTTCGAGGGCAGCGAAAACGGAATCCGTCACAACGGGAGAACCGCGCGTATTCCCGAGAACTTTTGCGCCCGGGAGTTTGATTTCGAGCGGGAGAACGGCTCGCATCGGGGTGTCTTTTTTTGCCGAAATTTTGAGCTCTTGGCGAATGTAGTGCGAGCCGTCGCGCAGAACGGCTCGCCACTCGACCGTGATGTCTCCCTTGGTGAATTTTGCGACAAGGGCTTGTCCGTTGAGGCGTTCGGAGAGCTTAAAGGCGTCCGGATTGCCTTTAAGCGCGACTTTTTTGATGCCGCTGCAGGTCATTGCGGACGCGGGAACGCGTTCTCCGTTGCCGAGAACGAGCGTGAAAAGTTCTTCACCTTGAACTTTTTTGCCGTCGAGGCGAACCATGAATCCGTCTTTTTTGAAGGATGCCGAAACCCAGTTGTTTCTCAGCGTCGCATTGCCTTTAGCGGTTGCCGCGCTCGGCAGTTTTTCCGACGGGAACGCGATGTCCGCGTTCAGCGCAGGGAGAGTTGCCGCGAGGAGCGTTAAGGTGAGGAGTAATTTTTTCAAAGATTTCATAGGTGTGTGATGGTGTGAACTAAAGTGGCGGAGAGCACAAGGTTCTCTCCGGAGGTTAGCGGTCCTGAATGCCGAGAGGCGAGTCGTCCGGGCGGGCTCCGTCGGAGAGGTTTGTTCCCGCGTATTTTTTGACGAGTTTGGCGATTTCGGCGGTGGTGTTCCCGCCGGCGATTTTTACTTTGTGTTTCGGGTTTGCGGACCATCTGTCTTCAAACGCGTTGAGCTTCTGGTCGAAGGCTTTTTGGTCAAAAGCCGTTCCTGCGGCGAGTGCTCTTTTTGTTTCGTCGAAAAACATTTCCCAGCGCTTGGCGTAGTAGGCATCGTTGAGCCCGATCCATTCGCGGAAAGCGTAGTCGTCGAGGTTCGTTCCCGCTTTTTCAACCCAAGTGGTGAGGTGTGTTTGCGCGCAGTTTTTCAAGTAGGCTTTTTCGTTCTTTTTGGCGCCGAATTTTTGCGCATCGCTCAGCCATTTTTCGAGGCTTTGGGAAAAGTTGCGGGCGTCGTTTTTGTATTTCGGGAATTGGGAAAAACGGGCATCGCAGAGTTCAAAAAGGCGGAGAAAATCCTTTGCGGCATCGGCGTAGGCGGCTTTGTTTTTGGTGTTCCACGCGGTGTTCAGGCGCGCGTAAACGGCGTGCGAAAGGTTGTCGATGACTTGGCGTTGGAGCTCGGCGTAGTCATAGCGGAACGTGGCTTTTTTCGCGAAAAGTTGTTTTTGCGAATCGAAAAGTTGCAGGGCTTTGAGCAATTCCGTGTTGTTATACGGGAGCGCCATGTTAGAGGCCCAAAAACGAGCCTTGATGAAATTGCCGAAGCGCGGGCGTGCGGGCAGGGCAGAGTTGAGCGGTCCTTCTTTTGCCGTGTAGGAATATGCGGTTTTGAGGAGAATTTTCCAGGCTTCTTCAAGCTGGGGCGTTGTTCTGCCGTAGCGGGAGTTTTGGTAGTCGGCGAGCCATTCGCTGACGTTTTCCGGAACGTTCCCGCGCACGGCGATATCGGAAAGAAGTTCAAAAATAACGGGATTGTTGAAAGAACCTTCGGGAACGATACCGATGCCGACGAGCTTGCCGCGATTCGGTGCGGTGAGCGCTCGTTTGAGCCCGTTGCAGAGACCCTGCAAATCGCCCTCCATGCCGGTGTTCCCGCCGAAGTTTTGGAGGAGGCACCAGAGCCACGGGGTCCCGTCGTAGCCGTTGCAGTTTTGCCAGAAAGGATGTTTGTCGGCGTAGAGGTCAAGCGCAAGGCTGTGATCTTTTTTTCCGGCGTTGAACATTTCGGCGTTGGAGGTTTGCCAGCATTGTTTGACGAGAACGGCTTTCGGCTCGAAGGCAAGCATGGCATCCTGAACCTGCCGGTAAACGGTTCCGCGATTCATGTCGCCGGCGCTCCCGCCTTCGTGGAAGGGGTCTGCGGCAAAATAATAGCAGTCGCCAAAGAGTTTTTTCTGCTCGGTGTAAAAGGTTTCTGCAATCGGAGCGAAGAGCGGGTCGCCGGGATTGAGCATATCGGGACGGCGCTGACCGCCCGCCCAACCGCCCTGCGGGACAATGCGCGCGCCGGGGTGTTTTTCCTTAAATTTATACGGAATCATACCGTAGTAGCCTTGAAGCACGGGGCTGATTCCGAGTTCCCGCATACGCGAGGTGATGGCTTTGCCGAGCTTGGTGCGTTTGTCTATAATGCTTTGAGACGGCGGCAACATCGCCTCCATGTTGCCCATGAACTGCCACGGCATATGAGAGGGCGCACAGAGCCAGTTACGCATTTCTTCCTTGGTGTAACCGAACTTTGTAAACGTGTTTTGCCAAACGGCTTCCTGTCCCTGAATGACGAGTGCGAGGTTGAACCCGTGGAGCGCGAGCCAGTCGATTTCTTTTTCCCATTGTTCCCAATCCCACCACGACATCGTGTAGCCGTGCGTGCAGTAGTTGTAGGCGTAGCGCAAAACGAGCGGCGATTCGACGCGAATCTTACGGGGAACTCGCGGGAGCGCGATCCCTTTTTTCAACGCGGGAACGCTGTGTGCCCCCCAGGTGATTTGGACGTGGCAAAATTCTTTCAAAAATTGGTAAAAACCGCTGGTGAGTGCAACGGTCGTGTTCCCGCGGACAATGAGTTTTCCGGAGGAGGTGGACTCAAGTTCGTAAACGATTTTTTCCGTGGCGGGAACGCCGGGAAGCGGTTGGAAAATGACGTTGGCGGCAATGACCGGAGAAACACGCTTGGCGAGTGCGGACGCGGCAGCGGGATTGACGTTTGCAAAAAGCGAAACACAGGCGGCAAGCAACAGCGCACCAACGAAAGACAGGTATTTAGTCATGGCAAAAAAGGGCTTTTTCGGGGTAAGCAAAAAACTGCGCAAAAGTATAGCGTGCACGCCTTGGCGGGGAAAGTTGAAATTTGCCCGAAAGGGCGGCTTGCGGGAACGCTTCGGGCGTAAGAAAAAAGAAGCGTTCCCGCACAAAATCGGCTTTCGCCGCGCGGGAACGCTTTTTTGAGGATTGTTCGGGGACGGTTTAGTCTTTTTTCGGAGCCGGGAACGCCTTGTTGAGAAGGTCGATCAGTTCCTGCGTGATGTCTGCGGATTCTTCGACATAGAAGACGTTGGCGCGGTTCAGAACGATTTCCGCGTTGTGCTTCTTAGCGAGTTCCTTGATGCGCGGGAGAATGTCTTCCTTGAGAATGACGTTGGTTTTTTCTGCGAATTTCTTCTGCAGGAATTCGCGCATTTCCTGTTGGTTTTTGCGGAGTTCCTGTTCTGCCTTCGCGACTTCCGTGTAGAGTTTTTCGACTTCCGCTTCCGCCTTGGTGACGGCTGCCTTCGAGAGTGTCGGGTTGTTCTTCGTCGCCTTCAGGTTTTCGACGGCTTTGGCGAGTTCTTCGCGCTGTTTGTTGAATTTGTCGATATTGCTTTGTTGCGTCGTTTCGGCGAATTTTCCGTCAGCTTCGACTTCTTCTTTGACGGCGATTGTCTTCGAGAACGAAGCGAGCACCTGATTCATGTCGAGAACGACTGCGTTTTTCGCTTCAGCGAAGAGCGATCCCGCGGCGACCGCGAGCATTCCGAGGATGAGAGCTAATTTTTTCATCATGATATTTTGATTATTTTTTTGGATTTTTTGTGTTGTGGATTTATTAGAAATTGGTGCCGAACGAGAATTGGAGGCGCATACCGTCGTCATTGTCGTCGTTGGCGTGAATCGGGAAACCGAAGTCGATGTTCATGAGGGCTCCGAGCATGAGGATGCGGAAGCCGAAGCCGATATCGTCGTTCCAATCATTGGGAGAAAAGTCAAACGAACCGGAATTGACGTAGCCGCCGTCGTAGAAAAACGCGAGGCGCAATTCGTCGAGCAGGCGAATGGTGTATTCGGCGGTGATGTAGGCACGGGATTCGCCGCCGGTGGGTTCGTCCCCGTCAAACGGGCCGACGTAGCCGTAGCGGAAGCCGCGCAAATTATACGGTCCGCCGAGATAGAGGCGTTCGAAAAACGGAACGTAGCTTCCGCCGTAAGAGTGCAGGGTGCCGATGCGTCCGCCGATTTTGAGCGAGTGGTCGTAGTCGATAATCGGGAACCATTGGGCGGCTTGAAGGTCGAGTCCGTAGTAATCGCAATCGCCCATGAACGGACCGCCGACGACTTCCGCGTTGAAGCGGACGCGGTTTCCGCTGGTCGGGAACAGGACGTCGTCGCGCGTGTCGCGGGAAAGCGTGATCCCGCCGCGCGAAAGAAGCGTGTAGCCTTCTTCGTCGCGAATGAATTGGGGAACGTCGTATTCGATGTCCTTAATTTCGTAGTTGTCGATTTTGTAGTAAACCTCGGCGCGAATTTTTTCGATGACGCGGCGGCTGACGTAGAGTTTTAATCCGGTGTCAACCGTGTTGTAATCGCTGGAAATGTAGCGGTTGGATTTGTGATAAGCGTCGTAGCCGAGGGCAAGTTCGCGACCGAAGAGCATCGGTTCTTCGAGCGATTGAATAATGGACGTGGAGCGCGTTCCGATTTGCACGCGGAAACGGAATTTTTGTCCGCCGCCGCGGAATTTGTTGCGATAGTTGAATAAATCGAAATTGCTCTGCTGAAATTCGGCAAAACCGGAAACGCTTTCGACCGTAGAAAAGCCCGCACCGAACGAGAGCGATCCCGTGCGTCCTTCGCGGACGGTGATGCGCATATCTTTTTGCGAGGGAATTCCCGTGTCGACGGGCTGAATCGAAACGTAGTCGAAATAGCGCGTCGCTTTCAGTCGGCGTTCGGACGTTTTCATGCGCACCATGTCGAAAACTTCGCCGGGCGAGATGACGAGGTCTCGCAGAAGAATTTCCGCTTTGGAAATATTGTTCCCGTCAATCGTGATGGAGCGCAGGTAGGATTTTTCTCCTTCGGAAACCTTGAAAACCAAATCGACTTCGCCGGTTTCGATGTTCGGTTCCTTGGAGACGGAAACGCGGGCGTTCAGGTAACCGACTTCGCCGTAATATTCGCGGATTTTCTGCACGGCAACGTCGACGGCGGCGGGAGAATACCACGTTCCCGTGAAAATGCGGTCGAAGCCGATTTCGTCGCGGCGGCGCACACCGCGCGGGGAAATATTTGCGAGCATTGAGACAATGCCTTTTTCCGTGAAGCGCTGGTGCTTTTCGCCGAGTTTGTTCCCGTCAATTTTGATGTTGCCGACGGTGTAACGGCGTCCTTCGTCGATTGCGATTTCGATGGGCAGGTAGCCGACGGTTTCTTCGTTATTGACGGCGCAGTAGCCTTCGGCGAGTTCCTGTTCGGTCGGCGGGACGATTTTGACGTCAAGAAAACCGTTGTTCAGGTAGAACGTGCGCAGGTTTTCCATGTCGGTTTCAAATTTTGCGCGGTTGAAGTAGCCGTTGCTCGTCATCCACGAAAACTTGAACATACGGTTCGGAAAATCCGTAAAGTCCAGACCCCATGCCCACGAGGTCGTTTCCAAAAGTGCGCGCAATTCTTCGTCGGTAAATGTTTCGTTCCCGACAAAATCGACGGATTCGATGCGTGTTTCGAGATTTTCCTTAATCTTGAAAACAACATAAGCCGTTCCCGTGCCCTCGTTGCGGCGGATTTCGTAGGTAACGTCGACGAAAGGATAATCCTTACTGCGGTATTTTTCGCGGATTTTGCGTGCGGCGCGTTTAACGGCGGCTTCGTCGAGCGGCGCTCCCGCGACAATTCCGGCGGCGGAACATTCTTCCGAGAGTCCCGTCATGAACCAGCCGGAGGATGAATCGTGTTCGAGCGAGTCGTCTTCTTCGCGCGGATCGTGAATTGCGGCGATGTTGCGGCGCACTTCCGTGCGCAGGTCCGAAGTGTCGCTGGACGTAATTGAGCCGCCGCTGATGGCGCGATTGCCCGTGAAAAACACGTCCGTCAAAATCGGGCGCGGAACGAGAACAACCGTGAGGTCCACGAGTCGAGTTTCCGGATCCAAAAGCGGTTCGATCCCGACGTAGTCGAAAAGCTCCGTGTCGTAGAGCGAGCGAATGGATTCCGCAACGTCCAGCGGGAGGAACGGTTTGCCTTCCGTCAGCGAGATGTGCGCGGCGATAACGTCGTCGCTGATTTTTCGCGCACCTTCAGATTTGTAGGAAATTTTTCCAACGGTGGGTTGCTCGTAAACTTTGCGGTCTGCGGCGGGAACGTTTGTGCCGGCAGCCTCGGACGCGGCGGGCGTTCCCGCAGATTGCGCAAACACGGCGGGCGTTCCCGCGCCGCAACACGTTGCCAAGGCAATTGCCGCGATGAAGAATTTTTTCTGAAAAATGACGGAGTCCGAAAAATGCATGGGGCGGGATTTTTATTCGTTCGGGTCCCGGACGTTGAGTTCCGGCTCGGAAAAGAGCGTGAGATCGCCGTGGAAAATGAGCGGGATTTCCCCGACCGGTCCGTTACGTTGCTTGGCGATAATAAGGGTGCGCTGGTAAACGCCGGCGATGCGCGCTTCCTCGTCGGTTTCTTTTTTGCCTCGGGCTTTGTCGATGAGCATCACGACGTCCGCGTCCTGCTCAATGGAACCGGATTCGCGCAAGTCACTCACGCGCGGGGCGCGGTTTTCGTCTTCGGATTTACGATTGAGCTGGGCGAGGGCGATAATCGGAATTCCGAATTCTTTCGCCATGGCTTTGATGGAGCGCGAGGCTTCGGCAATTTGCTGTTCGCGGGAAACGGAGTTGTCCGTTCCGTTAATCAGTTGCAAATAGTCGATGACGATGAGGTCAAGTTTTGTGCGGGAATGCAGGCGCCGGGCCTTGGCGCGCATTTCCATGATGGTTTGTCCGCCGACGTCGTCGATGTAAAGTTTTCGCGATTTGAAATCCCGTGCGGCGAGGGCGAGCTTTTTGTGTTCGTCCGCTTTTGCGAACCCGCGCTGAACCTCGCGCAGTTTTACGCGGGAATGCGAGGCGAGTAGGCGCAGTTGCAGGTCTTGCGCCGTCATTTCGAGCGAGAACATCAGGACGTTCAGCCCTGCGTTGCCTTTTTTTGTTTGGTCAAAAAGCGCCGCTTCGATGAAGTTGAGTGCGATGGAGGTTTTCCCCATCCCCGGGCGTGCCGCGATGACGATCATTTGCCCGGGATGAAGACCGAAAGTCATTTGGTCGAGACGCTTAAATCCGGTCGGAATTCCCGTGATTGCGCCTTTGCTTTGCGCCATGCGCGAAATCATTGCGAGCGCGTTGTCGAGCGGACCGTTCGGGTCGCCGATGAGCTGGGCACTTTCCTGCACACGGTCGTTTGCAATATCTAAAAAGTTTTTTTCTACTTTGTTTAAGAGGCTTTCGATAGTGTCGGAATAGGTGTAAGCATCTTCGACTGTCTGCCTTCCAGTAGAAATGAGTTTCCTCCGGAAATATTTTTCTCGGACGATTTCAAGCCAGTGTATTGAGTGTGCTGTTGTCTCTATTCTTGCGGTGAGGTCGTTAATGTAGATGAACCCTCCTGCAATCCCAAGGCTGCCCCTGTCTTCGAGGAAACTTTTTAGAGTGATTTCATCGATGACGGTGTTTGCGGCACTTAGCTTTAGGCACGCATCGTAAATTATCTGGTGTTCAGTTTTGAAAAAGTATTCGGGGGTGACTTTCTTCTCGATGCAGGTATTTAGAATGTCACCGCCATCGTCAATTATGATAGCGGCAAGAATTGCTTGCTCTGCTTCAACGTTGTGTGGCGGAATCCGATCGTCGGGGGTAGTGCCTGCCTGTTTGGGCTGTCGATTATGCGTAGCAACGTTCCCGCGCGGTTTGGGCGCGGGTGCGGAATACGGTTCTGCGTTTTCGAAAGATTCCGACATGGTTAGAAGAAAAGCAGTCTGACGGTTTTTCTCTGTCGAGACAACGGAAAAGGCGGACGGATTTTTGAGGCGTGTCCGGACGGAGAAATGCAGGTGTTTGAAATTTCTCGGCGATTTGTATTTTCGGGCGGGAACGCGGCGGCGGTTTTTCTATTTCCTTGCATTTTAAGGCGGAAAGGGGTTTCCTTTCCGTAAAAATGCGGCAGTTTTCAGATTCGTCTGTCGCGGCGACAACCCCCTATTTACCCATCTTTTTATATGAAAGTTCGTTTACCTCTTTCGCTTCTGTTTGCGTGCGCGGTTTCTTCCGTTGCCGCCGTTCCCGCGCTCGCGGCGGATTCCTCTTCCGCTTTAATCGTAGACCCGACGAAGCCGACCGCCGTTTTTAGCGACAAGCTCCTGAGCAAGCAATGGCAGTGGTATTTGAGCAAGGACGGCGTGAATATCGTTCCCGTGTGGCAACAGGGGATTACGGGAAGCGGTGTCGTTATCGGGATTATGGACAGCTGGGTCGAACCGAATCACGAAGACCTGAACGTTTCGCCGTATAACCCGACGAACGATGCTTACAACGGGCAAGGGTTGAGTAAGGATTTTGTCGGGAGCGAAGTTATTCCGACCGATAATCCGGAGACGGAAGAAGACGAGTCGCAAACGCAGATTTATACGGATGAAGACCACGGGCAATTTGTTGCCGGGATGGCGGGCGCAATCGGCGGGAACGACATCGGTGTCGTCGGCGCTGCTCCGGGTGCGACTATTGCCGGGTTGCATATCAGCCTCTCCTCTGATCAGGAAATTTACGATGCGTCTTATTGGGGTTCCGGCGTAAGCGTTGACGCGACAACCGGTGCCATTTCCTACACGAACGATGCGGCGATTCAGGTGAAAAACTGCTCGTTCGGCAGCGTTTACAATCAGAAAGGCGACGAAGGTTTCTGGAAAGCGATTTCTGCGACTTCTGCGAATAACGTGATTTATGTTTTTGCCGCCGGAAATTCTCGTGGTGAAGATGCCACGAATTGGCCGGGAACGACCGGTTGGGACAGCACCGGAAGTTGCCCGGACATTATCAATGTCGGTGCAACAAATAAAGACGGGCGTTACACGTCGTTCTCCTGCTTCGGTTCCAATATTTTTGTTTCCGCTCCCGGCGAACAGGTTGTTTCCACGGACAGAACGGGCGAACTCGGCTACAATGCCGGAGGCTTGGCGTCTTCATCGGACTCCGGCAGCGACGATTCAAGCAGTACCACGGGAACGGCTATCGCAAACGCGAATTACGCGGCGAGTGACGGAACGTCGTTTTCCGCGCCGCTCGTTTCGGGCGTAATTGCGCTCGGCAAACAGATTTGCGCCCCGATGGACGCGCGTTGGGCAAAGCACGCGCTCGCATATTCCTCCGGCGGAGGGATAACGCCGAATATCGACTATATCTGGGACGAAAACACCAAAACTTATGTCCAAAAAAGCGGATATTCTGAAGAATCCGTCGATTCGGAAACCGGAGAAGAAGTGACGACTACGCGCATAAAAACCGGAGATTGGGCATACAACAAAGCCTCCGGGCTCTGGTTTAACAACAATTACGGCTTCGGATTGATAAATCCGGAAGGGTTTGTGGAAAAAGTGCGCGACATCGCCTACACGACGGTGCAAACGATGTATACGGCAACGTCGACGGCGATTACCGCCGGGGAATCTGCGGAAAAATCCGGCGTTTGGGGAACGGACTTTGCCGTTTCCGTTTCCGGCATCGGGGATGACGGTTCGCGCCACTCTCTTCTGAATCAAAATGTGGAAACCGTTTCCGTGACGGTGAATTTCTCTGAGGCGGCGATAGCGAGCGCAGGCTTTAATCTTTCCTCGTTGAAAGTGATTTTGACGGATCCGAACGGCTATGAAAGTGTGCTCGTTCAGAAAGGCACGGGAGACCCTGAGATTTCGGTTTCCGGCGTGGGTATCACGAGTTATACGTTCCTTTCCAACGCATTTTGGGGAGGCGCCTATACGGGAACGGGAGATTGGAAAGTGCGCGTTGAGTATGACGGCTTGGTTTCCGGCGGAGCATCCGTCGATATGAAAAACTGGGTATCCGTCGGCGCTGTCGATTTCAGAATGGGCAACGTCGTTAACGAAGGCTTCCTTGCGGTTTCTTCTGACGTGAACGCGCACGCGCTTGTTTTGGACAGCGAATCTTTTGCGGTCGTTGCGGGCGGAAAATTTTTGGTTGAAGATGCCGTTTATGTGAACGGCGGAAATTTCCTCGTGGCTGACGGGGGAACCGTCGGCGCGTATGATGACGCGAAGCTGAAAAAAGGCGCCGTGTTTGTTCAAAACGGGGGAACGGCGACTATTGAAGGAGCGGCGAATTTTGCTCGCGGAATCCATGTCAACGGCGGGGTGTTCAATTTGGATGCCACGGTAACGGTCGGCACGGGAACGTTTGTCAACGGCGGAACATTCGTCGTGAAAAAGAATGTGGACGGCGTGTCTGTCTCTGCGGGAGACGTAACGGTTCGCGGGAACGGATCAGTCGTTTTGGAATCCGGTGCGAATTTCGGTTCGTCCGTTACGCTTGAAGGCGGTTCGCTTGTTGCGGGCGGTTCATCGAGCGGTTCAAATGTCGTAGTTTTGGGCGGGAACGCAAGTTTCTCGGGCGGGTCTTCGTTCGCATCCGTTAGCGTCGGGCGCAACGAAGTGCTCAAAACGGAAACGGACAAAGACGGAAATCCCGTAACGACCGTGGAAGTTGAAAAGCGCGGCGGGCAAGCTGTTTTCTCCGGAAAGGTTACGACTTCCGGCATCAGTTTCAGCGGCGATGCGGTTGGTGTGGTCAATGAAGGAAGCACAATCAACACGACTGCGACGGCGGTTTCCGTTGCCGGAGATGCCGTGTTGAGCCTCGTTCAACGCACGGCAATTACCGGAGATCTTTCCGTGTCGGAACGCGGATCCGCGGTTTGGAGCGGAACCACGAGCGCCAAGAGTATTTCCGTTACCGGCGGGGCGCTGGTCGCGAACGGCGATACTGTTTTGACCACGACAAACGGTGTGAAGATCGCTTCCGGCGGAACGTTTAAAGTCGGGAAAACGGAGCTCAACGGCACGCTCACTGTCGATGCCGGAGCAACGCTTGAATTTGATTCCCGTTCCCGCACGGATTCGGATTATCTTAGCTTGGACAGCGCGTCGTCTCTGATTTTGGCGGAGCCGACGGAAGACTCGTCGGTTACGACGTTGAAGTATCGTTTCGGGAACGCGATCCCGTATGAAGCGGACGTGATTCGCATGGAAGCGACCGGAGAGTCATTCTCCGATGAAACGATCGCAGCGGCAAAAGCCGTCAACGTCGAACTCGGAGAAGGCACTCCGAAAATTTTGGTCGCACAGGCGGACGGATCTTTCCGTCAGGACAATTTGAAGTTTGCCTTGAAGGAAGTCGTGAAAGACGAGAAGGCTTCGTTCGTTTTGACGACGACGCAGGCATTCGACAATCTTCACCTTTATTACGCGGGACAAACCGAGTTGCAGTCGGCTGTTCAGTCGACATTGTTACGCAACGAAGCTCAGGCGGCATCGTTCCTCAAGGAATTTAACGCTGTGGAAGAAGTTTCCGTGTTGCTTTCTACATACGAAAAAGTCGGCGTGCCGTCCAACGTGGTTGCGATTGACGAGTTGCACGACAAGCAGGCGAATGCGATTACGGGAGCGGTTTCCCGCCGTTCCCGCGAGCTCCGTAGCGGGTTCATTCACTACGATGTGTGGAGCAATCCGCTTCTCGGAAGTAGTGGCTTCTCGTTCTCGGCACGTCCGAATCTGGTCGCGGCAAAAGGTTTTGTGCCTTACATGCTTGAGGAAGCGGATTATCCGGTGATGATTTGGGCAAACGGCGGTTACTCGTTCTCGGAAGCGGACGACGGCGCGATGTCCGTAACCTCCACCAAGTCTAATATGCTCAACGTGGCGTTAGGCGCGGATTACAGCATCAACGAAAATCTCGCGGCAGGCGTCTTCATCGGCTACACGAGCGGACGCACGAAGTTTGACGACGGCGGGCGCACCGAAATCCAATCCCGCAACATCGGCGTTTACCTTACGGGAAGCAAGACGGACGATCTCGGCTCCTACTACGGAACGGCACTTGCGTCGTTCGGCTTTGAGGAATACGATTTTTCCCGAAAATTCTCTTTGGGAAGCCTGAGTTCCTCGGCGACGGCTTCGCCGGACGGTTGGCAGGGAATCCTTTTCCTCGAAGGCGGCTACGAGTGGAAAATGGAAAAATTCTCCATGGGTCCGTCGGTTTCCGTGCGCTACGTTTCAAACAATATCGACGGCTACACGGAATCTTCCACCGATACATGGATGCGACAGGAAGTGGACGATGTGAACTACGATTCGTTGCAAACAAGCCTCGGTTGGCGCTTTGCTTACCGCGCGGATTTTGAAACGGTTTCGCTCTTGCCGGAAGCCCGCGTTTCCTGGAATCACGAATTTCTCGGCACGGACGAAGATTTCGACGCAAAACTCGCGATGGCAGGCGCGGATGCATACACTTGCACAATCGCCGATACGGGCGACGACTACATGTCCGTCGGTGTCGGTCTGACGATGATGCTCGGCGAGGTTTCCACGATTTCGCTCGACTACGATATGCAGTTCCTTCGCGACGATGCGGATCCCGTTCATTCCGTCAACGCGATGTTCCGCACGCGTTTCTAAGCCGGACGAAAGTTTTTTTACACGCAGAACGTTCCCGCGACTTCCTCGCGGGAACGTTTTTTTTGTGAGTAAAAAAAAATCGCAGGCCGGGAACGCGGCGGCTAATCTTCCACACCTTTATGTTATATTATCTGAAATTTTTGGAAGACTTTTGGGGACCGTTTCGCCTTTTTGAATATGCTACCGTGCGCGGAATTCTCGCCGCGGCAATCGCGTGTGCCGTTGGTGCATTTTTAGCACCGCGCATTATCCGGCGCTTGCAAAACGTGATTCAGCCCGAGCGCGGACGCGAACTGCTCGGAGAAGCGGCTCAGGAAAAACGAAAAGTTCCGACAATGGGCGGACTGATAATTTTCTTTTCCGCACTCGCGGGAACGCTGCTTTGCGCGCGCCCGAACGTTTATGTTTTTTCTGCGCTGACGGTTTTTATCGGCATGACGCTGGTCGGTTTTTGGGACGATTATCAAAAAGTCGTGAAAAAAAACGCAGACGGTATGAGTTCCGGGCTGAAATGGGTGCTGACTTCGCTGACAGCTTTCGCCGCATTTTGCGTGTTGCTTTGCAAAGGCGGATTTCGCATGAATTTGCTCGAAATTTGGCTGCCGTTTATGAAAGAGCCGCTCGTCGCGTTTAGCGGAGCCGTTATTTCTTCAAACAATCTTTCGACATTGGGCGCGTTGTTTTTCGCGTTTTGCGTGTTGGTGCTGTTTTGGGTGACGAGTGTCGGCGCGAGTCACGCGGTGAATTTGACCGACGGCGTGGACGGGCTTGCCGCCGGGTGTGCAGTGCCGAATGTTTGTGTTTTCGGCGTGGTGGCGTATCTCGTCGGGAACGCGCGTTGGGCAGAGTATCTGAATATCGGATACGTTCCCGGAGTCGGAGAGCTTGCCGTTTTTTGCGCGGCGATTGTTGCCGGGATTCTTGTTTTTCTTTGGTTTAATGCGGCTCCCGCGACGGTTTACATGGGCGACACGGGATCGCTCGCTCTCGGCGGCGCTCTCGGCGCGACGGCGTTGCTGACCGGGCATCCGTTTTTGCTGATTATTTCCGGCGGTGTTTTTGTCGTCGAGACGGGAACGGCAATGATTCAGATGGCGTATTTTAAGTATACAAGAAAACGATACGGAAAAGGTCGCCGCATCTTTTTGATGACGCCGATTCACCACACGTGGCAACTTCGCGGGACGCCGAATACCAAGCTCGTTGTGCGTTGCTGGATTGTGTCGCTCGCGCTCGCGGCGATTGCTCTCATCACGTTGAAGCTGCGCTAAAGGGGGAACGGAGTTTTCACGGTTTTTAATTTCTCATTCCTAATTTCTAATTTTTCATTTCATGGATATTCCGGGAATTTTAGAAAAAAAATTAGATAAGCCGGTGGCGATTTTCGGCGGAGGAATCAGCGGGAACGCCGTTGCGGAGTTCCTTCGCGAAAACGGTTTTTCGTCGCGCATTTATGACCGCAAGACGGAGGGCGCGGGAACGCGTTTTGATATGGCGGAGGCGGCGGGGCACGATCTCGTCGTTTGTAGTCCGGGATTTCCGCAGAACCATCCGTGGAAGGAAGTCGCGCGGCGGGCGGGGCTTCTTTGCCTTTGCGAGCCGGATTTTGCTGCGTTGTTTTGGCAGGGCTCGCTCCCGCCGATTAAACGTCTTCCCGGAGAAACGCCTACGGCATTTCTTGCGCGGGCGGATAATCGCCTTGGGCTGACCGCCGTCACGGGAACGAACGGGAAAACGACGCTGACGGAGTTTCTTGCATTTGCGCTTCGCCGCATCGGGAAAGATTCGCTCGCCGTCGGCAACAACGGAGTTCCGATGTCGAAAATGCTTTCACATTCCACGGCGGCGAGTTTTCGCCCGGTTTGTGAAATCAGCTCTTTTCAGGCGGAAGAATTGCGGTATTTTTCGCCGCGTTGCGTGCTTTGGACAAATATCGACGAAGACCACATCGACCGCCACGGTTCGCTGGAAAATTACTTTCGCGCGAAATATCGCTTAGTCGAATGTATGTTGCGCTTGCGGTTGGTGGTCGGCGATTTCCCGCAGGCGGATAATCCCGACACGCAGGCTGTGTTTGCTCGCCGCACGCTGATTGTCGGCGAAAGCGTTGCGTCGGCGGCGAAGCGTTTCGGCGTGGAATTGCCGGAATGGACGCAAATCGCGACGCGTGCGGAAGTCGCAGGAATTGTTCCCGAGAAGAGTATTTTTGCGACGTTCCCGCAGTCGGAAAATTATGCGATTGCGCGGCGTTTTTGGCTTTCTTCCGGTTTTCGCGAAAAGGATTTGGTCGCGGCGGCGGAAGCGTTCCCGGCGCGGGCGCATCGCTTGGCGAAAGTGCGCACAATCGGCGGGGAAAACGGAGTTCCGAAAGTTGAGTTTTGGGACGATTCCAAGGGAACGAATTTTCACGCGGCGCTCGCGGCGCTTAAAACTTTTTCCGGGAAAAAAGTGTTCTGGATCGGCGGCGGATTGAGCAAGGGCGGCGATATTGCGGGATTTGCCGCAACTATCGGGCAACACATTGAGCGTGCATTTTTGATCGGACAAACGGCGGCGGAATTGCAACGAGCCTTTGCCGAAAGCGGCGTTCCCGCAGATCGGTTTTCGCTCCTGCAGGGCGCGGTCGCGGCATCCGCACGGGCGGCGCTTGCGGCGGGAACGGATGCCGTCGTGCTGTTTTCTCCGGGGTTTGCGAGCTTTGATATGTTTTCGGGCTACGCAGAGCGCGGGGCTCGCTTCGAGCAATGCGTGAGTGAAATTTAGTTTCCGGGAAAAGGGCGGCGGAGTTCCTTTTTCGTTGCCAGAAACGGGCGTTTGCGGACAGAATAAGCCCGTTATGGCAAACAAAGACGAAAAAACCAACGGAAATGTTCCCGGAAAATGGTATGTCGACACGCAGTGCATCGATTGCGATCTCTGCCGTGCTTCGGCTCCCGATTTCTTCGGTCGCAACGACGACGATGGCGTTTCCATCGTGATCAAGCAGCCGGCGACGGACGATGAAGTCGCCCAATGCGAAGAAGCGAAAGCCGGTTGTCCGGTTGACGCTATCGGTGACGACGGCGAAGAATAATTCGGTTTCGTTTCCCAATCAAAAAGGCGCGTTCCCGCAACGGAGCGCGCTTTTTTTGGTTTTCGGATTCAGTGGGACTTTTTTCAGAAAATTCCGGTATAACGCCCGATGGCTGAAGTTCTGCCGCTTGGCACTTTTGAAAAGAATTGCGCGACGGGAACGCTCCGCGTAGTATGAACGCACTTATGAGCTCAACGAATTCCTCCGACAACGGACGCTATGCCGCTCGCGGCGTTTCTTCTTCCAAGACCGAAGTTCACGCGGTCGTGGACAAGCTTGATCCCGGATTGTTCCCGGGTGCGTTCTGCAAAATCACGGAGGATTTTCTCACGGGAAATCCCGAGCTCTGCAACGTCACGCATTCCGACGGTTCCGGGACGAAATCGCTTCTTGCCTATATGTATTGGCGTGAAACGGGCGATGCGTCGGTGTTTCGCGGGATCGCGCAGGACAGCATTGTGATGAACATTGACGACCTGCTGTGCGTCGGTGTTACCGGAAACGTTATTCTTTCTTCGACGGTGAATCGCAATGCGAAAAATATTCCCGGCGAGGTTTTGGCTCACCTGATTCAGGGAACGGAAGACTTTCTCGAAATGCTCCGCAGTTACGGCGTGGATGTGCGTTCCGGCGGCGGTGAGACGGCGGATGTCGGGGACCTGACGCCGACGTGCACGGTGGATTCCTGTGCGACGGCGGTGTTGCCGCGTTCCCGCGTTGTCGATGCGTCCCGTATTCGTCCGGGGCTTTCGATTGTCGCGCTCGCGTCTTCCGGAAAATGCGCGTATGAGGAAACGGAAAATTCCGGAATCGCGTCCAACGGGTTGACCAGCGCGCGCCACGAGTTGCTTTCCAAATACTATGCGGAAACATATCCGGAAACGTTCGACCGCAACACGCCGTATGACCTTGTTTATTGCGGTCCGCACAAAATGTCCGATCCGCTTGAAGGATCTTCGCTGACGGTGGGGCAGGCGTTGCTTTCGCCGACGCGCACATACGCACCGTTTGTTTTGCGTTTGCTTAAAAATGTTCCCGCGGAGCGCGTTTACGGACTGATTCACTGTTCCGGCGGAGCCATGACAAAGTGCATCCGCTTCGGCAAAAACGTTCATTTCGTCAAAAATAATCTGCTTCCGGTCCCGCCCGTTTTCCGGGAAATTCAAAAAGTCAGCCGGACGGACGATGCCGAAATGCACCGCGTTTACAATATGGGGCAGCGCCTCGAAATTTACGTGGAGGACCGCGATGTCTCCTCCGTGTGCGATATCGCGAACTCGCTCGGGCTGGAATCGCGAGTTATCGGACACACGGAAGAGTCCCGAAACCCGGACGGAAAAAATCACATCTCGCTGACGACGGCTTCGGGCGCGACAATCTCGTATTGAGCGCTCCGAAAAGTTAAGATCCGGAAGGCGGAGCTTCGAATCGGGCTTCCGCCTTTTTAATCTTCGCTTTCAGGACCCGATTTTTGACTAAATTTCCTTGCGTTCAAGGGGCAGATACGGTGTTTTATTAGGCTAATAAAACCTCGTAGCCCCTTTTTACAGATGATTTTTGATTCCCCCAGCGTCTCGTTTTTGAAAAAGACGTTCCTCCTTGCGTTTGCCGTGGCGGCGAGCGTGGTGTTTTGTGCCGGCGAACTTTTCTCTGCACCGCTTTTGATTGTTACCGAACCGACCGCGAAAGCCGCATTTAAAGCGGATTCCGGAGACGCGGAGGCGATTGCGCTGGGTGCCGCAGATGCGGACGGAATTTTGCTCGTTCCCGTCGCCCCGGAGGTCGCGGGAACGCTGACGCTGACGCATCCGGATGCTGCAGAGCCGCTTACTTACGTGTTTGAACCGGGGAAAACGCCCGGAAAACTCGCGCTGAAACTGAAGTTGAAACCTGCGTCGCTGATGATTTCAGCGTTGCCCGTGGATGAAGTTGAAATTTTTGTGAACGGAGAGCATCGGGGGCGCGGAGTTGTTACGCTCGGCGGGATTCCTCCGCGTGAAAAATTTACAATCGAAGCGCGTTCCGTGCGCCGCGGGATTCAATCCCGCGTGGTTTCCGTTGCTCCGGGCGAAACGCTTCCGGTGAAGTTTGACCTTCGCGGGAACGGCGTAGTAACACAGTCTGACGGGCAAATCGTGTTGCCGGAATTACCGTTGGTGTTGGCGTCCCAGCCGGGTGCAACGCTTAAGGCGGACGGCGTTCCCGTGACGATGAGCGACGGCGTTTTGCGCGGAGTTGAGCCCGGAGAGCGGGTCGTTGAAATTTTTCTGCCGTGGCGAGGTCGGGAAGTTTGCGTTTACCGTGCTGCGATGCCGGCGCGCTCGGCAATGTTGCCCGGGGCGGATACCGTCGCTGTTCCGAATCCCGTTCCCGCAAAAACGTCCGCAGACGAAAGTCCGACTCCCGCTGAAAATGCGAAAGTCGGAAACGTGCTTTTTGTTATCGGCAAGAACGTGACAGTTTCCATGGGCTCGCTCCTCGGGCTGAAAGACGGAGAATCCGTTTCCGTCTGTTTCGGCGAATCGAAAGAACCGGTGAGCGTGTCCGTTTCCGGCGTGACGCCCGATCAGGCTATTCTCACGTTGCCGGACGGTGTTCCCGCGCCGAATGACGGTGACGTTTGCCGTATTGTTGAGTCTTCCGCTCCCCGTTCGTAAATTTTAATTCATTTTTCCCATCTTTCTAACCCATTTCCCAATATTTCCGGATATGTCTATCGCATCTCGAATTTCCAAAAAAACGTTTTTCGCCGCGGCGGTTCTCGGCCTCGCCGCAGCCGTTCCCGCACAAGCCTATCTCTTTGAGGACGAAGTAAGTAGTGAAAATGTGATTCCGGGCGCGGTCAACGCGCTGGATTACAGTATTTTCATTTTGGAGAACGATTATTTGCTGACGAGTTCGTGGAATCCGAGGATGGGTATCGAATGGCTGACGTTCGTAAAAACCGGCTCGGGAACGGCGCAGATGGATTTGGGCGCTGAGGGGGATTTGTATAATCAGCACCTTTTCGGGTATAGCGACGATAACAACGATAGCAACGACGGTCCCGTCTATAAAGTAACGCGCAAGGCAGGAGCCATTCCCGCAGATGCGGAATACGAAATTGAATACTATACGGCAGGCGAGACACGAAATATCCTTGAGGGTTGGCAGAGCGGGGAAATCGTCGTTGACCAAGGGACCTTGTCACTGGGTGGACTCGTGAATATGTGGTATGATTTCGGCGACATTATTAATTCGCACGAAATCGGGCAGGCAACGGGGAAAATGATCGGGGTTTCCCGCATTACGGTGCGCAACGGCGCAGCTCTTGACCTTTCTGCAAATAACAGCTTTATCAGCGGCAACTGGACTTCAGCGAAGGGAATGGTGGCAAGCAATTCGCTTACGACAGTTCAATTCCTAAATAACCTGCAGGCGGGCGACTTGGGGACGGATTTGAATTCTGAACTCGTTCTCGGACCTGCTTCCGCGTATCACATCAATTTGAATGTCGGCGGATGGGAAGAAAATGTCCGTGTAAACACCGGTGTGACACTTGCCGGAAACCTCACGAGCACATATTTTGACAATCAGTTGGCGTTCGGCGGTTCCATCGGACGCATCAGCGGTGCGGGAAGCATTTACAAAACGGGCAAAGGAACGTTTACGCTTTTGAACTCCAGCGCGGCATTCACCGGAAGTCTTTATGCTGCAGGCGGTTCGCTTGTGCTCGCCGGGAACGATTCCGGTGCAAAAACAAAGGCGTTTACGGACGGCTTCGGAAACAACGTTCGTGTGCTTCTTTCTTCCTCGGTCGGAAATGCTGCTTCCGTCAATATCGCGGGAACGATGAACACGGGCAAGGAAGCCAACGGCGGCTCCATGCAGGGTTCGGCTATCGGGTCGAGCGTTCACAGTATTTTTACGAAAACGACGAATGCCGAGTCGGGCGAAGAGCTTGTTGTTACGGCCGTTAAAGAGGCGTTCTTTACCACGCCTGAGGCGGGAACGCTTGTTATTGCGGAAAATCAGACCATTAAGAATCTGCAATCGTATTTTGCTGCCGGGCTCTCCATCGACTCGGAAAAATCGGCGGCGGAAGCCGTGATTGATGCTTCAAACAGCGAAGGGGTTTTGGCTCCGAAAGGAAATACGACGTCGGACCGCGGAACTGCCGATGCTCCGATTATCGCGGGAACGGGCATCGGTTCCAGAATCGTTATTCCGGGCGGGAACTATACGGTAAAGGACGGAAAATTCGTGCAGAACGTTGATGCCAACGGCTATATGCAGGGCGGCGTTTTGGTCGTCAATCAGACGGCGGGAATGGGCGGCGTTTACCAAGGCTCCGTCGTCGGCGCACGCGTTTCGATTTACAATAAGAATACGTTTGAGGCGAACACGGAAAAGGATCAAACGACTGCGTCGCTCAACAACGCGGATCGCCTTAAAGCAGCACAGGTGACAAAGGATACGATTAAAGCGGATCTCAATCTTTCGGATGATGAGCTTGCGTCGCTCAACATCGGAGCCGACGGTGCGTTCGCTCTGGACAATCCGGTTGCGTGGAAAGTGGTCAACTACTACAAGCAGACGACGCTCGGTAGCGCGTATTACGTCGATTACAAGGCGGATGATACCGTCGTCGGCGGGTTGCTCGTTCTTGAAGGCGCCGGGGATTTGGCATTGCTTCTGGAAACGGCAAATTACAGCGGAATTTATATCGACCCGAATCGCACGGGAAAAACCGTGCTCAATATCTCTGCCGTCAATTCTTTGCCGGGCTCGACGGTTTCCTTGGGCGGACGCGGGATCGTTTCTTTCGTCGCCACTCAGGGTAGCACGTTGAATGTGAAGTTGAGCGGTTTCGCCAAAGGTTCGCAGCTTGTTTTTGCGACGACGGATACGGTTCAAACGGTTGGCGGCATCGTTTCCGTCGGCGGTAATCGTCAGGCGGACATCGGGTTCGCTCAGATTCAGGACGGTGTTTACGGCGATATTTTCATCGAATCCGGAATCGGATTGAATCTTTCCGGAAACGAATCTGTATTTGCCAATGCGGATACAGTTACGCTTTGGAAAGGCAAGGCGTGGAAAGACAGCAATGCGGCTCCGACGCTGACGCTTTTCCCGAAAGGAAGCACTTTTGCAAGTCAGGTTGTGAACGACCTGACCGGGGACGCTTCGGCGGAAATCCTCCTCGGGAACGGCATTCTCACGACCGTCGTTTCGGACAACGATGTTGACCCGTATTCCGGGCTTACGCGCGGGTCTTACGCTGGTAAAATTATCGGCTCCGGCAGTATCATCAAGGACGGAGAAGGAACGTTCGCGCTCAACGGCGGAGAAAATAATCGCAACTTCACGGGAACGACGGAAATTGCCGCCGGAAAACTTTCCGTCACGCGGACGAACAGTCTCACGGGAACGTCTGCGATTATCTTTAACGAAGGCACCGTTGCCGAAATGAGCGGAGACCAAAAAATCCGCACGCTTTACGGTTCGGCGGGAACGTCCGTTGCCGTGGAAGGGAAATTGACGCTCGGCGCGAATATCGTGCCGGCATCGGGAGAAAATCGCACCTTGGTGACAAACAATCTCGGTCTCGGCTCCGTTGCCGCCGGCTCGACGGATGCTTCTTTCGCACGTTTCGAGAATTGCTTCGATCTCGAAGGCAATTTGGTTTTAGAGAATAATCGAATCGGAATCCCCGCTTCGCAGAAAGATGCAACGGAAAAATACCTGACGGCGACGGCGAAGCTCGCTTACTCCGGCTTTGAAGTTTCTGCGTTGGAAAAATTTGTCGGCGTCAAAGATTACGACGGGAGCGAACTTCTCTCTCAAGCGGACTACGACACGCTGAAGGCGTTTGCCAAAAACGGCGGCACGGGGACGGCGATTAACGGAATCGCACAAGCGACCTTGCTTGCCGACCTCGCGGAAAAATACGCCGCTCTTGCGACGGAAGATAACTATCTGAAGCTCTTTGCTCCCACGGGAACGGTCGGCGAGTATGGGTGGTATTCTCCGTCTGCGTTGAAATCTCTCTTCCCGTCGGAACGCGAATACAAAGTTTACGTTTCCGAGCAGTTGAAAGCGGATGTCGAAGCGGAATACGGAAAAACGATTCCGAAGAACCCGACTTTGGCGGAAAAGAACGAAATCAACCAGGCGTTGTTCAAGGTTCTCCGCAAGAAATACGAAACGCTTTCGGAAGCGCAGTTGGACGCGACGCTCAAAGCGAATCCAGCGGCGATGTTTGCCGAATTTAAGACCGCGAAAAACCTCGCGGGAACGCCGCTTATGAGCGAAGCTGATATCGCGGCAGTCGACGCTTTGCTCAATGCCGAAAATCCTGATGCCGCAGCAATCAAAGCCGCGTATGAAACATGGAGCGGCAAGTATGAAGCTGTCCGAACCAAAGAACTTTTTGCGGGAATTGCCGTTCCCGGCGCATTTGCCGCGCAAGTGACGGTTGGCGGTGATCTCACGAATACGAGTTGGATTTCCGAACCGTCCTTTGCGGGAACGCTGACGGCGGGAACGCTGGTGAAGACCGGAGACAGCACGGTTGATTTGACCGGAAGCCTTTCCGTAAATTCGCTCATTATCGAAGGCGGTCAGATCGGTATCGAAGGCTCGTCTTTGGCGGCTCCGATTGCGGGCGGAATTTCCGTCAGCCGCAACGCGGATTTGTCGGTTAATGTCAATGCGAACCCCGAAGATACCGAAAATGTCGGGATCGTGTTTAACCAATCCGTTTCCGGCGACGGTAATTTTGTAAAAACCGGCGACGGCAAACTTACGCTTGGTAAGGACGTTCTCTACACGGGAACGACAACGATTGCCGGCGGCACGCTCGAAATGGCGTTGCGCGAAGTAAAAACGACGGTTGTCGACGGCGTTTCCCAAACGATTTTGCCGCAGAGCCAGATCACGTTCTCCGGTAGCGATACTACGCTTATTTTGAACCAAGCGGAAGACGTCGTATGGGCGGGCGAAATTAAGGCTTCAACCGGAGTTACGGGCGCAGCGCTCTCTAAAATCGGCGACGGTGAATTGACGATCGGCGGGAACGTCGCTCTCGGGACGCTTGCAACGATTTCGGTGGACGAAGGCACGTTGAATCTTTCGAGTGTCGATTTCGGCGAACGCTCGAAGGTCAATATTGAGCAGGGCGCGGCTCTTTCGCTCGGAAAAAGCTCTGTCGGCGGCTCTGTCCGTTTCTCGGGCGAAGGCGCTTTGCGTATTGCGGGAGCAATGTCCTTGGACGGTTCTCCCTTGTCGACCGACAACGAAAAATTCGTCGGTGCGGTTACAATTTTGAACGGCGGCTCGCTCTCGCTCGGAGGCGCATCCGTTTTCTCGGACGCGAAACTCGTGACGGTGAATACGGGCGCGACGCTTTCGATTAAAGAAAATTCCAAGCAGATTCTGAATGCGATTGCCGGCGCGGGAACGCTTTCGCTCGGAACGGGCGCGACGCTGGAACTTAAGAGCTCTCAGCCCGGTATCGGAATGGCGCAGGTCGCCGGTTTCTACACGTTCAACGAAGATGCTTTGTTGGCGGTGCCTGATTTCTCCGGTTCCGTAGCGGGCGCGGGAACGCTGAGTATCGTTAACGGCGCTTCGAGTTTCTCCGGCGCTGTTGATGCGGATGTTTCGGTCAAGAACGGCGGGCAGGTTGTTTTGAATGCCGCAAAGTTCGGCGGAAACAATACCGCAACGACGGTTTCGACGGTTACGGTGGACGGCGCGGATTCCGAAGTCGTTTTCCTCGTTTCCGATGCGGGAACGGCAAATCTTAGCACGGGAGCGATTAGCTTCACCGCAAACGGCGGAAAATTCGGTAAGGTCGGGAACGGCACGTTGTCCGTTTCCCATAACGATTTTGCAAATTGCAATGCTGTTTCCGTTTATGACGGAACGCTGAACATTTCCGGTTGGATCGGTGCGAAGAAAGTCATTGCGTCCGGCGCGACACTTGCGATGACGATCGGCGATACGGAGCCGGATTTCTCCACGGTTTACGGGAGCGGCACGCTCGAATTGACGGCGACGAAGGACATCACGCTTTCTCCGGACAAAGTCAATGTTTCCGGAACGAACGGGTTCTTTAACGGAGAAATTCGTTTCGCTTCTTCGGGCGCGGGTTACAAAGTAACGCTTGCTGCGGGAACGAATACGTCGCAGATGGTCGCCGTGAGCACGGGAAGCGGTGTTTCGCTCAATGTCGGCGACGGCGTTACGTTTATCCAATCTCAAAATTCCGAAATCGCCGGTGACTTGGAAGTCAGCGGAACGGTGAAGGTGCAGGGGCTCGATGCGAAAAACGGAAATTCCGGTCGCGTGCTTTCGTCGGATTTCCGCTCGTTGACGCTTTCCGGAGACTACACGCGTGTCGGTAATTCGGAATTTAAAATGTTGAATATCGGTTTCGGCTTCAAGAGCACGGAAGCCGATATGGCGGTCGTCATTGACAAATCTTCCGTCGCTAACGCATTTATCGTTGATCTTGCTCAAAATTCCGGAACGTTGGTTGCCGCAGGCACGACAATCGGCGTGGACGCTAAAATTAACGACGCGGACGCATCTTCCGCACTCAAGGAACTTTCCGTCATCAAAACGGGAGATGCCGCAACCTTTACGCTTTCTGCGGCGACAATCGTCAATGACTTGGGAAGCGCAAACACGACCCGCGATAGCGTTTTCGGCATTTCGAGAGACGTTTACTCGGTGCTTGAAGACAACAACGGTTTGCTGAATATCGGTGTCGGAGAAGGCAACATGGTTGTCGAATGGCGCGACGACTGCGAAACGCTCACGACGGCAAACGGCGTCAACGTAAACCTCGTTACGTTGCGTGATGCGGCTTCGGGCGACTCCGGAACGCTGACAATTAAGTCGACGGCATCGTCCTCGCGCGCGCTTGCGGCGGGAGCGCAGGTTTTTGCCGAAACCGTTCGCGGCGGCGGGAACGTGACGTTCGACGGAATGACCGGGAAGGGCTTGGTCGTTTCCGCGAAGCAGGAATATTTGGGACAAACGAAAATCGTCGGAAATGTCGAATTCTCCGGCGAAGGTCGCAACAACGCATCTTCGCAATTGACGGTTGCCGGCGGCGCGACGCTTTACGGCGGCGTTAACATGACCGGACGTAACGTCGGTTATTCCGTGAACGCTGTTCGCAATGCGGACGATACGGGCGCGGCGGGAACGACAACGCTCACTATCGCACTTTCCGATGCGCGGTTGGCATCCGACATTAAGGCGCAGGTTAAAGTCCGTGCGAACGGAACTCTTGATACGACAACTTGGGAAATCCTCGGAACTCCGCCGGCGGGCGTGACAATCGATCCGGCGTCGTTGGAACACAAAGACGGCGTATTGACGCTTACGGCGAAAGATGCGGCGTTGAACGAAGATTACACGATTTCCGTGAATACGGGAACGCTTCCGACCGCAGTCGGCGAAGGCACGGGAGTCGCAGGGCAAACGACGGTTGCCGGAAACGTGATTTTGGAAACAAATTCCAAAGTGATTCTTGATGCGGCATCGGGCGACAGTATTTCCGTCGGGACGGGAACGGTGAAAATCGATTCCGGAAGCTCGATTTACGTTGAAAATCTCGGAGCGGAAACGCTCGGGAAAACGCTCACGCTTGTCCGCGCGGGAACGGTCGACGGCTCGGTGGTCGATGCTCTCCGCAAGGCGAATAGCGCGCGTCCGGATTCCGAAAAAATGAAATTGGCGGTTTACACGGACGCCAACGGCGACGTTTGTGCGAAGATGATTATCGATGATTTCGCGGGGCTCGGTGCGGATTACAACGAAGGCGTTTCCGACAGCTTCCTTGGTGCTCTTTCCGAAATCGCTTCTTGGAACGGAGCAAACATCGTTGACGTTGACAGTAGCGCGACGTTGACGGGTTCGGCGAAAGATTTGTTCTTTGCGTTGAACAGCTTGCCGGAAGCGCGTTTGGCGGACGAAGTGGAAAAACTCTCTCCGATTTCTTTCGCGTCGATGTTGGCAATGCCGGTCGCGGCGTTCAATTCGGATGTCGCACGCATTCACGGTCGCCTTGATCAACGCCGTTATGACGGCGCGAATCCGCTTCGCGATAGCGGCGAATACGAATTCTTCGCTCTCGCGCAGAGTGATTTTGCCGAAAACGGCACGGCGGCGGATGCTCCGAATTTTGATTACAACCTCTACGGAGTTACAGCCGGATTTGACTGGAAACCGAGCTACGAAACAACGCTCGGATTCGCTCTCGGCTACACTTACGGGAAGGCGAAAGTTCAAAATGGCGGCGGAAAAATCAATATGGACGATATGCGCGCGACGGCGTTTGCGAGCCGCCTTTTCGGAAATTGCTATGTGGATGCCGGTGTTCAGGCGGGAACGGCAATGTTTGACACGCGTCGACAGACGGTCGCGGGAGCGGTTTCCGGAGATACGGATTCCGTCTTCGCGGGAACGTTTGTTACCGTCGGTTCCGTGTTCTCGATTTGGCAGGACAAAAAGGACGGTAGCGGGCTTTACTTTACGCCGAGCGTCGGCTTGAGCTATTTGCACACCGAAATCGACGGATTTACCGAAAGCGGAACTGCCGGATTGAATATGGAAGACACGGACGGCGACAGCCTCCGCGCGCGAATTGCCGCCGCGTTGCAGTGGGCATTCCCGCTCGACAGTTGGCAGGTGCGCCTTGGCGTGGAAGTGGCATACTCGCACGATTTCCTCGGCGAAGAATTGGATATGACCGGCCGTTTCGCCGCCGTTGACGGCTCGAAGTTCAGCACCTCCGGCAAGGCGTTGCCGACGGATATTTTCTCCTTCGGACCGACGGTGGATATCATGGTTTCGGAACGCAGTAGCCTTTACTTCGGCTACGGGATCGATGTGGATACGGATTCCGGCGTTTCGCAAAATGTCAATGCCGGGTTCCGCCATCGCTTCTAATCAGACAATTTAACGGATTCTTAAAAAATTAACCCCTATATCGGTTTTCTAATGATTTTTTCAAAAAAGACATTGTTTGCTGCGGCGCTGTTTGCGAGCTCTGCGCTCGTCGCTTCCGCCGTTTCCGAAGACCTTGCTCCGACGCGGGATATTTCCGGAAACATCGTGGTGGAAGACAACTTCGCGATCGACCTCGGCGGCGGCACGATAACGCTCAACGGGGCCTTTGTTTCGAAGAACGGATCGATGGCAGAACAGTCTGCGGCACGCTACGCCGGAGGAGATACCAATCCGCTACTTTGGTATATTGCCGAGCTGGATGATACCGGAGCGTTTATTGGTTCCGAAGAACGCACGGATACGGAAACGATTACGATTAAAGGCGGCGGCTCTCTGACGTATACGGGCGGGAGCCTCGGTTCCGGCTATTACACGAGCACATATCAGATGAATCGGAATAGCTACACCACGATTTCCCCGACGGACGCTCCGAACGTCTGGAACGCGTGGGAAAGCATGGATAGTTTCTGGTCTGCAGGCAACTTTACCGGGAAACTTCTCATCGAAGGAGAAACGACGCTCAATGTTCAGGGACAACTTTCTCAATACGTCACGTTTGTAGAGCCGACGGGAACAAGGGATCAAAATCTTTATGCCTCGGCACTTTCCGGTTATCTCGGTGTTCAGGCAATTGAGCTGAAAGACGGCGCGACGCTTTCATTTGCCGGATCCGCCAAGAACATGGTCGACAGGCGTCCGAACCTGACGACTCTGGATCCGCAGGATAATTACAATCCGAAGGAAGTGCTCTCGTTAAATTTTGTCAACAATCTCACTTCGACCTCGGAGTCCCGAATCGTTATCGGTAATGACTCTGCGTCAATCAATCGCATCGTTTTTAACACCTACACCGGAAAGGAATCCACGGTCGGGCGTCTTTCCGGGAACGGTCGCATTTATACGACGGGGAACGGAACGATTTCGTTTATCGGAGAATCCGAACTGGATCCCGGTTCTAATGTTGACGCTAACGGGAACGCGGACACCACGGGCAATACGTGGATTAGCGGAAACAGACTCGCCGATATTATTCTCGGAACGAAAATCGTGAATGTCGGTAGCACCGGACTCATTGGGTCTACCGTTATTGACAACGTTTTTGCGAATGCAACGGCGGTGCAATTGGTTTCCGGTCCGGACTACGCGCGGGTGAATCTCAACCTCAACCCGAAAGCCGGGGATGATTTGGCAAACGTTGCAGCAAACGGCAGTCTCGTCAATGCCGGTTCGTATTATCTCAGTAATTTTGCGGGAACGGATAACAGTCCTACGAGAGTTTACGTCTACGGGAATCAGGTTTTTAACAATTTTCAGTCGCTTTGGGCGGAGCGTTCCTCATTGCTCAGCGATCCGTCCCTTAGCGGTCCTGTCGCACAGAAATATGAGCCGGTCGTGTTTTCCGCCGGAAACACCTCCGATAAAATCAGCACCGGAAAGAATACGAATGTTTGGTTGGAAGAAAATGCGGTTCTGACCATCAAGCAGGATAAGGGGCGTGACGGAATTTATAGCGGAAATATTGTTGCGCTCAACGGAGGTCTCGTCGTCAAGACCGGCGCCGGGCGATTTATTTATTGGGGTGCAGATTTTATTGACAACCTCCGAATCGAAGAAGGCGAATGGCTTTTTAGTGGCGCGTTCTCGACAAATGTGACGTTGGCGAAGGAGGGGATGCTAACGGTTAGCGTCGGAGAACCGGACACGGCGACGTTCACGATTCAGGCGATTGATCCGACTTCCGTGTTGCGTTTGTGCTCTGCCTACTTTGTCGAAAATGATTTGACGGCAGATTCGCTGGAAGCGGTCAAGTCCGGAGAATATTCGGAAAGCGACCTTCGCTACCGCAAAACCTCCTGGTCGCAACAGGGGGGCGCCGACAATGCGCGCGGTATTCAAATCACGGAACAGCAGACCTTGTTCTACGGGAAAGTCCTCGTTGAGGAAGGTGTAACCTTGCATTTGGGCGCGGAAACCAGTTCCGAAAGTGTGTTCTCCGGTGCATCCTCGATTGAGTTGATCGGATCGGATTACCCTGATGCCGGACTGTGGGAAGCCTCCGTGCTTATGATCACGGGAACGCAACTCGTCCGCAACCTGAAGGGGGCAATCGGCTCATCTGCCGTGAGAATTTCGAACGGGGGAACATTGGTTCTGACGAATACCGACAATTCCTACGCCGGCGGTTTTGCCGGAGAGGGGAATCTGGTAAAGCTCGGCAAATCGAACCAGATTATTTCCTCCAATAAATACGGGGAACTCGTAGGATCGCTTTCGGTGCTTTCCGGTTCCGTATCCGTAAATCAGGGTGCGTCGAGCGTGGGTGTTTCCGGTCTCGTGTTGAAGGCGGGAACTTCGGCGACGCTCGGTTCCGATGCTCGCGTCGGTGCGCTTATCGGCGAAGCAATGTCTGCCGTTTCCGTAAACGGTTCGCTAGCGGTCGGCGGGAACTCGAAACCTTCGGGCGCAAGCGACGGTTCGTATTTCGCAACATCGAATTACGACGGATACGATAATCTGTTTGCGGGAACGGGAATCGCATCTGTGCTGGAAAATCTCAAAACCGCAGCAGGAAATGCCCGCTTGTATCAGCCGGGTTCTGCAACATCTTCTGTCCCCGTAACGACGGCTGACACGTTGACGTATCTGAAAAATCCGGCGAAGTTGGCCTACAAAACCGACAGCAATGTTCTCGACGGCGCGTTCGCATCGCTCTTTACCTCGACGGGAGTCGATCAGCACGGGAACGATGTTTTCGCGAAGATGAAAGAAGGTTTTTACGGGAACAGTGTTTTCGGTGATGCAACAACGATTGCCGATTGGTTGCGCAAAGAATTTACCACGGAAAACATCAGCAATTTTATTGCCAATAACGGAAGTGCGCTTTCCCTGTCGCAGAAACAGAGTCTGACTGCGCTTGCGCAGACGATTACGGAACGCTCGGACGGGGTAAAAGGGTATCTCGATTCGCAAGGAAATCTGAACACAAACGGGTGGAACGCGATTGTCGCCGCCGGCGGTCTTGAATATCTGAAGTCCAAGTATGAGTATCAAATCTTCGGGATGGCGGACGATTCTCTGTATTCGTTCATCACTGAGTTTTACTCCGATTACGAATTTGTCCTGACGCAGGATGTAGCAACTCAGATCGGGCAGATCTACGGCGTTGACAGCTCTGCGTGGGTTAGCGGGAATACTGCGGATTACGGAAAGTTTGTCGAATCCTTCGGCGTTTCCTCGCCGGAATTCGCGGGAACGCTCAGCGGCACCGGTTCGCTCATCAAAACCGGGGCGGAAACGCTGAAGCTGACGGGTCAAAATTCCTACACGGGAACGACACTGGTCAAATCCGGAGAATTGTTCGTCGATTGGAACGCGATTCAGCGCACGGTCGGTATTGCTGTCGACGAAGGCGCACTTCTTACGATTTCCGGAACGGATGCGGACATCCGCGAATCCTACACCGATCCGGAAACGGGAAAAGATATCGGCTACGAAACGAATAACGGCTACGGCTCGCTGTTTTCCGGAAGTAATGCGGATTACGCGCGCCTTTCCGGACGCGGCACGGTGCTCAAGTTGGGCAACGGCAAGGTGGATCTCGGGAACGCCTTGGCAGACGTTGCCGAAAATGCTTCCGACTTTACGGGCAGCTTCCTCGTTGCCAACGGAACGCTGAAAGCGGCGGTTGATCCCGTCTCCCGCACAACGGCTCAAACTCCGCTCGCGTTTAACATTTATTTCTCGAAAGAAACGGCAACGGCGGAAAACCCTGTTGCGGATCCGAGCTTCGAGCTTTCGTTCGCGCGGACGGGCGGATTCGGCTACATCGTCGGAACACAACCCGCAGAGCTGAATTTCACGGGTGTGATTAGCGGGGAAGGAACTTTTGTTCTTGATGCCGGTGTTTCCCGCCCGAACGACGACGTTGCTTCCGTGAACAATATTTTGACGGTTGCTTCCGAAAAAATCAGCGTTTCAAACGTTAAGATTGCAAGCGGCACGCTCAACCTTTCGGTTTCCGGAAACGGAGCTACGCCCTGGTTTAAAACGGTTGAACTTAGTGAAAAATCTGCATTGAGCTTCGATTTGAACGCGGATGCGGCACTGGCGGATGCAACGATCGGCGGCGGGAACGGCGCGCTGATTGTTTCTTCGTCCGAAACCGATATCAACGATGCCTATGTCGCGAAAACGCTTACGCTGACGAACGGATCTCTGTCCGGAGTTTCTTCGTTGGAACTTGGCGGCGGGGCAACGCTCGTTCTCAGCGGAACCCCGGCTGTGACCTCCGGAAATGATGTTGTTCTGACATCGCTCTCGACGGGAGCGCAGACTGTTCTGAATATCGGGGAATCTCGCACGGTGGAACTGAAAGGCTCCGGAACAATCGCGGGAACGCTTGCCGGTTCCGGGAAATTCATTTTCAACGGCGATAAGGATTCGACGCTTACGCTCGGAAATGCGGATTATGTTCGCGAAAAAACGGCATTCGGCGGCGAAATCGAATTTAACGGCGGCTCCATCATTTTTGCCGCAGGGAAAGACCAGACCGTTTCCTATGACGGTTTGACGATTAGCGGAAACGCTGTTGCGCTTGACGGTCGGACAATTGTCAAAGACGGCGCGGGAACGGTAGAAATCCTCCGCAACGGGACCGCTACGAACAGCATTTCCGTTGCTGATTTGGCGTTCGACGTGCGCGCGGGCGAACTCACCGTCAGCGGAGATATGTTCGCGGAAAACGGCGGAGCACTGCCGAAGTCCATTTCCATTGCGGGCGGCGCGAAATTTACGTTCTGCGAAGATTTCGCGGGAACGAATTTTGACCTCGGTTCTCTCGGCGCGCTTTCCGGCACGGGAACGCTCGCGTTTGACCTGACGACCGCGACGACGGTGAACGTTTCCGCATTCAATGCGTCGGACTTTAGCGGCGTCGTAAATCTTTCGGCAAATACGACGTTGGCGCTCGGTGCAAATGTTACGGAGTTTGCCGCGTTCTCCGGTGAAGGAAAAGTTACGGTCGGCGCATCGAATTTAACGGTGCGTGTTGACGGGAACGCCGACGGCGCAGAAAAATTCGGCGGACAAATCACGGGAAATCTGCAATCGCTGACGGTGGTTGGCGATGGCGCATTGGTCTTGGGTAGTGCGACCTCGATTCCTGTTTCGAAGATTTATGTCGGAACAGTCGGTGAAAACGGCGGAATCGGAGTCGCGTCCGATTGGAACGGAACGATTGTTGCGGTTGGCGCATCGTCCTCCGTTTTGATTGACGGCGGTGCGGCGTTGTCCGCGTCCGGCGCGAAGGTAGAAGTGCAGGATTCCGTAAAGAATCTTTCGCTCGCCTGCTCCGGAGAGCTCGTCTTGGGCGAGGGCGCCGTTGCGACGGCGTTTAAACTGAAAGACGTGGATTCCAACGATTTGGTTCTCGACGGGTCGATTAACGTTACGTTGTCGAACGTTGCGGGAACGGCATTGACGCTCAAGAAATTGAGCGCACTCAATTCTGAGGTCTTTAATTTAAACACGAACGTCGGCGGCGGACTCGTCTTTGACGGAACTCCGGTTTCGGGAAGCTACTCGCTTCGCGCGCTTCCGGCGGCACCGCAAACGGTGTGGGCGAAAGACATTTCCGGCGCGGGTAATGTTACGGTAACCAACGGCGCGAATCTGAAACTAGCAGCGGGAACGCTTTCCTATACGGGCGCGACCGTCGTTTCCGGAAATTCTGCGCTGGAATACGTTGCGGGAACGGTTTCGCAATCTTCCTCGCTGACGGTGAAAGGCGGGAGCACGCTTATCGGCGGTGTCGATTTGGTTGCAGAAGGTTCAAATGTGACGTTTGAAGGCGGAAGCAATTTCGCGTTTACGGGCGATGCAATTCGCTTTACGGGAACGGCAGTGGCGACAGGAGTGATTAACGTGACGCTTGATCCCGACTCGCTCGATGCCCGCGGTGTTCCCGTTGCCCTCATCGAAGGAATCGGAGAAAATGCGCTCAACAAAATTTCGTGGAACGACCTTTACGTTGACGATTCTGCGGGCGTGAAATACCTGAAGGCGACGACGGGAACGGATGCGCTCGTGATTTACGTTGCGACGGAAGATTTGTCCTCAATTCCGGGCGTAGAACTTCACGAAGGCTTGAGCTCGAAAAATATCGCGTATTTGAGCGAAATCGCGACACCGGAAGACGGCGCATTGAAAGCGACGCTCTCCGACGCGGAAAAACTCCTGGCGGAAGCGATTATCAAAACGCCGAACAGCTCTCTCTCGGGTGCGATGAACAATCTTTCTCCGCTTAGCTACGGCGCGATGCTCGCGCTCCCGCAAAGCGGATTCATCAGCGATATTTCCGCGATTTCCTCGCGCATCGAACAGCGTCGCTATGACAGCTACACGACGTTTACGTGGGAAATTCACGACGACTGGGAATTCTTCGCCCAAGCACAAGGCGCGCTTGCCGAAGCGGACGAAAGTTCGGATACCCGCACGTTTGACATGAACACCTACGGCGCAATCGCTGGTATGGACGCAAAAGTGGATGCGACGACGGTCGTCGGGTTCTCGCTTGCATACGATTACGGCAAGGCGGACATTCACAACAGCGGTGGAGATATCGAGTCTCACGACGTCCGCGCGACGGCGTTCGTCGGAAAACTCTTCGCCGAACGTTTCTATCTCGACGCGGGAGCGCAGGCCGGTTTTGCGATGTTTGACGTCAAGCGCAACACACTCCTCGGCGGCGTTGACGGAGATACGACCGGTTGGCACGCGGGCGCGTTTGCGAATCTCGGGATGTTGATGCCGCTTTTCATGAGCGAAGACGAAAAGACGAGCCTGAACCTCATGCCCTACATCGGCTTGGCGTATTCCTACTACGGAATCGGCGCATTTGACGAATCCGGCGCGGGAACGGCTCTTGATACGGATTCGTTCGGCGCGAGTAGCTTGCGTGCGACGGTTGGCGCCTCGTTGGCGTTTGTTACGCCGTTCCTCGGGAAAAACACCCGCACGAACCTTGATGTCGCTTACACGCGCGAATTGATGGATTCCGAAGTGGATATCGATTACGGAATGCCGGCTTTCGGCGGCGAAACGTATACGGCTTCGGCGAAGGCGTTTACGGAAGACTCGTTCTCCGTCGGACCGCGTTTCAGCTACGACCTCGACCGGAACAACAGCATTTACGGCGGTTATCGTTTCGAGTTTTCTACGGATTCCGATACGGCTCATTCCGTAAACCTCGGCTTCCGCTCCCGATTCTAAATCGCGCGGGAACGAAACGAAAAGGGCGACGGAGCTTCGGTTTCGCCGCCCTTTTCGTGAAAAACGGGAAAATCCCTCCGCCTGAAGCTCCCGATTTTACTTAATTTTTATTTTTGTCTTGCCGCGTTCCCGCGCAATTATTTCCATTTTTGCCTTTAACCATGTCTGACAATACGCACACCAGAGAACTTATCGTTCAAAACAAGATGGGGATTCACGCTCGCCCCGCCGCAATGATTGTTCGCATTGCCAATAAATTTCCGACTGTCGGGCTCGACGTTGTGAAAGATGACGAACAGGTCAACGGGAAGAGCATTATGGGGCTGATGATGCTGGCTGCCGGATGCGGTGCGAAGTTGAATTTTATCGCGTCGGGCGTTTCTGCGGATGCCCTTCGTATGCTCGACAATCTTCAGGATCTTTTTGAGCGCAAATTTGACGAAGAATCGTAATTCGGTTTCGCCGATTTTATTTTTCTTCCGGACCTTCCGGATTTTCGCTTCCGAATTTAGAGTCGGAGGCGTTTTTTTTTTTGCAAGATATTTGAAAATATATTTCCAAGGAGATGAAAAATGTTTACCGTTTCAGGAATGAATCTCGTTAAAACTGTTTTTAAAACCCTCGCACTTTTTTCGATTTTTGCGGCGTGTCCGCTCACGGGAACGCCCGTTTTTGCCGCCGCGGAAAAAGCGGAGCAAAATGTTCCCGCAACCTGTATTCCGGTGAGCCGGGAAAATCTCGGGTGGTGGAAAAACATGAACGATAGCTTCAACGCCATTGCGCGAGAACGAAACGCGAAGATTGTTTTTCTCGGTGATTCCATCACGGATTTGTGGCGTCGCGCACCGTCGGCCCGCGGCGGAAAAGCGATTTGGGAGTCGCAAATCGAGCCGCTTGATGCAGTGAATTTCGGCATTTCCGGCGACAAAACGGAAAACGTTTTGTGGCGCTTGGATAGCGGAAATCTTTCCGGAAAAATGTCGCCGAAACTCGTTGTTCTGATGATCGGGACAAATAATTGGAAAAACCGCCCGGAAGATACGGCGCTGGGCGTGAAGGCGATTTTGGAGAAAATCCGTGCGGCTCACCCGAAAACAAAGGCGCTTTTGCTCGCCGTGTTCCCGCGCGGTGCCGACAAAAACGATGCACGGCGCCAAACCAACGAAAAGCTCAACGGAATGATTAAAAGATTTGCGGATAACCGTTCCGTTTATTGGCTCAATATCAACAAAGTTTTTCTTGAAAAAGATAAAGCGGAAACGCTCCCGCGCACGGTCATGCCGGATCTTCTTCACCCGAACGAAGAAGGCTACCGCCGCTGGGCGGACGCAATTCTTCCGACGCTCAGGCGCCTTTCCCGTTAATCGCGTAATTGCGGCGTTCCCGCTTAGTTCGCGGGAACGTATTTCACGCCCGATGCACGTTTCAACTTTGAGGAAACGAGCGGCTTCGCCGGATCTTTCCGGTCCTGCTTACCTCCGAGGGAGACAACGATTTCTCCGTGCGGCGGAATAACGGTTGCGTTTTCAAAGACGAATGTCGTTTTCCCGTTGCGCAACGATGCTCCGTCGAGCAATACGGCAACATCGCTTTTGTTTTTCAGCGTGATGCTTTTCCCGTCTTTTGCGGGAACGAGTTGCGGTTTGGCTTGCGGGATTTTGATTTTCGGCAAATCCGCTTTGACGAGCTCCGCAAACGTGATTTCGGCAAGGCGCTTGGCTCCGAGCGCGTTCGGGTGGAGTCCGTCCGGCAAATAGAATTCGGGATGTGCCGCAAGCGGTGTGTAGGCGTCGATCGCATGAGCTTTGTATTTTTTCGCGATTTTTGCCAAAAGTTTTTCCGCGGCCGGACGATTTTTCGCCGAACCGTTGTCCTGCTTCGGGAACGAAAATTCGGGCAGGAATACGTTGCCCGGGAACGTCGCTTTGCCGTCGGGACCGCGGAAGTCGGGCGCAAGTTTTGTCCACATCAGTAGCGATACGCCTTTGCGTCCGCCGACCCAATCTTCAATTAGGCGTTCGTAACCGGAGACGAAAAGTTTTTCGTCCCACCAAGCGCCGGTGTCGTTGATTCCGAGATTGCAGATGTAGACATCCGCCTGCCAAGCCGTTCCGTTTTTGTGCTCCGCGTTATCGCCTAACCAGCGGCGACGGTTTTTTTGGCTCGGATAATCGCCGCAGGTTTTTCCGGGATTTCCGAAATTGCGCACTTCAAATTCGTCGCCGAGGAGCTTTCCGAGTTGTTTCGGATAATTATCGGCATCGCGCGTGGGAATGAGATATCCGAATGTGATGGAATCGCCGATGCAGGCAATTTTGGTTTCGGCGAGCAGAGCGCTCGCAAAAAAAGCCAGAATCGCGGCGACAGTCGCCGTTAAAAGAGGGATTTTTTTCATTTTTTTTATCGGGAGGGGGAAAGCTGGTCGGACGTGAGGGATTCGAACCCCCGACCCTCTGCTCCCAAAGCAGATGCGCTAGCCAGACTGCGCTAACGTCCGATTTTTGTAATGAGAATCGTTTTTTATTGCTCTTGTTGTCAACACAATATTCCATTAGCACTTCCCGATTTACTTTTAGGACAAAAAATTTTTTTTTTTAGACATATTATGGAAAATTCTGCAATCGACGGATCCATCGAACCCGTAGCCACGGAATCCAAGATTCCGATGATTCTTGCCATCGCCGCTTTTGTGCTCGGCGGGCTTTCTTTTGTGTTCGCATGGAACACGAAGAGCAATCTCACCCGACACAAAGACAGCATTATTAAGGAAGTGAATGATGCTGTCGAAGTCGCCAAGCAGGCCGCTGCCGACGCGCGTAACGGCGGTGTGAGTAGCGACGGCATTGCTTCGCTCAAAACGGATTTTGAAGAAATGGAAGCCAAATTGGCGACGGGCTATACGCAGCTCCGCGAAAGCGTCAAGCAACTCGTGGAACACGCGAAGCAAACGCAGCAGCGCTTGGCTCGCCTCGAAGGAGGCAACGCGCCGGTATCCAATGCTTCTGCGGGATCGTCTTCCGAACCGGCTTCTGCCGCACCCGCCGCTCCGGTGACGGCAAACGGCAAGTATAAAGTGAAAAAAGGCGACTACCCGGCGAAAATCGCGAAAGAACTCGGCGTTTCGACGAAGGCGCTGATGGACGCGAATCCCGGTCTCGACCCGAAGAAACTTCAAATCGGGCAGGAACTCAACGTTCCCGCGAATCAATAACGCTGATTCTCCCGAAAATATACGCCCGTGTTCCCGCGGGCGTATATTTTTTTTCGACTTTCCTTTTTCTCTCAAAAAACGATGAATTCTCCCGCCTACTGGAAACTTACCGAAGAAAATCTCCACGCGCCCTGCGTTGTTTTTGATGTTTATAAAGAACATTTCGCTCATCCGACAGACGGACGCCACGGGGATTTTTACGTCGCGCACGCACCGGATTGGGTGACGGTCATTCCCGTGACGAAAGACGGGAAAATTCTCCTCGTGAACCAATTCCGCTTCGGGATTCGCGAGCTTTCGTGGGAATTTCCGGGCGGCGTTATCGACAAGGGCGAAGATTTTCTCCAAGCGGCGGTGCGCGAAGTGGCGGAGGAAACCGGATATCGCGGCGACGCCCCGATTGTGCTCGGAAGCGCCGCGTCAAATCCGGCGATTTTTAACAATCGCTGCCATTTCGTGCTCATCGAAAATTGCCGGAAAACGGAATCGACAAATTTCGATGCCAACGAAGAAATTGAGATGAAACTTGCGACACCGAGCGAAGTTTTGGAGCTTGCGCGCAGCGGACAAATGAAACACGCGCTCATGCTCACCGCACTCGCGAAAGCCTTGCTTTTGAGGCCGGATATTTGGAAATAAACATCGCGTCGTTCCCGCAGCTTTATTGCGGGAACGTTTTTTTTCGGCATAGGCGAAATTCCTATGAATCGTTTGCGTTTCGGCATTGTAAATGCAATGATTCCAAAAAATTAAAACCATGAAAAAATCGCCGGAATCCATTCGCTTGCGCGGCGTGCGCCAAAACAATTTGAAGGGAATTGATGTCGACATTCCCGTCGGGAAACTCGTCGTTGTTACCGGGCTTTCCGGTGCCGGAAAATCTTCGCTTGTTTTTGAAACACTTCACGCGGAAGGACAGCACCGCTACGTCGAAACATTTTCGCCTTACACGCGCCAATTCCTCGAACTTTTGCCGGAGGCGGACGTGGATGCCGTGGAAAACGTGCGCCCGTCCATCGCGATAAAGCAAGGAAACTCCGTAAAAACTTCGCGCTCGACCGTCGGAACAATGACGGAACTTTGCGATTGGATGAAAATTTGGTTTGCGCATCACGCAGAACTGATCGATCCCGCAACCGGAGAACCTTTGCACGCATGGTCTCCGGCGACACTTTGGACGCATGCACGGGAACGGTTCGCGGGAACGCCGCTCGTCGTTGCCTTTCTGTTGGAACGCCCGAAAAAAATTGCGTGGACGGATATTTTGCCGGAATTTGCTTCGCGCGGATTTATCAAACTCATCGCGAGCGGTGAACTTTTTGAAATCGAAGATTTTCTTCGGGAATCCGATTCCCGAGCTTTCGGGAAAATTTTTGTCGTTTCCGACCGTATAAAAATTGCGGATACGGAACGGTCCCGCTTTATCGAAGCCGCTGCGTCCGCAATGACGCTCGGCGGCGGTATGCTTTCTTTTTTTCAAAAAGGCGAAATGTCCGGAATGTATGAGGAAGTCGGCACTTTTGCGGACAAATTGGTCTCGCCGAAAACGCGACGGCGTTTCCGCGAGCCGACGTCCGCGCTGTTTTCGTTCAATTCGCCGGTCGGGGCGTGCCCGCGTTGTCGCGGTTTCGGGCGCGTTATCGAAATCGATTGGAAAAAAGTTATTCCCGACGATTCCAAAACGCTCGCCGAAGGTGTTTTCGCCCCGTTTTCGGGAGAAGTTTACGGAACGTCTCAAACCGATTTGCTCCGCGCGTGCCGACGCAAAAAAATTCCGGTCAACGTCCCGTGGCGCGAACTCTCCGACGAAATTCGCGAATACGTTTTGGCGGGAGACGACGATTGGAGCGAGGAAAACTGGGACAAACTCTGGTATGGCGTGCGCAGGTTTTTCACATGGCTCGAAAGCACATCCTACAAGATGCACGTCCGCGTGTTTCTCTCGCGATTCCGCGCTTATACCAAATGCCCGGAATGCGCGGGAACACGCTTCCGCGAAGAATCTCTCTGCTGGAAATGGCGCGGGAACACGCTTCCGGAGTTGTATTCAAAAACGGTGGACGAGTTGCTCGCGCTTTTAACCGTTCCCGCGCATTCCGGAAAACTCTCCGGGCAGGGCGCACCGGAAGATATCGCGCTCGCGGAAACGCGAAATCGCCTGTCGTATTTGCACGAAGTCGGGCTCGGTTATCTCACCTTGGACCGGCAGTCGCGCACACTTTCCGGCGGTGAAACCCAGCGTGTGAACCTGACTGCGTGTCTCGGCGCGTCGCTCGCAAATACGCTTTTTATTCTCGATGAACCGAGCGTCGGGCTACACGCGCGTGACCTCGGAAAAATGGTCGCGATTCTGCGGCGCCTTGTTGACGGCGGGAACACGGTTGTCGTTGTCGAACACGACGAATCCGTTATGCGCGCGGCGGATTGGCTGATAGAAATCGGACCGCGCCCCGGGGCGGAAGGCGGGCGGCTTGTTTACGCGGGCGTTCCCGCGGGAATTTCGGAGTGCAAAAATTCTGTCACGGGAGCGTGGTTGAGCGGCGAGCGCAAACTGCAGATTTCCGAAGAAAAATCCACTGCCGTCGCCAAGAAAAATGTGCCGAAAGTCCGAATCGCCAACGTTTTTGCGCACAACCTGCAGAATTTTTCCGCCGAATTTCCGATGCATGCGCTCGTCGGGCTTTGCGGCGTTTCCGGTTCGGGGAAATCCACGCTGTTGAACAATGTTCTCGCGCATTTCGCGGAAGATAAATCCGGTGTTCCCGTCGAAGATGATTTCGAGTTGCCGCCGTTTAAATTTGAAACTGACGAAGCAATTCGTGAAGTTGTCCTCGTGGACCAATCGCCCGTTTCCAAAACTCCGCGCTCCAACACGGCGCTCTACGCGGGCGTTTGGGAACACGTGCGGAAACTCCTCGCGGGAACGGAAGAGGCGCAACGCCTCGGGCTGACGGCGGCGCATTTTTCTTTCAATAGCGGCGACGGGCGCTGTCCGCATTGCGGCGGCGCGGGTTGGGAAGCCGTCGAAATGCAGTTTCTTTCCGACGTGCACGTGCCGTGTCCGGTTTGTGAAGGGAAGCGCTTCCGCAAAGAAGTTTTGGAATTTCTCTACGAGGGAAAAAACGTGGCGGAAATTTTGGACATGACCGTGTCCGAGGCGAAAACGTTTTTCGCGGGAACGCGGGCAATTGTCGAAAAACTCAATTTGCTCGAAAGTATCGGGTTGGGTTATCTCTCGCTCGGGCAACCGCTCAACACGCTTTCCGGCGGCGAAGCTCAGCGTCTCAAACTCGTAAAATTCCTCACGGGAATCGAAACCGTAAAAACGGGAAAATCCGGTAGCGGCGGGAACGGCGGCTTGCTGATTTTGCTCGATGAACCGACGACGGGACTTCACCGCGAAGATATTTCTCTGCTCATCAAAATCTTGAAAAAACTTGTCGCGGCGGGAAATACGGTCGTTGTTGTCGAGCACCAGACAGACGTTTTGCTCGCCTGCGATTGGTTGCTCGAACTCGGTCCGGAAGCCGGCGCGGCAGGCGGGATGCTCGTTGCGGCGGGAACTCCGTGGCAGCTTGCGCGCGGGAACACGGCGACGGCTCCGTTTTTGAAAAACGCGCTTTCCGGCGACGCGGGAGAAAACGCGTTCGCGTGCGTCCGCGAAGATGTTGCGACACCTTATTCCGGGCGCGGGAAAAGTGCGCAAATCGTTCTCGGCGGCGTGCGGGAACACAATTTGAAAAACGTTTCGCTGGAAATCCCGCATCACGCGCTAACAGTCTTTACGGGCGTTTCCGGATCGGGAAAATCTTCGCTCGCGTTTGACGTAATTTTTGCGGAAGGACAGCGCCGTTTCATGGAATGTATGAGCGCCTACGCGCGGCAGTTCGTGGAACAAATGCCGCGTCCCGATGTTGACGTGCTGGAAGGCTTGCCGCCGACGGTCGCCATCGAGCAACGCATCACGCGCGGGAGCGCAAAATCCACGGTCGCGACGGTTACCGAAGTCGCGCAATACTTGCGTTTGCTGTTTGCACGCATCGGCGTGATGCATAATCCGCGCACGGGAACGCCGCTTGTCGCGGGAACGCAGGAACAAGTCGCCGAACGCATCGTTTCCGTTTTGAAGAAACGCCGGAAAAGCGAAAAACTTTTTCTCGCCGCTCCGCTTATTCGAAATCGCAAAGGGCACCATCAACCGCTTGCAACTTGGGCAATCGAACACGGCTTTGAGAAACTGCGTATCGACGGAATCATTACGGACTTGAAAAATTTTAAGCCGCTCGATCGTTACAAAGAACACGATATCGAAGTCGTCGTCGCGGACCTCTCGCCCGGAAACATCGGCGAATCCGGATTGAAAAAATCCGTTGCGGAGGCGCTCCGTCTCGGGAAAGGCGTGGCGGTTTTGCTCGACGCTCGCGGGAGCGCCGTCGAATGGCTTTCGCGGGAACGCATCGATCCGACAACCGGAGAAGCGTTTCCGGAGCTCGACCCGAAGAATTTTTCGTGGAATTCTCCGCGCGGCTGGTGCGAAGCGTGCCACGGGCACGGACGCGTTGTCGAAGCATGGGGCGCGGAGGAAGATGCGCTCAACGACGATGCGTTGTCCGACCGCGTTTCGCGAAAAATCTGTCCGGCGTGCGGCGGCGAGCGCCTGAATCCGATTGCGCGCGCCGTGAAAATTTTTGCCGACGAAAAATGCGCCGCGGGAACGTCGTTTTCGTTGCCGCAGTTGCTTGCTCTCCCGCCGTCGCGGTTGCTCGACGTGCTGGAGCACTTGAAACTCAATGCGCGCGACAAGGCGGTTGCGGCGCGCATCGTTCCCGAAGTGCGCGCGCGTTTGAAATTTCTCGACGGTGTCGGGCTCGGCTATCTTACGCTCGAACGCGCCAGCAACACGCTTTCCGGCGGCGAAGCTCAGCGCATTCGTCTTGCGGCGCAGCTCGGCTCGAATCTTTCCGGCGCGCTTTATGTTTTGGACGAGCCGAGTATCGGCTTGCACCCGCGCGACAACGCGCGCCTCATCGAATCGCTGAAAAATTTGCGCGATCGCGGGAACACGGTGCTCGTTGTCGAGCACGACGAAGACACTATGCGCGCGGCAGACAACGTGGTGGATCTCGGTCCGGGCTCGGGAACACAGGGCGGCGAAATCCTTTTTTCCGGCACTCCGAAGAATTTGGAAAAAAGCGCGAAGTCGAAAAATTCGCGGACGGCAAAATTTTTGTCCACGGGAATTGCGCACCCGATGCGCGGCGCGTGGCGCAAGGTTCCGCGCAACGCAGAGTTCGTTTCTCTGCTCGGCGCGCGCTTGCGTAATTTGAAAAACGTCGATGTGAAATTCGCCGTTGGGCGGCTCAACGTGGTTTGCGGCGTTTCCGGCGCGGGGAAATCGACGTTGGTTTCCGATTTGCTCGCGCCCGCACTTGCGTTTGCCGTATCGAAAAAATCAGATACGCTGACGGGAACACGAGCCCTGCGGGAACGCCTCGTTGACGACGATTCCGGAAAAATTGTTTTCGATGAATTGCGCGGCGGGAACGCGTTTCGCAAGCTCGTCGTCGTGGATCAGGAACCGATCGGTAAAACGTCGCGTTCGACCCCGGCGACTTACATCGGTGCGTTCGACATCATTCGTCAGGTCTTTGCAACGCTTCCCGAAGCACGGATGCGCGGGCACACGGCGGGATTTTTCTCGTTTAACACAAAAGGCGGGCGTTGCGAAACCTGCGCGGGAGCGGGGCGCGTGAAGCTCGAAATGAATTTTATGCCCGACACGAGTGTCGTTTGCGAAGATTGTGCGGGAACGCGTTATTCGCCGGCGGTTGCCGATATTCGCTGGAACGGAAAAAATATCGCAGAAGTGCTCGCCATGACTTTTGCCGAAGCGGCGGAGTTTTTCTCGTTTCACAAAAAATTGCAGGAAATTTGCGCGTTAATGGTGGAATGCGGTTTGGGTTATCTGACGCTCGGGCAAAGCTCTCCGACGCTTTCCGGCGGCGAATCGCAACGGCTGAAACTCGTCAGCGAACTTGTTACCGCGCTCCCGTCGTGGAAGGAACGCATGGGAAAAACGCGAGCGGGAACTCCGCAGAAAAATTGTTACATTCTCGAAGAGCCGACGATCGGGTTGCACCAGTCTGATTGCGAAAAATTGCTTTTGCTGTTGCATCGTTTGGCGGACGAAGGGCACACGATCATCGTCGTTGAGCACCATCTCGACGTGCTCGCGGAGGCGGATCGCATTATCGAAATCGGACCCGACGGCGGGAACGCGGGCGGACGCGTGCTTTATCAGGGCGATGTTTGCGGCTTGGCGAAACTTTCCGGGGAAAAATCCCCGACTGCCGCGTTTTTGCGTAGCGTTCTTCACTGAGCAAACTGAATTCGCCTGCGGCAAATTTCAATTTGCTCGCGGGAACACGAGTTCTTAGGATTCACCGAAATAATTTACACATGAACAGTAATCTTTTAGAAATTCGCGATTTGTGCGTTTCAATCGGAGAGCGTGAAATTTTGAAAAACTTTTCGCTGACGCTTCCGAAAGGCGAGGTGCACGCGATTATGGGACCGAACGGGACGGGAAAATCGACGCTTGCGAAAGCGCTCGCCGGTCATCCGGACTACACGGTGACGAGCGGGGAAGCGTATCTCGACGGCGTGCAAATCATCGGTAAATCGCCCGACGAAATTGCGCGTCTCGGCTTATTTGTCGCATTTCAGTATCCGGTGGAAATTCCCGGAGTAACGATTGCGAATTTTATCCGCGCAATGATGGTGGCGCGCCAGCCGGCGGGAACGCCGTTTAACGCGAAGGAATTTTACGCAAAACTTTACGAGAAGATGGACGCGTTGGCGATGGACCGCAAATTTACGGCACGCGCCGTCAACGAAGGTTTTTCCGGCGGGGAGAAAAAGCGGTGCGATATTTTGCAGATGATGATGGCGCAACCGGCTTATGCGATTTTGGACGAAACGGATTCCGGGTTGGATATCGACGCGTTGCGTATCGTTTCCGAAGGCGTGAACCGTATGCGCGGGAGCGCGTTCGGTGCGCTCGTCATCACGCACTACCAGCGTTTGCTCGATTACATTGTTCCCGACAAAGTTCACATTATGGACGGCGGGCGCATTGTCCACTCCGGCGGCAAGGAACTCGCGCTTGAGCTTGAGCAAAAAGGCTACGCGTGGGTGAAGGAGAAGTTTTCGGTGAAAAATTAGGAATGAGTAAGCCTTCTAATTTTTCATTCCTAATTTCTAATTTTTCTTCCTTTTTTTGTTTTCGCGGGGCGGGGCAAAAGGTAAATTTCCCCGCATGATTTCAACGAAGCCCCTTGCTCTCATTGCATTTGCCTCTACGATTTTCGCGGGAACGCTTTTTGCCGCTCCCGTGAAGTATTCCCAGCGCCAAACGTTTGACTTTGATTGGCGTTTTGCGAAGTTCGGCGGAGACGAACATTGCTTGGAGCGCAACGATCCCGGCGCGGAAGCCGCCAAGCCCGGCTACTCCGACGCGAAATGGCGCAAGCTCGACCTGCCGCACGATTGGGGCGTGGAAAGCCGTTTCATGCCGAACAAACCGAACCAAACCGCCTCGCTCCCGTGGGACGCCGTCGGTTGGTATCGCAAGGAATTTTCCGTTCCCGCCGCGTCCAAAGGCAACCGCTTTTTCCTCGATTTTGACGGCGTGATGATGACGCCGCAGGTTTACGTTAACGGGCAACTCGCCGGCGAATGGAAATACGGCTACAACTCGTTCCGCGTCGATATCACGAAATTTTTGAAATACGGCGGGAAAAACGTTGTCGCCGTGCGCGCGGAAAACAAGCAGAACTCGACGCGCTGGTATCCGGGTGCGGGTATTTACCGCCACGTTTGGATTACGGAAGCAAATCCCGTGCACATCGCGCATTGGGGCGTTTTTGTTACGGTTCCCGAAATTAAGGGCATTAAAAAAATCAACGAAAAGAAGCCGCCGAAAGATTACAAGGCTTCGAGCGCGAAAATCAATGTCGCGACGACGGTTGCCAACACCGACGACGCTCCCGTGAACGTCGAAATCCTCCAAGCCGTTTATCCGCTTGTCGGGAAAAAAGACAAGCCGTTGGCGACGAAAGCCGTCGGTTCAGTCAGCGTTCCCGCCGGGAAGGAAAAAGTCATCGACGCGTCTTTTTCGCTGAGTTCGCCGAAGCTTTGGGACGTGATTTCTCCCTCGCTTTACGTTTTGCGCACGACGGTAAAAATCGTCGGGAGCGACGGGAAGGCGAAAACGACCGACCGCAAAGACACGATTTTCGGCGTGCGCAAGGCGGAATGGAAACCCGACGGATTTTATCTGAACAATCGCCGTGTGCAGATTAAGGGCGTTTGCCAGCACCACGATTTGGGACCGCTCGGCGGCGCCGTCCACAAGCGAGCGATCGAGCGTCAAATCGAGATTTTGAAGAGCTTCGGCGTAAACTCGATTCGCACGTCGCACAATCCGCCCGCGCCGGAACTTCTCGAACTTTGCGACCGCATGGGCATTCTCGTCGACAACGAGCTTTTCGACTGCTGGAAACACCTCAAGGAAGGCAAGGCAAACGGCTACAATCTCTATTGGAACGACTGGCGGGAACGCGACGTGCGCAATTTCGTCATGCGCGACAGAAATCACGCCTGCGTGATTGCGTGGTCCGCCGGGAACGAAATCGCCGAGCAGGGCGCGAAAGACGGGATCGCGATTGCGAAAGACCTCGTTTCGCTTTTCAAAAAATACGATACGACGCGTCCGGTAACGGTCGGTTGCAACGACTTGAGCGCTTCGTGGAACGGCTTCGGCAAGGAATTTGACGTTTACGGCTTCAACTACAAACCGAACGACTACAAAAATTTCGCGAGCAAAAATCCGAAGATGCCTTTCGTCGCCTCGGAAACTTCGTCCTGCGTGAGCACGCGCGGGTTTTACTCGTTCCCCGAAAACGACAAAGACTATGCGCCGTTCTGGCGACGCAATTTCTGCGACAATCTCGCGATTTGCCAAGTCAGCGACTACGGGCTTTACGCGCCGGGCTGGGCTTACGCTCCCGACGTGGAATTCGGAGCGCTTGAAGACGAGCCGCGCTGCGCCGGTGAATACGTTTGGACGGGCTTCGATTATCTCGGCGAGCCCACGCCGTGGAATCTCGGGCGCAAGCCGGAAAACGATTTTCGCGGCGCGTCCGAAGCCGAAATCAAAAAACTCAAAGAGGAAATGGCGAAAATCCTCGCGCAGGGCACGCCTTCCCGCAGTTCGTATTTCGGAATCGTCGATCTCTGCGGTTTTTGGAAAGACCGCACTTACCTTTATCAGTCGCACTGGATGCCGGATGTGCCGATGGCGCACATTCTTCCGCATTGGAACTGGAAAGGTCAGCGCGAAGGAAAAATTACGCCCGTGTTCGTTTACACGAGCGGCGATTCCGCCGAACTCTTTTTGAACGGAAAATCCCTCGGCAAGCGAAAGAAAAAAACGGGCGCAGGGCTCACCGGAAAAGATATGAACGGCGACATGCGGGAACGCTTCCGCCTGACGTGGACGGACGTGAAATACGAGCCGGGAACGCTCAAAGTCGTCGCCTACAAAAACGGAAAAAAATGGGCGGAAGACATTGTGGAAACCACCGATGCTCCCGCGCAAATGAACGTTTCCGTCGATCGCTCGACGATTCTCGGCGACGGGCGCGACCTCGCTTACGTTACAATCGTCATCGAAGACAAAAAAGGCCGCAAGGTGCCGACCGCCGACAACCGCCTGAAATTCTCCGTCAGCGGGAATGCCGAAATCGTCGGCGTGTGCAACGGCGACCCGACCGACCACGATTCGATGAAAGGCGACACGATCAAGGCGTTTTCCGGCATGGCGCAGGTGATTTTGCGCTCCAAGCGCGATTCTTCGGGCAAGGCAACGCTGAAAATTTCCGGCGCAAAACTGCCCGCCGCGACCGTCGACATCAAAATCGAAAAACCGACGGCGCGCCAGCTCCGAAATTAGTCGCAAAAGAGCGAAGCGAAAAACTTCGCTCTTTTTTTTATGAATCGCCGCGGAAGGCTTTTTAATACTCATTCTCATTAGTGTCGGAAAAGAAAAAGAAGTTGAAAAAATGCCTAAAAAAAGGCAGATTTTTCGGTGCATCCGCGAAGGTCGCGGGGCAGGCCTCAAATCCTTTCATTTACCAAAAACTTATCAAAACTTATGAGCGAAAAATGCTGTTGCCGCGTGCCGTCGGTCGTTAAAAAGTACCTGATGGCGGTCTCCGGTCTGGTTCTCGTCCTGTTTCTGATTGTCCACGTTGTGGGCAATTTGCAGATGTTCCAGGCGCCGGAAAAGATTAACACCTATGCGCATTTGTTGCATAGCTTGCCGCCGGTTGCCCTGTGGGGTTTCCGCTTGTTTATGCTGTTGTGCTTTGTGGTGCACTTCGGCTTGGCGATTCATCTGAAGATGGAAAATCTCGCGGCTCGCGGTCCGGAAAAATACGCGGCGAATGCGACGCGCTATGCGGCGTGGTCGGCTCGTGCGATGATTCTCTCCGGAATCGTCATTCTCGCGTTTGTCGTCTTCCACATTTTGCAGTTTACGGTTTTCAAGGAAGCCGGGCTTTGCGGCATGGCGGCGTATGAAGGCGCGACGACGATTACGGCTGTCGGCGGCGAAGGTATCTTCGGCTACCTCGGTCAGCACGGGAACGCGGAATCGACGCTTTCCTACAAGGTTTTTGACGTTTACCAAATGGTTTACAATGCGTTTGCGAATCCGTGGATTTCGCTCGCTTACGTCGTGAGCATGATTTGCCTTTTCTCGCACCTTTCGCACGGTGTGCACTCGATGTTCCAGTCGGTCGGTCTGCGCAACGAAAAAATGCGTCCGATCTTCCGCGGTATTGCCGTGGTTTATTGCATTGCGGTTTGCGGCGGTCTGATCGCCGTTCCCGTGGGCGTGCTTACGGGAATCATCAAGCCGAATCCGAACACGACGGCTCCGGTTGCCGAAGTGTGCTGCCCGATGTCCTGCTGTGAAAAAACGTGCGACGCTCCCGTCGCTGTTGAAGAAACAGTGGTGACGGAAGCGGTTGTCGCTCCCGTTCCCGCGAAATAACCCCGAATTTTAAGGAGAATTTAAAAAATGAGTTCCAACGTTACTCCCGAAGTCCAATTCGCTTCGAAATGGCAGGCGGTTACGGATCCGAAAGAATTCGCCGCAAAAATTTCTCAGATTCCGGACGGTCCGATTGCCGGAAAATGGGGCAAGCGCAAGTTTGAATACAAGCTCGTCAATCCCGCGAATCGCCGCAAATACCATGTTATCGTGGTCGGTTCCGGTCTCGCCGGCGGTGCCGCTGCCGCCTCGCTCGGGGAAATGGGCTTTAACGTGAGCTGCTTCTGCTATCAGGACAGCCCGCGCCGCGCGCACTCGATCGCCGCTCAAGGCGGGATCAACGCCGCGAAAAATTACCAGAACGACGGCGACTCCGTTTATCGTCTTTTCTACGATACGATTAAGGGCGGCGACTTCCGCGCCCGCGAAGGCAACGTTTACCGCTTGGCGGAAGTTTCCAACGCGATCATCGACCAGTGTGTAGCGCAGGGCGTTCCGTTCGCCCGCGAATACGGAGGAACGCTCGCGAACCGCTCCTTCGGCGGCGCGCAGGTTTCCCGCACATTCTACGCTCGCGGACAAACCGGTCAGCAGCTTCTCCTCGGCGCGTATTCCGCGCTCTCGAAGCAAATCGGTCTCGGCACGGTCAAAATGTATAACCGCCACGAAATGATGGACCTCGTCGTCGTCAACGGCGAAGCGAAGGGTATCGTTACCCGCAACATGGTTACGGGCGAAGTGAAATCGTGGAACGCAGATTGCGTCGTGCTCTGCACGGGCGGCTACGGGAACGTGTTCTATCTTTCGACGAATGCGCAGGGGTGCAATGTTACGGCGGCTTTCCGTGCCTACAAACACGGCGCAGGGTTCGCGAATCCGTGCTACACGCAAATTCACCCGACCTGCATTCCGGTTCACGGCGAACAGCAGTCCAAGCTCACGCTCATGTCGGAATCGCTCCGCAATGACGGTCGCGTTTGGGTGCCGAAATCCCGCGAACAGGCAAAACTGATCCGCGAAGGAAAACTCAACCCGAACGACGTTAAGGACGAAGATCGCGACTACTATTTGGAACGCAAATACCCGAGCTTCGGGAACCTCGCGCCGCGCGATATTTCCTCCCGCGCCGCGAAGGAAGCCTGCGACGACGGTCGCGGTGTTGCTCCGACGGGCTTCGGCGTGTTCCTCGACTTCCGCGATGCCATCAACCGCCTCGGCGAAGACGTCATTCGCGACCGTTACGGAAATCTGTTCGATATGTATGAAAACATCACGGGCGTGAATCCGTATAAGAACCCGATGCAGATTTATCCGGCGTCCCACTACACGATGGGCGGTCTCTGGGTGGACTACAATTTGATGTCCACGATCCCGGGCTTGTTTGTCGGCGGCGAAGCCAACTTCTCCGACCACGGGGCAAACCGCCTCGGCGCTTCCGCGCTCATGCAGGGGCTTTCCGACGGCTACTTCGTGCTCCCGGCGGCGATTCCGGACTACCTCGCGAAATGCGGTCTCAAGGGTGCTCCGAAGAAAGAAGATCATCCGGAATACGCGGCGGCGGAAACCGCTGTTCGCGAACGCATCGAAAAGCTGATGGCGGTCAAGGGCGACAAATCTCCCCGCTACTTCCACCAGAAACTCGGACACATCATCTGGGAAAAGTGCGGCATGGCGCGCACGAAGGAAGGTCTCACCGAAGCTATTGCCGAAATCAAAACGCTTCGCGAAGACTTCTGGAAAAACGTCCGCGTTGTCGGCGATAAAGATACGCTCAATATCGAGCTCGAACGCGCCGCTCGCGTGGCTGACTTCCTCGAATTCGCCGAACTCCTTTGCCTCGACGCACGGGAACGCGACGAATCCTGCGGCGGACACTTCCGCTCGGAATACGCGACCGATGAAGGCGAAGCTCAACGCGTTGACGAAAAGTTCCACCACGTCGGCGTTTGGGAATTCCAGGGCGACGGCAAGGATCCCGTTCGCGTGCAGGAACCGCTCGTTTACGAAAACGTTCACCTCGCAACGCGCTCGTATAAATAAGAGTGCTTAAAGTTTAGAGCTTAATGCTTAAAGAGAGATAAGGAATAAATCATGTCCGAAGAAAAAACGATTTCACTCACGCTCAAGGTTTGGCGCCAAAAAAGCGGCTCCGCTGACGGTCATTTCGAGACTTACAAGGTTTCCGACGTTTCCACGGGATCGTCCTTCCTTGAAATGCTCGACATTCTCAATGAAGACCTCGTCGCCCAAGGCAAAGAACCGATCGCGTTCGACCACGACTGCCGCGAAGGTATTTGCGGAATGTGCTCGATGACGATTAACGGCATGCCGCACGGCCCGCTTCCGGGCGTTACGACCTGCCAGCTCCACATGCGCCACTTCAAAGACGGCGAAACCGTCACGATCGAACCCTTCCGCGCAAAGCCGTTCCCGGTTATCCGCGACCTCATCGTCGACCGCACCGCGTTTGACAAAATTATCCAGGCGGGCGGCTTCGTTTCCGTGCGCACGGGTTCTGCAATCGACGCGAACATCATGCCGATTCCGAAGGAAGTTGCCGATACGGCGATGGACGCTGCGGAATGCATCGGTTGCGGTGCTTGCGTCGCGGCGTGTAAAAACGCTTCCGCGATGCTCTTCGTTTCCTCGAAGGTTACGCAGCTTAACTCGCTCCCGCAGGGCAAGCCCGAAAAGGACAAACGCGTGCTCGCCATGGTCAAGGCAATGGACGACGCCGGATTCGGCAACTGCTCCAACCTCGGCGAATGCCAGGCGGTTTGCCCGAAGGGACAAACGCTCGATTTCATCGCCAAGATGAATCGCGATTACGCTGTCGCTTCGGTCAAGAAACTCTTTAAGACCACCGGAAAGAGAAAAGCGTAAAGGTTAGGGCTTAAAGCTTAAAGAAAAGCGTTCCCGCGCGACGAAAGTCGGTTTTATGCGGGAACGTTTTTTTGTTTATCCGCAAATTCCACGGATTTTGTCATGGAGGACAGGCGTCTCGCCTGTCCTTTTTTTTGTCCTTACAGGACGAATTTTATTTGTCCGTTGCCCCAAGGCGACGTTCGCTTTGCGAACTTGCCTCGGGCTATAATCCGAACGGCTTCCAGCCGAAAAGGTTCCCGCGCGGGAACACAAAAACTCTCACGAAGCCACCAAGACACGGAGTTTTAAAGGAGAAGCGACGCTCCTGTCGCTTCCGTGAGACTTTCGAGTTTTTTTGCACGCCGATTCGCGCCGATTCTCGCAGATAAGAAGCGCGGGAGCATGAAAATGCTCACAGAGACACCAAACCAAAGAGTTTTTACTTTGCAGGAAATTCAAAAACATCGGAGATGCGTCATTTCCGTAACCCCATGCGAGGCGAGCAACGCGAGCAGAGCTTGGGGAGTCCGGACAAA
>JAFSAO010000015.1 GCA_017440935.1 Opitutales bacterium
CGGGATTACGAACAAGAGTTGAAGTTCTTTCCCGCCACGACGAAGACCGGGAGGTCTTCGTTCCCAATTTTTGACGGCACTTCATTCGCAATTCGGAATTTGAAATTCGAGATTAATTGAAATTTGCCGCAGGCAAATTTCAATTTGCACGGGAACTTGGGAATCCTTACTATTTGCCGCGATTTTTTACCCTCAAATATAACTATGAAAACAACGACCTATACCGCCGTTCTCGCGGCGATTGCCGTCGCCGGATTTACCGGCATTGAACAACTTCCGTTTGCCGGTGTTCCCGCGTTTGCTCAGGAAACCGCTCCCGTAGCGACGAATCTCGCCGCCGCTACCGCGAAAACGTTTTCTCCGGAGCAGAATTTGGAACTCACGGGAACGACACTTGTCTACAAAAATCTTCCCGCCGGAGTAACGGCGAAAATTGTCGGCACGACTTACGAACAACTCATTGATTTTAACGGAAAAATCCGCAATCCGATTTCTCCGAAAACGACGAAAATCACGTTCGCGCTTACCGATGCCGACGGAAATACGGCGGTGACTCCGACGTTTGAAGTCGCCGTTCCCGTCGTTGAGATGATTCGCAAGGAACTTGAGAAGAACGGGACTCGCGTGGCGAAGCCTGCCGTCGTTCCCGCACTTCAGGAATGGGTCGGCGCCGTCGGCTCTTCGGCGTTTGTTCCTGATGAAGATTTTGCGTTGGTTGTTCCCGCCGCTTGCGCAAATATCGGCGAACCGACGCTGAAGGCGCGTGTCGAGCTTTTCGCGAAGGAACTTTCCGAAATTTTCGGACGCGAAGTTAAGGTTTTGGAACAGGCGCGTCCCGGCAAGAAGGATATTTGTATCGCTCTTGCTCCGGACGAAAAGATGGACAATCTCGGCAAGGAAGCCTACGCGCTCATTTCCAACGAAAACGGCTTGCTCGTTGTCGCTTCCGATCCGCTCGGCGCTTTCTGGGGCACACGCACGATTCTTCAGGTTTTCAAACAGCACAACAACACGTTCCCGTGCGGCGCTGCCGTCGACTATCCGCAGTATCCGCTTCGCGGCTTTATGTATGATATCGCACGCAAACCGACGAGCCAAAAGGCAGTCGAAGACGTGCTCAAAACGATGTCTTACTACAAGATGAACGACTACCATCTTGTAATGAACAACAATTACATCTGGATGTATCGCTACACGGACGTTCCGAACGGTCGCGATGCAACCCCGGAACAGAAAAAAGCCGCTATCGCCGATGTGCTGGAAGCCGCACCGACGGCGTTTCGTATCGAATCCGACGTCGTCGCCAAAGACGGCACGCCGCTGACTTCCTCCGATTGTTTTTACACGAAAAAGGAATTCGGCGAGCTTATTGATTTGGCAAAACTTTACGGTGTGACCATCGTTCCCGAGTTTGATATGCCCGGGCACGCAATGAGCTTGGTGAAGATGCGTCCGGACTTGATGTATCGCGGAAAAGTGACGAAAGCGAACGATACCGAGCGCACGGCAATGCTCGATTGCTCCACGGACATTCACCCGGAAACGGGACGCACGTATCGCGAAGAAACGCTCGATTTTGTCCAATCTGTTTTTGACGAATATCTCGTGGGAAAAGACGGTAAAGAACCTGTTTTCCGCACGCCGATTATCCACATCGGGACGGACGAATACTATGGGGACGCCGAAGATTATCGCGCTTATGCCGATGCGATGATCAAGTATATCAAGTCCCGCGGGTATACGCCGCGCCTCTGGGGCAGCCTTTCCGTCAAAAAGGGAAAAACGCCCGTTGACGGGACGGGAGCGCAAATCGACGTTTGGAATCACGGTTGGCAAAATCCGCTCGTCGCGCTCGACCACAACTTTGACCTCGTCAACATCATTGACGTTTGGGCGTATATCGTGCCGAGCGGAACCGGAAGCCGCGGCGGCTACGGCGACTTGCTCGATTTGAACTTCCTTTATTCCAAAAATTGGCAGCCGCACAAAATGTCGCACAAGGAAGAAGTCATTCCCGGCTATCCGAAAATGCTCGGTGCGCAATGGGGGCTTTGGAACGACAATTCGTTCCGCGGAGACACGGGATTGACGGATTTCGATTTTTACGATCGCATTCGCCAGAGTTGCGCCGTTTTTGCGGAAAAAACCTGGAATTCCGGCGAAGACGCGAGCTTCCGCGACTTCCAGAAACTCGTCAAAGCCGTTGACTATGCACCGCTCTCCAATCCGGAATACGTTGTGACTCCGGCGGCGGGAAGCGACGTGCTGTTCACGCTTGAAAAAGGCGTTCCCGCAGGAACATCCGTTGAAACGGGAATTGACGGCGTGGCTCCGAATTATGTCGCGGAAATCAGCGTTCGCCGCAACGCTCCCGGATTTTTCGCGTCCCTGTTCGGCGAGAAAGATACCGCTGTTGAAGGCAAAAAACAGGTGCTTTTCTCCGGTCCGACGGGCGACATCTTCGTTCAGGCGGGAACGGGAAAACTCGGACTCACGCGCGATACTTGGGAATACACGTTTGACTACGTCATCCCGACCGATCGCGACGTAACGCTCACGCTCGTTGCGGAAAAACGCACGCTGAAACTTCTTGCCGACGGCAAGGAAATCGGCGCTCCCGTGCGCACGCTTTTCCCCGACACGCACAAATACACGTCGCTCGTGTTCCCGCTCGAAAAAATCGGCGATGCCGAAAACGGTTTTGAAATCAAATCGCTCAACATCAAGCGCATTGTTCCGGAGGGCGTTAAAAACGCCGTTCCCGCGAACCTGATTCTCGACGTTACCGCCAGCAGCGAACACGGAAAAGGTGCTGACGGAGATGCCGCCGCGCTTTGGGACGGAGACGAAGGAACGTATTGGCATTCCAAATACGACACGAAGGGCGTGAACGATGCGCCGCCGTTTGAAATCACCGTTACGTTCAAACAGGCACTCGCACTCAAAGGGCTCAAGTTCCTGCCGCGTCAAAGCGGAGATAACGGCAACATCAAGCACGCGGAGCTTTTTGCAAAAACCGACGACGGTAAATGGACAAAAATTGCGACTTACCGCAATGACTCGCCCAACCGCGAAATGAAATCGGTGGAATTCCCGAAAACAGCGACGACGGCGCTCAAATTCGTCGTTCTCGACGGAATCGGGAAATTCGGCACCATGGCGGAAATCTATCCGATTCTCGACGTGCCGGCTCCCGCGAAAAAATAAATCGGGTCTGAACCCGTTAAAACAAAACGTTCCCGCGAAAATTGCTTCGCGGGAACGTTTTTTTTTGTTTAGGAAGATTTTTTGAAAGCGGATTAGACTTTCCGGAGGTCGGCTTCCTTGACTTTGAGGGCTTTATCGACTTCTACGATGTATTTGTCGGTAAGCGTTTGGATGTCTTTTTCCGTGCGCTTGCAATCGTCTTCGGAAGCGGCTTTGTCCTTGTTGATTTTTTTGACGAGTTCAAGAGCATCGCGGCGGCAATTACGCACGCCGACGCGCCCGGCTTCCGCGTAGCGATTGGCGACTTTGACGAGTTCCGCACGGCGTTCGCCGGAGAGCTCGGGAACGCTGCAACGGACGAATCCGCCCATGTTTGCCGGCGTCAGACCGACATTCGCGCCGAGAATGGCTTTTTCGATGTCCTTGATGATGCTTTTGTCAAACGGCGTGATGACAATTGTGCGTGCGTCCGGCGTGGAAACCGAAGCGGTGTCTTTGAGGCGCATCATGCTCCCGTAGGCTTCGACCTGAATGTTTTCCACCATCGCGGGAGCGGCTTTGCCGGTGTGAATCGTGGAAAATTCCTTAACGGTGTGTTCGAGCGCCTTTTTCATCGCGCTTTCTGCATCTTGTTTAATTTTATTAAGCATAAGTTCTAACGAATAGGTGATGGATAAATGTTGGCGGCGGGAACGCGTTTACGAAACGAGCGTGCCGATGGATTCACCGCAGATCGCTTTGCGGATGGCATCTTTTTCCGCCATGGAGAAAACGAGAATCGGCATACGGTTTTCCTGACAGAGCGCGAATGCCGTGGAATCCATTACGCCGAGGCGTTTCATCAGCGCTTCGTCGTAGGAAATTTTTTCGTAGCGGACGGCGGTCGGGTCTTTCATCGGGTCGGCGGTGTAAATACCGTCGACTTTCGTCGCCTTGAAAATGATGTCGGCGTGAACTTCGTTGGCGCGGAGCGCGGCGGCGTAGTCCGTCGTGCAGAAGGGATTTCCCGTTCCCGCAGCGAAGATGACGATGCGTCCTTTTTCGAGGTGTCGCAGGGCGCGGCGGAGGATGAACGGCTCGGCGACTTTGTCCATCGAAATGGCGGATTGCACGCGAACGTCGATTCCGTTCTTTTCGAGGCAGTCCATGATGGCGAGCGCGTTAATTGTGGTGGCGAGCATTCCCATGTTGTCGCCGGTCGTGCGGTCTGTGCCGTTATTGCGGGCACCTGCGAGACCTCGGAAAATGTTTCCGCCGCCGCAAACGAGGCAAACCTGAACACCCATTTCGTGCAGGAGTTTGAGTTGGTCTGCGAGGTTTTTCAGAATCGCGGGATCGAGCGGATCGCCGGTTTGATAGTTTTTTAGCGCTTCGCCGCTGATTTTGAGGACAATGCGGCTGTATTTCGGTTTTTGGGAGATGCTCATGTCGGGTAGTATTTCAAAAGTTGTTCGGTATCGTCAAATGCAATCCCGTAAAATCTCATGTGTTTTTGCGGCGGGGACGCGGTTTGGCGTCTTTTTCGGATCGGGCTTTTTCGTGTTTTTTACGCTGTTCTTCGTCGTGTTTTTCAAAATCGTCCACGTCGTCGAGATTCGCAAAAATATCCGCCGGAAGTTCTTCTTTGCGATTGCGCAAATCGTGGATGTAGCCTTTGAGCCAATCTTGCGTGTCCGAAATCGGCTGGCTGTGCAGATTCAGGCGGACCGCAGCGTAGCGGAGAATCAGCGTCACGACGGCGACGACAATCGCCGCAATCGTCGGCGGAATCAGCTGGTGGAGCATGATATAGAGCACGCTCCCGACGACGGCGACTACGCCGTAAAATTGTCCGGGCTTGAACACCATCGGTTCTTCCCGCACGATGACGTCGCGCAACAATCCGCCGCCGACGGCGTTGATGAAGCCGATCGCTATTGCCACGGGAACGGTCATGCCGTAAACGAGCGATTTATTCGTGCCGAAAACGGCGTAAAGACCGAGTCCGAGTGCGTCGCAAAACATGACGATTCCGTCGAATTTTGTCAGAACTCCGCCGAGAAAAATCCCGCAGAGCCACGCGCAGATGAGGGCGACCATGTAGTTTCCGTCTTCAAAAATCGGCGAAATTCCGTCTTGGATGCAAATCCCGTCACGCACGAGCGCGCCGCCCATTGCCGTGATTCCCGCGAGCACGAACGCGCCGACGTAGTCGTAGCCTTTTTGCCGTGCCACCATTGCGCCGCTGGTTCCGAAAACGAATACCGCCGCGTAATCCACCCACATCGGAAGCGCGAGGGTTTCCGAAAAGAACGACGTTTGCAACGAATCGAGAATAGAGCGTGCCGCCTCGATTGTGCGCGGCATCAGCACGAGGCAAACCAATAGGAGAATCAGTGCGACAAGAAAGCGTCCGGGTCTCATAATTTGAGCGTCTGAAATTTTCCGAAATATTGTGCTTTCATCAGCGTTCCCGCAAATTGAAATTTGCGTTGCGCGAAGCGGCGGGCATATACTGTGCGGCAATATGGCTACAGCAAAAGTTTCCTCCAAATCCAAAAAAGCAAAAGACGTTTTGCTCTACGCGTCGCCGAATAATTCTTCGGATATGCGTTGGTTCACGAAGTTCAGTTGCGGCGATCCGTTCATCGCGTTTACGGCGAAGGGTAAAAAGATTGCGGCGATTACGGTTCTCGAAATTGTGCGGTTTCGCGAACAGTCCGGGTTTGACGTGGTTCTGGATTTGGGCGAGGAACTTGCTAAGTTGCGCGAAAAAAATCCTTCCGCAAACACGCCGGAACTGATTGCGCATTTTGCAAAACGCTACAAAGTTTCTTCGTGGAGCGTTCCCGCGGATTTCCCCGCCGGGCTTTTTGTCAAGCTCCACCAACTCGGCGTAAAACTTTCCGTCGGCGCAACACCGTTTTTCCCGCAGCGCGTAATCAAGACGGAGGAAGAACTTGAAATGATCCGCGCCGGAAACCGCGCTTCCTGTGCCGGTTTCAAAGCCGTCGAAAAAATTCTCAAAGAATCGAAAATCGACAAAAAAGGCTTCGTCAATTATCAGGGAAAAACGCTGACCTCGGAAATTCTCCGCGCCGCGATTGAACACGCGTGTCTGGACGCCGGAGGAATCAACGTCGAGGGACTCATCGCCGCCGGCGGCGATCAGGGCGTGGATTGCCACTGCTCCGGCTACGGCCCGATTCGCGCGAACGAGCTCATCGTTTGCGACATTTTCCCGCGAATCGCGGCGACAGGATATTTCGGCGACATGACGCGCACTTACCTCAAAGGCAAGGCGACACCCGAGCAACGCAAACTCGTCGACGCCGTGAAAAAAGCACACGACAAGGCGATTGCCGCCGTGCGCGCCGGCGTTCCCGGCTACGATGTTTATAAAGGAACGGTCGATTTCTTCGCCGAAGCCGGCTACAAAACAGGAAAAGTGGACGGCGTTCCGACGGGCTTTTTCCACGGGCTGGGACACGGCGTCGGGCTCGACGTGCACGAAGCACCGAACCTCGGCGGTCGTAGCGTGATGACGGATCCGCTCAAGGAAAACATGGTCGTTACGATTGAACCCGGGCTTTATTACCCGGGAATAGGCGGTTGCCGCATCGAAGACGTTGTCGTCGTGCGCAAAGACGGTTGCGAGTTGCTTTCCAAGCACCCGTATAAGTGGGAAATTGCGTAAAAAGCCTCGAGTATCAAGTGTCGAGCATCAAGTAAAGTGCTAAGGTTTTTACCGAGGCAAAAACTTTGAACAAGGCGCTTGATGCCTCACGCTTGAAACCTGAAAAAAATGCGCGCGGGAACGCACAGCAGTATTATTGACGCGGCAGAGCCTCTCATCGCGAAGCTCGACCGCGTTTGCCGCGTTTCCTGCGGCGTAATCCGCGCGAACGCGCGTTCCCGTTCCCGCACGATTAAGATTTTGTGTTTGAAAGGCGGTTGGCGGCTGACTGTTGTCGCAAAAAACGCCAAGCAGGAATTCCATCTTTTCGATGTTTCGTTGGACGAAATTTCCGCGATTCTTGCCGGGCGCGAATTTGATTCTTTTGAAAAAATCCTTCCTGCGTCCGAGGCTTCGGAGGCGTGAGAAAAACTTTGTTTCATGCGAGAACCCAAGAAAAAAGTCGATTTGGCGGCGCTTCAAAGCGCGTTTATGCGCGTGCCGCATATGCCGGTTGCCGTGGCGAGATATTTGCTCGATGCGGGCTACACGGATTTGTTTCAGCTCTCCGGTCGTTCAGCGGAATCTTTGCTCGCGGAGATTCGCAAACACGATTTTCTCGCCGACGAAAAAGTCGTCCTTCCCGCGTTGCGCCTCGCGATTTATTTTTCCGAAAACCAAAGCGCTCCGGATAAATCTTTGCTTAATCTTCACGCGTGGGAATAGCTGAAACTTCCGCATTTTTGTTATGAAAAAAATTCTTTTTTTGGGCGACGTCGTCGGTTCTGCCGGCAGAAAATTTATTTTTGAAAAACTCGCGGAAATCCGCGCGGGAACGCAGGCGGATTTTATCATCATCAACGCCGAGAACGCGGCGGCGGGTTCCGGGATTAACGCGTCGATTACGCGAGACTTTATCGCGGCGGGGACGGATGCGGTAACGCTCGGCGACCACGTTTGGGATCAGCGCGGCTTTGAAACGGATTTGCCGAAACTTGAAAAAATTTGCCGCCCGGCGAATTTGCCCGAAGAAAATCCCGGCGCGACACATTTGATTTTGACGGCGCCCGACGGTTTCCGCCTGCTCGTTTTCACCGTGCTCGCGCAAACGTTTATGAATCCGAAAACGTCGTGCCCGTTTCGTTGTGCGGAAAAAAAACTCTCGGAACTCGCGGGAACGTATGATGCGGCGCTGGTCGAAATTCACGGCGAAGCAACTTCCGAAAAAATTGCGTTCGGGCGCTTCCTCGACGGGCGCGCCGCGGCGGTGGTCGGCACGCACACGCACGTCGTGACGGCGGACGAATGTATTTTGCCTGCGGGAACGGCGTATCAAACCGATGTCGGTATGTGCGGACCGCATTCCGGCGTAATCGGGCGCGAAACGCAAGCCGTGTTGGGGCGTTTTCTCGACGGGCGTCCGCGCCGTTTTGAAATCGCGGAAGGCGAAGTGCAAATCAACGGTTGCCTCATTTCTTACGACGAAACGCAAAGGCGTGCGGTCGCAATCGAGCGCTTTCGCTTAGACCGCGAAGTTGTTTTTTAAGCGTCAGGCATCAAGCATCAGGCATCAAGTGCTTACTTCAAAATTTTTACTTGTCGCTCGATGCCTGATGCCTTGCGCTCAAAGCGTTTTGATTCCCTCGCAGAGGACGCGGACGGTTTTTTCGAGAGCGGCTTCGTCGTGGGCGGTTGAGATGAAGCAGGATTCGTAAGGTGAGGGCGGCAGGAAAACGCCGTTTTCGAGGGCGTAGCGGAAGAGTTTTTTCGCGCGACCGGCGTCCGATTGCGTCGCCTGTTCCAAGTTTGTAACAGGATTTTCGTTAAAAAACAGCGCGAACATTCCGCCGCAGTGCGGAACTTGCAACGCAATTCCGCGTTCCCGCGCCGTGCGCGTGAGTTCCCGCGCGAGCGTTTCACCGAAGGCGGAAAGTTTTTCGTAAACGTCTTTTTCGCGAAGCAGCTTTTCCAGCGCGGCGATACCTGCCGCAAGTGCCACGGGGTGCCCGCAGAACGTTCCCGCCTGATAAACGCCGCCGAGCGGAGCTACGCAGTCCATGATTTCGGCGCGCCCGCCGAAGGCTCCGACGGGAAGCCCGCCGCCGATAATTTTTCCCAAGCAAACCAAGTCCGGACGCACGTCGTGCACGCCCATCGTGCCTTGCAGGGAAATGCGGAAGCCCGTCATCACTTCGTCGAAAATGAGAAGCGCGCCGTGGGTTTGCGTGAGCGCGCGCAGTTTCGCAAGAAAGCCCGCTTTCGGCATAATGAAGCCGATGTTCCCGAGAAAAGGCTCGACGATAATTGCGGCAATTTCGCTCCCGCGCTCCGCAAAAAGTTTTTCCGCCCCATCAAAGTCGTTGTAGGGCAAAACAAAAGTGTCTGCCGCCGTTCCCGGAGTAACGCCGAGGCTGTCGGGCTGTCCGAACGTCATCGCGCCGGAGCCGGATTTTACGAGCAAAGAATCGACGTGTCCGTGGTAGCCGCCGGCAAATTTTACGATTTTGGTGCGTTGCGTAAAGCCGCGTGCCAGGCGGATGGCAGACATCGTTGCCTCCGTGCCGGAGTTTGTCATGCGCACTTTTTCGACGGCGGGAACGGTCTGGGTAATCAGCTCCGCCATGCGCACTTCGACGGGAGCGTTGGTGCCGAAGCCCAGCCCGCAGTCGACGGCGGCGTGCACGGCGGAGCGAATTTCCGGATCGTTATGCCCGAAAATCGCCGGACCCCAGGTGAGGACGTAGTCGACAAACTCGTTCCCGTCGGGCGTTGTAAGGCGGCAACCGCTTGCGCGTTGCGTGTAAAACGGCTCCATGCCGACGTTGGGGAACGCGCGCACCGGAGAATTGACTCCGCCGGGAATGAGCTTTTGAGCGCGCTGAAAAAGTTTGGACGATTCGGGAAAAAGGGAAGACATTTTGTAAAAAACGGGTTCTGAAAATGAATTTTCGGAATTGAACGTTCCCGCGCCCGTATTTTCAAGAAAAAGAACACGGAGCCACAAAACCACGGAGCTTTTAACGGGAGAAGCGGCTCTCCTGATAAAAACTCCGTGGCTTGGTGGCTCCGTGAGAGAATTTTTGCCCGGGAATGGCTCACTTCTCCCAAGACTTTGCGTTAAAATTAAAAACTTGTTCGCTACGAATTTTCTGCCGGGCTGTTGCTTTTGGTAACCATGTAAACGCCGCCGAGGATTGCGAGCGCTGCCAGAATTTTTGCGGGAGAAAGCGTGTCTTGCGCGAGTGCGACGGCGAGGACGCAGGCGACAATCGGGTGCAGGTTGTTATACATACTCGCGGTGGTCGGGCGGATACGGCGCACCGCCATCGGAATCAGCAAATAGCCGAGAAATGAGGTTCCGAAAAAGACGAAAATCATTGCGGCAACGGCTTTGGCGTCGAGCGGAGCTGAAATCAGCGGCGTTCCCGCGTTAATCATTGCAGGAACGTAAAACGGCAAAACCTGAATGGCGGCGAAGAGAAACATCCATTTCATCATCGTCACGGCGCGGTATTTTTCCGAGAGCGGTTTGGAGAAAACAAAATACAGCGCGTAAACGACACCACTGGCGAAAATGCAAAGGTCTCCGGCAAGGCTTGCCGCGTTCCCGCCGCCCGTTCCCGAAAGTAGAATCAGCCAAATTGCTCCCGCCGCGCCGACGAGCACGCCCGCCGTTTTGAGGCGCGTAATGCGTTCCCGCAAAATCAGCGCGGAGAGCAGCAGCACGATAATCGGGCGCCCGGACGTAATGACGGAGGCATCGATCGGCGATGTCATATCCAAGCCCCAAACGAAAAGCAGCTGATTTCCCGTTACGCCGCCGACGGAGCACAGCAAAAAAATTCCGATTTCTTTGAGTGAAAGTTTTTCGCGCGGCACGCAAAGCGAGAGGCCCCAAAACAGCGCACAGGAAACAATCATGCGCGCGCACATATAGAATTCCGGCGTGAGATACGTTGTCAGCAACCACTTTGAAATCGGGTAATTCAGCCCGAAAATCAGCGCCGAGATAAAAATCAGCAAATGTCCGGTTGCCTGCTCTTTGTTCATCTTCGTTTGAAGCTACGCCTTCGCGTTCGTTCCCGCAAATTGAAATTTAGCGAAGCAAAGAACGGAGGCGGAAACCAAGAATGAACACCAATAAACACGAAATTTTTTACACGGAAAAACCGGACAAAACCTTCTGGTTGCGTTCGGCGGATTTCTTGGCAGGATTTTTTTACGCATGAAAAATTTTCTGAAAATCGTTGCGGCGGGAATTTTATTGGCGGGAACGTGGTGCGGTGTCGCGGTAGCGCGAGAGGCGGGAACGTCGTTTGTTCTCTCGGACACCGTTCCCGCACCGAAGTGGGACGAAGGCTACGGCGTCGGCAACGGGCGGCTCGGCGCGCTCACGCTCGGCGGCTTCCCGAAGGATTTGCTTGTTCTGAACGAAGCGTCGATTTTTGAACGCAAAGCGATTCACATTCCCGAGAATGCGGCGGCGGCTTTGGAAAAAGCACGCAAGGCTTGCGAAGCCGGAGATTTTGCGGCGGCGGATGCGATTTTTCGCAAAGAAATTCTGACAAACGGTTCCATTGCGGGAAATTACCAGCAAGGCGGCTTAGTCGACGTGGAATTTTTGAACTTTCCCGCGCAGAAAAACTATCGCCGCGAGTTGGACTTAGAGCACGGCGCGGCGAGTTGCGAAATCGGTTTTGAAAACGGAAAATTGCGCACGGAACTGCTCGCGTGCCCGGAGCCGGACCTCGTGGCATATTTTGTCGAAAGCGACGTTCCCGCCGGGATTGATGCGGATTTTACGCTTCGCCACCCCGACAAAAACACGAAAATCAAATTCTGGGGAGAAAACGTTTCTTGTATTTACGGGCAGGGCGGAAACGGCGGCACGAGGTTTGAAAATTATCTTCGATTTTTCGTCGAAGGCGGGAAAATTTCCGTCGCGGGAACGAAGTTTTCCGTGCGCGGCGCAAAGAAAATTTTGCTGATTTCCTCGACGGCGACCGATTACGACTACATCGCCGTTCCCGCGCAACGCAAGCGGCTCTGGACTCCGGCAGAGAGAGCAATTGATTCCGTTTCCGGGATTTCGGATTGGGAAAAATTGCGCGACGCTTCCCGCAAATATTTTTCGGAGCGCATGAATCGTTGTGTTGTCGATTTGGGCGAATCCGCTCCGGAAGTCCGTGCGCTGACGACGCGGGAACGCGTGGCGCGCATGAAGCAAAATTCCGCCGCACGCGACCCGGATTTGCTCGAACAACTTTTCCAATTCGGGCGTTTTTGTCTGATTTCAAATTCGCGTCCGGGCGCGCTCCCGTGCGGTTTGCAAGGGCTTTGGAATCCGCATCTGAACGCGGCGTGGATGGGTTGTTATTTTTTCAACATCAACTGCGAAATGAATTATTGGTGCGCCGAGCCGACGGGTTTGGGCGAGTTTCATCGCGCGTTTACGGATTTTGTTTTGCGGCTCAAACCGCACGGGGAAGCCTTCGCGGAAAAAATCGGGCACGACGGTTTTTGCTTCGGGCATTACGCGGATTGCTTCGGCGAAACTTATTTTGCGGGAAACCACCCGGAATGGGCGGCGAGCCTGATGAACGGCGCGTGGATTTGCGCGCACCTCGTCGATGCGTATCGATTTGATAATGACAAAACGCGCCTTGCCGCCGCGCTCCCGCTCTTGGAATCGAACGCGAAGTTTATTTTGTCGTGGTTTAAGCCCGACCCGAAAAATCCCGGCGAACTCGTCGCCGGTCCCGCCGTTTCGCCGGAAACAGGTTTTTTCTACACGGATGCTGCGACGGGAACACGCAAGATGGCGTATGTTTCCGCAGGAACGGCTCACGATCAATTGCTCGGACGCGAAGCGCTCCGCAATTACATTTTCGCTTGCGACGAGCTCGGAAAACGCGGCGGGAAAATTTATAACGCGGCGAAATCCGCACTCCCGAAAATCGCCTTGCCGAAAATCAGCGAAGACGGACGTGTCATGGAATGGCGGGAAAATTTTGAAGAATGGCAACCCGGGCATCGCCACGTCAGCCATCTTTACGGGCTTTTCCCCGGGAACGAATGGGACGTGCTCAACACGCCGGATTATGCGGCGGCAGTGAAAAAATCGCTCGATAAACGCCGGGCAGACCAAGAAACGCACGGCACGCTTCATCCCGGTTGGAGCGAAGCGTGGTGGATAAATCTTTACGCGACGCTCGGCGACGGGAACGCGGCGCACGAATTGATGAACCGCATGGTGGCGCGCTACATCAACCCGAATTTGTTCGACATTCATCCGCCGTTTCAAATCGACGGGAACTTCGGTTTTACTTCCGGTGTTGCGCAATGCCTGATTCAGAGCGGAATTGAGCGCGACGGACGGCGCGTCGTGCAATTACTTCCCGCGCGGGCGGACGCATGGGAAAAAGGCTCGGCAAAAGGTTTGGTCACGCGCGGCGGTCTGAAAGTGGATTTGGAATGGGACGGGAAAAACGTTTTCGCCGTGCTCACGGCAACGCGCCCGGGAAAGTTCACGATTCTCTGCAACGGGTGTTCCCGTGAAACGGATTTTGACGCGGAGGGAACGCGCAAAACTCTCCGTTTTTCCCGCTAAAATTCAATTTACGTTCGTGCGGGAACGCGATTACACTTGGCGCATGAGCATAGAATCCGACATTGATTTCGGTTTGGTCAAAATCGCGGCGGTTTCGCCGAAAGTTCATTTGGCAAACGTTCCCGCAAACGTGCGCGAAATCGGCGACCTGATGAACCGTGCGGCGGCGCAGGGCGCGGCGATTGTCGTTTTCCCGGAACTTTCGCTGACGGGTTATTCCTGCGGCGATTTGTTTTTTCAGAGCGAACTTTTGAACGAGGTCGAAAACGGGCTTACAGCGCTGGCAAAGCTCACGACAAGCCTCGATGTTACGGCAATTGTCGGCGCGCCGATTCGTATTCGCCAGCGCATTTATGATTGTGCGGTTGTGCTTTCCGGCGGCGGAATTCGCGGAATTGTCCCGAAATCGCATTTACCGAATACGCAAGAGCTTTCCGAACGGCGCTGGTTCGCTCCCGCGGGCGAGTTGCCCGTTTCCGAAATTGAAATCGGCGGAATGGAAATTCCCGTTCCCGTAGGCACGGATTTGATTTTTGAAAACAAGTTTTTCAAAAAACTTTCGTTCGGAATCGAAATTTCCGGGGATTTGTGTGCGACGGAACCGCCGAGCGGAAAACTCGCGTTGGCGGGCGCGGCGGTGATTTTCAACCTTTCCGCAAGCAATGCCGTGGTCGGAAAAACGCGTTTTCGCCGGGAATCGGTGAAAACGCAGTCTGCGCGTTGTTGCGCCGTTTACGTTTATGCGGGCGCGGGAGCGGGCGAATCGACGACGGATGTCGTTTTCGGCGGAGAATGTTTCATCGCGCAGAACGGGAAAATTCTCGCCGAGGCGAAGCCTTTTTCGGCGGGAGCAGAACTTGTTTTCGCGCAGGCGGACATTGATTTGACGGCGAACCGGCGGCGCACGAATGCGGAATTTCTCGCGTCCGAATCTGCGGGAACGCCGAAGAATTTCCGTCGCGTGCATTTCGTGCTTTCTTCGACGCATACGGATTTTGGTGCGACGGTTTTCGGAAAAATTTCAAATTCGCCGTTTGTTCCCGCAGATGCGGTCGAGCGCGGGGAAGTTTGCCGCGAGGCGTTTGAAATTCAGGTGGCGGGATTGGTGCGGCGCTTGGCGCACACGCACGCGAAAAATGTGGCGCTCGGAATTTCCGGCGGTTTGGATTCGACGCTCGCAATTTTGGTCGTGAAAGAAGCGTTTTCGCGGCTCGGCTTGGACGCGGCGGGAATCCACGGCTACTCGCTTCCGGGTCCGGGAACATCTGAGCGCACGCGCAAAAACGCGTTGGATTTGATGACGCGGCTCGGCATCGAAGCGAAGGAAATTTCCATCGTTCCCGCCGTTGAGCAGCATCTGAATGATATCGGGCATCCGAGAGACTGTTACGATGCGGCGTTTGAAAATGCGCAGGCGCGGGAACGCACACAGATTTTGATGGATTTGGCGAATCGTTGCGGCGGTTTTGTGGTCGGAACGGGCGATATGTCCGAAGCGGCACTCGGCTGGTGCACGTTCAACGGAGACCAAATGTCGATGTATCACGTCAACATCGGTGTGCCGAAAACGCTGATTCGCCACATTATCGCTTGGGTGGCGGAGGAAAAGGGCGACGCGGCGATTGCGCAAACTTTGCAGGATATTATCGATACGCCGATTTCTCCGGAGTTGAAGCCGCCGAGCGAAAGCGGCGAAATCGCGCAGAAAACCGAAGATTTGGTCGGACCATACGAGTTGCATGACTTTTTCCTGTATCATTTTTGCGGGAACGCGTTTGCTCCGAAGAAAATTCTTTTGCTTGCGGAAAACGCTTTCGCGGGAACATACGACAGGGAAACAATCTGCAAGTGGCTGAAGATTTTTCTGCGGCGGTTTTTCTCGCAACAGTTTAAGCGCTCGGCGTGTCCGGACGGACCGAAAGTGCTCGAAATCGGGCTTTCGCCGCGCGGTGACTGGCGTATGCCCAGCGATGCGGAATCCGCGATGTGGCTTTCCTCGCTCGGCGAGTAGATTTTTGCCTGTGCTTTCCCGGTTTCTATTTGTGTCCGGAGGCGCAAAAAGCGTTGCCAAGCGACGGGATTTCGGCAAAATTCTCCCAATCTGTTCCCCCATTTCTTCAACCCCTAAACACGATTTTTATATTTATGAAAAAACGCGGTTTTACTCTCATTGAAATTCTCGTCGTTATCGGCATTATCGGTTTGCTCGCCGGCATTATGATTCCCGTCGCGGGCGGTGCCATGGATGCAATGACGCGCACGAAAACCAAGGCTCGTTTTAACGAGTGGGTGACGGCTGTCGAGCAATACAAAATGGCTTACGGTTTTTACCCGACGCTCGGTCAAAATGCTTCTTCCGGATCCGACGCGCATTATAACCTCGGGAACGGCACCAACAGCGAGGCTTTTGTCAAATCGCTTTACGGGAAAGACCCGGAAACGGGTGAAAAACTGAAAGGCGCCGAACGCACGAAATACAACCGCAAGGCGACGACGTTTTGCGAGTTTTCCGGTGAAGATTTCACGCAGGGCGACGGTTCTATCGAATTCGGTAAGCTCGCCGACGGCTTCGGCAACAACAATATTCACCTCGTGATGGATACGACGGGTAACAGCCGCGTCGAAATTCCCTCGCAGTATTTGCCGGAAGATGCGACGGATGACGAAAGCAACGAAAAGGGCATGATGGGAAAAGTCATCATCTTTACGTCCGAAAAGGACGGGGACGATTACGAATCCGTCTACAGCTGGCGCTAAGGTGCGTTCCCGCGCGGGAACGCCGACGGCACAAAACTTTTGACCTAAAAATTTTTATTCCATGTTTCGCAAAAAATCCGGAAAACGCGGTTTCACTCTGATTGAAATTTTGATGGTGATTGCCATTATCGGCATTGTCGCTTCGGTGATTGTCGGGTTGCGTCCCGGAAATCCGCGCGGCTTGGAAGATGCCCGACGGATTGCTTCGGCGGAATTTCGCGTGGCGCAGAGCCGGGCTTTGCTCGGCGGAAATCCGGACCGCGAACCTACGGTGAACGAGCGCGTAAACATCCGTGCCGGCGTGCTTATTTTGAACGAACCGGATGACTTGGATCGCCACTTGCGCTTCATTCAGCCGATTGTCGGCGGAAGCCCGAGCGTGGATAAAACGAATATTTCCGATTATTACTGGTATGCCGCAGGCGAGGGCGTGACGCTCCCTCAGGGCGTTTATTTCGTGCCGCCGAATGCGTCCGGCGTCAAAACCCGTAGCGCCAATGATTTGCTCGAAGGGAAATCCGAAGTAACGCTTGATCCCGACGTGCGTGCGAAAGGGCAAAAGTTCGGCGAAGGCAAAAAAAATTGGTATCTCTATCTTTTCGATTCCAACGGGCAGACCTACATGACGAAAGCCGTCGTGATGCTCGCTGAAGGGCAGGTCGATCCCGCGAACGGCGATATCGATTTCGGAGAAGATCCGTTTGTTTCCGGATTTGTGGTTCACCGCAGCGGCGCGATTTCGTTTACGCGCGACGATGAGGAAGCACAGGTTGCCGTCGAAGAATAGAAATTTTTCCGCAGATTTTTAACCTAAGAAATTTTTGCAAATGAGTATTTTCAGAAAAACAATCCGTTCCCGCAAAAAAGGGTTCAGTTTGGTCGAAGTTCTGCTTGCGCTCGCTGTTTTGGGCGTGGCGATGCTTTCCGTGATGGGGCTGATGAATGCGACGTTTGAAACGGTCAGTAAAAACGTGCTGACGCGTCAGGCTCTTGGCGTTTATTCGTGTTTGGATCGCGCGTTTTCTTCCGTGGATACGGTAATCGGTCCCGACGGGAACGCACTCGTCAAGTCCGGACAAATGACGAAGCCTTCGTTTGACTACGTTTATGAGTGGGTTCAGAACAAAACGGGAAAAAATTGGAACGACGCGCTTTTCCTCGTTTGCGTGCCGCGTCGACTGAATCCGTCGGACGATTCGACGCCTCAAAACGTTCTCCAAATCGTGAAGTGCGAGAGCGCTTCCGGAGCGCCGACGCAGGCGGAACTTACGGATTTGAACGTTGAAGGTCCCGCGTATTTCATGCGCGTTTATCTTTCGCCGCAGCTTGAAGGACGCTATGTGGAAATGGATGCGAAGGGCGAAGTTTTGGCGACGCAATACACCGTCGGGTCATCGCTCCCGAGCAACGTCGACCGCTACGCACTTCCGTATTTGCCGCTGACCGTCGACATTTATCCGTATTCCGCTGGAAGCGCCGAAACGGAAGATCAGGTTCCCGTGTTGACGCAGTTCCTCGTCGTTTCCCGCTAATCGCAAGAGAAAGGAGCGCGTTCCCGCAATGAAGAAAATTTTCGGAAAACGAAAAAACCTCCGCCGCGGCTTTACTTTGGTCGAGCTGATGGCGGCGACCGCAATCATGATTGTTCTCGTGATGTTCGTGACGAATATCGCCGTGAATATGTTGCGTATCTACGATAAAACAATTTCCACGCTTGCCACCAATGCCGATTCCGGAATGCTTCTCGACCCGATGCAGGACGACTTGCTTTCCGCGTCGATGCCGGACGACGGTAATTTCTGGTTTGAAGCCCGTTACGAAAACGATGTCGCAAACCTTGAAAAATACTCGGCGCCGGAGCTGATGTTTTTCTCCCGCCCGCAAGATCGTATCCGGCGGGAACGCGACTCGACGGAGTTGCTTCAGGGCGACCTTTGTGCCGTTTCTTACAAAATCGCGCACAAATCTCCGTTCGGCTCCAAGACGTCCTCAAATGCGGGAAATCTCGTTTACGGATTTTACCGCGCCGTTTTGAACGCAAGGGACACGTTTGAATTTGCGATACCTTACGCCATCGGGCAAAAAGGCGACTCCGAGTCGGCTTCGATTCCGTCAAAATTCTGGAAAAGCGGTGAGCAAATCGAAGATCCGTCCGACAAAAAGAAATATTCCGTCAGCTCATGGCGCACGGAAATGCAGAACTTTCTCGTAGACGGAATCGTCGATTGCTCCGTGTTTTTCTGGTTTGACGATTTTTCCGACGGGAAAACGAAAATCGCAACCGTCAACAATTCCAAGTTGGTTCAAAAATTACGCGATATTTATCCCGATACGACGATCGTTACTTTTGACAAATCCATCGCGGCAAGCGCCGGTTCCGTGGTTTTCGACGAGAATTTCCAGTCCAAGACGCTCGGTGCGTTGCGCTCGATGGACGTTTCCGTCACTGTGCTCAGTCCCGAAGGAAAAGAACTTTTGCAGGGTTTGCAGGAACAGGGCGGTTCCGGGCAGGTGGAATCCGAAAAATTTAATGAGATTTTGCTGGAACACGGCGCTACGTTCTCGCGTTCCTGCCCGCTTTTCGGCGGACGCTAATTTTATCGGTTGAGAGCCGGAATTTCGGTTCTCAACCTCTTGTTTTACGATGAATTTTCTCGCAATTGACTACGGAGAACGCCGTATCGGCTTAGCTTGCGGAGATTCCGAAATCGGAATCGCGATGCCCGTTTCCGCCGCCGTTCAGCCGGATTTCGACGCGCGGTTGGCGCATATCGAAACCGAAATCAAGGCGCGAAGGATCGGAACGCTTGTCGTCGGTTATCCCGTGAATATGGACGGCTCTCACGGCTACAAAACGCGGGAAGTGGACGCGTTTATCGAAAAGTTGGAGGCGCGGTTCGGATTGCCGGTCATTCGCGTGGATGAGACGCTGTCGAGTTACGAAGCGGAGTCCGGTATGTCCGCGAAGCGAAAAGGCGGGCGCGATGCACGTTCCCGCAAAAAGCATCGCAGCACCGGAGAAATTGATTCCCGCGCTGCCGCCGTAATCCTTCAGGATTACTTCAATTCCAATCTCAACATTCCGCTCGGTTTTTAGCCGGGCGTTATTTTTTCAATTCTGCTTCCCACTCGGGTTGTTTAAAACCGACGAGAACCGAGTTCTCGGAAACGAGAAGCGGTCGCTTGACCAGCATTCCGTCCGTTGCGAGTAGGGCGATTTGCTCTTCATCACTCATTTCCTGAAGTTTGTCTTTCAGCGCGAGCGCCTTATAACGAAGCCCGGACGTGTTGAAGAATTTTTTCACGGGAACGCCGCTTCGGAGAATCCAGCGGCGGAGTTCTTCCGCGTCGGGGCGGCTTTCGACGATGTGGCGATCTTCAAAATCCGCTCCGCAGCTTTCGAGAAATTCTTTGGCGCGGCGGCAGGTAGAGCATTTCGGATATTCGAGAAAGAGATATTTTTTCATATGTTTTTTGGGGAGTTAGGTTCGGAAAACGATTTTGCCTTTGCAGACGGTGGTGACGACGCGACCGCGGAGTTTGCGTCCGAGCACTGCGCAGTTCCGGGAATTGGATTTGAGGCTGTCCGCTTCGGGAATCCATTCTTCATTCGGGTCAAAAATCATGATGTCCGCATCGGCTCCGTTTGAGAGCGTTCCCGCCGGGATTCCGAGGATTTTTGCCGGCGCGACGGTCAGCTTTTCCAAAACCTGCGGGAGCGTCATTTCGCCGCAGTGATAAAGTGCTTCAAGTGAAACGGCGAGGGCGGTTTCGAGGGAAATCACGCCGAAAGGCGCGTAGTCAAATTCGCAGTCTTTTTCTGTCGGCGTGCGCGGCGAGTGGTCGCTGGAAATCGCATCAATCGTTCCGTCTTTCAGCCCGGCGATAAGTGCTCGGCGGTCGCTTTCTTCGCGGAGCGGCGGATTGATTTTTTTGTTCGTATCGTAGTCGCCGATATCTTTGTCCGTGAGGAAAAGGTGTTGCGGGGAAACTTCGGCAGTGATTTTGGTACCGAGTTTTTTGGCATCGCGAATAAGTTCGACGGAGCGCCCGGAGCTGATGTGTTGGAGGTGAAGGCGGGAACTCGTGGATTCGCAGAGGAGAATGTCGCTGGAAACGACGATGTCTTCCGCCGCGCGCGGCAGTCCGCGCAAGCCGAGATGGAGTGCTTCCGCACCCATGTGCATGACACCGGTCGCGGTCATGCTGGAATCCTGGCAGTGATCGAAAACGGCGACATCGAACATTTTCGAATAATCGAGTGCGCAACGCATGATTTCGTTGTTTACGAGTCCGCCGACGGAATCGGTGATCGCGACACAACCGGCCTTTTTGAGCGCGCCGATGGGAGCGAGGGATTCGCCTTTGCCGCCGAGCGTAATGTTGCCGGCGGGAAGCACGGTAACGCAGGCGTCGGCGTCGATGAGTTCTTTGACGAGGCGGACCGTTCCCGCGTTGTCGATGCAGATTTTTTCGTCCGGTGTGCAAACAATCGTCGTAAATCCTCCGGCGGCGGCGGCGGCCGTTCCCGAGGCGAACGTTTCGCGCGCGGTTTTTCCCGGCTGGTAAATGTGGGCGTTCAAATCGACGAGCCCGGGCGAGACGACTTTCCCCGTCGCGTCAATGATACAGGCTTGCGCTTCCTGTTCCGGCGTGAGCGCGGGAACGATTTTGCCGTGCGCAACGGCGAGCTCTCCGACGGCTTCGCGTCCGTTCGCGGGGTCGATAATAAGTCCGTTTTTGATGAGAATAAAATCCGGGTGTGTCATAAATCGGAGACAAATTCTAACGCTTGCCCGGCGCGACACTCAAACCTTGTTTTTGTGAAAGCGAAAAAATCGTGCGGGAACGCGCGTTTCGGGATCGGAAATGTGTGTTCTTTTGCGTTTCCCGGAAAAAATGTTTTGACGCTGTTCCCGCTTTGGAAGATTCTGGAACAGCCTCGTGAAAATTCTCAATCGTTATTTGTTCGTTCAGGTTGCCTCTGCCGTTTTGATGTCGCTGGGGCTATTCATTTTTGTGCTCGTTACGGGCAATGTATTGCGGCAGGTCATCGGCGAGCTTGCGAACGGGCGGCTTTCGATGCCGACGCTTTTCGAGCTGATCGGGCTGATTTCGGTCAGCGTAATTCCGTATGCGATGCCGCTGGGGATGCTGACGGGCGTGCTGATTGTGCTCGGGCGTATGTCGGCAAGCAATGAAATCATCGCAATGAAGTCTGCCGGAATGAATCTCTGGCGCATTGTTTCCCCGATTTTCTTTGTCGCCTTGATCGGTGTCGGCGTTTGCGCCTACATCAATTGCTTTTGGGCACCGCAGGCGGCGAATCAGTATAAAACGATTCTGAAAAGCACTTTCCGCGAATCTCCGACTCGCCTCATTGTGCCCAAGGTCGCATTTCGCGAATTTGGCGGATTCACCATTTACGCAGATTCCCGCGAAGGCGATGCGCTGAAAAACTTTTGGCTTTGGGAACTTAACGGCGAGGGCGTTCCCGCGCGTTTTACGCATGCGGAAGAGGCGACAATCCGTTTTGTCGAAGCAAAGGATACGATCAACGAAGAAGACGCGCTTCAAATCACGCTTAAAAACGCGACGACCGAAGAGCGTTCCCGCCGCAATGCGGCAGATGTTACGCGCTCGCCGATTCGTTTTTCCAGCATCGGCAACGCTCCGATTTCGGTTTCTCTCGGAAATATTCTCGGCGACGGCGAATTGCCCAAGGAACGTCGTAAATTGAAGTGGTTTACGATTACCGAGCTGATGCAACTTCGTGAGGAAGGCTGGCGCGCAGATCCGGAAAAAGACCCGCCGGAAAAAGTCGCCGCCGATCGGAGCTTGGTTCAGGTTCAAATGCAAAATTACCTGACGTCGGCGATGTCCGTGTTTTCCCTTGCGATTTTGGGAATTCCGCTCGGTATCCGCGTTTCGCGTTCGGAAACATTCGTCAATATCGGAATCGCGCTTGCGCTTGCGCTACTGTTTTACCTGCTTACAACGTTTGTCTCGTGGATTGAAAATCCTGCGTTCCGTCCGGATATTCTGATGTGGTTGCCGAATATTCTTTATCAGGCGGTCGGCTTTACCTTACTCTATCGAGCAGCAAAAAATTGATTTTCGGTTTTGATGGAAAAAAAGTGTTCCCGTGAAATTTTGCGGGAACGCTTTTTTTTGAGAGGCGTTTTGAAAAACGGACAAAACGAAAAAAGCGCTCCCGTTTCCGAGAGCGCTTTTTTTCGTTTTTTTTTCGCGTTAGTAGCCTTTGATTTTGAAAAGGCTCGTGACGGAATTGTTCGAGTGAATGCGCTGAATGGCTTCGCCGAAGAGCTTTGCAATCGAGAGCACCGTAATCGGAAGTCCGCGCGATTCCACGGGAACGGAATTCGTCGTAATTACTTCGTCGATGACTCCCGTCGAGAGGCGTTCGTAGGCGATTTCGTTGAGCATACAGTGGCTGACGAGCGCGCGGACGGACTTGGCGCCGTTTTCGCGAAGCAGTTTCGCCGCAGAGCAGAGCGTTCCCGCCGTTTCCGTCATGTCGTCAACGAGGATAATGTTGCGACCTTCGACTTCGCCGACGAGATTCGTGGCCTGAACCTGCGTTGCGGAAACGCGGCGCTTGGCGACGAATCCGATCGGGAGATCGAGCAGGTTGGCGACGGCGCTTGCAGCTTTCATGCCACCGATGTCCGGAGAAAATACCGTGGCGTCTTTCAGGAACGGTTTGTCTTTGATGTAATCGTAGAAAACCGGGGAGGCGAAAAGGTGGTCAACGGGAATGTCAAAGAACCCCTGAATCTGTTGCGCGTGAAGGTCGAGCGCGAGAACGCGGTTAGCGCCGGCAGCCGTAAGCAGGTTCGCGACGAGTTTTCCGGTAATCGGCACGCGCGGACGGTCTTTGCGGTCCTGACGGGCGTAGCCGAAGAACGGCATGACGGCGGTGATGCGCTTGGCGGAGGCGCGGCGCATGGCGTCGATCATGATGAGCAATTCCATCAGGTGGTCGTTGGCGGGGCAACAGGTCGGCTGAATCGCGAAAACGTCGCAACCGCGAATGTTTTCTTTGATTTGAACGAAAGTTTCTCCGTCGGGGAAGGGCGTGACATCGGCAATTCCGAGAGGAACTCCGAGAGAGTCACAAATTTCCTTGGCGAGAACGGGATTGGCGTTGCCGGTGAATATTTTCATTGTGCTGTCGGACATTGGGAATGAAAAAGAGGATTCCAAGGGTAATCTCTTGTGAAGATTTAGTAAAATAGAATTTGCGAAAAAACGCCTGTCGCGAGAAAATTCCCCCACGTTATGATTTGGATTTATCGCCTCCTGTTTTTACCTCTGTTTTTGATTTCCTGCCCGTATTATTTCGGACGCATGATTAAGCGCGGCGGCTACGCGAAGGATTTTACGCATCGCTTCGGGTGCGTTCCCGTGCTTCCGCCGCGGCGCGAGGGCGTGCATCGCGTTTGGATTCAGGCGGTTTCCGTCGGCGAAACCGAAGCGGTCGCCCCGCTTTTGCGTGAACTGAAATCACGCGGGAACGTCGAGGTTATTCTTACGACGACAACGAGCACCGCCTACAAAATTATCCGTGAGAAATACGCGGATTTGGTCTCCGCCTACGCGTGTTTTCCGATGGATTTTCTTCCGTTTTCGGCAAAGGCGTGGAGCCGCTTTGACCCGACGGTTGCCGTGCTTATGGAAGGAGAGCTTTGGCCGGAGCATCTGACGCAGGCGAAAAAGCGCGGCGTTCCCGTGTTCGTCGTCAACGCGCGCCTTTCGGACAAATCTTTCCGCCGTTACCGCGCCGCCGGAGCGCTCGCACGTTGGGTGCTTGGGCAAATCCGCTTTATTTGCGCCGGCACGCAAAACGATTTCGACCGTTTTCGCGCGCTCGGCGTTCCCGCCGACAAAATCGCGTTTACGGGAAATATGAAATTCGACGTCGCAAGCGGAGAAACGTTTTCCGAAGCCGATGCTTCCGCGCTCAAAAAAGAACTCGGTTTTCCGGCGGATGCGCCCGTGTTGCTCGGCAGTTCGACTTGGCCGGGAGAAGAAGCGATGTTGTTGGAAACGTTTTCCGAAGCGCGCAAACGTTTCCCCGATTTGCGTTTGCTGATTTGCCCGCGCCATGCTGAGCGCCGTGCCGAAATCGTCGAAATTCTCGAAAAAACATCGTGGAAATGGTTTTTGCGTTCCCGCACGAAACCGGAAGACGTTCCCGCTGATGCGGATGTTTGCGTGGCGGATACGACGGGCGAACTGCGCAAACTCACGCATCTCGCGCAGCTTGCATTTGTCGGAAAATCCTTGCCTCCGAACAACGGAGGTCAAACGCCGATTGAGTGCGCCGCGCTCGGTGTGCCGCTCGTTTACGGCCCGGCAATGACGAATTTTAAAGACGTTTGCCGAAGCCTCGAAGACTGCGGAGCCGCCGTTAAAGTGCGCGATGCGGCAAGCGCTCAGGCGAAGATTTTGGCGTTGCTCGAAGATGCTCCCGCACGCGAAAAAATGAGCGCTTCCGCCCAAGCATGGCATCGCGGAAATCAGGGTGCGACGGCGCGTGTCGTTAAATTTTTCGATGAGATTTTCGCGCGTCTATGATTTTTAAAAAACACGGGAGAAGCGACCCTCTTGTCGCTTCCTCGGGAAAATACGATTTTTCGATGGGACGGACGTTGAAACCCGACGGATGTTTGCGAAATCAAATTATTCGAAAATTTCGTTCGTCCTGCGGAAGCGACAAGAGGGTCGCTTCTCCCGGGAATGGCGGACGCACGGCTTTTTGCCTTTGGGCAATCGTTCTTTGGAGCGCAATGGCGTTTCTTTTCGCCGGGTGCGGCGAGCGGGAACGCCCGGTTGATGTTGCCGCGCGGGAACGCATTTTGCTGGTAAATAACGGCGGCGAGCCGTCCGCGCTTGATCCGCAACTCGTTACGGGTGTTCTGGAATTTCGCCTGATGCTGGCTCTGTTTGAAGGTCTCGTCGGCTACGATCCGGAAACGCTTGAACCGAAGCCTGCGATTGCCGAGCGCTGGAAGGTTTCTCCCGACGGTTTGCGCTACACTTTTTTTCTGCGGAAAAATGCGCGCTGGAGCGACGGGCGCGCGATTACCGCCGAGGATTTTCTTTTTTCCTATCGCCGTTTGCTTTCGCCGAAACTTGCGTCTCCGTGCGCCTCGCTTTTTTTTGCCCCCGTGAAAAATGCGTTGGCGTTTGCTCGCGGGGAAATTTCAGATTTTTCAAAGGTCGGATTTTCCGCGCCGGACGCGGGAACGCTCGTGGTCGAGTTGGAAACGCCGTGTCCGTATTTCCTTTCGCTTGCGTGCCATTCGAGTTGGAGCGTCGTTCCCGCGCACGTGATTTTGAAATTCGGCGAAATCGACGAGCGTTCCACGCTTTGGACGCGTCCGGAAAATTTTGTCGGGAGCGGTCCGTTTCGCCTGAAAAATTGGCGTGTGGCGTATCGCATCGAAGTCGAAAAAAATCCGAATTATCACGATGCGGAAAATGTTTGGTTGCGCGGAATTCGTTTCGATGCCGTCGAGGACCAATTTGCTGAGGAACGTGCTTTTCGCGACGGACAATATCACCTGACAAACACCGTGCCGCCCGCGCGAGTGAGCGTTTTGCGGGAACGCGGAGACGCGGCGTTGCGCCTTGATCCGTATTTTTCCACGGCGTTTATTCGCGTGAATTGTAAGCGTGCGCCGCTTGATGACGTGCGCGTGCGCCGCGCGCTTTCGCTTGCGCTGGAGCGCGAGGTGCTTGCCGAGCGCGTGATGCGTGCCGGAGAAACACCCGCGTATATGCTCGTTCCCGAGTCGGGAATTTCGCGGGAAAACGCCTCGACGCAACGCGAGGCGGAATTGCGCGAGGCGCGTCGCCTGCTTGCCGAAGCGGGTTTCCCGAACGGGGAAAATTTTCCGGAAATTTCGTATTTGTTCAATACGTCCGACGGCGCACAGTTTTTCGCGCAGGCGATTCAGGAAATGTGGCGCAAAAATCTCGGCATTAAAGTCTCGCTCAAAAATCAGGAATATAAAGTTTACCGCGTGAGCATGGAGCAGGGCGATTACGACCTCGCGCGTTCGGCGTGGAGCGGAGATTTTCTCGATCCGACAACGTTTCTCGATCTTTTCGCGGGAACGTCCAACATGAATTGGACGGGTTGGCAAAGCTCAGACTACGATCGTTTGCTCGCTGATGCTTCGCGGGAACGCGACCCGCAAAAACGCGCGGAAAAATTGCGTGCGGCGGAGAAAATTCTCCTCGACGCCGTTCCCGTCATTCCCACCGTGAACAATCGGAACAAATTTTTGATTCATCCCGCTGTGCGTGGTTGGTTTCCGAATCTTCTCGATATTCACCCGTATAATCGGGTTTCGCTTGAGTCCGGCAAGTAAAACGCCGGAAGCAAAAAAAAAGTTATTCAGGACGTTTTGTTCGGCTCGATGCCGGCAGAAATTTTTTTTTCATTGCCTCAAACGTTTTCGAGGCGAAAATTGAACACGCTATGATTTACGATCCCCGTCGCTTTTTACTGATTGCCGGTCCCTGTTCCCTCGAATGTGAGGAAGTCTGCCGCGAAGTTGCGGAAAAACTGGTCGAGTTGCGCTCGGCGTTCCCGCAGTTGAACATTATCTTCAAAGGCTCTTTTGATAAAGCGAATCGCACGTCGCTTTCCGGTGCACGCGGTCCCGGAATGGAAGCCGGGCTGGAGCTTCTCGCGATGGTAAAGCGCGAATACAATTTCCCCGTGCTGACGGATATTCACGAAGCGGCGCAGTGTGAGCGCGTTGCGCATGTTTGCGATGTTTTGCAGATTCCCGCGTTCCTGTGCCGCCAAACGGACTTGCTCGTCGCCGCCTCCAAAACCGGGCGTTGCGTGAACGTTAAAAAAGGTCAGTTCCTTTCCCCGCAGGAAATGCGCTACGTTTATGATAAACTCGCGCTTTCCGGCGCACGCGAAATCTGGCTTACGGATCGCGGCACCGCGTTCGGCTACCAAAATCTCATCGTGGATATGCGCTCGTTTTCCATCATGGGGAAAACAGGCGCGCCGACCATTATGGATGCGACGCACAGTGTGCAGCTTCCCGGCGCGATGATGGGCGCTTCCGGCGGGCAGCGTGAATTCGTTCCCGCGCTTTCCCGCGCTGCAGTCGCTTCCGGCGCTTCCGGACTTTTCCTCGAAACGCACCCGGATCCGGCGAAAGCGATTTCCGATGCGGCAACGCAACTTCCGCTTTCGGAGCTCGGTTCACTGGTTTCCGACTGCCTCGAAATTTGGCAGATCGTTCAGAAACGAAGCGCGTAAAATCCGCGTCAAGTTCCGAGTAGCAGTCAGCTAAAAATTGGGAATGAGAAAATACAAATTTCTCATTCCTAATTTTTTTACTTTTGACAGAACCCGAAGGATTTGGCGCTTGTCGCTTACAAAATCTATCCATGCGCGAACGTCGCAGCATCTACGATGCGCGCGCCGGCTTTTTTCAGGGCGCGGGCGCATTCGCTGAGCGTAGAGCCCGTCGTAAAAACGTCGTCTATGATAACGTAGCGCGCTTTCGGATCGACTCGTTCTTTAAATTTTTTCGGGACACAAAAAGCCTTGCGGACGTTGACTCTCCGCGATGCCGCACTAAGGTGCGTTTGCGTTCCGGTATCGCGCGTGCGCACGAGCAGATTTTCGACGCGGGAACGCGGAATGTATTTTGCGAGAGCTTCGGCAAAAATCCGGCTCTGATTGTAGCCGCGCTTGTTTTCGCGCATTGTGAAAAGCGGGACGGGAACGAGTATCGCTCCCGTTAAGTAGGCGGAAAAATGGTCGGATTCCGCCGCAATTTTTGCGAAATCGTCAGCGGCAGCGTGAGCAGCACGATATTTTACGGCATGCACTAAGCGCGATGCATAAACGTCAAAAACGACGAGACTGCGCGAACATCCGAAACGAAATTTTCTATCGCGGCAAAACACGCATTCGCCGTGCTCGGAAACGATTCCCGCGCGCGGAGCTCCGCAGGCGGGGCAACAATCATCTCCGATGAATTTGAGGGAGGCGCGCCCCTGTTTCGATAAAAAACGGTAAGGCGTGTCGCCGAGTGCACCGCCGAAAATCAAACATTCCCGCGGAAAAATCAGGTCGAGCAGAGCATCGGAGACACGACGCGGGAACGACCGAGAAGCAGACGTTTTTTCGTTCATCACCCGAGAAAAAGTCAGAACGACCGACAAGTGTCCAGCGTTTTTGGAATCGCAATTTCTCCCGCAGATTTTTTTAATCGTAGGAAATTTCGAACTACAATGCCTCCGCAAGAACAAGCTCCTTCAGGAAACGCTGATTTCCCTCCCATGCCGGACGTGCTTTCCGACGAAGAAATTCGTGCCCGAGCCGCCGCGTATGCTCAGCGTATTTACGAGCAACAACTCGAAGCCTACGAAGCACAGCGCGCACAAGCGATGGAAGTGCGCCGTTTGCAGGAGGAATATGCGCGCCGACAGGCGGCGTACGAGGAAGCCTGCCGTGCATACTACGCACAACAGCAAGTTCAGCCCGCTGTGAGAATCGACGCGGAAACAGGAGAAGAAATTTACGCGTATCAGCAAGTCGGATACGATGCGGCACAACCGGAGAGCCCGGTAGTCGAGGAAACTCAAGAGGTTTACGAAGAACCGGAAGTCACCGTTCCCGTAGAGGATTTTTCGGACGAAGTTTCTCCTGATGAAGCCGAATCCGGAAAATATGAAGAAGACGCCGTTCCCGTGGCGGAGGAAAATGAATTTGCCGAAGATATTGTCCCGGAATCTGCGCCTGGGGGAGAATCGACTTCCGCCGCTTCGTCGGAGCCGCAAAAAACGGTGGTGGTCGCCGTCGCTCCGCGGTTCCCGCTGATTTCGGTGATGCTGATCGTGCTCTGCGTCGCCGCGCTTTCCGCTGAGGGCTACATCCTGTTTTCGGACGATCCGCGTTTTGAGCGGCAACGCAACAATTTCTTCTCGGCTATCGGTTGGGACAACGCAGTCAATACTTCCGAAAACGCGGAAAAATCCGCACCGAAAAAAGTCGAACTTCCCGAGCTTCGCCGAAAGGTCGAATCGCCCAAGCCCGCCGTAGCGCCGGAACAGTCGACGGCAACGTCTGCCCCCGAAGACGATTTTGCCGAAACAGAACCCGACGAAGGCGAGGATGCGTTTTCGGATGAACCCGAGGAAGACGCAGACGATTTCTTCTTGGACGACGAATCCTGAAAATGATTGATTGTCATTGTCATTTGGATACATTCGTCCGAAGCGGCGAAATCGAAGAAATCATTGCTCGAGCCGAAAGCTCCGGCGTAAACGCGCTGGTTGTCGCGGGAACGAACAGTAGCGATTGGAAAGTTTACCGTCAGCTTGCCGAAGCGTTCCCGCAAAAGGTTTTTTACACGGCGGGACTTCACCCGACGGAAGTCGGCGACGATTTTGAAGTGCAACTCGCCGAGCTCGAATCGTTTTTTGAAAAATCTCCGCGCGCTGTCGCCGTCGGAGAAATCGGATTGGACGGGCATTGGCTTCCGAAAGACCCGGAGGATGCCAAACGCGTTTTTGCGCGTCAGCGCGAGGCTTTTTCCCGGCAACTTGCCTTGGCAAAACAACTTGAATTACCGGTTGTCGTTCATGCACGCGACGCTTTCCGCGAAACGGTTGAAATGATTGACGCTTCGGGTGTCGATTGGCGTCGCGTGGATTTTCACTGCTTCGCGGAAGATGCCGCGCAAATTTCGGAAATCAACGCTCGCGGCGGTCGCGCTTCTTTCACGGGAACGCTAACCTACAAAAGCGCGGAAAATGTGCGCCGTGCCGCGCTTGCGCAGGGGCTCGACCGGTTGATGCTCGAAACGGATTGCCCCTATCTTGCACCTCTGAAATTGCGCGGAAAGCGCAATGAACCTGCGTTTATGCGGCATACGGCGGAATTTGCGGCAGAGCTTTTCGGCGTTCCCGCGGAAGTTCTTTTCCGTAAAACGGAAGAAAATACGCGCGAATTTTTCGGAATTTAGTCTGAAAAATCTTTTTTGCGGAACATCAGTAGGGCAGAGTGCGAAACGACAAGCACCGACGAGGCGTTGTGGACGATTGCGCCCGTTACGGGATCGAGCACTCCCGACGCGCTCAGAATCACGGAAGAAAAATTGATGACGAGCGAAATGGCAAAATTGATATGAATCGTTTTCAGAACGGATTTTGAAAAATTCAGAAGCCCCGGAATCGTTTCAAGTTTGTCGTTCAAGATCGCGATTTCCGCCGTGTCGATTGCAATTTCCGAACCGAGAGCGCCCATGGCGACGGAGCAGTTCGCGGAAGCGAGTGCGGGCGCGTCGTTTACTCCGTCTCCGACCATGAGAACGTTTTTCCCGTTCCCGCGCAGAGTGTTGATCTTTTCGGCTTTGCGCTCCGGAAGAAGTTCGGCGAAAACTTCGTTCACACCGGAAAGTTTTCCGAAATTTTGAGCCGCTGCCGCGTTATCTCCGGTCAGCATCAGAGTGGAAAATCCGCGTTTTTTTAGCGTCGCGACGGTTTCTGCGGCGCGTTCCCGCAAGGTGTCGGACAAAGCAAAAATGCCTTCGAGCACGCCGTCAGACACGAGGCAAACGAGCGTTTCTCCGAGGCTTCTTCGGCTTTCAGCAAAATTTTTCGCCGCCTCTGAAACCGTGATTTTTTCTTTTTCGAGGGAGGCAAACGAACACACGAAAATTTCCTCTTCGTCAATGTCGCAACGGATTCCGATTCCGTTTTTCGCGGAAATATTGCGTGCCGTAGGCAGGGAAATTCCGTTTGCGGCGGCAACAATCGAGCGGGCGATCGGATGTTGCGAACGCAGTTCCGCTGCGGCGCAAAACGCGAGTAGCTCTTTTTCGGAAAGACGTCCGGAGGAAAACGTCGCTTCGATTTTCAGTTCGGCGCGGGTGAGTGTTCCCGTTTTATCAAAAACAACGGTGTCGATACGCGTGAGTTTTTCCAGAGCTTCGCCGCTTTTAACGAGAATTCCGCGTCGGGCGGCGTTCCCGATTCCGGCAGCGACGGCGGTTGGCGTCGCCAGCGCGAACGCGCACGGGCAAAATACGACAAGCACTGTCACGCCGCGTATCAGCGCCGTGAGAAAATTCGTATCCAAAACAAAATACGCAAAAAGAGAAACGAGCACGGCACAGAGAACCGCGGCGGGAACGATGCACGATGCCCAGCGATCCGCAACGTGCTGAATCGGCGCTTTTTTCGCTTCCGCTTCGCGAACGAGGCGAATGAGTCGGGAAATCGTATTGTCCTCATTTCGCTTGGTGACGCGGACCGTGAGCGCTCCCGAGCGGTTGCGCGTTCCCGCGAGCACGGCATCGCCCGGCATTTTGTCGACGGGAATGCTTTCTCCGGTGAGACTCGCCTGATTGACGGAGCTTTCGCCTTCGAGAATGATTCCGTCGGCAGGGATCATATCGTCGGGGCGCACAAAGATTACGTCGCCTTTCCGGAGTTCTTCCACGGGAACGGTTTCCGAATCGCTGCTTGCCGTTTTTCGGCTGGCAAGTTTCGGCGCAAGGTTCATCAGCGCCTCAATGCCTTTTCGGGATTTTTTGACGGTCCACATTTCGATTGCTTCTCCGAGCGCCATGAGGAATGCAATTTCTCCGGCGGCGAAAATGTAGCTGTCGTGCGCGTGCGAATTGTCGGCATTCCCGCCGAACAGGACGAAGAATTGAAGAGCGATTGCCGCGAGAATCGCGATGCTGACGAGAAGGGCAGACGTGATTTTTTTATCGCGGGAAAGCGCTTTCCACGCCGCTTTGAAAATCGGAAAGCCGCACAGAGCGACAGCAATCCACGACGGATCCGTGAGCGGAAATCCGGGAACGTGAAGTTCGCTTTGTGCAATTGCAAATCCGGCGACGAGGCTCGCGAGGGAAATCAGCAGGAGGAAGATTTCCCGGTTCCGGGCTTTTTTTTGCTCGGCGGCGCAGCAGGTGTTCCCGCGCGCGGCAGCGGCTTTAATTTTTTCGCAATTCGGGCAAGACATATTGAGGTTTCGGAATTATGGAATATAGGGGTATACCCTATATTTTATTTTTGCAAGGCGTTTTTTTTTTGAGTGAAAAGTCCATTTTATCAGGTTGAACGGCGGGAATGAATTTCGTTAAATTTCCCACTATGATTATTTATCCGGCAATTGATATTCAGGGCGGGAATTGTGTCCGCCTGCGCCAAGGCATCGCTGAAGATGCGACGAAATATTTTGAAGATCCAGCCGAGCCAGCAAAAGCGTTTGCGCGTGACGGAAGCGCGTGGATTCACGTTGTCGACCTCGATGGTGCGTTCGGAGGGGAGCCGCGCAATATCGAAGCGCTCAAACGTATTGCGGCAACGGGCTTGAAAATTCAGTTCGGCGGCGGTTTGCGCACGATTGAAAACGTGCGCGCCGTGCTCGACGCGGGAGCGACGCGCGCGATCGTCGGAACCAAGGCTGCAAACGACGATACGTTTGTCGCCGAACTCGTCAAAACGTTCGGCGGTGAAAAAATTGCCGTCGGAATTGACGCGAAAGACGGATTCGTTGCCGTAAAAGGTTGGGTGGATGTGACTACGCGCCGCGCGACCGAGCTTGCGGGAACGGCGGCGACGCTCGGAGTGAAAACGATTATTTACACGGATATCGCGACCGACGGAATGTTGAAGGGACCGAATTTCCCTGCGCTTGAAGAAATGTTGCGCAGCACGAAAGCCGATATTATTGCTTCGGGCGGCGTCTCGCGCCGGGAAGACATTTTGCGCCTGCGCGAACTTGCGGGAACGTATGCGAATCTGAACGGAGCCATTGTCGGCAAGGCACTTTACGAAAAGCGTGTCGAGCTTCCCGATCTTCTTTCGATTGCTCGCTAAAGAGCCTGTCCGAAGCTGAAAAAAAAGTTGGAGAGCAAATGCCGCTTAAGGCATTACGCTCTCCAACTTTTCTTTTTCAAGGCTCAATTATTCCGTAACTGCAGGCGTGTCGGGCATTTCCGGCGCGGGAGGAATTTCCGCTGCGATGTCGTCCGGTTTTTCCTCGACGGGAACGGCGTCCGATTTGGCTTCGGTTTCTTCTTCCTTTGCGGCAGCTTTTGCCTGTGCGACCGTCATTTTCGGGTAAGTGAAAAGGGCACCGTCGGAAAGTTCGGAAACGTAGCCTTCGAGGACAAGCCAGCGGACGTTCACGAGCAATTCGGAAAGTTGCGCTTCCGTGTCGGACGGCGTTCCCGCAGGTGTCGCCGGCGCGGTCGGTTCGGTTTCCGGCGCGGTTGCGGCAGGTTCCTCGGCGGGAGCGGAGTCTGCGGGAATTGCGGTGTCTTCGCCGAGCCCGAGCATCAGTTTCGGCAAATCCTGAACTTTGGTGTTCGGGTGCTTTTCGAGGAAATCGAAAATACGCTGAATCGTATCGGAGAAAACAGAGTCCGGCGTGCGGAATTTGCGGCGGATAGCGCAAACGAGCGTGATGCCTTTCGCTCCGCGTTTGAACAGGGAGAATCCGGCTCGGCGCAGACGTCCGCGAAGGAAATTTGCGGTGTTCAGCGGAAATTTACGTTGAAATTCGAGTTCGTGCTCGATGCCGGCTTTCATCAAGCCCATCGGCATTTGTTCGAGCATTTTTCCGGGAATGCGAGCTGTGCCGACTGTGCGGACAACTTTGTTTCTCCGGTTAGAAAGCAAAAATGCTTTCGCCGCTCCTGCTCCGTCGAGTGCTTCCGGTTCGCCTTCCTTGCGGTCTTTGACGGTGTAGCGCTCAACCGTTTTCATTTTGGCAATCCACGCGTCAACGGATTCCTGGTCCTTGACGGTTTCGAGGCGCGACATGAATTTTTCAAACGGCATTTTCGGGAAGTTTGCCGCATGGTGGTCGCGCAGAATCTGCTGGTATGCGTGATAGTTCGGCGGTGCGAGCAGTTCTCCCGTGAACCCGCACTTGGCAACCATCGTAAAGTTGCCTTTCGGCGCGTCCGTTTCCACCGTTTCCTTCGTGAAAAATTTGTCGATGTGTTGTGCAAAAACATACGCGAAAGCGTCCGCCTCGTTCAGGAAGGGCATTCCGTCGGGGACGCTGACAAAAAGCGTCGGAGCCGTTTCTTTTGTCGCTTCTGCGGGTGCGTCCGTCTTTTTCGCCGGATTCGTTTTGCGGGCGAGCGGTTTGACGACGATTGTGAAGCGTTCCGGTTTTTCCAAAATCAGATTCGCGATTTCAAAAAGTGCGTATGTGCGGGCAGAGTTTTTAACTGCTTTCGCGAGAACGGTGAACGGCTTGTCTTCCGGAAAAAATGCGACTTCAACCACGCGCGGCGCGGGAACGCGATCCGGGCGTTTGCCGCTTCGGCGGTCGTCGCGGCGAGGCTTGCTCGGGCGCTCTCTGCGGGGCGGACGTTCTTCCGAACGCGGAGCGGAATCAGCATTCGCGTCGCGGTTGCGCGGCGGGCGGCGATCGCGGATGCCGGAGCCGACGGGACGTTCCCGTCTCCGAGGAGCGTTTCCGCGACGGTCGTCGCGGGAGATTCGACCGACAGAGATTTTGTCTGTCTTGTCTCCGGAAGCCCAAGAGGGCTCAAGGCTAAGCGATGAAAGCGAGCTCAAATCAAGTTCGCCGGAAAGGGATTCGTTGTTGCCGTCCATAACGTGTTAAAGTGTTAGAGGATATTAAATGTGTTCCCGTCTCGCTTCGCAAATTGAAATTTAGCGAAGCGTTGGCTTCGCTAAATTTCAATCAATTGCGAATCTCGAATTGCGAATCCCGAATGATTACCAAGGATGGAAAAAGGAATGTATGGCTACGAGTGATTCTCGGGATTACGAACAAGAGTTGAAGTTCTTTCCCGCCACGACGAAGACCGGGAGGTCTTCGTTCCCAATTTTTGACGGCAC